>NZ_JBQFZC010000004.1:0-484016 GCF_056542025.1 Ruegeria sp. AF2 | reverse complement strand
CCAATCTCTCAGCGCCACCGCCCAATCAAAAACCTCAGATGCCCCCAGTCTCTCCCGAGCGTCTCCGCAGCTTCCACCGCGTCCCAGCACCTCAGCAGCGCCGGTGAAGGGCGTTCTATGCCTTACGCATTCAACGCGCAAGTGGAAAATTCAAGAATATCGCAAAAAACTTCAAATTCATTTTTTAAGAAATAGTTTCAAACAGTTGAGTGGCACTCACCTCATAGAAATCGGCGAAAATCATCCTTCAAGCACATCAGATATACCGCCTAGGTTTCAGTGCTTGTTGGTTCAAACCCAACATATAGTGAGAACACTACAGTCACCCACAAGACTATACCGACTCGACGGCAATCAGCGATTCATTTCCAATCCCGGAATCGCACCCGATATCGGCGCCGTCAGGCGCAATGCAAGTTGGTCTTACAGGGCCTTGCGCATTGTCTATGGATAGGCTCAGGTCTTTTCAAAGCAAACCCGATACGCCTGTGACCTTGATATGACGAATGACATTAAGTTTCCCTTGCTGCGAACCGTTGGATTTGACGGTCTGTTGGTGACCTTTGCGCAAACCATGTCCGAGCCGTCCAACCGCGCCGCCCTGGCGTTTCGGGGCGCAGTCGAGGCGCAGCAGATTGACGGCGTGCTTGAGACTTCGGCCTCGCTGGCATCTGCATTTATTAGGTTTGATCCATTAAGCCTGTCGCATCGGGACATCGAAGAGTTGCTGCGGGCTATGCTGGTCAGTCGCGATTGGTACGCTGCATCTTTGCCTGCGGGGCGACGATTCTGGAAAGTGCCGACGGTCTACTGTTCCGATCTTGCGCCACAGCTAGAAGACGCGGCATTGGCAGCAGGGTTGTCACCAGCGGACGCCATTGATCGTCTCAGCCAATCGCGTGTGCGGGTTTTAACCATCGGATTTGCGCCGGGCCAACCTTATCTCGGGCCACTCGGACCCGAATTCAACATTCCACGCCTGAAAGAGCTGACGCCGATGGTACCTGAAGGGGCGTTGGTTTTGGCAATTTCGCAATTTGTCCTGTTCTCGGGGCCAACCCCAACCGGATGGCGTCATGTTGGACAAACCGCGTTTCGTTGCTTTCGTCCGGACATGGGGCGAAGTTTTGCCCTCAACCCCGGTGATGAGATGCAGTTCATCTCAGTCACGCGCGAAGAGCTTGAGGATATCCGTACAACCTGCACTGATGGCTCTGGTGGTGCGAGTTGCGAGGAGATCACGACATGACGCTGATCGTCCATCGCATCGGCCCAGCTTGCACGGTTCAGGATCAAGGGCGCACCGGGTATCTGGATCAAGGCCTGTCGCGTTCGGGTGCCGCAGATATAGCGGCGCTTTATGAAGGGGCCGCGTTGCTTGGTAACACCCCAACGAGCGCCGCCCTCGAAATGGCAGGGATGGGTGGTGAGTTTGAGGCAACCGCACCAACCGCCATCGCGCTGACCGGCGCACCGATGCAGGCCAGTATCGATGGCAGCCCCGTCTTGTGGAATGCCTCGCATCAGATGGAGGCTGGGCAGCGGCTGGTAGTCGGGTCGGTGCTGCAGGGCAGTTACGGGTATCTGAATCTGGGTGGCGGGATCGGGACCGACATGACGCTCGGCTCACGCGCGGCCCATCTGACCGCAAGGATCGGGCGCGCCGTTCAAGCGGGTGATCACCTGCCTTCGACGGAAAATGGCAAGACCGGCCTGAAGCTGCGTTCGGAGGATCGGTTTTCAGGTGGGACGTTGCGGGTTGTGGCCAGCTTTCAAACCGCCCTGTTCGATGACGAGACGCTGGCACGGTTTACGCAAACGACATTCCGCCGCGGTGCCCGAGCCAACCGGATGGGCATGCAGCTGGATAGCGACGGTAACGGCTTCGCGGCAAAGGGTCAGTTGAACATACTGTCCGAAGTCATAACCCCCGGCGATATACAGATGACCGGCACCGGTGCGCCCTTCATCCTACTGCCCGAGTGCCAGACCACCGGAGGTTACCCGCGCATCGCAACCGTTCTGCCCTGTGATCTGCCCCGCGCTGCACAGACCCCGGCGGGAGGCGAGGTGCGCTTCGAATTCGTAACACTGGAACAAGCCATCACGCTGCAAGCCGCATTTAAGGCCGATCTTGCCCGCCTGCCCGCCCGTGTTGAACCCTTGGTCCGCGATCCACATGACATCCCGGACCTCCTGTCCTACCAACTGATCAGCGGAATGATCTCTGCCACCGAATAAGGAGTTATTGCGATGCCGAGCGTCGATCTGAATGCCGATATGGGCGAAAGCTTTGGCCCGTGGAAGATGGGTGATGATGAAAGCCTTCTGAAGATCATCACCTCGGCCAATATTGCCTGTGGCTTTCATGCGGGTGACCCTGATGTGATGGCCAAGACCATGGCTCTGGCAGCCCAGAACGGTGTGGGCATCGGTGCGCATCCCGGTTTTCCTGATCTGCAGGGATTTGGGCGTCGAAACATGAAAGTGCCCCATGACAGTTTGCGCAATCTGGTGCGTTATCAGCTTGGATCGGCAATCGGTATGGCCAAGGCGGTGGGCACCGAAGTACGTCACCTGAAATTGCACGGGGCGCTGGCCAACATGTGTTCGGTCGATATCGATATGGCGCGGGCCTGTTATCAGGGTGCATTGGACGTGGACCCGGACATCATCATCATGGTGTTGGCGGTCACCAAACAAGAAGAAGCGGTGCGCGAGCTGGGCTGCAAATGGGTGGGCGAGATTTTTGCCGACCGTGCCTATAATGACGATGGCACTTTGGTGGATCGGTCACTGCCGGGAGCCGTGATCCATGATCCGGCGCTGGCCGGACCACGTATTCTGGAAATGGTGAAGGAAGGCGCCATCATCACCAAATCCGGCAAACGCCTTGAGACCTCAATCGATACGATCTGCCTGCATGGTGATGGCCCGACGGCAGTTCAGATCGCGCACTCGGTGCGCGAGAACCTGATCGCGGGCGGAGTCGAGGTCACAAAATTCATCCGTTAGAGCGTCATGTTATTTACCTGAAACTGCGCTTATCCTTGATCGATCATTCGCCTGCTCGGATCTATCTCAGCTTCAATGGCCGTGTTTAGATGCACAAGCATGCTATTTCATTCAGAAAGTGCGTTCTTACTTGCCCCCGCGAACATGGCTACTAATGTTGACCAACATTCCCTGAATGTCCCGGATGCATTAAATCTTCGATCGAGGTGGCGGTGAAAACAGTTGGATTTCTGTGGCTTGGCAATGAACTGCCATGGTTCAACAAAGTCGCGATCAAAACATTTCAGGAAATCGGGCATCCCGTAGAACTGTTCTGCGAGGAGTCGCTGCGCGAAACCGAGAGCGACCTTCCGCTCCGAGACTATCGGGAGGTTTTGGATTCGCAGATTCTGACCAAGCTTGGCACGACTCCTCGTGTGGCATCCGACATATTCAGGCTCATTCTAATGCGGGACACTAATTATATCTGGGCAGATTGCGATTGCGTGGCGCTTCAGCCCCTGCCGGATACGGATATCATTCTTGCCAGGACGGACGCGGAATCGAAGCTATTGAACAACAATGTTCTGCGAGTCCCCTCGGAGTCTCAGGAATTGTCAGAACTGCTTGAGATTGCTCTGGACCCCGAGGCTATTCCCGATTGGGTTCCACCGCGCCGCGCCAAAAAGGCAAGACAATTCTCTGGCCGCGAACGCCGCGAAATTGTGACCAGCAGACAGACTACATTCGGGCCCGATCTTCTTAATCATGTTTTCCAGAAATCCGATAATATCGATAAAGCCTTCAGCCACGAGGTTTTCAATCCGATTGGGAACACCAAAGGCTACATGCTTTTCTCTGAAGGGATATCGATAGGCGACGTATCGACTCCCAAAACCTGTGTGACGCATTTCTATCAGGCCAATGTGAGACGTTTCTTTCACGCAAACGGACCACAGAAAGGCACAGTTCTTGGCGACTTAGCCTTCAAGTACGGGATTACTGCCGATTAGGCGTGCCCGACCCGAAGTTCACATTCGCACGTGTAAACCAAGCATTCCATCTGATGCTTCTCTGAACAGGCTGTTGCCCAAGCGAAGCTTTGCGCCTAGCATCGCGGCAAGTGCATGATCTGACTACCACAAATCCAAGCAACGCGCCGCAAGGAGGTGAGCCTATGTCTTTTGATCTGATGTCCTACCAGCCAAGGGGCGACAAGAAGAACTCGGACTTCTTCACCGAATATCTTCCCAGGATTTACGAGCGCCGCATCAGCTCGGGCATTGCGGATCAGGTCGGTGCGATGCGGGCCATTGTCATTCAGGTCGAGACAGATGCGCTGTTTGACACGCTGGTCGAGCTTTATGTGATGACCCCCTATCGCCACACCGCAAGCTATTTGGGACAGACACACAAGTTCTCGGTGATGCATTCACATGCCGATTATCCGGCGCTGATCCTGATGGCTCCGCTCAGCCCGGCATTCGAGGATTTCATCCCGCGTATCAATCGTATGTACCCGCTGGCGCGCGGTAAGCCGCAGACGCGATATGTAGGTGAGATTTACGGTGCCACCGACCTGAAGGCGCTGACTGGAACGCTGGAGGATCAGAATATTCGGTTCGAATATTCTGGGGACACCGAAAATCCGTTCTACACGCTGGAAGGATACCGCTTTACGACGCCATCGGATTTCACGTGCAATCGCGTCGGCTATTCCACGCTGGATTTCAACGACACAGACAGTCTGGGACTGGGTGACCGTGTGCTGTTGAGTGATGCGGAACAGGTCAAGCTGGATCAGGCCGCCGCTTTTGGGACCGAAAGCAATATCTCACCACTGATGCTGGGGATCGACCATCTGGCGACACGCATTCTGGCCGGGGAACGTGAGGACGCAATCCTCGAATTTCTGACCATGGTGCCTTATTACTTCTGGGGGGCGTACAACATCTTCGACATGAACTCGTCGACCAATGTGAATCGCAATGCCAATGTGGATGACGACAAGAAATCCCCTGCCAAAGTCTTTACTGCAAACAACACGCCTTCATTCGTGAACTCTTTCGAGCAATTGCCGATGCCAACCGAGGATTTTGTGCGTAATTTCGGACGACGCTTGCACCACATGGCGGTTGAAATCCAGGACGGCGACCATGGCGCGGGTGAGAAAAATGTCGATTTCGTGGTCAACACTCTTAAAGACAAGGGCGTTCCGTTCCTGGCCCATGTGGTCGGGGAATGCAAAGATGATCCGAACCTGAAACAGATCTTCTCAAAGCACTCGAAACACACGCTGCTGATCACCGAATACATCGAACGTTGTCATCACTACGACGGTTTCTTCACCAAGGATAACGTTGCAGCCTTAACTGCGGCGGCCGGGCAAGATGAACAGTACAAGCACGGCCACGTCTTCGATTGATTTACCATAAAAAATGGGCTGCGAGGTCATCGCAGCCCAGGCCCATCCAGGAGAGAATGCCGGGTCTTATGACGGCCCGATCATGAAACACGTGACATTGCGCGCCTGTAACCGACGACAGGCCAGATCAGCCTGTTCGCGGGTCATACCCTGAAATGTCGCGTCAAACCCACGCGAGCTTTGGTTCACCTTACGCAAAGTGCCTTCCAAAGTGGTCATTTCCGACAGCGCAGTTTTCAACAGAACCTTCTCGGCCTCATACCGTGTGGTGTAGCGGCCAACATTGACGCCCCAAAGGTGACCGCCGGAAGTGGACAAGCGGGTCACAACTTCGGGTTCAGGCTCGGGCTGTTTGGCCGGTTCGACCGAGGCCAGCACCACGTTTTCGGAAGGCTTGGCGCCATCCGACGGTGCTATGTCTGCTGCTGCAATCGCAGCAGCGATACCGTCCTGAATCCGGGTGTTGTCTTTTTCAGCCGTTGCGGCGACCGACCCCGCGACCTGAACCGTTTCGCTCGCCACTGGGCGCAACACCGGGCGCAGGCTCTTTTTCGGCGGGCCCGCTTGGGCGACCACTTGTGCACTACCCAGACCAGCATTCCCTGCATAGGCCGGGCGGGCGGGCTTACGGATTGGCGCACGCGAGGGGGCACGGCGGAAACCCATATCCAAAAGCTCGGCCACCCGGGCGTTGCGCGATGCACCTGATTTGCCACCGAAGACGGTCGCGATGATACGTTCATCCTTGCGCTTGGCCGAAGCAACCAGATTAAACCCTGCAGCGCGGGTATAGCCGGTCTTGATCCCATCGGCGCCCCGATAGGCTGCCAAAAGGCGGCGGTTGGTGTTCGGTACAGTCTTGATCCCGGCATTCGCCGATTGGCGCGAGAACAGGTTGTAGTACTGCGGGTAATCATACAGCAGGTGACGGCCCAGCGTGGTCATATCCCGCGCGGTCGACAAATGCCCCGACTCGGTCAGACCATGGGCATTCTTGAAGGTGGTCCGGCTCATCCCCATCGCCTTGGCGGTGCGGGTCATGCGACGAGCAAACGCCGCCTCGGACCCGCTGAGGGCTATGCCGATCGCGGTTGCCGCGTCATTGGCGGATTTCACCGCCGCCGCCCGGATCAGATAGCGAAACGCGATTCGCTGCCCAGTGCGCAAACCCAGCTTCGAGGGCGGCTCAGCCGCTGCCGCCTTGGTGATGCGCACCTGAGTGTCCAACGTGATCTCACCATTCCGCACGGCCTCAAACGCAATATACAGCGTCATCATCTTGGTCAGAGATGCCGGATGCAACCGCGTGTCGGCATTGCGGGAATGCAGCACTTCTCCGGTGCGTGCGTCGATCACCATGGCCGCGTAAGGGGCCGCCATGCCCTGAAGTGGTGCAAATGAAAGCAGCCACAGAAATGCTATAAGTAATAAGCCCATTCGGGCCGGAACTGTCCGCCGAATCTGCACGATCTTTGCCTCTGTCTGCCTCGCGCCGCCGGGTTTTCCCGGTCAGCAATTTTTATTTTGATATTCTTCAGGCTAACACAGGGACGGGTTTAAAGAAACTGAAAGCTGCGTTTGAGTGGATCATATACACAATCAGATTCACGCTACATATGGTGCTTCATGCGCGCCCGGACACCATACCGGCGATTGTGCCGAATTTCAGGCAAGCCGTGTCATCGAATTTTTTGTGACTGATGTCAAACGGCAACAGGTCAGGAAATCTGATCAATCAAAGCTGAAAGATCACCCAAATCCTTCAACTCGCGGAACCGTGGGTTGGAAGTTGGGACCTCGGCCTGCTCGACCTCCCATACCAACCCGTGCGGGACATGCACGCCCCAGCACCCGGCTTCGATTGGGGCCACCACGTCAGAACGCATCGAGTTTCCGATCATCATCGAAGCGTCGGGTCCATCACCGTACTGGTCAAAAATCATCGCATAGGTCGCCGCCGTTTTTTCGCTCACGATCTCGACGCCATCGAACAGCTCACCCAATCCGGATTGCGCCAGCTTACGCTCCTGGTCGATCAGGTCGCCCTTGGTGATCAGCAGAACCTTATGCGTCTCGGCCACCGCCTCGATGGCCTCGCGCGCATGGGGGAGCAGTTCGATGGGATGTGCTAGCATCTCCTGCCCCGCTTCAACAAGTTGGCGGATGACGCGCGCCGGTACGCGATCTTCCGTCACCTCAATCGCTGTCTCGATCATCGACAGGGTAAAGCCCTTGATGCCATACCCATAGTGCTGGATGTTGCGCTTTTCGGCGGCAAGTAGACCTTCCATCAGGTGATCGTGATCGGCGTGATCGGCCAGCAATTCGGCAAAATATGCCTGAGTCAGCTGGAAGAAACGCTCGTTATGCCAAAGGGTATCGTCTGCATCGAACCCGATTGTTGTCAGCTTGTCCCGCATCGCATTTCCGTCCGGTTGCTCTTTTCTCTGGCCACCGTGACGTTATATAAGCCGGGAAACAATTCGTAGTGTTAATCGAGATTCTCTTACAGCAATGCGCAAACACCAGTGGATCATGTCTGAAAAGGACGACGAAGACGACGACACGTCGGTCCTGGTGCAAACGCGCCCCAAGACCAAGCGGCCGCCGCTGTATAAGGTGTTGTTGCTGAATGACGATTACACGCCGATGGAGTTCGTGGTGCATGTGCTGGAACGGTTCTTCGGCATGACCCATGCGCAAGCGTTTGAAATCATGCTGACCGTCCACAAGAAAGGTGTCGCCGTGGTTGGCGTGTTCAGCCATGAGATTGCCGAGACCAAGGTCGGGCAAGTCATGGATTTCGCGCGCAGGCATCAGCACCCGCTGCAATGCACCATGGAACGCGAAGAATAACGCGCGGCCATGTCCTCTCGCCTTGATCTAGCCTTGAACAGCGGGCTCAGCCTGTCGCAACCGCTGACTGTTTTGGCGCCTACCCCGGACCACGATTTGTCGGACCTTCCGCGCGAGGCGCAGATGGTGCAGCCGTTCAAACCGTTCCACGATCACTTTGCCACGCAGGGCTTTGTCGCTACGCCCAATAGTGACGCGCCTTGCCAGGATGCGGTCGTGTTTCTACCGCGCGCCAAGGCGCTGGCCCGGGCGCTGATCCATCAGGCCTGCAGCCGCGCCAGCGGGGTCATCGTGGTGGACGGGGCCAAAACCGATGGCGTCGACAGTTTGCTGAAAGATATCCGCAAGCGGGTTGCGATCGAGGGTCCAATCTCGAAGGCACATGGCAAGATTTTCTGGTTTCAGTCTGATGCGGACGCCTTTGCCGACTGGGCTGCGCCTGAAAACCAAATGGTTGACGGCTTCCATACCGCGCCCGGTGTGTTTTCCGCCGATGGTATCGATCCTGCCTCGGCCCTGCTGCTGAAGTCTCTGCCAACCAAGCGCGGCACGCGCATCGCTGATCTGGGTGCAGGTTGGGGCTTTCTGTCCGCCATGCTGATCGACGACACCTTGCGCAGCCTGCATCTGGTTGAGGCCGACCACACCGCCCTTACTTGTGCCCGCGCCAATGTCACCGACACCCGTGCGCAGTTCCACTGGGCCGACGCCACCAAATGGAGCGCGCCCGAGCCGCTGGACATGGTGATCATGAATCCGCCCTTTCACACCTCGCGCAGCGCCGACCCGACATTGGGCCAGGGCTTTATCACCAGTACTGCACGCAACCTCACCCGCAACGGTCAACTCTGGATGGTTGCAAATCGCCACCTGCCTTACGAGACCACGCTGGCCGAGGCTTTCGACCGTGTTGACGAAGTGGCAGGAGACAACCGCTTCAAGGTTTTCCATGCCTCTCGCCCTCGGGGCTGAGGCCCGCTAACCTGCGCCAGAACTCAGGAGGATTCGCATGTCCTTTTCCATCGCGGGCAAGACCGCAATCGTCACCGGGGGTGCCAACGGCATCGGACTGGCCATCGGACGGCACTTTGCTGATGCAGGCGCCAATGTCATGTTCGCCGATATGGATGAAAAGCGCCTGTCCGATGAGCTGGGCGAACAGGCGGATGACAGCAACATCCGTTATTTCGCCGGTGACCTGCGTGAAAAGCTGACCATAGCCAATCTGCTTTCGGCCACGCTAGATGCGTTTGATCAGGTTGATATCCTGATCAATGGTGCGCGGCAGGTGATCCCGTCGGACCCGCTGGACACCGATGACGATTCCGTGCGCACATTGCTGAACCAGAACCTGATGCCCGCGCTGCGACTGAGCCAACTAGTGGCTAAGCGATTTATCAAACAGGCTGATGGAGACGATGAGAACCCTGCCGGGTCGATCATCAACCTGTCCTCGATTGCCGCACGCCGCACCCATCCCGATCTGATGGCCTATTCCGTTTCGACCGCTGCGCTGGATCAGATGACCCGTTCGTTGGCGGTTGCACTTGCGCCCAGCCGTATTCGCGTAAACTCCATCGCGCTGGGATCGGTCATGAGCGCCTCATTGCAGTCAACGCTGAAAGAAAACCGAGATTTCCGGGACGACATCGAAAAACATACTCCGCTTTCCCGGATTGCCGCTCCGAACGAACTGGTCGAAACCGCGCAATTTCTCGCTTCGGACGCTGCGGGCTTCATGACAGGCCAAATTCTAACCATTGACGGAGGCCGCACCCTGCTGGACCCTGTCGCAGCCCCGGCCCACTGATCCCAATGTTTGATAAAGAAAAAGCCACCGCCTCTGCCTGGTTCCGCCAGTTGCGAGATGACATCGCAACCGCCTTCGAAGCGTTGGAAGACAGCCACACCTCAGGCCCCTTCTCGGATTCTCAGCCGGGAAGGTTCGAAGTCAAAGAAACTAAACGGCAGTCTGACGATGGCTCCGACGCGGGCGGCGGGCTGATGTCGGTGATGCGCGGGGGCCGCGTGTTCGAGAAGGTGGGCGTTAATGTCTCAACCGTCTTTGGTACGCTGGGCGAGCGCGCGCAAAACGCGATGGCCGCGCGCAAGGGTATTCCGGGGATGAAGGACGACCCCCGGTTCTGGGCTTCGGGCATCAGCCTTGTGGCCCATATGCAGAACCCGCATGTGCCTGCGGTCCATATGAACACCCGGATGTTCTGGACCCCACATGCCTGGTGGTTCGGCGGCGGCTCCGACCTGAATCCCTGCATCGAATATGACGACGACACCGCCCATTTCCACGCCACCCAAAAAGCGCATCTCGACCCGCACGGACCCGGCCACTACCCGCGCCTCAAAGATTGGGCTGACGAGTATTTTTATATCCCCCACCGAAAGCGCGCTCGGGGTGTCGGCGGGATCTTCATGGATGACTATTGCACCGGCGACTGGCAGGCGGATTTTGCGCTGACTCAGGACATCGGTCGCGCCTTCCTGCCCGCCTTTCTGCCTCTGGTCGAAAAACGCCGGGTGCAAAGCTTTGACGACGCGGACAAAAACACCCAGCTGGTGCATCGTGGGCTCTATGCCGAATACAATCTGGTCTATGACCGGGGCACCAAGTTTGGTCTGGAAACCGGGCACGACCCCGATGCTGTTCTGATGAGTCTGCCGCCCTTGGCCAAATGGGTCTGACCGCTAAAACCCCATATCGATGGAATTATCAAAGCAGTAGTTTTGCGCCGAAGCGGCGGAAAGGTTCTCACCCACCCTGTTGACGGTCAAAGAATATCCCGGATTGGTATCCGCGCCGGGCGGTGGAGTTAGCGAAAACTGTACTGTGCGAACACCTTTCTCGTAAGCTTTGGAAACATAAATCCGCTGCGAGTTTGAAACTCCCAATGTGCGAACTGCATAATCCCCAATTCCACACCAATAGGTGACCGCGGCCGAGGACCCGCCGACGGGCTTCACTTCGTAGGTTCCATCCTTTAGCGGCGTGATCTGGGTTCTGAACTGCGGTCTTAGTTTATAGCCAAAACCAACGCCCTGAGACTGCGCAATGGTGGGTGCCAGTATGATGGCTGTCAGAGAGAGGCATGTAAGAAAACGCATATAAAACACCCTATGAAAAACGCGATCACGGCTGAGACGACGTGGGACCAACCAGCCTATACGAATCAATATAGTCAAACCGGGCCTCAGGTCTAACTCAACCCGTAACACATCAACTTGAGTGAAAATTCTTTCTTTGAATATGTGGTGCGCTATGATCTCTGCATCAGCAGTTTCCAGAGTGGCCCGTGGAAAAGTCATTTCCCAAAGACTGGTTCGATCTTTCCGGTGAAAAATACGCCGACTTCGGTGCGTTATTTTATCTGGCTGCCCTGACCAAAACGCATCGTAACCGCAGTTTGGCGCAGGTTCTCTATGCGTTCGAAACGCCGCTGAGATTGGGCCAGTATCACATCTTCCGCCAAAACGGCTTTCCGCGCGGATTCGTGACATTTGCCGGTCTCAGCCCGGAAGCCGAATATCGCTATGCGGTGAAGGAAGAGCCGCTGAGAGATGTCGATTTCGCCAGTGGCTCATCCTTCTGGATCATCGATATGGTGGCACCCTTCGGCCAAACTCGTCAGATCGTCGACATGCTGAAACGGGACATCCCGCACCCACGCGTGCGCACCAATCGCCTCAGCAGCGACCTATCCACAAAACGTATCGTCGAATGGACACGCGATGACCAGCAACAGGTGCATATGCGCCTTTACCGCGATGCCGAATTTGCCAGAACGCTCGAGCTGGAAAACGGATGACTTCGGTTGTAACCATATCGGGCGATATCACGGGCGACGTGACCGGCTTTCCTCCGAATGTCGCCTCGGGTGACCTCGATGTCACCGCAACATCGGATTTCGGGACCTTCACCGGGGCCACCTGGGCAATCTCCGATCAACCGGATTTCGGCACCGCCTCAATAGATGCGAACGGTACGTGGACCTATACCGTCGACCCGGCCTTCTTCGATAGCCTCGATGACGGAGAAATCCAATTGGACTCGTTCGAGGTGACGGTCACCGCCAATTTCGCCAATGGTTTCTTCACCTTCAGTGGAACCCAGACCCAGATCATTGATATCACTATCGAAGGCGTTTGCTTTACCGCAGGCACTCTGATTGAAACGGCGGAAGGCCAGCGCGCCATTGAGACCCTGCGCGTGGATGACGACGTGTTAACTGCCGATCACGGAATACAGCCGATCCGCTGGATCGAAAGCAGCACCATGTCGCCCGAGCGGTTGCGCGCAAATCCTGCGATGCGCCCGGTGCGTGTGACCGCAGGCAGTCTGGGACCCGGTGTTCCATCCCGCGATTTGCTGGTGTCTCAACAGCATCGCCTCCTGATCCGTGGCCCCAAGGTCGAGATGCTGTTCGGCGCGCCCGAAGTGTTGGTCGCCGCCAAACATCTGTGCTCGTGGCCGGGAATAGATATTGATACCGGTGATGAGCCGGTCGAATACCTGCATATTCTGCTGGACAGGCACGAGATTTTGTTTGCCGAAGGGGCTCAGGCCGAAAGCCTGTTTCTGGGTGAAGAAACCCTCCACACGCTGTCTTCTGACGCGCTGCAGGAACTCGCCGAGATATTCCCCGAGCGCGCCTCGGGCGAACATATCGGCTTCGGCCTTGCTGCGCGGCTGATCCTGCGCGAACATGAGGCGCGTGCGCTTGCCTAGGTCCTAGACAACCCGCCCCCCGACATCCTGCGGAGCCAGCGCGACGGTCTTGATCACCGCATAGCATGCACTGCCCTGCTGCAAACCCAGCGCCGCGACCGAGCGTCGGGTCACGCGCGCCAGCACAACACCCGCAGTTGTTTTGACAGACACGATTGCACCGGGCCCCTCACCTGCCCGGATCGCCTCGACCTGCCCCGACAACACATTCAAGGCTGAAAGACCCTCGGGTGGTCTATTGGACAGGATCACCTCTTGCGCCGGAATACGAATACGCAGCTCTTCGCCGATTTGATGGGCAATCCGAGGCAGGTAAAGACGAGCGCCACCGGCATCAAGTTCGGACAGGCCATCGTCGTGATGCGCCGTAACACGGACCCGCAGAACGGCCCCCACCGCGCGCACGCCTGCAGGGGCCACGGATGGGTCCGACAGAACATCGGACGCGGGACCATGCCGCACGACACGCCCGTCCTGCAGCGCAACCACGGACGTTGCAAGCCGGGCAACCTCGGCCGCCGAATGGGTCACATAGAGTATCGGCACTGATACCTCGTCCCGCAACCGTTCGAAATAGGGCAGGATTTCGGCCTTGCGCGCGTCGTCGAGCGCGGCCAGAGGCTCATCCGCAAGGATCAGGCGCGGGCTGGCCAGCAGGGCGCGGCCAATGGCGACGCGCTGTTTCTCACCCCCCGACAGCATCGCGGGGCGACGGTCCAGCAGATGGCCGACACCCAACATCTCGATCACTCGATCCCGGCTCTCACGACGCGCCCCACGCGGGGCGAACCAGCGGCCATAATTCAGGTTCTGACGCACGGTCAGATGCGGAAACAGGCGACCTTCCTGAAAGATATACCCCAGACGCCGCCGATGCGGCGGCAGCCATACCCCACGATCCGTGTCGAACAACACCCAATCGCCGACCGCGACTCGCCCGGCCTCGGGTCTCAGCAACCCGGCGACGGCATTCACCACCGTCGTCTTTCCCGAACCGGAACGCCCGAACAGAACCGTCACCCCCGATGGTGCGTCGAAATCGAGATTCAGCGCCATCTCGGGCAGCTGGTGTCGCAGGCGGACCGACAGGCTCATGACCCGGCCACCCGTTTGGCCACGCGACGGCCCACATATTCCGACAGCAATAGCGCGCCCATGGCGACGATGATCGAGATGATCACCAGCCGCGTAGCCGCCGCCTCACCTCCCGGCACCTGCAAAAACGCATAGACGGCCGAGGGCAGAGTCTGCGTCTGACCGGGTATGTTCGAAACAAAGGTGATCGTGGCCCCGAACTCTCCCATCGCCTTGGCAAACGCCAGGATCGCGCCCGCAATGACCCCAGGCAGGATCATTGGCAGCGTCACCGTTCCAAAGACCAGCAGACGCGACGCCCCCAAAGTGGCGCCTGCCTGTTCCAGTTTTGGGTCTACTGCCTCGATCGACAGCCGGATCGCGCGCACCATCAGCGGAAAAGCCATGATCCCGGCAGCCAGCGCAGCGCCGGTCCATCGGAAAGCAAAAACGATCCCAAGCTCGGCCAAAGGCGCGCCCAACGGCCCCTGAATCCCAAAGGTCAGCAGCAGCAGATAGCCGGTCACCACCGGCGGCAGGATCAGAGGCAGATGAACCAGACCATTCAGCAACTGGCGCCCCGGAAACCGCCAGCGCGCAAGCGCATAGGCAATGAAAATCCCAAAGGGCAACGTGATCAGCGTTGCCCAGAACGATACGCGCAGCGACAGGCGCAATGCCTCCATCTCTGCCGGGCCCAACCATCCCATCGTACTAACCTTCGGGCAGGGAGAACCCCTGCCTCACAAATTCGGCCCGTGCCGCTTCACCCTGCAGATAGGTCAAAAGCGTGTGCGCCGCAGGTCCCGCAGATGGCGTCAGGGCTGCCGGATACACAATTTTCGGATGGACATCCGCAGGGATGACACCGATGACCCCGACCCGCTCATCAGCCACAGCGTCCGAGCGATAGACGATCCCCAAAGGCGCCGCCCCAGTCGCAACCAGCGCCAGCGCGGCACGAACATTGTCCGTCTGGGCGATCTGGTCCTGAACATCGCCCCAGAGTCCCAGACCCTGTAACGCGGCCTGGCCATAGATGCCCGCAGGCACCGCATCGACCAAAGCCATGGCCAGATACCCACTGCCTAGACGGGTGCTCAGGTCAAACCCTGCCTCAATCTCGGCCGTGTCAGCCCCCGGCGCACCAACCAAAACCAGCCCGTTACCCAGCAACTCAATACGTGAAGCGGTATCGATCAGGCCCTGATCCTGCAGCACGTCCATCCAATCCTCGTTGGCGGAAATGAACAGATCGGCGGGCGCCCCCGCTTGTATCTGCCGTGCCAGCACCGAGGAGGCCGCGTACGACACCGTCACCTCTTGCCCGGTCTCAGCCTCATAACTTCTGGCAATCACGTCCAGTGCGGTCTTGAGGCTGGCGGCGGCAAAAACCAGCACGCCCTCGGCCCGAACCGGGGCAGCGAGTATCGCGCAGAAGGCCAAAGCTGCGATCAGACAGCGACAGGCGCCCGTCATTCTTTGCCTCCGGATCAGAGGGTTGCAATCCCTCTGGGCATATCGGAGGCAACACGTGGCAGGCAAGGCCCTTTGGCCTTACAACCAAAGCTACGGCCCATATTGAACTCAGAATTCGGTGGAAAACGAGAATCGCCCAACCCAAGATCAATATGCTGTCGCGCTTCTCTAAAACCGGAAACTCCCGAGGTAGAGCGCTCAATCGCTAAACAACGTGTCTGATCCGCCTCGCCTGAACAGCGATATCCGCATTTCGCTATTCAACCACGATATGACACATGAGTTTGCTCGATTGGTAACCGCGCCCAGTTGCCTAAACGCTGATCTGAAACCTTGCGCAATTTTGCAAAAGAAATTGTGCCATACCCTCTTGCACCCACGCACGGGCTTAGCTACATGAGCCCTCACGGGTGATTAGCTCAGTTGGTAGAGCGCTTCGTTTACACCGAAGATGTCGGGAGTTCGAGTCTCTCATCACCCACCATTCCCTTCATTTTCAATGGTTTACTCAGGGTCTTGTAACGAGAACTTGGAGACTATTTGAGGATGAATGCACGGGAATCGAAACTTCAAAACCGTGTTGGACTACCCAGAGGATTGTTCCTTAGAGGTAAAGGGTACGCACTTAACTGCCTTGGAGGAAACAGCTTCTTTGGATCGGTCCAATGGAAAATCAAAATGATTTCCTCGGGAGAGACCTTTGGGAATGAGATTAGGCTATACTGGATTGATCACACCGACCGATCTATGGGCTTTCGGCTGCTCGGTCTTTGGAGCACCTCACCGAACTTTGCGGTTACAGCAACCTGCAACCTCTTTGGAAGCGGGACACCCTAGCAAAGGGCGGGGCGTAAGCCTCGCCCGTGCGGGCTAGAACCTGTTTTCTTTGCACAAGGCTGGTTGCGAATTTGCTCAACCCGCACCGATATCGAGTATTCAAGGAAAAAGGCGAAGCCGACATTCCCTTAGCTTATGCCGAACGTCAGTCCTGCGGACTTTCCTGCTCTTCGTGATGGCCGTTTAAACGTCCGCTTTGTAGTGCTTTAGAAACATCGCGACACAATCGTCCAGTACGTCTTTCGGCGTTGGGTTCTCACCAAGGAAGAACTCTGGCCAGAAGAAGAAGTTTTTTACAAGCGCCAGAAGCTGGTTGGTCGCAAGAACCGGATCAGCCTTTCGGATCACGCCTGCATCCATGGCTTCGCTGATCAGCCTCGTTATTGGGTAATCATGTGTTGCTGTTTCAGTGAAGAATTGCCGGGAACGTTCAAGGTCACGGATGAATTCTGCGATGACCATCCGGTTCAATCCGATGGCGGTCTCATCGGTGATCACCCCAATGTAACGCCACAAGGCTTCCTTCAATTGTTCGACGAAGTCACGATCCGGATCATAGGGCGCTGGCTCCATGCTCCGGTTTTGCTCCAGCATGATCTGTGAGATCGCCTCGAAAAGGGCCTCCTTGCTCTCGAAGTGATTGTAGAGCGTGCGACTCGATACGTTCGCTTTTTTCGCGATTGAAGTGGTCTTTGCCCCCAGAAACCCCTGCTCTTTGAACTCATCGATGGCCGCATCGATGATATCTTTACGTTTCTTTTCAGTGCGTTTCACGAATTCAGCTCCAAAAGTAAAAAGAAGTGTTTACAAAACACTGCTTGCCACCATAAGTAAACACAACGATTTACTTTAGCAAGGCGCAATGCTGCCTGATCCCGAAAGGACCAAGACCATAACGACCCAAAATCTCACTGCGGGTAAAAACGAAGTCACCTTCAAATCCTTTGGCGTGGATTTGGCGGGCGATCTCTACCTGCCCGAAGGCTTTGATGAGACCAAGACCTACAAGGCCATCGTGGGGGCCAGCCCGTTCCCTCAGGTCAAAGATCAGATCCCGGCTACTTACGGGCCGGAAATGGCAGCACGGGGCTTCATTTACCTCGGTTTCGATTACCTCGGCATGGGCTCGTCCCCTGCGCTGCCCGGAGAGTACAAGCAATCCCGCTACATGTTCCGGCTGATCGAAAACACCTGGGACGCCGTGTCTTACCTCGGCACTCTGCCGTTCGTTGACGAGATTTACGGTCTGGGTGTTTGCCAAGGCGGCTCGATCATCGCATCCGCCGCCGTGACCGATCACCGGATCAAGAAGATTGCCATGGTTTCCGGCATGATGGCCGCGGACGCTTTCCAGTGGACCGACCGCAACATGGTTAATCAGCAAATCGCGGCCTCGAACGCCTCGATGCAGAAGATGTATGAAACCGGCGAGCCGGATTATGTCGCACCATTTGGGCTGAATGATGAGCAAACCCGAGAAGAATTTGTTGGATCGGGGGTCAACCCGATGGCCGGAGAATCCTATGACTACTACGGACGCGATGGGGTCAAAGGCCCTGTCGCGGTTCCGACATACACCAATATGCATATCGGCGATCAAGGTATGCAGTCTCTGATTTCCATTGGAGAAGCTTACGCCGACAAGATCGTGCAGCCATCCCTGACAATTTACAGCGGCACGGCCTTCACAGCCCCTTGCTCAACGCAGTTCGTTGAGAAGCTGACGAATGAACATGAGGAATTGGCGTTTGATGAGTTCTCTCATGTGGACTTCTACTACAAGCCCGAGGCAGTAAAGGCGTCGACGGACGCTGTAGCAGAGTTCTTCAATAGATGAAGTGATGAGGCAGAGGTCATACAGTGGTCTCTGCCTCCTTGCCGACAAGCGGAAGTTAGATCGAGGTTCTGCAATGGCCGCTTAGGGCTCAAAGCAGACATCAGGCTAAGACGCAGCATTGGCTGTTAAAGGCAGAAAAGCGGTCTTTCGCAGCGAAATGAGCCTACGTCGGCTAGTCGCAGTGTTTTGGCAGCTGCTATACTCTTCAAGCCAACCTTGGTTAGCTAGATGCACCTAAGCAGGGACAGCAAAAACCAGGCCAACTTTACACATTTCGAAAGTTGTCAGAAATGGCCAATTTGAGCCCGCGCACTCACGCAGTCAGGCCGCATGATTTTGATCCGAAAACCCTCAAGACTCTCACTTGTGATGCGCTCAGAGCCTAACGCGTTTGTGCACACAGCCATATATTTTGTACACTCCTAGGAATAACCTTTCAGGATTGACATGAATTTACATCGAAGCAACCGGGTCAAGGCACTAGTGCTGGCAAGCTTTGCAAGTATGGCGTTCGGGATTGGCGCTGCGGCCTCTGAGCGGCTACCGGCGCTACGCGTCGTACAATCAGGTCATAGCCTCACCGATGGCGTCATCGGTCCGCTTGAGATCATGGTACGTGTAACCAGTATGCGTGGCGGCAAACTGGACAAGGCTACAATTCCGGGCAGTCCGATGGAGTGGCGATGGGAAAATGCGAGTAACCCGGATATCCGTCAGCCTGAGGTGATGGCCCGTTACGACGTTCTAGCAATCACCGAACGTGTCGCACTGACAAACACAATGGACCATCATGACAGCAAACACTGGGCTTTGCATTGGGCGAGTCATGCGTGGGAGCATGGCGCGAATGGTGATGGCGCTCGGTCCGTGCTCTATGCAAGCTGGGTCGATATCGAAAGCGGTCCGGGTTTTGAAAATCGCCACAACGACCCTGAAGGTCATTTGACATTTCGCGAACGACTGCCGTTGGAGATGGTGCGGTGGCAAAGCATTCTTGATCACGTCAACGCAAACCGGCCCGATGGGATGCCTGAAATGGACATGATCCCTGGCCCTCTGATTATGGCTCGCGCTTATGACGAAATTGCATCAGGCACAGCCCCGGGGCTCAATGATATTCACGACCTTTTTTCAGACAGCATTCACCCCAACAAGATGGGTAACTATCTCATCGCACTGGCACATTTCGCGGTGATCTACGACGGCGATCCGCGTGGCTTGCCGCCAACGATGCTGACGCAGGGCGGGCCGGACAAGGTGCAGGCGGCATGGATGCAAGAAATTGTCTGGGACGTGCTTAACGAATACGCAGAAACATCAGGCGGCCCCTAATGAGCCCTGTGTAGGTCGGCTTACGCCGTTCACGCGCATCTTGGTCCGGTTTGGGCCTTCGCTCCTGCTGGGTCCAAAACAGCGAACGGCAGCAATGTCCGCAAAGTGGACGTACAAGCAAGTCGCCGAAAACGACCGCAATGCGGACAAACCCGATCTCCAACTTTGCGGACGGAATGTCCGCTTCTGTTATTTTGTCTTGAAGTCAGGCGATTTAGCCAACCGCCATTCAACTATAGACTGAGCTACTAGACCGCTCGAGCTCCACACTGTTAACTCCGATATTACCCATGTGGAGAGTTATTCGCTCTGCTAGCCTTTGTTTGCACAACTCCGCTACGGCCGCTGGCAAGCCTTGCAACTCCTCTTTCCTCGCAACAACCGTCAACGTGCGCGACAAACCCGAAACAGGCAATTCTTGCAATCGCAAAGCCATGTTTTCAACGAGACCATCGATCAACAGCGTCGGGGTCAAAAGGCTAAAACCCTGTCCTGTCGAAACGCAGGAAGTCACCATGCTGGAGCGATCTGCCTGTATGACTTTGTCAGGCTCGAAGCGCAGTCGTCGCAGGTGTTGGGCAATCTGGCGTCCTGCATTGGTCGTATCCCCGAAACGTACAAGAGGCAGCCTTGTCTGGATTGCTTCCAGGCTTTCAGTTGGTCCGTTGTATGCTTCAGGAAGAACCAAGAGGTATTTTTCGGTCAAAATGTGATGCCGTTCTAGCCCGTCCATGTCCAAAAAAGGGTTTGATGTAATTGCCAGGTCCGCCTGCTTGGTGCGCAAGAGATGCTCATGGTTACCGCTTTGCCCGGCGTGCAATGTGATATCTTCGACGTTGAACATCTTTTGCGCAAGATCGATCAATGGCGGTGTAAGGGTTGTTGCAACGGAGGCTTGAATGCCCACCCTTAGCAGCGTCAGGGACTGGCCACCGACATGGCGCAACTCGGTTTCCATATCCGACAAAGCATCAAGTATCTTTTGCGCTTTGCCGTGCAGTCGTGCACCAGCGTATGTCAGTTTTGCGGGTCGCGTGCTGCGGTCCAGTAGCGTCGTGCCGAACGCCTTTTCCAACGCGGAAATGTGCTGAGATGCGGCGGGTTGTGACAGACTCAGCAGGCTCGCTCCAGCCCGCATTTGACCTGTTTCTGCTACCGCAAGGAACACCTCAAGCGAGCGCATAAGACTGGGTGACATTTTATAGCGATCAAGCACGGCTCATCCTTAGTATAAGAATTTCTAATACTATTTAGATTTTCTTGGGTTTGGTCAATCGCTGCAGCATCGTTATCACATGTCTCGCATACGCACCTCTCGCCGCAAAAAAACGGCAAAGCAACGCTCACCGAACGACGCGCGTGCGCCATTCATTTTGCGCAAGCTTTCAACCTTCGGTGTCCTCAGCGATGCCGGGCTTGAGCAGATTGAGGCAAATGCCGACACCATCCTTTCTGAGACGGGTATGGAATTTCAAGACGATCCTGAGATCCTCCTGATTTTTGCGGATGCAGGGTGCGATGTAGACGGCACACGGGTACGGTTCGCGCCCGGCTTTTGCCGCCGGACCATCATGGCAACCGCGCCAAGCCAGTTCATACAGCATGCCCGCAACCCCAAAAACACTGTCCAGCTTGGCGGCGATGCGACGGTTTTGTGCCCGTCCTGGGGTCCGCCTTTTGTGCATGATCTGGATCGCGGCCGGCGTTATGCGAGCCATGAAGACTTCAACAATCTGGTAAAGCTACACCACACGCTGCCATGGCTGCATCATTCGGGCGGTGTGGTTTGTGAACCTGTTGATCTGCCCGCCAACAAGCGCCATCTGGATATGCTCTACGCTCATATCCGCCACTCTGACCGCGCGTTTATGGGGGCCTTTATCGGCGCTGAACGGGCAGGTCATGCAATTGACATGGCGCGCATTGTTTTTGGCGACATCTCAGAGAAGCCCGCGTTATACTGCGTGTCTAACACCAATGCGCCTTTGGTGATGGACAGCCATATGTCTGGCGCGCTGAAAACCTATGCCCGCGCGGGCCAGCCCGTCGCCTGCACGCCCTGGGTGCTGACTGGGGCGATGTCACCCGCAACCGTGGCCGGCACGCTTGCGCAAGTGCTGGCCGAATCCATGGCGACAATGACGTTAACCCAACTGGTGAACCCCGGCGCGCCTTGTCTGATGGGCAGCTTCGCCTCGACCATGTCGATGAAATCCGGCGCGCCAACTTTTGGCACACCTGAGGCCGGGTTGATGGTTCTCGCCGCGGGGCAACTTGCGCGCAGGCTCGGGGTGCCCCTGCACACTGTTGGCACACTAAGTTCGTCCAAACTGTCCGATGCACAAAGCCAGCAAGAGGCCGCGTGGGGTCTGATGATGTCGATGTTTGCCGGTGCCAACTTGATCAACCATGCGACCGGCTGGCTCGAAGGGGGGTTGGTGACCTCGTTCGAAAAAACCGTGATTGATCATGATCTGTGCGGCAAGATCGGACGCTTTTTTGACGGGATCGATATGAGCGAAAATGCTCAGGCGATGGAGGCTATTGCCACAACAGGGCCGGGGCAACATTTCCTTGGGTCTGAACATACGCAAGCCAACTTCATGACTGCGCTCTTTCGCCCGTGGACACCCGACGATAACTCGTTCGAGCAATGGCACGCGGCAGGTGAACAGGATGCGGCCGTGCGGGCCAACGTCATTTGGAAGGAACGACTAGCAGGGTATGAGGACCCTGGCCTCGACCGAGACATTGATGCAGCTCTCAAGGACTACATCGCCGCCCGCAAAGCCGAAAAACCAGATCAGGAATACTTCTGATGGGCCTGGCTTTCTGCAATCTCACACATCCGCTCGTAGAACGGTACGTGATGCGCAGCTATGTCGGTATAGGGTTCTCCGAGCTGGTGAAGCTCTGCTTGGAAGTCGACCGCTTCAGGCGCCTTGATCGCCCCGCTTTGCAGCACTTCGGTATGCCAGCTTTGAACCGAACCCCATCCATCCGGCACAGCATCGTTCCACGTGAACGCATGGTCCAGAAACGTAAGCCCCACATGTGCCCAGTAGCGGCGCAACGTGGTCTGCGGATCATTGCGCAACTGATCTGCAGTAATCACCAACGGGCTATGGCCCAGCTCGGTCAACGCGCTGTAAAGCCTGCATTGCGCCTCATGCCCCAACTCCAACTGCGTAAACTCAGGATCGCGCTTTGCGTAGGAAAGCGCGGCTTCGATGGGATTGCGCACCAAAAAGGCGTGGGTCATTTCGCCCGCAAACCCTGCATCGCGGGGCAGTCTGTCGGCGACGTAGTACGCCATGTCCTTGAAGAAAACCAGACCACCCTGCGCGGTCTTGCGGATCATGGCGCGGATTTCATCGTAGGTCACCGGATGTCCCGGTTCCGGAGTGAAACCCGGAAAAAGCCGATCCTTGGTCGTAAGGTAGTGGTGGTACATGAACGGTTCGTGCAGGACCGACAGATCACCACGCTCGCGCATGATCCGTTCAAACGCCGTCGAAACCGAGCGTGGGTGGCACCACAAAGCATGTATAGTCATGTGGTTAGCCTAGTGGTGCTGAAAAGCTTGCGTCAACAGGGGTTTGCATGAGCCGCATTTTGATCATTGGCGGCGGCGCAATTGGCCTTAGCGTAGCCTATCACCTTGGGAAACGCGGCGCAGATGATGTCACGTTGCTGGAGCGCAACCAGTTGACGTCGGGCACCTCCTGGCATGCGGCGGGGATTGTTGGCCCCTTGCGCGCGACGCCCAATATGACGGTACTTGCCTCTGCCGCGCTTGAGGTCTTTCCGGCGCTGGAGCAAGAGACAGGCATGTCCACCGGATATCGACGCACCGGGGGTTATTGGCTGGCGCGCGAACCGGCGCGCATGGACGAATTTCACCGGATTGCTGACCTCGGCGCGACGCAAGGGTTAACGCCAGCGGTGATCGCTGCGCGCGATGTTCCGCTGCCCGCGCTCGATCTTTCAAAACATGTCGGCGCATTGCATGTGCCGGAAGACGCCAATGTGAACCCGGTCGACCTATGTATGGCCTATGCTCGTGCCGCCAAGACCCTCGGTGTAACGATCCGTGAAGGCGTCGAGGTCGAAAGACTGATCACCGAAAACAGGAAAGCAAAGGGCGTGGCACTTGCTGACGGCACCACTATGGAAGCGGACCAGGTGGTCATCGCGACAGGAGCCTGGTCGCGAGAGCTGGCTGCGACTGCCGGGGTCGCGCTACCGCTCCAAGCGGTTGAGCATATGTACGTTGTGACCGAACCCTTCCCCGATCTGCCCGACCCTTTCCCAGTGATCCGCGATCTGGATCGAGGCATCTATATCAAGGGCGATGCCGGAAAATTGGTGATTGGCGGATTTGAACCCAATGCCAAATGCTGGAACCCATACGGGCCAGAAGGCAACCGACCTTTCCTTGAGATGGCAGAAGACTGGGATCAGTTTGCCCCTTTTATGGAG
Source organism: Ruegeria sp. AF2 (assembly GCF_056542025.1). Classification (NCBI taxonomy): domain Bacteria; kingdom Pseudomonadati; phylum Pseudomonadota; class Alphaproteobacteria; order Rhodobacterales; family Roseobacteraceae; genus Ruegeria; species Ruegeria sp. AF2. The sequence goes on along the minus strand of NZ_JBQFZC010000004.1, from coordinate 459,959 downwards.
GCGGCTTTGGAGCTTTGCCCCGCGTTGGAGCACTTAGGCGTGCAGCATTTCATGAACGGCCCCGAGAGCTTTACCGCCGACACACGCCCACTAGTCGGGGAAACTGACGTTGATCGTCTGTTTGTCGGCGCAGGCATGAACTCGGTGGGCGTTATGTCCTCGGCCGGGATCGGACGCGCCTTGGCCGATTGGATGGTCGATGGCCAACCGCCAATGAACATGTGGGAGGTGGATGTCGCCCGGGTCGACCCACTTACGGCAACGCCCGCGCATTTGGAAGCACGGATGGAAGAGGCCGTCGCGGACCTCTTCAACCTGCATTGGCCTTACAAACAGCCCAAGGCCGGGCGCGGGATGCTTAGGTCCGCACTGCATGATCGATGGGCTGCCCTTGGGGCGCAGTTTGGACAAACCGCCGGGTGGGAGCGAGGGCTTTGGTATGGCGAGGCGCAGGCGTATTCTATTGGCGCTCAAGGATGGTGGCCGATTACCCAAAACGAAGCTGCGTCTATGGCCAAGGGCACGGCCCTGATCGACCTCAGCCCCTTTACCAAGATAGACGTCACGGGGCCGCGTGTTCTTGACGCGCTGAACCAGCTTTGTACCGCGCAGATGGACGTCGCTATCGGCAAAGCAGTTTACACCCAAATCCTGAACGACCGTGGCGGGATCGAGATGGATATCACCGTCTCTCGTCTCGCCGACAGCCGTTTCCATATCACATCGGGTGCCGCGACCCGTGCTCGTGACTTTGCGTTCCTGCGACGCAATCTGGCCGATGGCGTGACGCTGACGGATGTGACCGAGGAGTTTTGCACACTTGGTGTCATGGGCGCAGGCAGTGGCCCGGTGCTGCAGAAACTGGATGCCGGGGTCGCATGGGCAAATGCGCCAATGGGTCAGGTGTGCGAATTTAAGGTCGAAGGCCAAAGTGCGCGCGCCACCCGCGTAAGCTTTGTCGGTGAATACGGCTGGGAGTTAACCCTTCCCAATGCTGTCGCAGTGCGCGTTTTCGACGCGCTCATCGCTGCAGGCGCTGCGCCGCTTGGGCACTATGCGCTTGATGGCTGCCGGATCGAAAAGGGCTTCAAACACTGGGGCCATGACATTGATCCGACCGTCACACCTTTGGAAGCGGGGCTTGGCTTTACCATCGACTGGAATAAGGACTTCACCGGCAAGGCAGCTTTGCAGGAACAAAAGGAACAGGGCACCCGCAAACGTCTTGTCCTGATGCAAATCGAAGGTTCGGCGTTGATTCTGCACGATGAACCCATCTTTGAAGAGGGTCGACATGTCGGGTTCACAACCTCCGGCGCGCGTGGACCTCGCACCGGGCTGAACCTTTGCTTTGCTCTTGTGTCCACCGACCCAAGTGAGGCGAAAGCTCAAACTTGCGCACGTAGTTTCACGGTAAAGGTCGCTGGCAAAGACTATGCTGCCACCCCGTTGCAGCGCCCGCCCTTTGACCCGAAAAATGAAAGGATGCGTGGACAATGAGCACCGTGACCAAGGCACAGGTTGTCATCATCGGCGGCGGCGCGATGGGCGTCTCGCTGATGTATCATCTGGTCAAAGTGGGTTGGACGGATGTGCTGCTGGTGGAGAAGAACGACCTCACCCATGGCTCAACCTGGCATGCAGCGGGCCTGTGTACCCATTTCGCGCACAATCCGACGATTCAGGAACTGCGTGCCACGTCCGTGCGACTCTATCGGGATATTCTGCCACAGGAGACGGGCCGTGACTGCGGGTTTCACACCACTGGCGCAATGCGGATCACGCGCAACCCGGACCGGATGGATGAGTTTCGCCATGTCGCAGGCCTGTCGGATTTCACGGGCTATCCGCTGGAAGTCCTGACACCCGAACGCATCGCCGAGTTGCATCCGCTGGCAAGACTCGACGGTCTGTTGGGCGGAATCTATGAACCCGATGACGGCCACGTCGATCCCACGCTTGCCACCAACGCCATGGCCGAGGTGGCGCGCCAGGTCGGCGCGCAGATCTGGCGCAACTGCCCAGTAACCGCGATCCGGCGCGATGGCGACCATTGGTTGCTCGACACGCCCAAAGGCACGGTTGAGGCGGTACATGTAGTCAACGCGGCTGGCACTTGGGGATGGGAAATCGGCCAAATGATGGGGCTGAACATCCCCTCTGTCCCGGTGCTACACCAATATCTGGTAACCGATACTGTACAGGTCGTGGAAGACCGGATTACTCAGGGGCTGCCTGAACTGCCGATCATCCGCGACCCCGAAGAAAGCTGGTATGTCCGGCAAGAACGCGATGGGCTGATCCTTGGACCTTACGAAAAAGAGGCACAGGTCTGGTCCGTGGATGGCGTCCCGCCCGAATTTGGTGCGGACTTGATGCCGCCTGACCTAGACCGGGTCGAAGATATCATCGAGGCGGCCATGGCACGCATTCCAGCGCTGGAAACTGGGGGCATCAAATCGGTCATCAACGGCCCCATCACCTTTACCCCCGACGCCAACCCGCTGATTGGTCCGGCGCATGGGTTGCAAAACGCGTGGTTGCTGACCGGCTCGTCCATGGGTGTGATGGAGGGCGGCGGCGCAGGCTGGTTCCTCGCGCATTGGATGACCCATGGCGCGCCGCCTATGGATGCGCTGGCAGTGGATAGTCGCCGCTTCGGGTCCTGGGCAGATCGCGACTATCGCGTGGCCAAAGCCATTGAGTGTTTCGGCTTACAATTTGGTGTCCACTATCCCCACGAGGAACGACCCGCAGGTCGTGGCCTGCGTCTGTCTCAATTGCATGAGCTGATGGTCGAACGGGGCGCGGTCATGGGAGCGGCCCATGGCTGGGAACGGCCAAACTGGTTCACCGATACACCCGGCGCAGAGGCGATTGAAACCTTCCGCCGCGCCAATTGGTTCGATGCAGTGGCCGCCGAGGTCGATGCCGCCACCAACCGCGTTGCGATGGCCGATCTTTCGGTGTTCTCGAAATTCGATGTCACCGGGCCGGATGTGGCGGCGTTCCTTGAGGCGCACGGATCCAACCGCGCGCCAGAACCGGGGCGCATCGGCCTGACCCATGTGCTAACACCAGCAGGCGGGGTATTGTCGGAGCTCACCGTCACCAGATTGGCCGAGGATCATGCCTACCTGACCTGCGCGGCTGCGGCCGAGGAAATCGACTTGGATCAGTTGATCAAGGCAGCGGCGGCGTTCGAGGTCACCGTTACCAACCGCTGCGAAGATCTGGCCGTGATCGGTGTCATGGGCCCGAAATCACCCGATGTGTTGCCCGAACTCACCAGCATGCCGTGGCTCACCGCGCAGGCAACCGAGATCGCTGGTATCCCCGTGCGAGCCCTGCGCGTGTCCTACCTTGGGGAATGCGGGTGGGAGCTGCATGTTACGCGCGATCAGGCCGTTGCGCTTTTCACCAAACTGGAAGAGACCGCCCAACCCCATGGCCTTGGCTTTTATGGCGCCTATGCCGCCAACTCGATGCGGCTGGAAAAGGGCTATCGCGCTTGGGGAAGCGACCTGACAACGGAACGCAGCCCGCTAGACGCCGGCCTTACACCCTTTGTCCGCAAAGACTTGCGCAACACCCTGCGTCAAGAATGGGACATGGTTCTGCTGGAGATTGAGGCAGGCGAAGTCGATCCGTTCTATGCCCACACGCTTTGGCATCGGGAGCACCCGGTTGGGATCATCACCTCCGGTGCTTATGGCCATCGCACCGGCAAGGTGCTCGCACTGGCGTACCTGCGCGACCCAACCGCACGCGAAAACTTGACCGTTTCCATCCTAGGACAGCACAGGCGGGCAACCATTCTGCCGCGTCCTCCATATGACCCTGACAATACCCGTTTGAAAGCTGGAGCCGCCAAATGATCGAACATCCCCTGCATACCGATTGGAACTTTGACAGCACCGCCGCGCGGCGTGATCGGTTCTATGCAGCCTCACTGACCCGTTTCACACCGTTCCGGGAACCAATCGTATTTCAGAAGGGGCAAGGTCAGTATTTGTGGGATACGGACGGGCGGAAATACACGGACCTTCTGGGAATGAACGTCTGCATCTCTGTCGGCCATTCGCATCCCCGGGTCGTCGCCGCAGCGATGGAACAGGCGCAAGAACTCACCCATTGTACGACCATGTTCTATCACCCGACGCCTGCGCATTTGGCAGAGGAACTTGCTGCCACAATGCCAAAAGGTCATGACTGGGTGGTGCATCTTACCAATTCGGGGTCTGAGGCCATCGACCTGGCCATGACAATGGCGCGGACCTTCACCAGCAATCTTGATTTGCTCGCTTTGAGGACCGCCTATCATGGACCGACCGCTGCAGCGCAATCAGTCACGGGTATTTCTGGGTGGCGGCACCCGGGCATGCCCGGCAACGTGGCCTTTGTCGCTGATCCGAACCAGTATCGCGGCATTTTTGGCCCCGGCACTGCGCCTTATCTTGATGAGATCACCCACACGATCAATGCCGCTACATCCGGCCAGGTGGCCGGGATTTTGGTTGAGAGTGTGCAAGGTTATGGCGGTATCCACCAGATGCCGCCGGGATACATGTCGGGGGCGGCGGAACGAGTACGCGCAGCAGGTGGGCTCTATATCGCGGATGAGGTTCAATCCGGTTTCGGCCGCACTGGCGATCACTTCTGGGGGTTTGAGACGGACGGCGTGGTTCCCGATATAATTGTTATGGCTAAAGGTTTGGGCAATGGCTTTCCTATCGGCGCCGTTGTGGCCAAGAAACATATCGCAGAGCCAATGGCCGAGAAGTTCATGTTCCACACCTATGGAGCGAACCCGACCTCTGCTGCCGCCGCGCGTGCCGTCCTTGCGGTAATGCGCGATGAGGGTTTGCAAGAGAACGCAAAGACCGTTGGTGCAAAGCTGTTGGAGCGCCTGAACGATCTGAAAGCCAAGCATAAGGCCATCGGAGATGTTCGAGGCCACGGTCTGATGCTGGCACTGGAATTCGTGATCGACCGCGACAGCAAAACACCTGACAAGACGATGACGTCCGAGGTCTTCGAGGCTTGCCGCGCACAAGGAATTATCTTATCGAAATCCGGTCCGTTCCAGCAATGCCTACGCATGGTGCCCCCGCTTTGCCTGTCTATGGAGGATGTGGATCAAGTCACAACGAGTCTTGATCAGGCGCTAGGCGATGCGGCGATTCAGGTATGAACAGCACCAAAAAGTGTAGTGTTCATGACGCGGCCAGGTAACAGCGTGAACAAGCCAGTTACCACAAGCGCCAAAGCAAATAGGGATATCATAAGCACCTTGTGACGGTTGATGTCTCCCTGACGTGCCGCCTTGCTCGCCAGAAAAAGGCTAACAAGTGTAACCGGAATCAACAGGTGGATGGGAGAGTAGCTCCCCCATAACCGTGTCTGGTGCATGAAAACTGCGGTAAACGCCGTTCCCGCCATAAGTAAGGCCCAAGCATATCCGAACAGCCGATGACAGTGGTTCACCTGATAGGTGCATGATGCCTTAATGACTGAGACGCGCGGCACGATCTTTGTAGCTTTTGGACCAAGCTTGCTGCCAGCGCGGGCTGATGAGTTGTGCCCTCCTTTTTTCGTCGACTTTGAGCCTTCGGCCATCGATCCGCCCATGTACAACCAGCGCACCCGATACCTCTTCGCAGCTGATATATTTATCGGGATGTGCTGCTTTCCAGGTGATCAATCGGGCGCTTTCGTTTTGGGCATTGTTCTTTGCCAACCAGTGCCAAAGCTGATCTTTGGATGTGATCACGATCTCGTCCATGGTGCCCCAGGTAGATCATGTTCAGGTTATCCGCTGCAGAAAGGCTTCGGCGGTCGTGACGTGCTTGTCTTTGACATCCGAGGACATGCGCTCAGCCGTGCGGCACATCATTGCCCATCTTGGATTGCTGGCAAGCGTGCCCGCGTGTTTCAGGATGAAGCGCCAATACAGACCGTCCCATATGTCGGCCCACGGCCCTTTGCCCCAATGGCTCATTTTGCGGATGTAGTTTGAGCCGGAAAAATAGGGCTTCGTTGTGATCAGCCCGCCGTCAGCGTGCTGGCTCATGGCATAGGCGTTGGGAACCATGACCCAATCATAGCTGTCCACGAACATCTCCATGAACCAGCGGTAAACATCGTCAGGATCGATCTCGCAAAGGAACATGAAGCCACCCAGAACCATAAGCCGCTCGATGTGGTGGCAATACCCGGTTTTAAGCACCCTGCGGATCGTGTCGTCCAGCGGATCGATCCCTGTGCTGGCGTCGTAGAATGCGACTGGCATAGTGCGGCGATGGTTCCAGTGATTTGTGGTCCGCATCTTTACGCCTAGGTCATCATAGGTCGCCCGCATAAATTCACGCCATCCGATGATCTGGCGGATGAACCCTTCCACCGAATTCAGCGGAACATTTCTGCGATAGGCATGGGCGAGCGTGGTATTCAAGACTTGTTTCGGCGTCAAAAGTCCAATGTTCAATGCGGGCGTCAGGACAGCGTGCCAAAGCCAGCTTTCGCCTTCGACAATGGCATCCTCATAATCGCCAAACCGATCAAAGCGCCGTTCCAAAAACTGATTTAGCCAGTTGGCAGCTTCTTTGTGGAATGTTGGGTAATAAAGACGATCCAGTGTCCCCAGAGCGTCCGGAAACTCGGCAAGAACGCTGTCTTTTGCCGTTTGATCAATTGCATCATGGGTCGGCCAATCAATCCAAGGCAGGCTCTTGAGCAGCGCTTTGGGGACTTTCTTTCGATTGTCTTCGTCATAGCTCCACTGACCGCCCACCGGTTGATCGCCATTCATCAGCACGTTCAAACGGCGGCGTTGGCTTTTGTAGAACTCCGCCATGAACCAGCGCTTTCTGCCGGTCGACCAAGCCAGGTTATAGTCTTGTTTGTTCAAGAAGCCTGGGGACGGCTGTAAGTTGATTGTGATGTTTGTAATACCCGCCGCCGCACTTAGGCGTTTTTCGGCGATAAAATCGACAGGATCGACCATGTTCACTTGATCAACGCCGAGTTCTTGCAGGTTCTGAAATAACCGCAAACACGAACCCGCCTCCCGTTCATAGGGCCAGATCGTCGCGTCGAAACCCTGCCTAATCAGATCGTCGCGATATCGGGCCATCGATGACCGGTGCAGCCAAAGCTTTTGCTTGTGCATGTTGGCGGGATAGATCGGGTCGCCAAAGAATAGAGGGTCTTCAAAGAGCACCACTTTGTCCGGCTGGGGAGTCAGACTGGGATGTTGGGCAAACAGTTGGTTAGGGAGCAGCAGGGCAGCGGTTGACAAACTGAGATCTCACTTCGTTACAGCGATAAAATTCAACTGGCTCAGAACGTTCGGTATCTTTTTCTTTAGTCCGAAAAATCCCGCCTTCGCGTGGGGCCATGAGACAGCGTCGTAAGGGCGAATTAACCGTTCCAGCGTCAGGCCTGCTTCTCGCAAAATAGGCTCAGCACGATCTAACCTGGACCGTACCGGACCTATTGGCGCATAAGCAGTCGCAATTCTTCTTACTCCTGCACTTTGCGCAGCTTCAATTATTGGCAGACTCCAATCATCGGCAGATTGCGCACGCACTTCATGGTCTGACAAAACGCTGTTCATTGCTTCTTTTGCAAAATTCACCGGGATAAATCCAACCGGATTAGGGGAGCGACCGTGGGTTGCCAAAAGTCCCACCACCGCAACGGGCGGTACGGGCATGATGGATGCACCGGTCATGTCATCCTCGCTTACTAGCAATAGAAATGGCTCTTTCGGCTGCATTTGAAGGATTGGAAAAGAAGCACGTGGGTGTTCTACCGGTTCGGTCAGCGGTTCTGCGAACTTGGCCAACCCAGTGGGGTGAAATCGGCCTTCGGTATATTTGGCGATGTTGTCAGGTCGGGCGAGGTAGGTCTTGCCTTTCGTGTGCAAGCCCGCGACCCATCGCCAGCTCAATGTGTTCGACGCCGGATCACCATCAATCAGATGTCGCAAAAACAAGTCAGCGCCCAACTGCCAAGGCAGACGCAAGGTGAATATCCAGATTGAGGCAAACCAAATCCGCGCATGGCTATGCAGATAACCGGTGCCCACGAGTTCTTTTGCCCAATGATCAAAGCAGTCTATGCCGGTATTGCCTGACACTGCATCAGTATGGCGGCTTGCCAATGACGTGTCGTTATCAAGTGAGTTAAGCGCGTCCATCAGGTCGCGTTGATAGTGTGACCAGACGCTTGGTCTTTGTTCCAGCCAACCTTTGAAGTAAGCCCGCCAAAAAACTTCTTGCACAAACTTCTCAGCAGTGTCGGGGCTGTGCGACGCCAATACCCGTGTAAGCACCTCCTCTTCGGTCAACAAGCGATGGCGGAGCCATGGTGACAAGACTGATACATTGTTGCGCCGCTCGGTCCCAAAATCGTAGCTCCGCGTGCGAGCATAGTCCTGTCCAGCACGCGTCACGAATTTCTCTAGCCGTTTGAGGCCACCCGCGCGCGTCGGGCTGAAATCGACGGTCTCGGGTAAAGTAATAAGTTCCGGGAACAGTTCAGTCATGCGGCGGATCTGCATTTTTTTGAGCAGTACTTAACCTCATCCCAGACCTTTTCCCATTTCTTGCGCCAAACAAACGGACGCTGACAGACTGAGCAGATTTTCTGTGGTAGATTCGCTTTTTTTCGCATCTTCATTCGGCGTCTCCGCGTGGTAGACTGAGCTGTGCTAGATCCTCTGTCGATCCTGTGCGTTTAAGTGTTCTTTTACCGGATTTTCTGCTGGTGTGTTTTGACATGATCTTTTTGGATCCATCGCGGAATTCATCGCCTCTGCGGACCCTCCAGACCCTTTCGCGCGCGGCTTTGACGGCCGCCATATGATCAAAGACGCGTGCAGGATAGGCAAAGCCTATGATCTGCCCTGCGTTCGGTGCCCTCCAAGGTTCATGGATGTACGGGTCAGAGATCGCCGCCAATTCGGGCACCCATTTTCGAATGAACTGCTCATGCGGGTCCTGATCGCACCCCTGTTTCACTGGATTGTAGGTGCGCACCGTATTGATGCCCGTGGTTCCCGATTGCATCTGCACTTGGCTACAATGAATACCCGGCTCGTAATCCGAAAACATCCGCGTCAAATGCAAACCCCGAGCCCACCAATCAAGCCAGAGGTGATAGCTAGCCGTGGCCGTCACCATTGCCCGCATCCGAAAATTCAGCCACCCAGTCGCTGAAAATGACCGCATGCAGGCATCAAAAAACGGATACCCCGTTTCCCCCCTTGACCATGTGGAACGTAAATCCGCGTGGGGCTCCCGAGCACGAAGACCATCGTAGAGCGGATTTAAATTCTCCGACTCCATCCGCGGTTCGTCCTCAAGCTTTTGAATAAAGTGGCAATGCCAATGGAGCCGGCTGGAATATGATCGGAGAGATTTGCGCCAATTTCTGGCATTCGCAGGCAATGAACGACGCTGTCGATCCGTCGCTTGCTTCACTTCACGCATCGAAAACGCACCCCATGCAAGATAAGGCGAAATGCGCGAGTACGCGACTGGGCCCTCAATAGGGCTCGACACTTCGCGCCGATATCGTTTGCCGCGGCTGATCAGATAACTATCCAAGGAATCAAGTCCCGCACGGCGGCCAGCAAATTGGCGGTGGGCGCATGGATCATCCGCCAGGTTAAGGTCACACCGGATCGGCGTGGGGCCGAGCTCTATGTCTAAAGGGGTAAGTTGCGTTGACGAAGACACGGGCCGCTCCATAAACTCTGTCCAACGGGCCGCCCAGCCATCGCGGGATTTAAGCGGGCGAAACACACCATGGTTCTGAACCTGGGTCCAAGGATTACCTCTCTGCCTGCACCACGCGCTAACTTCACGATCCCGCCGATAGGTCCAATCATTTCCCTTTTCATCATGTGACCAAAGGGCTTCGATCAGTCGGCAGGTCGCCAAATCAGACAGCACCTGTGTCACCCGACCCATACGTACGATGAGCAGTTGGCCCAAGTCCGCTAAATCTCCACGCAATTCAGCAAGTGTTTCGGCAACAAAGTCCCAATGTCGCGCCGCGGCATCGGGTTGCTGCCAAAGCTCGGGCTCAACCACATAAAGCAGCAAAACCGGACCGATACGAGACGCCTGCGCCAGCGCCTCATGATCATCGACCCGGAGATCGCGTTTGAACCATACAACCTGCACGTAATCTCCTTTTTGATAGAATACGTGAAAGCTCTTACGTTGGATCTGCCGTCCGACAAGTCACCTACCAGTGTCAGACTTGAGCACAATGAACTCTGGCAAACCGCACTCAAACAAGAACTCGAATGTCCACAAATTTTTCGGTTCGATACTGCTCCGATTTCGCGTTTGCACCGAATTTCCATTCTTAGGAGCTACGTAGCCGGGTATCTAAAGGTAACTGGAAAGCAAGTTTGGGTCGTTCGTTTATGGCTCAATGTCAGCTCTGGGCGCATCGGTGCGTTTGGGGTAAGGCGCAGCATTTGGGAGATTGGGCACGAAGCAGTCGTTGTTTGAATTCAACTCAATGTCTGCTCTACGGACAAAGCCGCCTTTTGATTGCTTGCGATCAACGACTATTTCTAACCAGATGCGGCCACCTTTAGCTTGATATAAGTACTCGGCAGGCCAAGCCGCCAAGGTCCGCCGATTTCTCCAGTTTCAGTTTGCCACCGTAAGCGTTCATCAGATCAACACAGATTGCCAAACCCAATCCTGTGCCGCTGACAGAGGTATCCAACCGACCTCCGGATCGAACTACTCCCTCACGTGCATCCTTCGGAATACCTTGTCCGTCATCCTCAACGCAAATCTCAATGCCGCCGTCTACACGCTTTGCGGCGATGTGAATTGTTGTCCGACACCACTTGAGCGCGTTGTCGAGGAGGTTTCCCATCACCTCTTCGATGTCCTGAGTATCCATTCGAACCTGAATCCCATCCTCACAATCTGTCGTCAGAGATTTTCCTTCGCGTTCTGCCATGACCGAAAACAGTCTGGATAACCTGTTGACGGAATTGGTAAGGTCAGTTCGTGAATGCGTAAGTTCTGCGGTGTTCGACGCACGCATACGCGCGAGTGAGCGCTTTAGCTGAGCATCAATTCGATTTAACGCGTCATCTGCAGATTCGATATCTGCACCCGCGTCCGACAAAGTCGCCAGTTCATTTCTGAGAATTGCCGTCGGTGTTTTGAGCGCATGTGCCAGATCCGCAGCTTGTCGCCGAGAACCAGACACAATTTCACGATTCCTGTGCAGCAATTTATTTAGGTCCTCAACAAGCGGCGAAACCTCTTCTGGGTAATCTTCCGGAATCAAGTCATCTCCCTTGTCCCAGCGATGCACCACATCTGCGCGCAGTTTTTTGAGTGGGCCAATAATTGCTGACATCAAAAACAACGAACCGGCAACTCCAATCAAACCAACCAATCCAAAAACCGGTAGCAAGTTGTTTTGCGCGGCTCTGCGTTCGCTTATCAGCTCTCGCCTGCTTTCGGCGACCGTTACGCCCCACTCGGTTCCGTCTTCGAATGTGATTCTCTGATATGCGCTACGAACGGCTTCGCTGTCCGGACCTGTGGTGTTCCAAACGATTGCCTCTTCGCTCACACGTACAGGTTCGGAAATTGTCTCGTCAAAGAGCGAGGCTGATGTGAATGTAGCCCCGTTTCCATCGGTAACCTGCCAGTATCTGCCTGAATACGGCGTTCCATAGGCTGGATCGAATATCAGTTCGCGCAATGCCTCAGGGTTATGCGTCGTTGCGCTCAAACCGACAACGAGTTGGGTGTGCCGGTCACGTAGCGTCTGGTCGAATTGTTCCAGAACACGTGTGTTGATGTACGAAAACACAATCAACGTTCCGACGCCGACAGAAAGCGCGCCTGTCGCAAGGCCGCCAAGCAAAGCGCGTTGGCGCAGCGATAACATCAGGCCGTATCGATCATATAGCCGCGTCCTCTGACCGTTGTAATAAGGTCAGAGCCCAGTTTCTTTCGCAGCCGGGTTATGAAGACGGCAATGGTGTTCGAATCCCTGTCACCGTCATATTCATAGATATGCTCTGACAACTCGGTACGTGACACCATGCGTCCGATGTTGTGGGCAAGGTATGTCAGAACTGCGATCTCTTGCGCCGTCAGATCGACAGGAATGCCGCCCACGCTGACGCGACCGTTTCGCGTATCGAGCATAACGTCCCCCATTTCGATAACCGGGTTCAACTGACCGCTTTGTCGGCGCAAGATGGCCCGTACACGAGCGGCAAGCTCGGGCATGTGAAATGGCTTGGTCATATAGTCATCAGCACCTGCATCAAGACCATCCACCCGCTCGCTCCACCCATCGCGGGCGGTGAGGATCAACACGGGTGTCTTAACGCCCGCGCTGCGCCATTCGCGCAGGACAGAAATACCGTCGCGTTCCGGCAACCCGATGTCGAGGATGATCATGTCGTAAGGTTCGGTCGCACCCAGGTGCAGGGCGTCAGTACCATTCTTGGCCACATCTACCACGCGGCCTTCTGCGCTAAGAAGTTTCTTAATCTGCTCGCATAGCTGCGGTTCATCTTCGGCCAGAAGTACTCTCATATTCAAAAACTACAGTCACAACTGCTTTGGTTAAAGCCCTATTTATTACCGTTGCCCTTGCCGTTCCCGCCAGAGTTGCCGCCGCCGTTTCCACCGCTGTTTCCGCCACCATTGCCGCTGCCGTTACCACCGCTATTACCTCCTCCGTTTCCACCACCATTTCCACCTCCATTGCCGCCGCCGTTGCCGCCGCCGTTGCCATTGCCACCGCCGTTTCCACCAGCATTGCTATTGCCACCGCTTTTGCCGTTGTTTCCACGGCTCGCAGAAGCTCCACGATTGCTGTTGGTGTCGCGGCTGGTGTTGGCGTTGGCGGGGTTCGAACGGGCTGCTTTCGATATTTGACGCCCAACACTGGATCGATTGGAAACGACTGTACCGGTCTGTGCATTCACAATGACACTGACAATTTTTCCATCGGGCTTTTTGACTAGAATACGATAGTAAATTTGATCAGCCTGAAACGCGCGCGCATCGACTGGAGTCCCGCCATAGGCTTTTTCGACACCTTTGATAACCCGTTTCAAACGAATGGTGTCCCCGGTCAGGGTCGCTTTGCGCAGTTCACCTTGCTTGAGCTCGCGTGTCTGGGCAGCCGCTTCCCCAAAGGGCGCAGAAACAAGCAAGCTTGCAACCACCAAGATCACCTTCGCGCGCATGAAAGTCCTCGTATTTCGCGGCTAGAGACTACGTCTTTCGACATGAACCGATGATGAACAAGCAGTTAGCCCTGTGTTCAAGCACCCTCAAGTTAAATGGCAAGGAGCATTGGGGATTCGTGCGTGAATCGAGACTATTGAACACAGCGAGTTGTTTCAGAAAACTGATACCCGCTGATTTCCACCGAGGAGGTCGATATGAAAACCACCAGTTTGGGGCTGCTAAAAGCATCGACACTGGCAATTGCGTTGCTGGGATCAACAGCCATTATAGCCACCGTCACCGTGCCCGACGTTGCCTATGCAAAGGAGGGCAAAGGCAATGGCGGTGGAAAGGGTAACGGCGGCGGTAACGGCAAGGGCGGCGATAACGGAAACGGTGGAGGCAACGGCGGCGGAAAAGGCAATAGCGGTGGCAAAGGTAACTCTGCCAGCGGAGATCGTGGTGACCACAGTTTCGCCGGTAACAAAGGCGGAAAGAAAGGTGCCGACAAAAGTTTTGGTGGCCGAAATACCGGGAAATCCAAGACAAAATCTTCGCGCTCTGCTTTGGGCAAGGGCGGTCGTTTTTCCTTGAAGGATATCTTTAGCGGCAAAGGCAAGTCGAGAACGGTTGCCACATCTGGAAAACGCTCGACCACCAGCGGAGGCAAACAAAAGCCCAGGACGTACAAGAAGCCTTCGAAAACAGTAATTGTCGAAGAGTCCATTCGCCCAGCGGTCAGGGCAAAGGGGAACAAGATGGCGGCACTTCTTGGTGCCCACCCGTCTGAGTTAGGGGCGCTCAATGCCGCCAACGCCAGCGCAACTGCATTAGAAAATGCAGCGCCCAATTCCCGCGTAGGCCGAATTGCCAATTATCGAGATACCGTGTTGGCCGGAGAACCCTTGCGCGAAGAGCTTGAGGAACAATTGAAAGAGCTCGCTGGCTTGGAGCCGCCAGAGCGGACTGTTCCTGAGATTGAAGAAGACCTCGAAGCCGCGTTGGGTGAAGTCCTGGAAAACCAGGAACGCGTCGAGGATCTCGAACAAGCGCTGGAAGACGCAGGGGGAACAGACCCAGAGATTGAGGAGCAATTGGATGAAGCCCGCGCTGATTTGGACTCTTCGATCGAAGCAGCGCAGGACCTGAACGATGAACGTCAGGCTGCCGTCGAATACGAAGAAGCGACTGAACAGGTGCAAGAACTGGCTGACCAGGTCGAGGAACAGGAATTGACCGAACGGGAAGCCCTGGAAGCCGCCGCAAACAAGCCCGTGACCGACGCCGTTGAACATGAGGTAAAGGCGCTGTTGGGTCTGTAACGAAAGACAACGGCTCTCTGCGTCAATCAACCCTCAGTACTGACCACTCACGGAAGTACTAAAGCCCGGGTCAGCCAAAGGCTTCACAGGATGGGTAGCAGCTGGCCGGATACTTTTGCATATCAAAGGCTACGCCCTTTTTCCCAAAGGCATAATAAAGAAACCCCGCCCCATAACTGGAGCGGGATTTAGTTTTCAATTCCAATATCTAGGACGAATACCGGGAATTGTGTGGGGGTCTGCTGAACTGCCTTCAGACGTTGTTATGTGCCTCGGAAAGCCGCTTGTTTTTGACGATCTGTGTTAATGCATTTTCGATAGGAGGGAAGCGACCACTGCTCGATTTGGTCGTGGTTGACAAACGTTCTCCGGCGATTTTGCCGGAGGTTTGCATCACAGCTGTTGTGCTGGACTCTTCAGTCACAAAGGCAGACTTGATCATGCGTTTCCCCTTGTCAGCGATCAAACGGAACAACGTCCCGTATGATCCAACACCGTCACTATGCCTGAGACTGTTTGAACACTCTGAGAATACATTGTTCACGTTCAGTTAATGTTGTTCGCGAAATAAAGACAAACGAATAGGCGGGCGACCAGATGGAGGAAGAACATCCCGTTTTGATGCTTTAGTTGAATTTGCGATGACAATCGCAGCCGATGATTTCAGCTCGTGAACAAACTGCTGCATCGGAAAGCAACTCTTCGCTTATGAACTCGCCAAGGCCCATTCAAGATCATATCTAAGCTAAGAAGCTGAAAAAGGCGCTGGGAATGAAAAAGATTGTTGGGATTCTGGCGGTGGCACTGACCGTGCAAGGCGCGTCATTTGCGAACGCCAGTGTCAGCTTGTGGAGCCTTAGCACGGGGCACGTTAGCGGAACCGGCGCTACCTCGCCGATCCATGTGAAATCCAAATCCGGACATTGTCCGCCGGGCTTGGCAAAAAAGGCAATCCCGTGCGTACCGCCTGGACAGGCAAAGAAATATCGACGTGGCGATTACATCTATGATGGGTATGTCCGCATTGATGATCCCAGCCGTTGGGGACTACGGCGCAACGGATATTACGTGCGTGCCGGAGATTATGTTTACGAAGTAAACCGTGAAACACATGAAGTGCTGAACCTGATAGGGGCAATCGCCGACATTCTGAATTGAGAGCTGGTATCGCTCACCACCTTGAAGCACTGTTTGCGGCCATTCGGTTGGATTGCGGCAGTCGAAAGTATGGACTCGCTGCGGCCATTCACTGTGGTGCGCTTGGACTGGTGGTGAGAGCCCTGAGCGGACCTTGATCGCCGTTTAGGGTTTCGCTCTTGCAGCAAGTCGCGAACTGCAAAAAAAGGTCGTTAGACCTAATGACGACTAAAGGCGAGTGTGCAGACAAAGACGCCGTTCAGTTTTTGGGTGGTTCGTAGGGATCGGGCGTTCCCGGTGGAATCGGAGGGTATTCCTCGAAGGTAGCGATGTGCTCTTGCAGCTGCGGAAGCGCCTTTTCGACCGCCCACGTGTAAGGGAAAAGTACACTTTCGCGCTCGTGTGGATCGTTCAATAGATTGTAGACCCTTGGTGTGTCGAAAGACTCCGTTGCACCAAAAGCCGTCGTATTCTCTTTGAAAAGAACTTTCCAATCCTTCCATTTTACGCCGAATATTTGCTCGCCCATGTAAACGATCACGCCTTCTCGGTTTGAATTTGGCTGGACACCAAGAAAGAACTTCGACTGGTCGATGCCATCAAACGCCCTGTCATCAGGCAGCTTGCCGCCTGCAAATGCCGCAAGTGTCGGATAGAGGTCCATCGAATGGACAACATCGTTGCTTGCTGAACCCGCGGGAATCTTACCCGGCCACTTGATCGCAAAAGGCACGCGCATGCTTCCTTCGAGGCTGGTGAACAGAGTGCCACGCCAGGGCCCGGCGGTGCCATGTACCGCTGGCACGGGCGAGACATTTGCGTTTCCAACCGGAAGAGCTTCGGGGCCATTGTCAGCAGTAAATATCACCACAGTGTCGTCGGAAACACCTGCCGCCTCGATCGCATCCACGATGCGCCCGACATAGGTATCTGTTTGAAGCAGAATATCGGCCCAAACACCATTACCGGTGGCGCCATCAAATTCCTCGGACGCGATATTTGGATAGTGAGTCTGAGTATAGGCAAGATAGATAAAAAACGGCGCTTCTTCGGCACTCTTCGCTTTGATAAACTCGATAGCCTTTTTCGTCAGGTCGCCGTCTATCTCGCCGCGATAGTCGAGATCGTAGTCCCGCGCGATGGTTGCTGGCTCACCTGCAACACCCTGCATCACAACAGGCTCTTCCAAGTTGGCTTCAGCAAATCCCGGAAGCGTGCGCCAGACTGTAACGTCAGTGGTCTCAACTCCGAAAAATTCGTCGAATCCTTGATTCGTTGGATATCGTCCTTCGGTCCAGCCAAGGTGCCACTTGCCGTACATGGCCGTTTTGTATCCCACATCCTTTAGCATCTCGGCCATCGTGATTTCCCACTGAGTTAGGCCGTAGACACCGCCGCCTAGTGGGACCGTGTGGTTGCCGCTCCGGATGCCATATCGTCCCGTCATGGTCGCTGCGCGGGACGGCGTGCACTGGCTTTCCACGTTGAAGTTCGTGAGCGCAGTCCCTCCGCAGCGAGGGCATCCATCTCGGGGGTCGCTGTACCTCGGATTATGCCACCTCCATTGAACCCGGGTTCACCCCAACCAAAATTATCTAGAAATATGAATACGATGTTTGGTTTATCTTGAGCTGAAGCGCCCGTGGCAAATAGAAGGGATAAGGCCAGTAGGAATGTTCGCGACAACCATTTCATAACAACGCCTCCAATCAAGATCACAGGTTCAAGTCTGACGATCCAGGCCACCAGTCGTCAAGAACACCCACTCGTTGCGGTATTTTCTCACAACGGCTGAGCGTTAAAGAATTGGGCGAAGCTGCGATCCGATTTTGGTCGAACTTCCCCCGGGGTCCTTGTGCAAAACTAAGAAAAACAGTTGTTTTCCTTGACGAACAGCCGGCTCAGATGTTGCCATGGGCTGGCATTCAGCTCGGCTGGGAGGTTCAAATGAAGTTTTTTCTGACGACATCAACAGCAATAGTTTCCGCAGCATTCATAACAAGCTCTTCACATGCTCAAGAGGCCGCTCAAGGTGGGCAAGTTGGAGAGATGACCATATCAGTTGATGATATGCGTGAACCCGCGCCTGCTGATTTCTCACCTTATGCAGGTCGAAACTTTCCTACACGACCTCTGTGGGGTGACACTCACCTGCACACGTCAAATTCGCTCGATGCGCGGGGATTTGGCGTCATTCTGAGCCCCGACGATGCTTATAGATTTGCACGCGGTGAGGAAGTCACTACGTCGCACGGCCTTCGGGTGCAGTTATCGCGTCCCCTCGACTGGCTTGTCGTATCCGATCACTCGGACGCCATGGGCGCCATGAATGAGATCGTCGCAGGGAATTCTACGCTGATGCGTGATCCAACACTTCGAGACTGGAACGAACGTCTTAATGCCGGTGGAGATGTTGCACTCGGCGCAACAATGGAGGTCATAGAAACCTTTGCGGGTATAACCGGTGATGCTCTTCCCGAGGCTGTTTCAGATCGCAGGTTCGTACAATCCGTTTGGGACGAATTCACGCAAACTGCGGATCATCACAACGACCCCGGCGCATTCACTGCGTTCATCGGGTACGAATGGACGTCCACAGAAGGAGGCAACAACCTCCACCGCAACGTGATCTACCGAGATGATGCCATTCGCGCACGGCAGATGCTGCCATTCACAACCGCAGAAACTTTTAATCCCGAACGTTTGTGGGACTGGATGGAAAATTATGAACTAGAGACCGGCGGCCGTGTGCTGGCCCTTGCCCACAACGGTAACGTCTCCAATGGCCTGATGTTTCCTGTCGAGACCAACCCTGAAACGGGTGAACCTTTGACAGAAGATTACGCAGAGCGGCGTGCCAAGTGGGAGCCGATGTATGAGATCACCCAGATCAAGGGCGATGGAGAAACCCACCCGTTTCTCAGCCCGAATGATGAGTTCGCGGACTATGAAACCTGGGATAAGTCAAATCTGGGTCCGGCACCCAAAGAAGACTGGATGCTTCAGTACGAATACGCGCGTGAGGCTTTGAAGAATGGTCTTAAACTAGAGGCTCAACTCGGCACCAATCCATACAAGTTCGGAGTAGTGGGCTCGACCGACAGCCATACGGCTTTGGCAACGGCGGAAGAAGACAATTTCTTTGGCAAACACTCCGGTGTCGAACCGGAACCTGGCCGTTGGCAGCATGTCGTTGGCGAGTTCGATACGACAAGGATTCTTGGGTGGGAAATGGCAGCCTCAGGTTACGCTGCGGTCTGGGCAGAAGATAACACGCGCGAAGCGATATTCGATGCCATGGAGAGGAAAGAAGTATATGGGACGACTGGTAGTCGCATCGCGGTTCGCTTCTTTGGTGGCTGGGACTTTACTGAAGCTGATGCAAAATCTCGTTTGCCCGCCGACGTCGGATATGAAAAAGGCGTTCCGATGGGTGGGGACCTCGCAACCGCTACAGAAGGCGCGGACGCCCCTACATTCCTGGTTGCTGCCCTGAAAGACCCGTTTTCCGGCAATCTCGACCGTATTCAGATTGTGAAAGGCTGGTTAAATGCCAACGGCGACACTGAAGAGCGGGTTTATGACGTGGCATGGTCGGGAGACCGCGAACCTGATGCGGACGGCAACCCACCGGCGGTGGGGAATACTGTGGATGTTGCAACGGGTACGTTTACCAATTCGATAGGATCCCCGGAGCTGATCACTGTTTGGGCAGACCCCGAATTCGATCCTTCTGTGCGGGCTTTCTACTACGCCCGCGTCCTGGAAATTCCCACACCGAGGTGGACAATTTACGATGCCGTTCGGTTCGGAGACGAATTGCCTGCTGAAGTG
Organism: Ruegeria sp. AF2; assembly: GCF_056542025.1. NCBI lineage: Bacteria > Pseudomonadati > Pseudomonadota > Alphaproteobacteria > Rhodobacterales > Roseobacteraceae > Ruegeria > Ruegeria sp. AF2. The sequence continues at coordinate 440,419 of NZ_JBQFZC010000004.1, read as the reverse complement.
CCGACCTCAACACAGGAACGCGCTTACACTTCGCCAATTTGGTATACTCCCGGGGGGTGAAATATACCAAATACCTACGTCGTTGCTGTAAAAGCCCGGCAGTTCAGGTCGCCGCAACATTAGGCTAATCCGTTCATGCGAACGTCCGCTAAGAGCTAAACTCGGTCATTCGCAACCGATCGTAAAAACGTCCGCTTTGGGACCGGACGAGAATTTACGGCACATTTTTTGGGAGGGTAGAGGCAAGCTCCAGACGGTTACCGTGAATAGAATCCATCACGAAGTTCTTGCCTCAGGCGCAAACGCTCAGGGTATTCTTTCATGAATTGTTCGGGTGGTTTGCCTTCCCAAACTTGCGCATAAACCCGCATCTTGTTGCCGCCATAGATCTTTGCAAGGTCCTCGTTTGAATAGCCCCGCGCCCAAAGGTCATCGGTTATCGCCGCAAGGATTTTGGCGAGTTCGCCGTTGCCGGTAGCCCCTTTGTTGAACGCGTCGATCATGTAGCCGCCATCATCGTACATACTCGCATTGTCAGTCGCCCACTGCACGACGAGTTCAAGTGAGAACATGTCATCCGTTGCGATTCCGACATGGTCAACTCCTACAAGTCGGACGTAATAGTCGATCATGTCAGCGGCCTGCTTGGGTGAGATATCTTCAGGCCAGACGCCGTCCATCATCCATTCAGTGAAGGTCGGAGAAATGTAGCCGCCCGATTTGGCCGCGCGCAGCGCCTCGTCGTCGGGAATGGCACGATAACACCCGCGCAGCGTCGCATTCGGTTCATTCGCGTAAAGACCAGCAGGGACAGAGTGCGTGTAAACATAAGGCACACCGGGATAGGTCTCATCCATGTAGTCCATTGCGTCATTGGCCGTTTTTGAGCCAGTATGGCTCAGGTCCAGCAGGATACCGAACCTCACCATTTCATCGATGACCGACTTCCCCCAAGGGGTCAGACCAATATCGCGCCCGTTGTAGGCCGCCAATTGTCCTGAACCTGTGCGGAAGATGTCATTGTAGGCCAGGATCATACTCTTGATCCCCATATCCTTGAGCACCGCCATCTTCTTAAGGTCGCCGTCCAGGATCGTAGCCGTTTGGCTGTTCCAGATGACCGCCGTTTTGCCTTGTAAATGGGCAGCTTCGATATCGCGGGTTTCATTCACAATCAGGTAGTTTTCCGGTTGCTGCGCCATGGCCGCACGGAAGTGGTAATGCTGATCCAGAAAGGTTTCGAAAGACATATCTGCAGCAGCCAGCGTCATTTCGTGCCCTGTGATACCGTTCTCGCGAGCACGCTCAAAGTATGTGTGAAGCTGCTCGTCTTCGGTCCAGCCGGTGCCGTGGGGGCTGGCCAACATGCCAAGGACAATTGCGTCCTGCACAAATTGCTTCGCCTCATCTGACGCTTCCCAAGTCTTGCTTTCCTCGCTGGCGTTCAATGCGCCCCCAATAGCAATCGCTATGGCACCTAGGGCTAACAAGGTCTTCATGTCCGAACCTCCCAATCTACTTTGCTTTTTGGTTGCCACTCTCGAACCACCTCAGAAAACGATCCGGGTTCTTAGACCGAACAGCATAATGCTATCCTGCGTGGGGTTCAGCAGCGGGTCAGATATGAACTGCAGTGATGGCGTGATCTGCAGCCCGGGTGATATTGAAAAACGATAGAATGCTTCGAGCGTGAACTGATCACCGTCTATGTCCCTTGCCTCGGCCCAGTTCAGTCCCAGCCCGGCAAGATCGGTATTACGACCGTAATATCCCAGACCCGCAGAAACGGACCGATCATAAAGCGCCGCTGTCCCTTTTGAGGCCCCTGCCCTGAAGAATGGCATCCATTTATTGCCAACAAACCACGCCGCTGAAAACGCGGCCCCATAGTCTTCGGGGCGGCTGCCATCGTCGGCTGAATCCGCGTGCCAAAGGGTCAGGTGGATATTGTCAAAGTAGATGCGATCAAAGCCGGAGGTGTAACCAAGCTCGAGTGACTTGAAGAGATTGCCATCGCTAAACACATCAAAGTTTGGATCAGACGGGTCGGCGTTTGCATCTGAGATGCTCGCAACAGCGTAGAAGTTTTCGCTCAGCTTTACTCCACCGGCAATGCCAAGGCCTTGATTGGGTGTGTTAATAGTCGGATTGGTATTGAAAGACAGGTTTTGGAAACCACTGTATGGGCTGACCAACCCATAAATGTCCACAAAGTCCGTTACATCAATCTGCCCGACTTGCAGCGTCCACGCGCCGTTCTCGGCCCTTTGCGTCCAGAATAGATTGGTCAGCAGCAAACCATTATCGTTGAAGGCTGTCCCAGTGATCGAAAGTGCTCCGCCATCCAGCCCAAGAAACTGTAGGGCAACATCAGTGTAACTGTGCCGATCTTCGATCTTGAATGTCAAAGAGCCGCGTTCAGTTGCCTGCCAACTACCGTAAAAACGCGCAATTCCGCTTGCCGCTTCGCCGGTTCCAAGATCAGCATTCGTGGATTGGCCCAATGCCAAGTAGTCAATATTGAAGCGAAAACCGTCCTCTGCCAGTCGGTCTTTCCACTGAAACCAACCTGGTGCGATATTGCGTGGAAAATCGGTACGGTATTGCGGATCGGTTAGCCCATCGCCGGGCTCTAGATCAGCTTCAACTGAAGATGGTCCGGATAGTCCTTGGGCCGACGCTGCGCCAGCAAAGGCAATACTCAATGCGGCAAACAGAAGTCTTATCATTCAGACGTCTTTGCCCCGCTGGTCTTGCGAGCTCCCGCCGCCCGGATGCGATCGGCGGCGCGCTGCTTCCATTCCAGCCTGTCTGTTTCAGTTTCCAGTGTTTCGACGCGTTCCGTCTCTAACTGGAAAGTCGCATTCATAGGCATGAGGCCGTCCACAACCATCATATTCTGAACAGAAGGATCGATAGTCAGCGTGCCCGTCAGCCGAACGGGTTCGTGGAAATAGCTGGGCGTCCAGTCTCCATTAAGCCGTACACGGATCATTTGGTTGGGCGGAGGTGGAGGCATGTGACTGCACATCCCTCTTTCTGGCACCAAATACGCCACAGGCCGACCATCCGGATCACTCGGAGCAGGAATGGCAAAGCCCGCGAGTGTGATTGTTTGACCGTCGAATTGCGGATTTCCGTTTGTACCAGCCTTTCTTCGACGTTCTGTTACGACCTCTCGCTGATCGAGTAGCCAGTCGACATCAATACCATCTGCCACCAAGGCATCCTCAGTCTCGGTCAGAAGCTCTTGCCATTTCTGCCTTTCTTCATCGCTACCAGATTCCCGCTGCAATCTGCCGCGCAGCCTTACGACGTAAAGAACATCGTCGAACTGTTCAGCGCTAAGTTCGCGATAGGGGTCTTCAAAGACCTGCGCGGACGGGTCAGGCAGGTCAGACCAGTCTAACGCGGTTCCTGGCGTCGCCATGACCGGATGAGCACACCAAACCAACCCTGCGAATACTATGGAGCGGAAGCAATGTCGCATAAATACTCTCCGGCTGTTCAGACAGGTCAATCCAGCGTGTTTTTGTAGATGACGCCGTCCTTCATGATCAGGCGGATCGTATCTGGGCTTTCAGGCCTCGGGTCGGCACCGAACCATTGATCTCCCGTGCCAACAACCGAGAAGTCTTCAAGTGGGTTACCATCGATGAGCAGGATATCCGCATAAGCTCCTTCCTCGATAACGCCCAGTTTTCCGGCGGTATACGGGTTCATAAAGTCACCTGACAAAGCGACCACCTCACCACCCGTCGATGTCAGCGTCACCATCGACGTGTAGGGTCCAAAAAACTCATTGTTCAGGTGCTTCTCGTAGGCAATCTGTATATTGCAGGCCTCGACCGAACCAACACAGTCAGTCTGGAACCCTCGCTTCACCGGGCATTCCTTCATGTTGTCGATGTAGCCCGCAAATGTGGCCGAGGCGGACTTTGCTTTGGCAAGGCTCGACGGGACGTTTGCCACTGCCGGGATATCGAGCAATCCGGGATCGAAGGCCGTCAGGTTGGTCGTAATATATGCGCCTTTTTCATTCATGACTTGGGCAATTTCACAGTCAAACGAGAAGCCGTGTTCGATCGACATCACACCCGCGTCTAGCGCACTCAGGATTGCTTCCTTCCGATAGGAATGCGCCATGACATAGCTGCCATACTCATTTGCCACCTGTACCGCGGCTTTGATTTCCTCAGGCGATCCAGCCAGCAACTGCCACGGATCGAAGGCCGAAACGACGCCACCAGATTGCATGAACTTCAACTGCGTCGCGCCCATGCGGAAATTGTTGCGTGCGAACTTGTAAACGTCATCAACACCGCTAATTTCCTGTGCCAAGTTCAGCCTGCTCATGTTTGTTTCAGACCCGGGCGGTGCGGTGAAATTCGCGAAATCAGCGTGACCACCTCGCGTTCCGATAAATGCACCAGATGGAAAATAACGCGGGCCGTCAATTTGTCCCGAGTCAATTGCGCGACGTAACCCGCCATTGGCCCCACCCGCATCCCTGACTGTGGTAAAGCCCTGCATCAAATACATCTCGGCCATCCGTGCACCGTGTATGGCAAAGTCCTCCCACGTTGTGTTGGCCTCCATCGCAGGTAACGTCGGCCCCATCAGCATGAGGTGCGCGTGCAGTTCAATAAACCCGGGGGTCAGTGTCCGTCCCTCTCCGTCAATGACCGTAGCGTTGGGGGCATCGATCGCATCGGTTGATACGGCCTTAATCAGGTTGCCCTCGACCAATACGCTGACATTCTCGATACGCTGCTCATTCACGCCATCGAAGACATGCACATTGGTAAACAGCGTTTGGGGCTCTTCTTGATCCTGAGCCTGCGCGGACGTTGAAAAAGAAAGAGCTGCAGCGACAATTACCGTCGAGCAAAGGGACATTCGTAGACCGGACATAAGTACTCCCTTCATATTCGTGTTTTGCAAACTGTAGTCCGGAAAATCTTGGCTCGGTTGCCACTTTCGAATTAGGATGTTCGAATGTGATTGAAAAAATGGCCACTTCTTAAAACTAATCCAGACAAGGGTGACGAGCTTGCCTTTCAACTCCACCTCTCAAGAGCATAGCGAGGGCTTTATTCGCCTCTCCTTAGCTGCTCCGTTCCTGCAATATCTCACCGAACGTAAGATCAATCCGCAACCAGCATTGGATCAGGTCGGCCTGAAAGCCGAACTGTTTTCTGACCCAGCCGTGTTCGTGCACTCAGAGTTGGTCTATGGTTTGGTAAATGCCTTCTCAGAAGTATCAGGGGATCGATACCTTGGACTGAAAGTAGGGGAGACGTTTGACCTGCAAGAGTGGCCTCCGTTCGCTCAGGCCCTGCAATCGACAAAGACGCTGTTCGAGTTCTTTACCCGTTTCGTGGGGCTTGTACCGCAGGAATCCAATTCTGTGCGACACAGCCTTGTCGTAGAAGCGGACAAAGCGACTTATCGAATCGAAAGACAACAAGAGCCTACTGTACCGCCGATTCAGGTGACCGGTTTTGGTGCCGCAATCTATGTACGCCTATTGCAGACCGTCGTCGGAGATGCCTGGGATTCTTCTCGTGTGCGATGGGAAAGCAGATACATCAACGGACTACCTATCGATTACAAAGGGATCGAGGTCGGCCTTGGGACCGATCCCGGAATGCAGATTAGTTTCCCTGTAGAATGGTTGTTTTTGCACCATATCTCTGAGGGCTCTGCCAAGCCCATCGCCTCACCGCGACAAGATGAAGAAGTAACCGTAGTAGCTGCTTTGCGATCTGTTTTACGCGATAAGCTGGATGAAACCGATTTGGGACCAGAGGTGGTGGCTGGATTGTTGGGAATACAGCCGGAACGGTTTCTTAAGGCGCTTCAGCAGCAAGGCACAACGCTGCCCCGCGAAATCAAACGGCTGCGTGTCGATGTCGCCAAGGAACACCTCGGAGAAGACAAAATGACAATAGCTGAGATCGGTCTGATGCTCGGCTACTCCGACAAATCCCATTTCACACGCTTTTTCAGGGGCCAGACCGGAATGACACCGACCAAGTTCCGCCTGGGTTCGTAATTATGTTGCAAATGCTTGGATCAGCTGTGCGAACTTGATCTCGGAACAAAAGCAAAGGCGCGACCAGACTGCCGTCTCGACCGCGCCTTAAATCATTCTATTCGAACGCCATTATTGGCCCGTGGTCTCTACGCACGTTCCCTTGCCCCATCCGGACTTGCTGCCAGAGGCAGAGTAATCAAACGTGCCCTTCTCAGGGTGAACGTTATAATTCAGCGTGTAATCCTCACCGACATACAGATAGGTCAGGGTGTCGAGACCGGGAAACACATCCACATCCTTGTCGATATCCCCGATCGTGATGTGGCCCTTCTGCTGGCCATCATACTTCACAAGCCGAGCGGCCATTTCCGGGTGTTCCGCATCCGGTGCCTCACATTCAAACACCCGCTCCTCAGCGACTGCGGCTGCGGGCAATAGGGCAAGAAGAAGAGCTGCCTTTTTCATTGATTTCCAATCTGTATTCGATCTGTTGCACTGCGGCGGCTATTGACGATTTTGGGCGGAATTTTGTCCAAACTCGGGTCGTTCTGCGGTCTCGTTACACGCATCTCGTTAGACCAATTCACGTTTGGGTTTCGCCTGCGTTTTGAGGTGAGCCCTAAGCACATTTCTATCGCGTTTTAGGGAGTATCCAACCCAGCATTGAGGGCTCGAAGACAGAGACAATGGGTCTATGCACCCATCAGCTGCTGAGAAATTTCTTAGGGTTCGTCATGGCAACCATTTGGAACCTCAATTTGTGAATTCCAATGCTGAAGAGTGCAGCGCGGGACCGGGTCAACTCTGCCCTACAGCTTTGCCCATAGAGGGACGTGCGGTCGCAGTAGGGTGAAAAACCCTGCGCGCGCTCCCATCTGTTCAGGACAGAAAAAGGAGAGCGTCTGATGCAATGTCCGATTGATGGAACTCAGCTGGTAATCACCGAACGGTGCGGGGTTGAGATTGATTATTGCCCGCAATGTCGTGGCGTGTGGCTGGACCGTGGAGAGCTGGACAAAATCATTGATCGCTCTGCCGACCATACGCCGCCGCCACCGCCGCAGCGGGGTTATGATGACCGATCTGATCACGGATACCGGAAAAAGAAGAAACGCGGCGGCTTTCTGGACGAGCTTTTTGATTTTTAGGACGTTTCAACAACCCATCACATTGTGACGGAGTCCGTGCGGTCTGATGTAGAGTCTCAGCTACGGCAGAGCGCACCAGTGGATCGAACATTAGCTTTCATGCGTACAGGGCAGGGTGTTGGGGTTCGTCATGGCAACCGTTTGGAATCACAATTTGTGATTTCAAACGTGGAGGAGAGGGCGCTGGGCTGCAAGGGTGGAGTGTTGCTACACTAACGCCGAATTTCACAAGGATTTAAACTTCGACCTGTTTTCAGGTAGTTGAAACAGTCCGCTTTTTACCGTGGATCGTTGCAGGAGAATTTTATCCCAGTGCCACAAAATTGCAGCGGCTTGTTCTCCGACTTTTTTCTTTTGCAATGATGGGGCGAGGTAAAATGCCACGACATTATTCCTCAAAATAGCAGCTCTTTCGGCTTTCTTTTTACTATTTTGAAGGTCTTTTGAAACAACGATCCAATCGCTGCCAAGCCTATTGAAGTAATCAATGTCAGAGATGTTCTTCGGGAAAATATCCCGCAGTGCGCAGGCCTCGTGACTATCGACTTTGATCAGTTCATGAAGCGACCGAGCGATGCAGGGTGGCATGTTATGATCAAAAAGTACTTTAACCATTTGCCTCGTCTAAGCTGCGCTCAAACTTAATGCACTTGCGAATAAGTTTTTCCGGAATTTCGTAAATCTTCGAAAGATAGTTTGTGTCGTTAAACTCACCAAATTCTTTGTAAATTGTGCCCGTCGAAATTCCGAACTCATCTAAAATTGGATCGCCAAAATGACGCGTTGGGTCCAAGACTACATCGACGTGATTTCGCGGTCGCCACCTTGCTACTACTTCTCCCTCGTACTCGAGGTCATTTAGAGACTGTGAAATGATGTCCTTAAAGACCTTTTGACCGGGTCTTTTTTTCGAAAGGCTTACGTATTCACCGTCATTTTCAATCGCTTCCATAAGAATTTCGGAGCCATCAGTTTTGAACGATTGAGACGCCAGTGGTCTCTCAATGCCAAACTTGTCTTGGGCGAACGAAATCGCAAATCGGATGGATTGTAGAGATATGTTTGCGTTTCGCATCGCGGCAACAACACGGACTTCAATTAAGTCCAAAAAACTAATCTCGGTAATGTCATCATCCAAGAACTGATAATGTGCATTCCAAAGCGGTAGGTGGGGGCCACTGCCGCGTGTCCAACGCAGGACCTGCTGCACATTGGTTCCAACCAATCGTGCTGCTTCCCTAGGTGTATAAACACCCTGTCCTAGTATCGCGTGGTCAAGCGGCATCAGTGTCCTCCTGTAGCCTATCTAGCTCGGAAATCGCTACAGGGGAATCCGGTAAATTATCTTTTCCTTCTCTTCACATTCCCACCCCGCCGTCCCGGCCGCCCAGCCGTCGACCGTCCACGCGATTTCACGGCGTCTTCCGAGGCTTTCTCGACCGCCCATTGGCGCGCCATGGGGTCGTCGGCGACGGCCAGATCGACCGCTTCCAGACGTTTGATCTCATCCCGGATGTTGGCGGCTTCTTCGAATTCAAGATTCTCGGCGGCCTTGCGCATCTGGTCGCGCAGCCCGTCCAAGTGCGCTTCCAAATTCGCGCCGTGCATCGGTTTGTCGATGGTGGCGGTGACGCGGTTCATGTCGACATCGCCTTCGTAGAGACCGGCCAGAACGTCCTCGACGTTTTTCTTCACGGTCTCAGGCGTGATGCCGTGTTCTTCGTTATAGGCGAGCTGTTTGGCGCGGCGGCGGTTGGTTTCGCCCAAGGCGCGCTCCATCGAGCCGGTGATCTTGTCGGCATACATGATCACTCGGCCATCTGCGTTCCGCGCAGCGCGACCGATGGTCTGGATCAGTGAGGTTTCCGAGCGCAGGAAACCCTCTTTATCCGCGTCCAGAATGGCGACCAGCCCGCATTCTGGGATGTCGAGCCCTTCGCGCAGCAGATTGATGCCGACCAGCACGTCGAATGCGCCAAGCCGCAGGTCGCGCAAGATTTCGATGCGTTCCAGCGTGTCGATATCCGAGTGCATGTAGCGCACTTTGATGCCCTGTTCGTGCAGGTATTCGGTCAGGTCCTCGGCCATGCGTTTGGTCAGCGTGGTGACTAGCGTGCGGAATCCGTTGGCGGCCACCTTGCGCACCTCGTCCAGCAGGTCGTCCACCTGCATCGAGACGGGTCGGATTTCGACCTCGGGGTCCAAGAGGCCGGTGGGGCGGATGACCTGTTCGGTGAAGACGCCTCCAGTCTGTTCGATCTCCCACTTCGCCGGGGTGGCCGAGACAAAGACGGATTGCGGGCGCATGGCGTCCCATTCCTCGAACTTCAGCGGGCGATTGTCCATGCAGGATGGCAGGCGGAACCCGTGTTCCGCCAGCGTGAACTTGCGCCGATAGTCGCCCCGGTACATGCCGCCGATCTGCGGGACGCTGACATGGGACTCGTCGGCGAAGACAATCGCGTTGTCCGGAATGAATTCGAACAGGGTCGGGGGCGGTTCGCCCGGCGCGCGACCCGTGAGGTAGCGCGAATAGTTCTCGATTCCGTTACAAACGCCGGTGGCTTCGAGCATTTCCAGATCGAAGTTCGTACGCTGTTCCAGCCTTTGAGCTTCCAGCAGCTTGCCCTCGCCAACCAGCTGATCCAACCGGATGCGGAGTTCCTTTTTGATCCCAATGATCGCTTGATTCATCGTTGGCTTCGGCGTGACGTAGTGCGAATTCGCATAGACCCGCACCTGCTCCATCGTTGCCGCGCGTTCGCCGGTCAGCGGGTCGAACTCGGTGATGGTTTCCAGTTCCTCGCCGAAGAACGAGAATTTCCAAGCACGGTCCTCAAGGTGGGCCGGCCAGATTTCCAGGGAATCGCCACGCACCCGGAAGGACCCGCGCTGGAAAGCCTGATCGTTGCGGCGGTACTGTTGGGCAACCAGATCAGCCATCACCTGCCTCTGGTCATACTCATGACCCACCTTCAGATCCTGTGTCATCGCTCCATAGGTCTCGACCGAACCGATACCGTAGATGCACGAGACCGAGGCGACGATGATCACGTCATCGCGTTCCAGCAGCGCCCGCGTGGCCGAGTGACGCATCCGGTCGATCTGTTCGTTGATCTGCGATTCTTTCTCGATGTACGTGTCCGACCGCGGCACATAGGCTTCTGGCTGGTAATAGTCGTAATAGGAAACGAAATACTCGACCGAGTTCTCTGGGAAGAAGCCCTTGAATTCCCCGTACAGCTGCGCTGCCAGCGTCTTATTTGGCGCCAGGATGATCGCAGGCCGCTGCGTTTCTTCAATCACCTTGGCCATGGTGAAGGTCTTGCCCGTCCCGGTCGCACCCAGCAGGACCTGATCTCGCTCACCATCATTCACACCGCCTGCCAGCTCTTTAATCGCCGTCGGCTGGTCGCCAGCCGGGGCGAACTCGGTGTGCATGACGAACTGCTTGCCGCCCTCCAGTTTCAGGCGCGCGCGCACGTCGTCTGCGGTCAGTTGAGTCTTGTCGGAATGGGCATAAGGCATGGGCGGGCTCCGGGTCAGGCCCCTACATTTGTTCTTATTTTGTCCATCTGCAAGGGCTGATCTGGATTCATTTTCAGCTAAGCGGTCCGGGGTTGGGCGTCGGGGTGCGTTTGAACCTTCGCCGCCAAGGCCGATAGGTTCTCGGCCAGTACGCAACCCATCATCATCTTCAACAGGGTTTGTCCCATTAACCAGCCCAACGGTCCATATTTCATACGAAAATCCATACTCCAGATAACACGGCTGCGCGTGTCGGACAGCGGTGTGATGGCAATCGCCGCCTGTGCTTCGCGCAGAGGCATCGCCATCTGCGACAACCGCACGGTGTAGCCGCGGTCAACCTGCCAATCCGTCACCTCTTCGACCAATGATGTGCCGTTCGCGAAGTGACACCGGCGCTGTGACCCAACACCATCCGATCCGGCAGTCAAAGCATCAACCGATGTCACCTGCGGGGCAAACTCATCGATATGCATAAAGCGGCGGAGGATGGCCCAAATCTCATTGGGTCGGGCGTTGATGTCGAGGTGGCGTTCTTGGTGAAGCATCCTGCTGTCCTTATAAGTCTGCGCGCTTTCTACCCCGAACTAATGACAATACCTGTCATTAGGCAGTCCATGCGACCCGCGACAATTGTCATCTTGTCCCGGCGCGCGCTCTGACGCATAAACAAGCCCACCAAGTGAGTACGGAGAGGCGACATGCGCGCACGGATTTACCAGCCTTCGCGAAACGCGATGACCTCGGGGATGGCCAAAACCCGCAAATGGGTTCTGGAATACGCCCCGGCTTCTGCGCGTGAGGTCGATCCGCTGATGGGCTGGACATCGTCCAATGACACCCAAACGCAGGTGCGTCTGAAGTTCGATACCAAGGAAGAGGCGCTGGACTATGCCAAAGACAACGGTATCGACGCGCAGGTATGCGAGCCGCACAAGCGCAAACCGAACCTGCGGGCGCGCGGCTATGGTGAGAATTTCGCCACTGACCGGCGCGCTCCCTGGACCCACTGACAAGGCCCAGTGAATGATCGACATCCGCCAAGCAGACCCCGGCGCCAAGGATCTGCGCCCGATCATTCAAGCGCATCTCGCCCATAGCTGGGACGCGACACCGCAAACCTCAAATCATACGCTGGACATTGATGCCCTGCGCGAGCCGCGCATTCGCTTTTGGGCTATTTATGAGGCGGGTAAGCCCTTGGGTTGTGGTGCGCTTAAGGCGCTGCCGGATGGCACTGCCGAAGTTAAATCGGTGCACGTGGTTGCTGCTGCGCGCGGCCGAGGATTGGCGCGTGTGATCATGAACCATCTTGCCGATCTGGCCCGAGCCGAGGGCGTTTCCGCACTTGTCCTGGAAACTGGCGCAAATCATCTCTCGGAATATGACGCAGCACGCAAGCTATATGAAACATTGGGATATTCCTATTGCGGTCCGATCTACGGCTATAACGCCGATCCAAACAGCGCGTTTATGCGGTTGGACCTTACGTCCAGCCCAAAACGCTGAGGGAAAAGCTGAAAGCACCCGCTTGGTGCAGTCTGACCGACCGCTTTGAATTCAGATATAAGGGCCGTACCCTTGCCCCGTTTCGAAAAACATCTGAAAAAATGGCGAGCCGTGGAGGACTCGAACCCCCGACCTGAGAATTAGAAGTTCCCTGCTCTAATCCAGCTGAGCTAACGGCCCGGTCTTGTTCCGTTTGTATCAGTCAATCCATTAGGATTGTCAACTTGATAGGGGGCAAGCTTGTTCTTTCAAAAAGGTTATTTCCATCAGGGTATTGGCCGAATCTGGCAGACCTCTCGGCAAGAGACATCGAACCTACCTGCAGTTCAAACTTGCAGCCCAGCGCGCCCTGCGTCACGTTTGAAATCACAAATTATGATTCCAAACGGATATGATGACGAACCCGGAAAACCTGCCCAGCCCTCAAGAGGTCCAAAACGCCATTCATCGGGTGCGCGGTGTACGCGTGGTTCTGGCAGAAGATCTGGCGCAGTTTTACGGAAAATCCGTCAGCGCCTTCAATCAGGCCGTCTCGCGCAATAAGGATCTGTTCGAAGGCTACCGCTTTCAGCTTTCCGACGCAGAGGTTGCGGATTTGCAATCACAGAATGTGATCTCAAAACCCGAAGGCCGCGGTGGCCGACGGGTCAATCCCTGGGTCTATACCGACTACGGCGTAGCTATTGCCTCGACTTTGTTTAAAGATCCGCGCGCGATCAGGATCACGCGGATGATCACCGAAGCCTTTGTTGACGGCACCAATGCGCTCGCGGAAACCCCGCGCAACCCGCCTGAGATTCTGCCACCGCAAGATGCCCCTACGCCGTTGCTTCCAAATGGGGATCAACTGCGTGATCTGGCCGAAAACATCCTTGATTCCGGACAGCAAAGCCTTGTGGACTACATCGCCAATCCCACCACCAAACGGCAGCAGGCGGTGGCAGTGATCATGAAGACCCTCGCGGAAACGGCGGGCGAAGAGGTTCGCACACAACATGACCGTCTGCGCCTGAGCATCGCCGAACGGCTGGCCAGCGGAGACTATGCCGACGATGATGACCGGAAAAAACTGCTTGAGCTGCTGCACGCCATGAAAGACTGACCGCCTTAAAGGCCCAGCTCTGCCCGCGCCTTTCTGGTCAGCTTAGCTACGACCAGATCGTATGAGATTACAATATGATCTCGCAGCGACGCGTCGCTCATGCCACGTTCATCGTAAACCTGCAGCCATTTCATACCTCGCGATGCCAGATAGGGCGCTGGGCGGATACCTGGCTCATCTCCGAGGACCTCAAAGGCAAGATCGGTAGCCTTGAAGGTAAACGCATCCTTTCCGTCGTTCCAACCACAGATGGCAAAGACTTTGCCGCCTACTTTCCAGACATCTGCGTTGCCCCACTGCACGACATGGCTGGTGGCTTTGAGGTCCGAGCAAAAGGCATTGAATTCATCACGAGTCATCGCGGCGACTGTGGCGCTCTGGTCAGGACAAGGCAAGACCCGCTTTGCGGGCGCAACTTTCTTTACCCGGCATTAACCTAGCTGCGCCAAATCATAGGCGATGTATAACTGTAATTCTCCCCTCTCGCCTGAGGTCTGGCTCAGTGATCTATTCGCCTCCAAGGCGGTGCAGCAAGGTGGCGTAATCCGTCGCAAGGCGCGCGATATAGAGCGCTTTGCCGGGATGGAGCGTTTTATGGCCGAAATCAATCGTCGCGGTTATCAAGTGGTGGAAAACTCGGGCCAGATCGTAATCTTCTGCAACCGCGCGCCCGTGCGTTGGCTCACCTGAGCCACGCAACGCTTTCTTGAAAAGAAAGCGCACCGAAATCTTCTCAAGATTTCGCCCCCCTCCGATTCAAGGCTTCAAAAATTTTGCCGTTCCGACAGTGCGCTGTTTCGGGGTCTGAAGATTCCGGGGATTGGCTTGGATATCTCCCGGCATCGCGACATTGCGTGGTTTCTGCAAGGCAAACGAGCCACAGGCGACACCATCGCCATCGGGATCATTGCGCTTATGGTATCCGGGCCTTCCTTCGCGAAAAGGCCCGAAACCCAGCATCTCCACAGCATCACACCCAGCCAGCGCCACCAGATGGATCACCGCTTCATGACGTTCGTAGTCTGAAACGCGCAGGTAGACACCGATTGCGATCATTCCTGTGGTTAAGGGCAAGGCCAGCACCATCATTAGAATACGCACCGGAGACAGAGCCTGCCTGCGCAACGCGTCTGCCCGCCGTTGCCGCCGTGTAAGACGAGGGTTCGGATCGGTGTCTTTCGTTGGTTTCCCGGTTGTCATGCCATAGGTCTTACACGCGGTATGTGGCAAAGCCATGGCCGCAATCGGGGTCGGCTTGGAAAAAGCTCGACTTTATCGCACCACATGCACGGCACATTTGGCGTGGCGCACCACATGGGTCGCGGTTGAACCCAACAGCAGGTCCTGCATCCCCGGGCGGTGCGAAGCCAGGATTATCAGGTCAGGCTTATTCACTTCGGCCCAGTCCAGAATCGTTCGCCCGGAATGGCCTTCAACCACCAGCCCCTTCGCATTCGGGACGCGCGCCGCCAGAGCATCAAGCTCGGTCTGGATGGCCTTGCGTGCTTCGGACAGATACTCGGCGGGCATGTACGAGATCGCATAATCCGGAATGTGCTCTACCACATGCAGCAGCGTAACCGCAGCCTCGGGCGTCGACAGTAGCTCTGCCAGCTTCAACGCTGCCGAGCTGTCCCGTTCGGCATCAAAGGAAATGGGAACAAGAATGTTATGATACATGGCTCGCGCCTCCGTAGTTGTGCCGCTATACTGCGCGACCGGTGGCGGCCGTGCATTGACTCAGATCAGGTCTCACCGAATGTCTCGGCGACATCGTACATCACTGGTTCAAAGCTCTTGCACAGCTCGTTAACCCTGCGATTCCGCTCTCGCATCTCCGGTGTGCGCAACATCGCCAGGAAATCCTCGCGGCGCTCCCATTGTGAATAATTGGCAATCCGCGTCTGGGCATCATTCACATGCAATCCGGCTGAAATGAAACCCGGCTGTTTCGAAATGAACTCGGCATAAGCATCGGTCAGCGCCTCAAGAAGGTCCTGGCAGGTTCCGGGGGTCATCTCGAAGGTGGTGATGACAGTCTGATAGCTGTTGGTTTTGGAAATCTGCGGCATAAGGCTCCTCCTTTATAGCTGACCCGAGCCTAGCACAGCTTTTGAAAACGCCACCCTTTTCCTGCACATAGACAATGTTTTTGGATCAAAAAATCTTTCTCAAAGATGAACAAGAAACTAACCATCCGTTAACCATGTCTGCCGATGCTGCCCCCATGGCTCGTCTGGTTCTCGTCATTCCGCTGCTTTTTATGGTGTGCACTCCGGCATGGTCCGGTGCGTGGCTCCGCGAGAAGGGGTCAAGCTTCACCGCGTTATCTGTGACCGCTTTCAAAGAGGAAGACGTCTACAAGTACAAATCCTCGCTTTATACCGAGTGGGGATTGCGGCCGAAACTCACGATCGGACTGGATGCCGAGGAGCATCAGGATTTGTATGGGCACGCGCTGGTCTTTGCACGCGTGCCGGTTGCAGACATGGGGTCAGCAGGGCGTCTGGCGGCCGAGTTCGGCGTTGGCGCGCACCATCGCCAGTACAGTAGCTGGGCAATGTACAAAGCAACACTTTCATACGGCAAAAGCATTCAAACCGGATTGGGAGGCGGATGGATCAATGTCGATGCCGCGCTCGAAAACCGCACCCATGAGG
The DNA here is from genome assembly GCF_056542025.1 of Ruegeria sp. AF2. NCBI lineage: Bacteria > Pseudomonadati > Pseudomonadota > Alphaproteobacteria > Rhodobacterales > Roseobacteraceae > Ruegeria > Ruegeria sp. AF2. Next base: position 424,432 of record NZ_JBQFZC010000004.1, on the reverse strand, counting down.
CAGTGATCCGCAAATTGGATTTCACGGCTGGTCTGTCCTTGGGTCGAAGGTTTGACCCGCTCCTGCAGATCGAAACTTCTTATGTTTCGGACCGACCATGGTACTGGAGGGTGCGACCTTCGCTGATGTATCGCCCTAAGACGGGCAGACTCACCTGGATTCTGGGTGCCGAGCGCAATTCGGCTGATGATAACATCGGGATCAAATTTGGATTGTGGCGCAGCTATTAAAGATGGGCCGCCTACATTCAGGCGGCCCACCACATCAATCAAGTATCAATCCGCAGAATGGTCGAAACCGTACCACGCAAGCCTTCGGACCAGCGCAGGCGGATATCGCTCTGGCCCGATCCCTGTCGCAACTCGACATATGGCGCGGTATAGCGCACCGCATTCAACGATGTCCTGAGGCTTCCCAGGGCAACAACCGCATCACACCCGCGCGCCCTGCCCCCGAACGGCAATTGGCCCTGCGAACTGACGGTCCAGGCTGATGACGGTGAGCTTTGCGTATGCTGCAGCCGCAATGGATTGGCGCAAGGCGTATCGATGCCGTGGAACGTATTGTTCTCGAAACACACCCTCTTGTGCCTTTCCGGGTCGAGATCGGCAAAACTGGTATCGACCCGGTCCACTCGGTCGATCCGCACGTTGTTGACACGGAACTTGTTGCCGGTGACGGTCAGCCCGTTCAAGAAATGCCCCGTGCCATGGGGGCGGATCACCAGATAGCTGAACCAGGGGGCGACATCACTGGCATAAAAGATGTTATCAGTGATGCTCAGCGCGCTGAACGAGAAGCTGGTGAAGTAATCCGGGTTCGCGTCGTGCTCGTTGGTCCACTCGATAAAACAATTGTCGACATAGTTCTCGGCGATAGACGAACTGTTATAGCCGCCGATGATCACCAACCCAGCGTTACGCACCCCGTTCGACACGTTGTCGCCCTGGAAGAAGTGGTTGCCCAGCACCAGATTGTTGTCGCCACTTAGCACCGCGAAATGATGGAACCGCGTGGCCCGGTTGTGGCGCAGCTTGACGTCGTTGGCGTTGGCGTTCAGCGCGATTGAGCTTCGGTCCGGCACGTCCAGACTTTCCTCGGTCGATAGGAACTGACAGCCATCGATCAGCATCCCCTGACATCCGCGCCCGATTGATGTGATACCCCGGTCCTTCGGGCGACTGATGAAACAGTCTTTCAGTACAAAAGTGTTCCCGCCCGGAGACAGCCGGATCGCGCTGCACCGACCGTTACACTGGAACTCGATCCCTTCCATGTTGAACTTCTGCAGCGCACTGAAACCGCTGAAATCTAGCAGATACTTGAACGATGTGAAGGTGAGGGTCTGCGTCCCTGCGGCATCATAAGTCGGCGCACTCAGCGTGATTTCACCGGTGCTTTCGTTTTTCGACCGCACATAAACCTCACGCCCGACCCCGCTGCCAGTCACCAGCGAACCCACAGGGATATTGGCCACATTGGCCACATTGGTCAGCGTATCAGGATCAGACGGGCTGTAGGTCGCAACCGAGGTGAAGGTTTCGGTATCCCAATTCGAGCTACTTTTGACGTCAAACTGCCCGTTGCGCACCACTCGCCGGGTGGCATAACCCGTCCGGTTCGGCACCGCTGCCGCCATATCGATGGGCTCGGTCACCGCGATCTTACGCCCGCCCAGATCCAGCGATTCATGGTCCGAGCTGTTCAGCAACGCCTGAAACGCCTTTTTAAACGCCAGCATTTCATCACCAAAGGCGGTGATATAGGTGGGCAGATCGAAATTCTTGGTCAGCAGCAGCATCTTGTCGACCGGCATCGTGACGGTGCCGTCAAATGCGACCTCGGACGCCATGTTAGTGTTCTCTTCCAGCCTGAACTCACCTTGCGGAATATAAACCCTGCGCCCATTCGCTGCCTGATCCGCCGCCTCAAACGCTGCCGAGTCATCGGTGACCCCGTCACCCACAGCGCCGAAATCGCGCACGTCGACCAGACCAATCATGTCGCGCAGAAAGACCGAGGTCACATCCTCGATCTCGATATCATCCACCCGCACCACCGCACCGTTGGTGCCTTCGATATCCAATCCAAAATGGCCATAAAGCACCGCATTGCCCCAGGGCATGTCCACGCCGGGCCGCAGGCCTGTGCCCACGATGGCCGTCACCTCATGCACGGTGCCATAGCCGGTCAGCTGCACCGCCGGACCCTGCTCCGCCAATCCGTCCACATGCGCATCTCCGGCTCCTCCGGCCCAGCCGGCGATCCGCACCTCGGGCAGCGGCCCGCTGATCGCCTTCACCCGCGCCTTGATCTGCAGATAGCAGCCCGGCAACAAAGGTGTTTGCCCCATATAGCGCAGCCGCTGCGGTTCTGCCGTCTTATAAATCTCCAGACAGCCTGCGAAATCCGCATCCGCCGGAACGAACACCCCCGTGCCCGACCCCTCATAGGTCGGAGAGCCCGGCGTGCCGTCGCCACTGGACCAGACCCCAAGACCAGCCGCATAGGCGGGCGGCATGAACACGATGCCGTCGGTGATTGCCTTGTTCATGTAAAATCCCTTTCCCAATCGCGCCAAGCACGCGCGCCAAAACCCGAAACCGCCCGGGCCCTGAGCCCAAGCGCATGGGTCTGAGTATCGAAAAGGGATTAATCGCGGCTCTTACCACCGTGACGATGGTGTTGCATCAGGCCGCCGGGTCGGAGTTGCCCAGCAACTGTACACCGTTGATCTTCCAGCCGTTTTCCTGCCGGATCATCTGGTAGTCCAGCAAATGCACGCGTCCGTCACCATCAGTGATCATGACCTTCTGCCACAGGGCTCCGCTAATCTCGCGCAACTCCAGAAACCTCACATCCGCAGGCCGCCAGACCATAGGATAGCCACGGCGCACCATGATCCCGAAATTCTCCGGATCGCCGAACAGCCGCTGGATATTGGGGCTGGCAAACGTGAAGGCGGTGGCAAAATCATCCGCCTTGAAGGCCTGTATCTGCGCCGAGATATTGGCCTCAATCTCGTCACTCTGAGCAAAAACTCCGGATGCCAGTCCGGCACTCAGGGATACAGCAAGCAATAGTCGACGCATAGGGCCACCTCCTGTTTCAAGGGTAGCCCCACACTGGATCAGGTCAAATCAGGCCAATTCCCCGGCAAGCGCCTTGTCGATCAGAGCAATCGTCTCTGGCACGCCATAAAGCGCGATGAACCCACCAAACCGAGGTCCTTGCGAGGCCCCCAGCAGCACTTCGTAAAGTGCCGTGAACCAGCCGCGCATCGGATCGAACCGCTCACGCCCGATGGAATAGACCACCGATTGCAGTGCCTCGTCTTCCATCGGCCCGTCATAGGCTTCCAAGGCCGCCCTCAATGCTTCCAGCGCCTCACGCTCCTGATCCGTCGGCGCGCGATGCTGGCGCGTCGGCTTGACGAAATCGTTGAAGTACCTCACTGCAAAGCCCGCCGCCTGATCCAGATCGGGATGGGTCTCGGCAGTGGCCTCGGGCGCATAACGGCGGATAAAGCCCCACAGCGCCTCTTTGTCCTCAGCCCCGGATACCGACGCCAGGTTCAACAGCATCGCAAAGGGAACCATCAGCGTGGACTCTGGCACATTCCCACCATGGATATGCCACACCGGGTTATTCAGCTTCGCCTTCAGGTCCTGCCCCGGATAGGCCCGCAACTGTTGATGATATTCATCATACGCCTTCGGGATCACATCAAAATGCATCCGCTTCGCGGTCTTGGGCTTTTGATACATGAAATAGGCCAGCGACTCGGTGGGCGCATAGGTCAGCCATTCATCGATCGAAACACCATTGCCCGACGACTTCGAAATCTTCTGACCGTTTTCGTCCAAAAACAGCTCATAGCTGAAATGCTCGGGCGCACGGCCACCCAAGGCCCGGCAGATCGCGTCATAGATCTTTTCGTTGGTGGCATGTTCCTTGCCATACATCTCGAAATCCACGCCCAATGCCGCCCAGCGCGCGCCAAAATCAGGCTTCCACTGTAGCTTCACATTGCCGCCAGTCACGGGCAGCGTCCATTCCTTGCCATCCTCGTCATCGAAGGTGACAGTGTAGGTATCGGCACAAACTTTCTTCATCGGCACATACAGAACCCGCCCGGTCTCGGGATGGATCGGCAGGAAGATCGAATAGGTCTGCTGACGTTCTTCCCGCAGGCTTTTCAGCATGATGGCCATCACGTCGTCATACTTCTCAACGGCGCGCTTCAGGATCTCGTCGAACTGGCCCGAGCGGTAAAACTCACGCGCCGAATAGAACTCATACTCGAACCCGAAAGTATCGAGGAACCGGCGCAGCATCGCATTGTTATGCTCACCAAAGCTGTCATATTCACCAAACGGGTCCGGCACCGAGGTCAGCGGACATTGCAGATAATCCTGCAGCGCCTCGGGGTTCGGCACATTGCTGGGAACTTTCCGCATCCCATCCAGATCGTCAGAGAAACAGATCAGCTTGGTCGGGATATCCGACAGCGCCTCAAACGCGCGCTTGACCATCGTGGTCCGCGCCACCTCACCAAAGGTCCCGATATGCGGCAGACCCGAGGGGCCATAACCCGTCTCAAACAGCACATATCCCTTCTCCGGAGCGCCCTGCTTATACCGTTTGAGCAACCGCCGCGCCTCTTCAAACGGCCACGCCTTGGACGTCATCGCGGTTTCACGCAGGTCAGACATTTGGATACTCCATCGGGAAACGTGCCAGACACCCCATGCGCCCGGACCGGCCCCTGTTATTGTGCAGGTGCAGTATGAGTCAATAAAGGGTGGTGATTTTCATGCCTCTATGCGCATGAACGGCGTGCAATCCATATCTGGTCTTGGTTACAAGTGTCCGCAGCACGGGGCATTGCGGCATTCTGAAAAACGTAGTCTGTTGATCGCTCTGGCGGATTTGCAGGCAAGGCAAAAAGATTAAATCGACATAAGCCATTTCCTGAAAATTCTCACGGTGACCCGTTCCTGATCGCCGGGGCGGCAGACGAAGTAGAGCCCCCGATCCAATGGAACCCGGCTTTCATCGAGGCGGATCAAGCGACCAAGTTCCAAATCCCTCTCCGCCAAGAGATGTCTTGCCAACGCTACACCTTGCCCGTCAATCGCAGCCTCCAACAGAACCGCGCTGTCCACGTACTTGATGCTCTGCGAATTGATCCGGTCAGCGCCCAGCCCGACCTGCGCAGCCCAGCTTTCCCACCCGACGTTGTAGGCATCATGCAAGAGTGGAAGATCAGCCACATTCTCGGCGGGCATCGGCAGTCGGGCTTTACCAACAAGGGATGGCGCTGCTACAACAATCAGGTCCTCTTGTCTTATCTGCTCATGATAGAGCCCGTCCCAACCGGGTTCCCCGAACCGCAGGGCGACATCGACCTCAGACGCATCAAAATCCGCAAATCGATCATTTGTGTCCAGCAGCAACGCGATACCCGGATGTTCTTGCTGAAATGAACTGAGCAACGGGACAAGCCATTTAAGCGCCAGCGATGTTGACAACGACACCGTAATCGACTGGCGGTGATGCAGCCGCTTCACCTCCATCACGCCCAGTTGCAACGCCGAAAATGCCCCGCGCGTCGATTGATGCAGAAGCTCCCCGGCACTGGTCAGTTCAACCCCATTTGGGCGGCGATGAAAAAGCGTTACGCCAAGATGCAGTTCCAGCAGCTTAATTTGCCGACTGATCGCCCCGTGGGTGACGTTCAGAACATCTGCTGCCTTGGACAGGCTGGAGTGGGTTGCGGTTTCATCAAAGGCCTGAAGGGCACGTAGATGTCTAAGGTTCTCCGGCATGTGAGAAAACCTAACAGCATTGTCCCAAAAACTCGATAGGTCTGCTTTGTTCCCGGCAGTTACACTGACCACAGATCAATAAACCTCACACACTGTGCGCCCAAAGAAAGGACACACCATGCCCGATACCAAAGTTGCTTTGATGACAGGTACAGGACAGGGAATTGGCCGGGGTTGCGCCATTGAAATGGCGAAAGCCGGCTATAAGGTTTCGCTTATGTCTCCTTCCAACCGCTCGGTTGAATTGGCGGAGGAACTTGAGGGCATTGGCCGTCGCGGCTCTGTATTAGATGTCGATGATTTGCAAGCGATGGTCGACGACACCATGAGCAAATATGGACGGATTGATGCAATCGTCAGTAATATGGGTCACGGTGGAACGGTGCCTGAAGCCATCAAAACCGTCGGTTTCGATCCTGACTTTGACGGACCGCTATTGGAACTCAGCGACGAGTTATGGCACGAAAGTCTGGACATGTATGTGCTAAATGTCGTCAAGATCGCCCGTATCGTCACGCCCATTCTGATCGAACAAGGCGGCGGTGCATTCGTAAATATCTCATCCATGAACACAATCGAGCCACGTGCGCCCTATCCCATGAGCATGCTGCGTGGAGCATTGCATAGTTTCTCAAAGCTTTACGGGGACCGATATGCACGGCACAACATTCGCATGAACAACCTGCTGCCGGGGTTCTGCGAAAACGTGAACCTGTCCGAACAGGCACGCCGGGAAATCCCCGCTCAGCGGCCCGCAACGTTCGAAGAAATTGGGCAGGCTTGCGTGTTTCTCGCCAGCGATGCAGCCCGGTATATCAACGGTCAGAGTATACTGTCCGACGGCGGGATGAACAGGGCAGTGCGATAGCAAAGAGGCGGTGAAGCGTGATTTTCGCGGCCCTCGATGAAATCCTTGACACAGATCGGGAGGCAACAGGTGATGCCCCCCGAGGTTTGATTTCTACTGCGACATCCCACCTTCGGTCGATATCTGCTCTTCGACATGGCCCTGGTTGGTTATGTCCGACCCCCGCGGAGGATAGTCCTTGAAGGTAGACAGGTGGTTTTGGACGATTTTGGCAGCAGGGCCAAAGGCCCACATTTTGTTGCCCATCCAACGGGTATACATCCCCGATTCCTCAGCTGCCTTTTCATAGGGATCGCGGCGCAGGTTGAACAGCAGGGGCGCGTTCAGTTCCTCTTTTGGACCTGCCCATCCTTCGGTTTGTATCGTGAAATGTGCTTTCCAATCACCATGGCGTACAGCTTGCAGGTCCGGACCTTCGTAGTAGATAATCTCGTCCCGGTTGCTCTCACCCTCGCCAGTCAGGAAAGGCAGTTGGTTGTAACCATCCAGATGCACCTGATAGCCCTCATAGCCCTTCAGTAGTGATCCAGGCAGATCGTCAGGTCCTCCGGCGGCGGCGACGAGGGTAGGCATCCAGTCAAGACCAGCAAAAATACCGTTGCTTACGGTCCCGGCGGAAACTCTTCCGGGCCAGCGAATGATAGCAGGAACGCGGAAGCCGCCTTCCCATGTCGTACCTTTTTCACCTCGGAACGGTGTTGTTCCACCATCGGGCCAAGTCATGGTTTCGGGGCCGTTATCCGAGGTGAAGACCACAATAGTGTTGTCCGAGATGCCAAGTTCGTCCAGACGGGCCATAACCTTGCCCACGTTGTCGTCAAGCTCTTTCATTACGACATCCTGCAAACCGCGCCCGTCGCCCAGCATTGCCTCGTATTCGGGGCTCAGATGTGTCCAGACATGCGCTCGGGCCGGGGCCATCCAGACAAAGAAGGGCGTGTCGCTATCGACCGCGCGGTTGATGAAGTCCAGAGTATGGGCCGTCACCTCATCGTCGAGCGTTTTTTGCCGTTCGGGCGGAGCCGGGCCATCGTCGATTATACGCTGCTTTCCAACCAGGCCCCAGCGTGGATCTACGGTTTCATCAATTGTATCCGTGGCATAAGCGTGGATGATGTTCCGTGGGCCAAATGTGTCGTTGAATTTCTGATCTTTGGGCCAATCGGGGTCAGAGGTGTATTCCATCGCATTCAGGTGGTAGAGCCAGCCCCAATATTCATCGAAACCTTTCACAGTTGGCAGAAACTTGTTCATATCGCCCAAGTGATTTTTGCCAAATTGCCCGGTGGTGTAGCCTAGAGATTTAAGGATGTTGGCCAGAGTAGGGTCTTTTTCATTCAGACCTTTTTCCGGATCTCCGGGCAGCCCGACTGTGTGCATACCCGTCCGAACAGGCAATTGTCCGGTGATAAAGGCAGATCGCCCTGCGGTGCAGCTTGGCTGTGCATAGTAATCCGTAAGGCGCATACCATCCGCAGCAAGCTGGTCAAGGTTGGGGGTTTTGATACTTTTCACACCCTGATGATAGCTACCCAGACTGGCCCAGCCGACATCGTCGGCCATGATGACAAGGATATTGGGCTGGTCGGTTTCGGCCAAAACTGGCAGGGCACAGACCGAAGCTGTAGCCAGCGTGGCGGAAACCACAATAGATCGATAAATGAACATTTTTACCTCTGCGAACGTAGAAGACGATACCGGTGAAGGGAGTATCGAAAGTCCGATCAGGGATAGCGGTCGAAACTTTCGCGTCGCAACAGAGCTTTACCGGAATTTCATATTGTGAAATCTAAAGAACAAAACCTGAAATGTGGTTGACGGCATGATGAACGAAAACTCTTTGACCGCTTTTCTTACATTGGCTGAAATCGGCAGTTTCCAAAATGCTGCCCGTGCGATGGGTGTGTCCAACGCATCATTGTCCCGCTATGTCGGGCAGGCCGAGGACTATACGGGGCTTGTTTTGTTTCATCGAAGCCGAAACAGCAGCACTCTGACACGCGCGGGGCAGGAGTTCTTGCCAATCGCCCAGGCGCTGCGCGAAGACCTGAACCAGTATGCAACGCGCGTGGCCGCTTTGCGCGAAACCGGGCCGGGCACTTTGCTGATCGGTTGCGGGCCTCTGACCACGAGAACCCTGATCCTGCCCGCCCTGCGATCAGTGCGGCAAGTGATGCCTGATCTTCGTTTCCGAATTCTGGTAAGCGCCTACGCACGACCGCTTGATTTGTTGCAGGCGGGAAAGTTCGACATGTTCCTGGGTGACCTGACCTACACACCCGAAGCTGACAACGTCGAGATTATGGTGATGGAGAAACAACAAATCCAGTTTGTGGCACATCGCGACCATGAGATTCATCAGCGTGGCCCGCAAACGATGGCAGGCATATTCGATTTTCCCTTTGCATCTCCGCATCTCCACAAACACTGGAAAGCCGCTTTGACAAAAGCACTTGGAGGCGGTGCTGAAGCCGTCGAAAAGGTGAATGCACAGCCGCATATCGAATGCGACGACTACAACCTCCTGACCGGATTGTTGGCAGAACCGGACTACATCGTGGGAGGGATGGCGGACACATTTGCGGATCTGATCCATGCAAAGACGGTGAAAGCCGTGTCTATGGCACAGAACCTTACGTGGAACATCTGCGCAGCGCGTAAGTCACAGAACACTTCGGATGCTGTAGAATTATTCTGGAGTGAGCTTGCTAAATATCGGGCATGACCGGCGGTGCAAGGCATAGAAAGACGCCCAACTGAAACGCATCTTAGCTAGTGCCTGCTCGTTTCCGTATGGCCAATTAACTTGGCGAAGTTCTGCTTTAGAATGCTGGCGGTGAAAATCCGAAATGCTTGGTTCGCGACGCGCAGCACATGCAATGAATAGAAGCCTGGTCGACGGCAGGTATAAGCTCTCAACGGGCGTTTACATCACTGCCGAAATCACTCACCCTCATCGATCGCATTCATTGGCCCCCAAAACTACCAGTTGAACCTCCCCGCACCCGCTCCTATCGTGCGGCAACAGACGTTTCATTCAGGACGACACCATGACCGAGCAAACCCCACATCCGATGTCCCCGCAGGATTGCCTTGTGGCGATCATGGTGGCGATTTCCGCCTCGGACGAGAACATCCGAACCGCAGAGCTGGTCAAGATCGAAGGCGCGGTCAACATGCTGCCGGTTTTTGCCGGTTACGACATTGACCGAACCCGCCGCGTCTCGCAGATCGTGTTTGATTTGTTTGAGCAGGTGGACGGGCTGGATGCCCTATTCGGACTGATCCGTGACAACCTGCCCGAACGCCTGAACGAAACCGCCTACGCGCTGGCCTGTGATGTGGCCGCCGCTGACGGCACTCTGGCCGAAACCGAACTGCGTCTGCTGGAAGAAATCCGGTACGAACTCAGCATCGACCGCCTGCACGCTGCCGCTATCGAACGCGGGGCACGGGCGCGGCATACAACCTAGCTACCGTAGAGCGTACCCCAACGCTCAATCAGATTGCGTTGCAATTTGCGAGACCGCCGGTTCCAAGCCCGCGCGCCGTCCGGGCGCTCGCGCGACGCGCGCGGGATCGTGGCGCGGTGCGCGGTGTCGGCGGTGAAGATCGCAAACGCCAGATCCACTCCATCTGCCGTTGTCATGTAACCGCCAAGACCCGAGACGAAGTTCAAAGTACCCGTTTTTGCGTCGACCTTGATCGGATGATCCTTGACCGGCTGCCCATTTTTGTCGGCCAGCGTGAAGGACCGAAGCAACGGCCGCAGCTCCTCTGATTGCCCCGCCGCCACCAGCGTATTGACCAGACCGGCGGGGGCCATACGTGAGGAACCGCTAAGTCCGGAATGATCGACCATCGCGATCCCATCTGCGCCAAAACGCTCTGCCGCCCATAGGTTCATTTCTGCAGCTGACTCCTCAAGGCTCTGCGGCGCAACCCCGCGCGCCTTGGTGGCCGCCAAACCCACCATTTCGGCGGTTATATTGGTCGAATATCTCAGCATCCCCTTCAGGATGCTTTCCAACGGATCGCTCTGATGCACCACCAGTTCGGTCCCTTGCGGTGCTTGCCGCGTCAGCTGTACCCGGCCCAGTACAATCCCGTTCACGCGTGCCAGCGTGCGGAACACATCTCCGGCATAAAGCGCAGGCTTGCGTACCGGCAGCCAGCGTGCCCCGCCATTGCCTAGCGCGCCTTTGGCCACGGTCCAGCGATCCTGCCGCGCGCTTGGCTGATAGGTGTAGATCGGCAGGCTGCGGTTCTCGACCCGCATTGATGCCATATCTACCGAAGGCGTATAATTCGCGCTGCGCGCATCCATGGTTACACCATAGCCGGTGCCCTCGCGTTTCCACTCGAAATGCACACGGTTGAAATTCAGGGAAATCCCGCTGATCGACGGGCTATAGCCCAGATGATCCGGCTGCCCCGGATCAATGCTGAAGACGTAGGGCAGCGCACCATCAAAGACTTTGAACGCGCCCTTCACCTCGGTGATCCCGGCCTTGCGCAGATTGGCTGCCATTGTGGCCAGCGCGTCTGTATCCAGCAGCGGATCACCGCCACCCGCAAGGATCAGGTCGCCTTTCAGAATACCATTTTCCACCGGTCCATCCGCGATCAAGCGCGTTTCGAACCGATACTCCGGACCCAGCACATCCAGCGCATAAAGCGCGGTCAGCGCCTTGGCGACGCTGGCTGGTGGTAGGCTTTGGCCCTCGCCGAACACCTCCAGCGGCGTTCCGGTTTCCACGTCGGCCACGGCGAAAACAACCTCGCCCTTCAGCCCCGCTGCCTGAACCAGTCGCTCGGCCCCGCTGGGCTGCGGGCCACGCAGCACAGGGCGCAGAGACACCAAAGGCGCCTCGGCCAGACCTGTGCCCGGAACCAGAGACGCCCCTAATCCACCCAGAAACAAACGACGCGAAATTCGATCGACCATGGGTCTATTAGAATCCCAGAGCTTAAATGCAGACAATCACTTGATTAAGATTATGCGCCAAGTGGAGTCATTCGGGCAACACCCCATCGCTCCAATTCCCGCGATTGCGCAACTCGGTCGAACTGACGTCAACCATCGGCACGTTCACAAAACACCACGCCGGAGCCTCCGCCCGCCCCAGCAAATGCCGCGCCTGCCCGTCGATACGGTACTTGGCATAAAGCCGAGCCGCCGGAGACATCCGCGCCGAGATCCGATCCCCCGGCCGCGCCACAACGCCCACAGGCACGCTGTCCATGATCTGTCGCCAGTCCTTCCAGCGGTGAAACTGCGCCAGATTGTCCGCGCCCATCAGCCAAACGAACCGAACCTGAGGATAAAGCCGCCGCAACGCCGCCAGAGTGTCTGCCGTCGCCCGCGTGCCCGTCAGAGCCTCGATATCCGTGACCTCAACGCGCGGATGCTGTATCACATCCAGCGCCGCCGCCATCCGCCGGGCCAAAGGCGCAGGCCCCCGCTCCTTAAGAGGGTTCCCCGGAGACACCAGCCACCACACCCGATCCAGCCCGAACGCCTTCATCGCTTCGCGCGTCACATGCACATGACCTTGATGCGGAGGATCAAATGACCCTCCGAACAACCCCACGACCTGCCCGGCCCCCGCATATGGAATGGTACTGCGTTCCATCCTCTGCTGATGTTCAGAACTGAGAGGTGTTGTCAATCAATCGGCTGCACCACATCGCCAAGCCTGACTTGCCCCGGCTGCACTACTTCGGCACACCATCCCCCATGCCCCCGCACAGCAGAATAGCCGCCTTTGCCCAACGCCTCCTCCATCCGACTGCACGGAGCGCATATCACGGTAAAGCGCAAAACGGCCTCCCCGACCTGCACCTCCCGCCCCTTTAGCGCCGCCAGATTGATCCCCGAAACCACCAGATTGCGCCGCAGGATTTCCGGCGCAATTGGTTTTTGGCCCAGAAACGCCCCTATCACCGCCAGATGCTCTTGCTGGATCAGAGTTACGGCCCGTTTGCCCGCCCGGCTACGGTCACCATCGAGGCCATGGGTGGAGATCATGGCTTCTTCCACAACCTCCATCCCAGCCCGCCGTTCGGGTCTGAGACCGATCCATTCCACGCGACCGGGCTGAGCCCAACCTGCGATGAGGTTTTTCAGAGACATATCGGGCCTTTCCTGCACCATCCCCCTCATCTAGCAGTCTGGTCCTTTCACACACAGGCGCTAAGAGTAGCGCTGATTGATTTGTGAATTGGAGAAAGATATGCGCCTGACCATCCCGGAGCCCAAGATCAAATTGTATGAAGATGGGTTCGATGAACACGACAAACTCTCGCGCAAAGCTACGGGCGACAAGCTATCAGAATTGATCGAAGGGATCGACGACCCGCTGGTGATAGCTTTGGACGGAGCGTGGGGGTCTGGCAAATCATTCTTCCTGAAATGCTGGGTTGGAGAGCATTCGAAGCGCGAAGGGAATACGACCCAAACCGTCTATTTCGACGCATTCAAACATGACTTTCTAGACGATCCTTTAATAGCGCTGACCGGAGCAATTGCCGAACGATTTGAAGAGTCAGGTGACAAAACCGCCCAAAAGGCTTGGATTAAAGCTAAACGAGTGGCTCCTGCACTCGGTCGGGCAATTGTTCGTGCCGGGGTTTCAGTCGCGACAGCGGGTCTCGTGAATAAAGCAGACGAATTGGCGGATGCCGCAATTGAAACTGCTTCGCGCGAACTTGACGGAGCGGTTGCCGAATTCTGGAAAAGAGAAAGCGGAAAAAGGGTTGCGATGGAGAGCTTTCGTCAAGCATTGGTTGAGTTGACTGATCCAGACGTGAACGGACTACCGACACGAAAGCTGGTCATTGTGGTAGATGAATTGGATCGCTGTCGACCAGACTACGCGCTGTCGCTGCTGGAAACCATCAAACACTTCTTCAACGTAGATGGAGTACACTTCATTCTTGGCGTCAATCTGGAACAACTACAAAACAGTGTAAAAGCCAGGTACGGTAGCGGAACGGAAGCTGACGCATATCTTCAAAAGTTCTATTCCTTGAAGCTGAAGCTGCCTCGAATGATCCAGCACACGCGGGACCATTTACATTATTTCAATTATGCATCTGCTCAAATGCAGATACCCATCCCGATACACGAAACTACACGCGCCCTTTTTGGATTGTACACCGGCCACCTGCCGATGACTCTAAGGACCATTCAAAGGGTTTTGTCAGTTCTCGCCTTAGTTCCACCGGAGAGACCTCAACACATATCCGATAAGATTCTAGTAACTGTGGCGATTGTGAAAGTTTGCGCTCCTCTCACCTATGAACTTATGAGGGAGAACAAATTAACACCACAAGATCTGCAAGAAGTTTTTAACTTCGATCAAAGTGATCTTGCGTTATGGACCCGTGTATTGAGGGCCGCTAGCGGTCATGAAGAGGTATTCGATCCGAGCAATCGATTGATACCAGAGAACCTTCTCCCAGAAATCTGCGATGAGTATCTAGAGGTCTTTGACTCAAGCGCACTGGAAATCAGTTAGCGCAGTCACAATCATACACGATTGCCCCCACCAACCGCATCCGCTATCACACCGCCCAACTCAATTTCCCCGACCCAGAGGACGCGACATGGCCGCCTATCAATATGTCTACCACATGCAGGGTGTCTCCAAGACCTATCCCGGTGGCAAGAAGTGCTTTGAAAACATCCACCTGAGCTTTCTGCCCGGCGTGAAAATCGGCGTTGTCGGCGTCAACGGCGCGGGTAAGTCGACGCTGATGAAAATCATGGCCGGCCTCGACAAGGACTTCACCGGCGAGGCCTGGGCGGCTGAGGGTGCCAAGGTTGGCTATCTGCCGCAGGAACCACAACTGGATGAATCGCTGACGGTCCGCGAAAACGTCATGCTGGGCGTGGCCGAGAAAAAGGCGATCCTCGACCGCTACAACGATCTGGCCATGAACTACTCGGACGAAACCGCCGATGAGATGGCCAAGCTGCAGGACGAGATCGACAGCCAGAACCTCTGGGACCTCGACAGCCAGATCGACGTCTCGATGGAGGCACTGCGCTGCCCGCCGGATGACGCGAACATCGCCAACCTCTCGGGTGGTGAGAAACGCCGCGTGGCGCTCTGCAAGCTGCTGCTCGAAGCACCCGACATGCTGCTCTTGGACGAACCGACCAACCACCTGGACGCCGAGACCATCGCCTGGCTGCAACAGCACCTGATCGACTACAAGGGCACCATCCTGATCGTCACCCACGACCGCTATTTCCTGGATGACATCACCGGCTGGATCCTCGAACTCGACCGCGGCCGCGGTATTCCGTACGAGGGCAACTATTCCGCGTGGCTGGAACAAAAGGCCAAACGGCTGGAACAGGAAGCCCGCGAAGACAAGTCCAAGCAGAAGACTCTGCAACGCGAGCTAGAATGGATGCGTCAGGGCCAAAAGGCCCGTCAGGCCAAATCCAAGGCCCGGATCAACGCCTATAACGAGCTGGCCGAACAGTCCGAACGCGAAAAGCTGACCCGCGCCCAGATCGTCATCCCCAACGGCCAGCGCCTTGGTGGCAAGGTGATCGAGGTCGAGGGCCTGTCAAAACACATGGGCGACAAGCAACTGATCGAAGGGCTGGACTTTGCCCTGCCCCCCGGCGGCATCGTCGGCGTAATCGGCCCCAACGGTGCGGGTAAATCGACCCTGTTCAAGATGCTCACCGGTCAGGAACAGCCCGACAGCGGCACCATCACGCTGGGCGATACGGTTGAACTGTCATACGTCGACCAGTCCCGCGACGACCTGAAAGACAATGACACCGTGTGGGAGGCGATCACCGGCGGCGCCGAGATCATCCAACTGGGTGACGCGCAGGTCAATTCCCGCGCCTATTGCTCGTCTTTCAACTTCAAGGGCGGCGACCAGCAGAAAAAGGTCTCGCTACTCTCAGGCGGTGAGCGCAACCGCGTCCACATGGCCCGCCTGCTGAAAGAGGGCGGCAACGTCCTGCTGCTCGACGAACCGACCAACGACCTTGACGTTGAAACCCTGCGTGCGCTGGAAGACGCGCTGGTCGATTTCGCCGGCTGCGCCGTCGTCATCTCGCACGACCGCTTCTTCCTCGACCGGATTTGCACGCATATTCTGGCCTTCGAAGGCGACGCCCATGTGGAGTGGTTCGAGGGCAACTTCGAGGACTACGAAGAGGACAAAAAACGCCGTCTGGGACCGGACGCGCTGGAGCCCAAGCGGTTGAAGCATAAGAAGTTTGCGAGGTGAGCCGATGTATGAAAAGATCTTGGCCTTTCTGAGCAAAAACAAACTTATTCTTGAGTATCTTGGTATCGTCGCGGCACTTGTTGGCTTTGGAGTGGGCTTGTCTCAGTTCTCGCATTCGTTGAACCAAAGCGAGTGGGAAAACAAGATAACAATTTTGGAGAAGCTCACGCCAAGGTTTAATCTTTTTCACGATAACAGTGAATTTTCCGACGGAGCCTTTCGGATAAACTATAGCTTAGAAAACAAGTCCGCTTTTGATATTCGCGTCGACCCAATTCACTCGAGATTCATAGTATGTGAAAGACCTAATGCAAAAATATGGAATGCTGAGTACCAGCCTGGTGAAGCTAACTCTGCGGGTTTGGCCGAGAACAGAAAACCGTTGACCCCGGAGCCGGAGTTTCTAATCCGAACCGAAGGAAAAGCACCAATTCCATTAACTTCAACTGTCCCAGTAGGCCTTGTTACATCTAATATCGAAGTGGATGAGCATTTGATCGTAGAAATTGAATTTGTTGCATATTTTGACGAAGCCTATTTGTTGGAAGATTACATTAAAAGCAACAACTTAGAGCAACCCGATTTTATGTCGCTAGGCGCTATGTATGATGCTCCTGCTAGGCATTCCAGGAACTCTGTTTTTGGGGCATTTAAAAGGACGAAGCAAGGTTTTGAAGCCACTAGTCTTGCGCCGTGTGAAAACGCCATTAGAGAAAAGATCCATAGAACACCGCTTAGATCGATAAACTATGCCACTCTTAAAGACTTAGAGAAATCCGATAACTAGCTGGTGAAACAAGCGTAGGATGGGGTTTCACCCCATCACTCACCTAATAATCACGCCCGAACACCCGCACGATGTGTTTCCGCGCACCAAGTCTCTTCCAAACTCCGACCTCTCAAATGATGGGGTGAAACCCCATCCTACGGCTCTCCAAACGCCCCTTCGGTAACCACACCGCTCCACTCTGGTTCTACCCGACCCGCACGAATATCCCGATGGATTGACGAATACGGCCAATCGGTCGGGCGCTCGACCAACCCGTGCTTCACCGGATTCCCCCAACAATACGCCATATGATTGCGGTAATCCTGTTCGTCCCGAATGGTGTGCTCCCAAAACCGGCGTTGCCAAACAGGCGCTTCGCGTCTGTCGGCCCGTAGGCCGGGCTTCAGCCCGGCATATCTGCCGGATGTCACAACGGGCAGGTGTTCGGGGGCGGGTGCCGGACTGAAGTCCGGCCTACGCATTGCTTCTCTGACCCGCATGGTAAACCGCGCCTTAATCGCACCCCACCGTGTCGAATAATCCGCATCCCCCGGCGGCAAGGTCCAAACCGCGTGCAAATGATCCGGCAACACAACAAACGCATCGCACCAGAACGGACGCTCCTTCTGGGTCACCGCAAAGGCGGCCCGCAAATGCGCCACCTCTCGCACCAGCAAATCCGACGACCGGTCGGCCAAAGACACGGTGAAAAAATACTTGGCTCCGGGAATGCGGACGCGTCGGTAATTGCTCATACTGCAACTTGATCATGACGAGGGTTAACGGATTCTGAATGCCACTCCGACGCGCCAGATAAATAACCGGACTTTATCAAAGCTCTGCTAACCAATAACCAAAACCATCGGCGGATTCTTGTACAAGTCGGACGATTGCCCCTCAAACCCCTGTACAAACCGTACAATCCGCCCTTGCCACACCGCCTGACCGATGCCATATCCATGAGGCTTACGTTTTTCTATTTCGACCTGCAGTCTCCTTCTACGGCGCTCAGTCTATCGATACAGACAACGACGCCGGGCTGCCGCATCCACGTGGGCAGCACTAAACAGGAGACAACGGATATGCCCGCAGGCACCGTAAAATGGTTCAACACCACCAAAGGCTACGGCTTTATCGCGCCCGAAGATGGCGGCAAAGACATCTTCGTACACATCTCGGCTGTCGAGCGTTCAGGCCTCACCGGTCTGGCCGACAACCAGAAAGTCACGTACGAGCTGCGCGCTGGTCGTGACGGCCGCGAAAGCGCCGACAATATCGAACTGGCCTAAGCCGTTCAAAGGGCGGGATTTTTCCCGCCCTCTCTGCTATGCCCTCGTTGATTGTGTGGCATAGGGAATACATCACAATCGGGTTATTCCTCCCCGGTGATTGACCAAATCCGCTATCATTTCAAAACTAGCGTTATGATTTCTTTGGTCATTTGAGGGATGTCACCATGTTCACACGCCGCGTATTTCTGGCCGGTACTGCCGTCAGCCTGCTTCCGGGCGTTGTCAGCGCCAAGAAAGCGGTCGAGTATGATCCCACGCCACAATACGTGCGGGTCAAAAAGCAATTCCTACCCGGTCAGCTGCTGGTCGTTCCCCGTTCCTTCTACCTTTATTACATAACCGAACCCCGCAAAGCGATCCGTTATGGCTGCGGCGTCGGCAAAGCCGGACTGGAGTTTACAGGAACCGCAACTATCGACGTAAAGAAGGAATGGCCCACCTGGCGACCGACCGATGAGATGATCGAACGCGACCCGGTGGCCTATGGTCGGTTCAAGGACAACGACTATGTCCAACCCGGAGGGAGCGATAATCCACTGGGCGCGCGCGCTTTGTATCTGTTCCAAAACGGAGTCGACACCTATTTCCGCATCCATGGCACCACACAACCGCAAACCATCGGTCGCGCGGCCTCGAACGGCTGCATACGGATGCTGAATGAGCATGTAATCGATCTGTACAACCGGGTGCCGATTGGAACCGTGGTGACCGTGGTCTAAGCCGCCGACCAATCCACATCGTCGGCTTGTTCAATCCTCAGGCGACCTTCTGGCCATGGGCGCATCAGCTTCTGCGCCTCTTCTTCGGATCCATGTAACCAGCTATCCACATCCTGCGACCCCAGCAACACACCCATACGGTGGTGGATCGGCTTTACATCGGCATTTGGCTCGCAGGTGACTGCGGCGACCTGATCCACACGCTGCCCACCAGGGGCCTCCCAACTATCCGTAATTGCAGCAAATAACAGCGGTATGCCATCCTTCGCTGCGATACGCCATGCAGTTTTGCGCCGTTTCTCTCCGGTCCACTCGTACCAGCCATCAACTGGTATAACTGCGCGCCCAACACCTTCGAATGCGCTTTTGTCAAAAACCGTTTCAGAGCGAGCGTTGATAATGGTCTCCATCACCGGACGTCCGCGCGCATTGACCCTGCCGACCGGGATCATCCCCCATCGCATCATCTTCAAGCCTTCACCGGTCAATACCGTCACCTCCTGACCCGGTTGAATATTTCTGCGCGGGGGTTGAGGCCCTACGTTATCTTTCACGTTCAGGAACTTAGCAATCTCGCCAATTGGTCGTGTGAGAAAAAACCGGCCTGGCATAGGACCCTCCTAATCGGCAGCGCGCTCCGCTAAAGCCAGTACAAAAGGTCCCAGCGCGTCAACGATCAGCGCAACGCCTTGGGCATTTGGATGGATGCCATCAGATTGCATGAACTGGCGCGCGACTGCAGGATCGCCCTCGGTCGTGAGCCCGTCAAAGAAGCTTTCCGCATAGATCGCGCCATACTGCTGCGCCAGTTCCGGATACATGGCATCGAAACTTTGCTTGTAATCCGTCCCATAGTTCCCGGGGGCTTGCATGCCGATCAGCAGAACTTCGACATTCGCAGCTTCAGCGGTGTTCAGGATTGCCTCAAGATTGGCGCGCGACACATCCGGATCGATACCGCGTAACAGATCATTGCCGCCGAGGGCTACAATCATGCCATCGACCTCTGGCGTCAGAGTCCAATCAACGCGGGAGGCTCCTCCTGCGGTCGTATCCCCGGAAACACCGGCGTTGATAAGCTGAATATCCGCCCCTTCCTCCTGCAACCAGCGTTGCAGTTGAGGCACAAACCCGTCTTGTTGCGGAAGTCCATATCCTTGTGTCAGGGAATCTCCGAGCGCCGCAATCACCACCGGCTCAGCCGTCGCGGCAAATCCGCAACAGATGAACACGCCTGACATCAAACCCTTGCGCAGCTTCTGTATCGCGCCATATCCCAATGGACTGTACCCCTCTTGATGGCCTGATCGATGACGACACCCGTTCTCACCCTCCAAGATGCCGCATTATCGCTGGATGGCAATGCCGGAAGAGTGGATATCCTGCACGACATCACTTTGACTGTGAGCAAGGGTGAAACTCTGGGGCTTATCGGTCCCTCTGGTTCCGGAAAGTCTTCGCTACTGATGCTAATGGGCGGCTTAGAACAGGCAACCGGTGGACGCGTTACCGCATTGGGCCAAGATTTGACGAAAATGAGCGAGGATGCGCTGGCACGGTTCAGAAGAGATGCCATGGGCGTAGTGTTTCAGAATTTCCACTTGATTCCGACGATGACCGCGCTTGAGAACGTGGCGACCCCGTTAGAACTCGCGGGACACAAAGATGCTTTCCAGCGCGCCGCGGCCGAGTTGGAGGCCGTGGGCCTTTCACATCGTATCGATCACCACCCGGCGCAGTTGTCCGGCGGCGAGCAACAGCGTGTGGCGCTGGCCCGCGCTTCGGCCCCGCGCCCGCATATATTGTTAGCAGATGAACCAACGGGAAATCTGGATGAAACCAACGGTTCAGCAATCATTGATCTGTTATTCGGACTGCGGGACCGTCACGGGGCAACTCTGGTTCTGGTCACGCACAGCCATACGCTGGCTCAGAAATGCGACCGCGTTGTGCGCTTGCGCGATGGGCGTATCGCCGAGGAATCCCAGCGTGAGGCCGCCGAATGAGCCTGCGTCTGGCCGGTCGCCTGGCCCGGCGCGAACTGCGCGGTGGGTTGCGCGGGTTTCGGGTGTTTCTGGCCTGCCTGGCTTTGGGTGTTGCAGCAATTGCTGCGGTTGGCATGGTGCGCCAAGCCATTCAGACCGGATTGCAACAAGAGGGCGCGTCGCTCTTAGGCGGCGATGCCCAGCTGGAGTTCACCTATCGCTTTGCAAACGATGAGGAACGTGCCTGGATGGCGGACACCGCGCAAGCAGTGTCGGAGGTCGTCAATTTCAGGTCCATGGCCGTCACGGGTGATGGCGCAGGCGCGCAACGGGCGTTAACTCAGGTGAAGGCCGTGGACGGGGCCTATCCGCTGTTGGGATCGGTGGCTCTGGAACCCGCAGTTTCTTTGCCCGAGGCCTTGGCGGGCGCCAATGGTCTGCCCGGCGCCGTGATGGCTCCGTCCCTGATTGACCGCCTGAACCTTGCGATTGGGGACCAATTTGATCTCGGCACGCAGAGGTTCGTTTTGATGGCCTCGCTGGAACACGAACCGGATGGTGCGGCAGATGGGTTCTCGCTGGGACCGCGCACGTTGGTTCGAACCGAGGATTTGCAATCATCGGGCCTGCTGGCTCCGGGTACTTTGTTTTCCACCAAATACAGGATGAACTTGCCGCAAACCGCCGAGTTGGAGGCGCTGTCGCAGCAAGCCAGGCAGGCCTTCGAGGGAACCGGCATGCGCTGGACTGATGCCCGCAATGGTGCACCGGGGATATCCGAGTTTGTAGGGCGCCTCAGCGCGTTTCTGGTGCTGGTTGGTCTATCCGGATTGGCGGTTGGGGGGATCGGCGTATCGGCTGCCGTGCGCGCCTATCTGTCCCAGAAAACGGAAACCATTGCGACATTGCGGACTTTGGGCGCTGATCGGGCCACAATCTTTCAGACATACATGATCCAGATAGCCGTTCTTTCAGGCGTTGGTATCGTCATGGGTTTGACCCTGGGCGCGGCGCTTCCAATGCTGCTGGCACCGGTTATCGAGACCCAATTGCCGATCCATGCTGTATTCTCGCTATATCCGCAGCCCCTGTTCGAGGCCGCACTTTATGGTGTGCTAACCGCGTTCCTGTTTACTCTTTGGCCTCTGGCCAGAACCGAGGAGGTGCGTGCGGCAACATTGTTCCGGGATGCGCTGACTTCGGCAAGCAGCTTCCCGCGCCTGATCTATGTAATTGCGACTGCAATTGGCCTGGCCGTACTGATCGGAGCCGCCGCTTGGTTCAGCGGTTCAACCCGGTTGACCCTCTGGACAAGCGCAGGTCTGGCGGGGGCGCTCACTTTGCTGACCCTTTCTGCCATTGCCATTCGCAAATTGGCCCGCGTGGGCGCTCCTTGGGCCAGAGGGCGTCCAGCCCTGCGGTGGGCGTTGTCCGCCATCTCTGACCCACGCGAAGGCGCAGCATCGGTGGTCCTGTCCCTTGGGCTCGGCCTTTCGGTCCTTGCGGCGGTGGGGCAGATCGACGGCACGCTACGCAATGCGATTTCGGGCAACTTGCCCGAGGTCGCACCCTCGTATTTCTTCGTCGATATCCAGAAGGATCAGATGCCCGGGTTCAGCGAACGTCTCGACACCGACCCTGCCGTCAGTCGGGTAGAAAGCGCTCCGATGCTGCGTGGGATCATTACCAAAATCAATGGGCGACCCGCGCGCGAGATTGCAGGCGATCACTGGGTTCTGGACGGCGACCGGGGCGTAACCTACTCTGCCCGCCCCCCACGGAATGCCCGCGTGACTGACGGGGTTTGGTGGCCAGAGGACTACAGCGGCCCACCGCAAGTCAGCTTTGCCGCAGAAGAGGCCGACGAGATGGGCCTGAAACTGGGCGATGAGCTGACCGTTAATATCCTGGGCCGCGATATCACAGCTGAACTCACATCGCTGCGCGAAGTTGATTTCTCCACTGCAGGAATGGGTTTTGTCATGTCGATGAACCCCTCTGCATTGGCTGGTGCCCCGCATAGCTTCATCGCTACCGTCTATGCCGAAGAACAGGCCGAGGCCGCCATTCTGCGTGATTTGGCCGGTCAATTCCCCAACATCACGGCAGTCCGGGTCAGAGACGCCATCGACCGGGTATCAGGCCTGCTGGCAGGGCTTGCGGCAGCCACGTCATATGGCGCAGGGGTTTCTCTGTTGACCGGGTTTTTAGTGTTGATCGGTGCGGCGGCAGCGGGCGAACCGGCGCGTAGGTACGAGGCAGCGATCCTCAAGACTCTGGGTGCCAACCGTGGGCGCATATTGCGCAGCTTTGCCCTGCGGGCAATCCTTTTGGGAGCAGCCGCAGGTTGCGTTGCTTTGCTGACCGGAATTCTGGGCGGTTGGGCCGTGGCTACTTATGTATTCGACACAGAGTTCGCGGTCATCTGGCCATCCGCGCTTGGGATCGTCATCGCCGGTGTTGGCGTTACCTTAGGCGCGGGGATGGTCTTTGCCCTGCGCCCGCTTTCAGTACGCCCTGCGCGCATACTGCGCGCCAGCGACTGAGTTCAGCGCATACAAGCGACAGGCTGCAATATTTTCAGCAATTGGTCATTGTCGCACACCAACGCATCGAGCGTGATTTCGTCCAGCGACGCATAAAACACCTCAGCCGCATCCCGCAGCGCCAACCGGAGGCGGCAGGCATCGGTCAGTGGGCAGGTGTTGTCAGCATCCGCAAAACACTCGGCAATCGGCAATCCGCCTTCGACATGGCGAAACACGGACCCGACCCGGATCTGATCCGCCGGGCGCGCCAGCGTCATGCCGCCATTGCGGCCGCGTTGTGTGCTGAGATAGTCTAGCTGGCTCAGTTGGTTGATCACCTGTGCCAGATGGTTTTCTGAAATATTACAGACATCGGCGATCTCGGCCTTCGTGACCAGCCGTTCCTGATGTGCGGCGCAATACATCAATACACGCACCGCGATATTCGTCCGTTTGGTAATCCGCATTAGGGCCTCCCGAATCTCAAGGTGAAGCTTTATTGCATGTCTCGTAAAAAGACTGTTTGACATACATCAATCGTCAAAGAAGGACGCGACCCGAATGGCAGACCCATATTTCTTCGGCTATGGCAGCCTCGTGAACCTGTCGACGCATGATTTCCCTGACCCGCGCCCAGCGCGCCTGAAAGGCTGGCGACGCGCATGGTGGCACACAGATCTGCGCCCAGTGGCGTTTCTGACCGCCGTGCCGGATGCTGATTCCGAGATTGATGGTATGATCGCACATGTGCCAAAAAACGACTGGGCCGCGTTGGATGAAAGAGAATGGGCTTATGACCGCGTTCCGGCCACACGGTCGGTCACGCACACGCTGACGCAAGAGGTGGAAATCGCTGTCTACGCAGTCCCGCATGATCGACACACCGCGCCCAGCAATCACCATCCCCTATTGCTCAGCTATATTGATGTTGTCGTGCAAGGGTATCTGCGGGCTTTTGGACCAGAAGGCGCCGATCGCTTCTTTGCAACAACCGATGGTTGGGATGCCCCGATTTTGAACGACCGCGCCGAGCCCCGTTATCCCCGTCACCAACAATTGAAGCAGGCCGAGACCGAATTCGTGGATGACCGCCTGCAACGCGTTTCGGCGCGAGTTTTGCAACCCGGAGAACAAAGAGAGGCAGGCGATTTGCCTGCCTCCTTCGTGTTCTAAAACTCTGACCCTTAAGTCAGCCGCGAGCGCGGATCACCTGCAATAGCGGCAGCAAGGTCGCCATCTCTGGCCCACGCTCCATCCCCGTCAGCGCTTTGCGCAGCGGCATGAACAGGCCTTTGCCCTTGCGACCGGTTGCTTCTTTGACTGCCTTGGTCCATGTGCCCCAAGTTTCGCCATCGAATGGGCCTTCGGGCAGCAATGAGACAGCCTGAGCGATGAACTCACGATCCTCGTCTGCGATCAGGGGTTCGGCCCCATCACGGCACAATTCCCACCATCCCTTGAGATCGCTCAACGTGGTGATGTTCTCGCGCGCCATCGTCCAGAAAGGCTCGGCCAGTTCAGCAGGAACGCCTGCTTCAGCAACGGCATCGGCCACATCGGCCAGCGGCAGCGATTGCAGATGCTTCGCGGTCAGCGGGAACAGGTCCTGCACGTCGAACTTGGTTGGTGCCGCACCGAAGCGTGTGACATCAAAGCCGTCGATCAACTCTGCCATATCCGAGCGGAGCTCAACCGGATCTGACGATCCCAGACGCGCCATCAGGCTTAGCAGGGCCATTGGCTGCACGCCCTGCTCTCGCAGATCGCGCAAGGCCAGTGTGCCCAGGCGCTTAGACAGGGCCTCACCCTGAGGACCAGTCAGCAACGAGTGATGCGCAAAACGCGGACAAGTCCCGCCCAGCGCCTCGATGATCTGAATCTGCGTTGCGGTATTGGTGACATGGTCCGAGCCGCGCACGACATCGGTTACGCCCATCTCGGTGTCATCGACCACAGATGCAATCGTATAAAGAACCTGACCATCGCCCCGGATCAGCACCGGATCGGATACCGAGGCGGCATCGATCGAGATGTCGCCCAAAATGCCATCGTTCCATTCGATACGCTCGTGGTTCAGTTTGAACCGCCAGACGCCATTGCCACGCTCAGCGCGCAGGGCTTCTTTCTCGGCATCGCTGAGGTTCAGCGCTGCACGGTCATAGACCGGCGGCTTGCCCATGTTCAGTTGCTTCTTGCGCTTGAGGTCCAGCTCGGTGGGCGTCTCGAACGCCTCATAGAACCGGCCCATCTCGCGCAGCTTATCGGCGGCCTCGGCGTAGCGGTCCAGACGCTCCGACTGTCGCTCAACCCGGTCCCAATGCAGGCCCAACCACTCCAGATCCTGCTTGATCGCGTCGACATATTCTTCCTTAGACCGCTCGGGATCGGTGTCATCAATGCGCAGAATGAACGTACCGCCAGCCTTGCGGGCGATCAGATAGTTCATCAGGGCGGTGCGCAGGTTGCCCACATGGATGTAACCGGTGGGCGACGGGGCAAAACGGGTCGTGGTCATGGAAGTCTCCTGTTGGCGCGGCTCATCTCACATGGGCGCGTTTTTGTCCAGCAGGGGCTTTCAGGTTGGTTCAACCGGCCAAATGCCATCTAAGCGTTCGAGCCCGGCTTTGATGAGTTCACGAAGCACGTCGAGATCAATATCCGGTAGTTTATTTACATAGAGGCAGGATTTACCCAGCTTGTGCTTGCCCAGTCTCGATAAGATATCTCCGAAGTCAGCATACCCTGGCATGATGTAGATGGAATGCGCCGCCTTGCGCGGAGAGAACCCAGTTGCGAGAAAGTCGCCCTCGCGCCCTGACGCATAGCGATAATGATATCGACCATAGCCAATGATCGACGGGCCCCACATTACTGGCGCATAACCTGTGGTTTCACGAAACAGCCTGTCCAGCACGTGCGCCTCATCCGCCTTGCGGGTCGGCTGAATACTCGCCAGAAAATCAGCAACGTTTTGCCCTGTGGGTACAGTTTTATTCGCAGATCGCGGCATGAACAAAAATTAACACGTAATGTTCAACCACGCAGCCCATATAACAGTGCCATAGTATGGCCACAGGCCCAGACTGACCTAATTCAGTCAAACATGCTCTGACAGGGAGAACGACCATGACCATCAGATTGACTCGCCGGGCGGCGCTTGGAACGGTTGCGGCTCTGCCGCTTGCGGCAGCTACTTCGCCTGTTCTGGCCGCAGGTACCGAGACCAAAGCCAACTCTACAATAGCAAAATCGTTTCAACTGGGCGATTTCACCGTCACCACCTTGTTGGATGGCAGCCTGCCTCGTGATGGTGCGCAAGACATTTTCGGCGGCGGCGCCTCGGATGAAGATTTCGCCCGTGTATCGGCTGACAACTTCATCTCGCCAGATGTTGCGCAGTTCTTCTTCACACCAACGCTGGTTAATACGGGGTCCGAGATGATCCTGTTTGATACTGGGCTTGGCCAAGGTGGAATTCAGGCCGCGCTGGCCGACGCCGGCGTAACGCCTGATCAGATCGATGTGGTGGTCATTACCCACATGCATCCCGATCATATCGGTGGTATGACAACCAATGATGCCGCGACTTTTGCCAATGCGCGTTATGTAACAGCAGCACCCGAATACGACTTTTGGTCAGCGCAAGACGCGGGCAACCGAGTGGGTGATATGGTTGCAGCCAAAGTCACCCCGATGGCAGAGAAGATGACCTTTATCGGGGATGGTGGTGAAGTCGCATCCGGCGTCACGGGTATGGCAGCGTTTGGTCATACTCCGGGCCATATGGTCTATCACCTAGAAAGCAACGGTCAGCGTCTGGTCCTGACGGCGGATCTTGCAAATCACTATGTCTGGTCATTTGCACATCCTGAATGGGAAGTGCGATTCGACATGGACAAAGCCGCTGCAACGGAATCGCGCCGGAATGTGCTGGGCATGCTGGCTGCGGA
This sequence comes from Ruegeria sp. AF2, assembly GCF_056542025.1. NCBI lineage: Bacteria > Pseudomonadati > Pseudomonadota > Alphaproteobacteria > Rhodobacterales > Roseobacteraceae > Ruegeria > Ruegeria sp. AF2. The sequence goes on along the minus strand of NZ_JBQFZC010000004.1, from coordinate 397,223 downwards.
CAAAGTGCCTATGATCGGCTATCACATGCCTTTCCCGGCCGCTGGGTATGTCGAATCCCGTGGCGACGGGTTCCGGTTCGTGCCGGTCAGCTATCAAATGATGGGTTAGAGGCTAAAAACCAGCATCCGGCCGCACTTTTGACCCATCCGTGAAACGGGACAGGCGAAAGGCGGTCGGCTCAACGCAAGGCGTGCTTTCCGTAACAAGGTCCGCCACCAATCGACCTGCGGCAGGACCGATGCCAAAACCGTGGCCGGAGAAACCGGTCGCAATATGAAGGCCCAGCACCGCGTCCACTTTCGAGATGACCGGGATCGCATCCGGGGTCACATCGATCAGGCCAGCCCAGCTTTGAACAATCTCCGCACTATCAAGCGCAGGCAACGCCTTGCGGGCGTTGGCCCACGCCCTTCGCAACACTTTCTGGGAAGGTTCCGGGTCGAGCACTCGGCAATGTTCAAACGGTGTCACATCGGTCGGCAGCCAGCTTCGATCCTCATTCGCCTCGACCATCCAGCGTCTCGAAAGGCGAAACCTTAAGGACCGCCACTCTTGCCGGAATGCGGGTAGAAACTGCAACCCGAGTCGGAAACTGTCAGGAACGATATCCACCGTATTCTCGTGACCCGAAGCTATGGTGTATCCCCCGTCCGAGCGCTTTCGAATGGCAAAATCATCACTCCAAAGCGACACCTCTGGCCCTGCTGCAACCGGAGAGGTCCGCATGACCGTATTGAGCACTTTGAGCTGTGGCAGAGTGATTCCAGCGTTCCCCGCAAACAGCCGAGACCAGGCTCCGCCTGCAAGTACGACTTGACTACACCTTACGCGGCCGCGTTCGGTGAAAACACCTGCGATCCGGCCCGCAGCAACATCGACACTTCGCACCGCGCATTGCGTCATGATCGCGGCACCACGGTCGCGCGCCGCCTCGGCGATTGCGGGGGCCGCCCATTGCGACTCGGCGCGCCCGTCCTGCGGCATGTAAAGCGCTGAGCGCAGTTTCATACTGTTATCCGACAGCAACCCGTCCAGTTCAGGGCCGGATACCATGCGAGCACCTGTTTGCAGCCCTTCAACATGGTCCAGCCATCGCGTCAGGTTTTCATCGTCTCGTGCGCCAGACGCGCCAAACACGATTCCTGATTGAACATAGCCTGTGGCGCGTCCCAATCGCGCATCCAGCCCTTGCCAGATTCTAAGCGCCTCTTGCATCAGGGGGATCTCGCGCGGATCACGTGTCCCAAGGCGCACCCAGCCCCAATTGCGCGAGCTTTGCTCGCCCGCAATCCGGCCCTTCTCGCACAACAGAACGGAAACACCTCGCTCAGCAAGCTCGAAGGCTGCCGAAGCCCCGATGATTCCACCACCTATGACGACAACATCTACGTGCTTGGGAAGTGTGAGATCAGATTCGACGGGTGTCGGTGTGGGGCCTGGCATTAACCGCTCGGTGCTCGTTCATCGGAGCGACATCCAGCCTGAAGGCGATTTCACTGGCAATGTAGAAAACGGTTGGTCCCGGGCAATTGCCGGAACCTGTGGCCAATTGGCCAATGCGCGGCGAATTACGCCGCGCAGATGCGTTCAGATTACGCCGCCCCGGAAAGTTGCGCCCATTTCTGGCGCAGTACCGTGCTGAGCTTGGGATCGGACTTTGATGCAAGCGATTCCTGTGGCTGCAACACCGGAAATTCCGATCGCAACGGAACCGGGCCTGCCACCGCGCCGGGCGTCGGCTCTTCCTGGCTCATAATGTCTGCAATCGCAGCATCCAGCGCCTGTTCATCCAACTTGCGCGGCGCTGATTCCATAGGCTTCAACTGCAACGGAGAATGAAGCGGCTTATCGTATCCATTCGTCATTTGACCACCAATACCTTTACTGACATCCCAAACACGGATGCCTTTTCCCAGTTCCACAATCCCGGTCATCGGCTCTGAAAATGGCAGGCCAACCTACCGGATTGCGTCACATCCGCCCCATATGAGGCGAACCCCTGTCGTAAATGTGGCAAAAAAAGGACGCGCGTACAAGCGAAACATAGTCTTTTGACCGCACAACTGGCTGAAATTGATAAACAAACTGCCGCAGAAATCCGCATTACCATTCACTTTCGAAACAATGGTAAATTTTTCAACCAGAGCGGTGCTTACGTTCTATCCCGCCAGCGATTTACAATCGGATAGCGACGATCCAGCCAGAAGGCCCGCGGTGTCAACCGTGTGCCAGGCGCGGACTGGAAGCGCTTGTATTCACTAATGTAAATCAGATGTTCGACCCTCCGGGCCTCGGCCTCGTCAAATCCGGCTGCAACGCAGTCGGCGATTGAGCCATCCTGATCCACCAAAATATCAAGAATCGCATCGAGAACGGGGTAGTCCGGCAGGCTGTCGCTGTCTTTCTGGTCTTCACGCAATTCAGCACTTGGCGGCTTGTCGATCACCGTAGGGCGTATTACCTCACCCTCGGGACCCATCATCCAATCGCGATGATTGGCGTTGCGCCAGCGGCAGGTCTCGAACACGCGAGTTTTGTACAGATCCTTGATCGGGTTATAGCCACCGTTCATGTCACCATAGATAGTGGCGTAGCCCACTGCGACCTCGGACTTGTTGCCGGTGGTCAGCAGCATCTCGCCAAACTTGTTCGAAATCGCCATTAGCAGAAGACCGCGCAGGCGAGACTGAACATTTTCTTCGGTCAGGTCCTCATTCCGCCCTGCAAAAAGCGGAGCCAAAGTGTTGGTTACCGCTGCGCGTCCCTCAGAGATCGGCACAAAGTCGTAGTGCACGCCCAGCGCCTTGGCGACGGCTTCGGCATCATCCAAAGAACTTTGGCTTGTATATTCCGAAGGCAGCATTACGCAGCGTACATTTTCCGCACCGATCGCATCCACGGCTATTGCGGCCACCAGCGCCGAGTCGACGCCGCCCGACAACCCCAGCACAGCTTTGCCAAACCCCGTCTTGCCCATGTAATCGCGCAGAGATTGCACCATCGCGCGATAGTCCTGCTCCCATTCGTCGGGTTGCGGCACGACTTCACCAGCCACAATACGCCATCCGTCATCTTGGCGCGACAGATCGATATGGCTGACGGCCTCATCGTAGACGGGCATGCGGAACGCAAGCTCTCCACCCGGGTTCAATCCAAACGTAGCACCGTCGAAAACCTGATCATCCTGCCCGCCGACCATGTTCAGGTAGATTACCGGCAGACCCGTTTCGACCGTGCGAGCCACCATGTGGTTCAACCGGATATCGTATTTGTTTCGAAAATAGGGCGAGCCGTTGGGGATCAGCAGAAACTCGGCCCCGGTTTCTTCCAGTGTCTCGGCTACATCCTCGTGCCAGCCATCCTCGCAAATCGGGCTACCAATACGGACATTTCCAACCGCATAAGGGCCGCCCATAGGACCCGCATCATAAAGGCGTACTTCATCAAAGACGGTCTCATTGGGCAAATGATGTTTAAGAACTTTGCTGACAATCCGCCCACCTTTGAGGATCAGGTAGGCGTTATAAAGCTTCCCATCTTCAACCCAAGGACCGCCGATGGCCAACGCCGGGCCGTCGGCACAGTCTTCAGCCAACGCCTGCACCGCATTCATCGCGGCCCGATGAAACGCGGGCTTCATCACCAGATCCTGGGTATTGTAGCCGGTTATGAACATCTCGGGCAGCGCCACAAGATCAGCCTGCGCCGCGCGCCCTTGCTGCCAGGCTGCAGCAGCCTTGGCGGCATTACCGTCGATATCCCCAACCGTTGGGTTCAATTGCGCCAGAGTGATGCGGAAACGATCGGCCATTTTTGCCCTCTTGCCCTCATGTCTTTCAGGGATTTAGCAGATCACACCGCGAGTGAAAGGCAAATGCGCCAAAAGCCGTTGCTCTGCCCTCGGCGGTATCTTAGTTTTGCGCCAACACAAACACCGCAGGCAGGTACAAAAATGAAAGCGATCCGCACATCCCTTACCGCTGCAACGCTCACAATGCTGGCGTCTTTTGCGATCGCCCAACAGGACGGTCAGATTGTCATCGCTGATGATGATGTCGGAGGTGTCTACGAGGGCACGTTCGAAAACGGGCTGCGCCATGGCACCGGCACTTACCGCCTGCCGAACGGTTTTGAATATTCCGGTCAATGGGTCGAGGGCGAGATTCAAGGACAAGGCACCGCGCGCTACGCCAATGGCTCTGTCTATGAAGGGACATTCGCCAAGGGCCAGCCGGAAGGGCGCGGCAAAATCGTCTATTCTGATGGCCAGTCCTATGAGGGCGAGTGGGCCAACGGCACGATAAACGGTACCGGTATCGCGACATATTCCAACGGCTCGCGATACGAGGGCGGCTTCAAGGACGCCAGATATCACGGTCACGGCGTGCTGACCGGCCCGGATGGCTCGGTTTATGAGGGCGACTGGGTAAACGGCCAGAAAACCGGCAGCGCCAAGATCACCTACGCCGATGGAAGTACCTATGAGGGCGACTTGAATGGCGGGCAACGGCATGGTCAGGGTAGTCAAGTCTGGGTCGACGGCATGACTTATGCTGGGTCCTGGGCCAACGACCAGATGGCCGGAACAGGCCGTTTGGTTCAACCCAACGGAGATGTCTACGAAGGCGAAATGGTCGAAAATCGCCGACAGGGCAAAGGCAAGTCCATATACGCCAACGGTGCGACCTATGAAGGCGACTATGCTGACGACCAGCGCCATGGTCAGGGCACCTACAAGGGCAGCGACGGGTTTGCGTACACAGGCGCCTGGCAAAAGGGCCAGATTGAGGGCCTGGGCGAGATGCTCTATCCCGATGGTTCGGTCTATATCGGCGACTTTCTAGATGACCTGCCTCATGGCAAGGGGCAAACGACATACCCCGACGGATCAGTTTACGACGGCAACTGGATCGCCGGGATTTTTGAGGGCACCGGCACGGCAACCTATCCCAACGGAACGGCTTATACGGGCCAGTTCAAAAACGCCCGCTTCGACGGCAAAGGTATTCTGACCTTTGCAAATGGCTATCGCTATGATGGCGATTGGGTAGACGGCGTCCGACAGGGGAAGGGCAAGGCTACGTTTCCGGACGGGATCATTTACGAAGGCGATTTTCTGAATGGCAAGCGTCACGGCAAGGGAACACTGACCCGACCGGGCGGATACAGCTACACAGGCGACTGGGCCGACGGCAAGATCACTGGCTTTGGAACCGCCACCTATGAGACCGGGGATGTCTATGAGGGCAGTTTCCTGGAAAACAAACGCCATGGTGACGGCACGATGCGTTTCGCAGGCGGCGAGGTTGAGACCGGCGTTTGGGAAAATGACACGCTGGCGACCGAGACAGAGATTGCGCCCGAAACCCCCGCTTCGAGCCCCGAAACCCCTGAGTCCGACTCTACCCCCGACGCGCCCGCCCCTGACGCGACAGACCCGGATATAAACGACGGCTAAATCAGCCCTACCAAGGCACGCGCTTGCCAGCCCAATCGTAAAAACTGCCCGAGTCAGCGGGGGTGAGTCCATTGATGACGGACAGCAGATTGGCTGCGGCCTCATTTGGTTCAACAGCCGGGTGGCGGGCAAGGTACTTTTCGGTAAAGGCCGTTTTGACTGTTCCGGGGTGCAAAGCGACACATATGGCCTGTTTGTGCGTGCGCGCCAATTCGATGGCAGCCGTATGTACAATCTGATTCACAGCCGCCTTGGCCGCACGATAACTGACCCACCCACCCAGCCGGTTGTCCCCGATTGAACCAACTCGGGCCGACAGCACGGCGATCACCGATCTGCGGTCGCGTGGCAGCAGGCGGTGCACGTGCTTTAACACCAAGGCCGGACCAACTGCGTTCAGCGCGAACTGGTCCATCATCGCCTTCGCGGACAAGGTGCGCATAGATTTTTCCGGACCCATACCGTTAATCTCAAGCGCCCCTGAGGCCACCATGATCAGATCAAACGGATCAGAAAGGGACGCCAGCATACGCTCTGCGCCATCCGGGTCAGTCAGGTCAAACCCATCCGTTGATCTGGCCAGTCGGGTGACTTTGACACCATCCGTTGTCAGGTGATCGTTCAAAGCGCGCCCGATACCGCCAGAAGCTCCGATGATTAATGCAGTTTTCATGCTCGAGAAGTTAGCCGAAAGCTTCATCGCTTCAACTCCACCGTCAATTTTGTTCCCCTGTAAATTTCCCGCTTTTCATTCGCCGCGCGCCCTGTATAAGCTGATCCCCATGATCAACCGCGCAGATATCGCTTTTGCAAACGCCGCACCCAGCGGCGCGTTGCTGCGTGGTCTACTGATCCTAATCCGCCTCTGAGCGTGCCATCCGGCGCGCCCGCTCAGAGGAGGACGCCCGCGCGCCAAGAGGCTTTAGGACAGAAGAAGAAAGAGAACCCCATGACAAACGTGACCGACCAAGACCGCGTCGTGATCTTCGACACCACCTTGCGCGACGGCGAGCAGAGCCCCGGCGCGACCATGACCCACAACGAAAAGCTCGAAATTGCCGAGCTTCTGGATGAGATGGGCGTCGACATCATCGAAGCCGGATTCCCCATTGCATCGGAAGGCGACTTCAAAGCGGTGTCCGAGATTGCCGAGCGCTCGAAGAACAGCCGCATCTGTGGTCTGGCCCGCGCCAATTTCGCCGATATCGATCGGTGTTGGGAGGCGGTGAAACACGCCGAGAAGAACCGGATCCACACCTTTATCGGAACCTCTCCGCTGCACCGGGCGATACCAAATCTGACGCAGGACGAGATGGCCGACAAGATCCACGAAACGGTCAGCCACGCGCGCAACCTTTGCGAAAACGTGCAGTGGTCGCCGATGGATGCGACCCGGACCGAATGGGATTATTTGTGCCGTGTGATAGAGATTGCAATCAAGGCTGGCGCCACCACGATCAATATCCCCGATACTGTCGGTTATACTGCCCCAGTCGAGTCTGCAGATCTGATCAAGCGCCTGATCGAGACGGTTCCCGGCGCGGATGAGGTAATCTTTGCCACCCACTGCCACAACGACCTTGGCATGGCGACAGCGAACTCTCTGGCAGCGGTCGCAGGTGGTGCGCGTCAGATCGAATGCACCATCAACGGGTTGGGTGAACGCGCAGGCAACACCGCGCTGGAAGAAGTTGTGATGGCGTTGCGCACACGCAACGACATCATGCCGTGGCATACTGGCATCGACACCACCAAGATCATGCATATTTCACGCCGGGTCGCGACCGTGGCCGGATTTCCGGTGCAGTTCAACAAGGCCATTGTCGGCAAGAACGCTTTTGCCCATGAAAGCGGCATCCATCAGGATGGCATGCTGAAGAACCGCGAAAACTTCGAGATCATGCGCCCTGAAGACATTGGGCTCTCTGGCACCTCTTTGCCGCTGGGCAAGCATTCGGGTCGCGCTGCACTGCGCGATAAGCTCGAAACGCTGGGGTATGAGGTTGGTGACAACCAGCTCAAAGACATTTTTGTGCGCTTCAAGGATCTGGCCGACCGCAAGAAAGAAGTCTTTGACGATGACCTCATCGCGTTGATGAGCGTCGACGACGAAGCGGACGATCATCTTCAACTGGTGTCGATGAAAGTGACCTGCGGTACCGGAGGTCAGGCCGAAGCGACGGTCGAGCTGGAGGTAGAGGGTGCAGACAGGATCGCCACAGAAAACGGTGACGGCCCAGTCGACGCAACCTTCCGGGCGATCCGGGCGATCTATCCCAACACTGCGCGGCTGCAACTGTATCAGGTGCATGCGGTAACCGAAGGTACGGACGCGCAAGCCACGGTTTCGGTCCGTCTGGAAGAGGATGGTATGATCGCCACCGGTCAGTCTGCAAATACAGATACGGTGGTTGCGTCGGCCAAAGCCTATATCCACGCGCTGAACCGCCTGATCATGCGTCGTGAAAAGGCTGGTCCGGGAGCAGATACACGCGAGATCAGCTACAAAGACCTGACCTGATTGAAGGGTAAGGCTAATGGCTCCCGCACCCGCGGCGGCCCGGCTTCGCCGACCCTTCTTGGGTTTTGGGCCCGGCAACGCACCTCTGGCGCGCTGCCGGGCCCAACGCGTTTGACGGCAACTTTGATGCAGGCAAACGGAGCGGGAGCTTTCCCTGTGTAATTCTTGCTTTTCAAAGCTGAGCGAACAGCTCCGACAAGCGGCGCGTTTCGTCTTCGATCCCGAAGGGTGCATTCAACATGAACATACCTGATCCGACCATGCGATGACCTTCCCGCGCCGGAGGGAACGTGACCTCATGGCAAATCGTTTTGGGATATCCAGCGGATTTCAGAGACGAAATCATAGCCTTGTGACGTGCATCCGTCAGGATTGGATACCAAAGTGCGATCACACCCACATTCCATTTGCGGTGCAGCTTCGCGATCACCCCGGGCAATCGGTCATACTCGGCCTTCACTTCATAACTGGGATCGATCAGCATCATCCCGCGCCGAGGGGTCGGGGGTAGCAACGATTGGGCCAACTCAAACCCATCCTGCTGATAGACCTTCGCACCGAACGGCGACAATGCCAGTGAAAGTGCCGAATGTTCCTGCGGATGCAGCTCGGCGAAATGCAGGCTATCCTGTTTTCGCAACAGGTTGGCCGCAATCAGGGGTGAACCGGGATACGCTTGCACGCCGTGACTGGCCTGTATGGTATCCAGCACCCGCGCCATTGGATGATCGGAATCAAACCAACCTTCGCGCCTGACGCGCCCGATCCCGGCGACAGCTTCACCCGTTCGAACCGCCTCAGCCGCGTCAAGGTGATATAGTCCACGCCCGGAGTGCGTTTCGATATAGCTGAGGGGTTTGTCCTTTTGGGTCAAATAACGCAGCGTCCACGCCAATAAAGCGTGCTTTTGCACATCAGCCAGATTTCCAGCGTGGTAAATGTGTTGATATGAGAGCATTATGCCTTCTAAAGTCTCCATCAATAAGGCGGAAAGGTGCTGATTGTCGCGGAATCAGCCCTTTAACCGGGCGAGTTGGCACCCTATAAGGCATCCGTCCCGGAACCGTCGAGTCGCGGGCAGTGGAAATTCTGACAAACGGGATCGGGGAAATATGGGCATCTTTGGCAATCTGGGCGGCCTGTTCACAGCCGACATGGCTATCGACCTTGGAACAGCTAACACGCTGGTTTATGTCAAAGGGCGCGGAGTGATCCTGTCTGAGCCCTCGGTCGTTGCCTACCACGTCAAGGATGGGGTCAAGAAAGTCCTTGCTGTTGGCGAGGACGCCAAGCTGATGTTGGGCCGGACCCCCGGCTCCATTGAAGCCATCCGTCCGATGCGCGAGGGTGTCATCGCGGACTTCGATACCGCCGAAGAGATGATCAAGCATTTTATCCGCAAGGTGCATAAACGCTCAACCTTCTCGAAACCCAAGATCATCGTTTGCGTCCCTCATGGCGCAACCCCGGTTGAAAAACGCGCAATCCGCCAGTCGGTTCTGTCTGCAGGCGCGCGCCGCGCGGGCCTGATTGCCGAACCGATTGCCGCTGCGATTGGTGCAGGAATGCCGATCACCGATCCAACCGGCAACATGGTTGTGGATATCGGCGGCGGGACCACCGAGGTTGCGGTTCTGTCGCTGGGCGACATCGTCTATGCCCGCTCAGTTCGCGTTGGTGGCGACCGGATGGATGAGGCGATCATCTCGTACCTGCGGCGTCAACAGAACCTGCTGGTGGGTGAATCAACTGCGGAACGGATCAAGACCACCATCGGTACCGCACGGATGCCAGACGACGGGCGTGGCCAGTCGATGCATATTCGCGGGCGCGACTTGTTGAATGGTGTACCGAAGGAAATCGAGATCAGTCAGGCTCAGGTGGCCGAAGCACTGTCTGAACCCGTGCAGCAGATTTGCGAGGCGGTGATGACAGCTCTGGAAACCACGCCGCCCGATCTGGCGGCTGATATCGTGGACCGGGGTGTTATGCTGACCGGAGGCGGAGCTTTGCTGGGCGATCTGGATCTGGCGCTGCGCGAGCAGACCGGTTTGGCAGTTTCTATTGCTGATGAAAGCCTGAATTGTGTGGCTTTGGGCACGGGCAAAGCACTCGAATACGAAAAACAACTGCGCCACGCGATTGACTACGAAAGCTAAGGCGCGCACCCTGATGGGGTGAGAACTCGGGCACGAGCAGCACGGGAAGGTAACCTGTGGCAAAAGACCGTTCACAGCGCGACGAATACACGACCCCTTTGCGCCGCCTGCTGCTGGGGATCGTGGTCCTGTGCCTGCTGGGTATCTTCCTGATCTGGCGCATCGACAGCCCGCGAGTGGAACGCTTCCGCGCGCAGGTGGTGGATACGGTAGTCCCCTCGATGGAGTGGGCAATGGTTCCGGTCACTGCGCTGGTGAACCTGTCTCGTGATTTCCAAAGCTATCAGCGGCTCAGCGAGCAGAACCAGGAACTGCGCAGCGAGCTGCGCCTGATGCGCGCCTGGAAAGAGGCCGCGCTGCAACTGGAACAGGAAAACGCCCGCCTGCTGGACCTTAACAATGTTCGGCTCGATCCGCGCCTGACCTATGTCACCGGGGTGGTGATGGCGGATAGCGGCTCACCCTTCAGGCAATCTGTGCTGCTGAACGTGGGGGAGCGTGACGGGATCGTGGATGGTTGGGCAACGATGGACGGGATCGGAGTGGTCGGGCGCATCTCGGGCGTGGGCCCGGATACCGCGCGCGTGATCCTGATGACCGATGCTTCAAGCGCGATCCCGGCGACGATCCAGCCCTCGGGTCAGACGGCGCTGATCGCAGGTGACAATACTTCGGCCCCTGCAGTGGAGTTTCTGGAAAACCGGGAACTCGTGCGACCGGGTGACCGGGTCGTTACATCGGGCGATGGCGGTGTGTTCCCCGGTGGCTTGCTGATCGGTCAGATCACGGTTGATCCCGGCGGCAGATTGCGCGTGCGGCTGTCGGCGGATTTCGAGCGGCTCGAGTTTCTGCGCGTACTACGCTATCAGTCGGCCCCACCGATCACGGAATCCGGGGATATCGTCGGGCCCCGTCAACCCGAGGCGTCTTTGACCCCATCCGAGGTCAATGATGGATAGGCCAGTCTCATACCTGTGGGCCAAGCGTGGCCTCTATGTCGCGCTGGCAGTATTTGTGGTATTTCTGCACCTGCTGCCGCTGGATACCAAACCTGATCGCCTGCCCTTTCCCGACATACTGATCGCGCTTACCTACGCGTGGGTGCTGCGGCGGCCGGAATATATTCCGATCCTGATCATTGCCATCGTCATGTTCATGGCCGATCTGCTGTTGCAACGCCCACCCGGGTTGCTTGCTGCGTTAGTGGTTCTGGGTGCAGCCTATCTTCATTCCACTGCAGCTGGCATGAAAGACAGCGGGTTTGTGGGCGAATGGGCAACCGTCGGGGCCGTGATCACGGTTGTGTTTGTGCTCAATCGACTCATTCTTGCTATCCTCTCGGTGCAACAGGCAACTCTGGGACCGGTAGTGGTGCAAGTTATTCTGACAATCGCAATCTATCCTGTGATGGTTTTGATGAGCCAAACTGTATTTGGCGTTAGGCGCAAATCTGTTGCCGACAGCACGATGCCAAGGGTGCGGCCATGAAGCAGCGCAAACCAAAGCCCAAGGGCCTTGCTTACAAACGTTTGCCGCGCCGCGCCTTGATCCTCGGTGGGCTACAAGCGGCCTTTATCGGGGGGCTGGCAGCCCGAATGCGGTTCATGCAGGTGGATCAAGCGGATGAATACCGTCTGCTGGCCGAAGAAAACCGGATCAACATCCGTCTGATCCCACCAACCCGGGGCCGGATATATGACCGGAACGGGCAGATCATAGGATTAAACTCTCAGTCCTATCGCATCGTCATCGTGCGCGAGGATGCAGGCGATATCGACAAGGTTATCGCCAAGCTTTCGGAACTGATCCCATTGACCGAGGATGAGATCGAACGTGCCAAAACCGAGATGCGTCGATCGGCCCCGTTTCTGCCGGTCACACTGGCTGATCAGGTAACTTGGGAGGATATTTCAAAAGTCGCAGTCAATGCCCCTGCATTGCCTGGCGTCACGCCCGAGGTCGGCATGACGCGCCAGTATCCACGTTACGAGGATTTTGCCCACGTTGTTGGCTATGTCGGCCCGGTCAGCGATTACGATCTAAGCCAAATTGAAGACCCTGAACCGGTACTACGTATTCCAAGGTTTCAGATCGGTAAGGTCGGGCTGGAAGCCAAGCAAGAGATCACATTGCGCGGTAAGGCGGGCGCCAAGCGAGTTGAGGTCAACGCCACAGGCCGGGTGATGCGCGAGCTGGACCGCCAGGTCGGCGAAGCCGGGGCAGATTTGCAATTGTCAGTCGACGCCAATCTGCAGCAATACGCGCAGGCGCGATTGGCTGGGGAAAGCGCCGCTGCGGTCGTGATCGATTGCGAAACCGGCGACATCCGCGCCATCAGCTCGGCCCCCAGCTTCGATCCGAACCTGTTCGTGCGTGGGATCTCGGTGGCGGACTACCAGATGCTGACGCAGGACAAGTATCGCCCGCTTGCCAATAAGACAGTACAGGGCACCTACCCTCCTGGATCGACTTTCAAAATGATCACCGCCATGGCTGCGCTCGAAGCCGGGGTGATCAGCCCATCCAGTACAGTGTACTGTCCGGGTCACATGAAAGTGGGCAGCCGCCGCTTTCACTGCTGGAAACGCGGCGGGCACGGGACGGTTGACCTTGAAACCTCGCTGAAGCGCAGTTGCGACGTCTACTATTACGACGTGGCAATACGTGTCGGGATCGACAGGATTTCCGAGATGGCACGCACCTTCGGACTGGGTATCAAACATGACATTCCGATGTCTGCCGTTGCCGCCGGGCTTGCCCCCAATCAGGAATGGAAGCAGCGGGTTCACGGACAGGACTGGCTGGTAGGCGACACCGCAAACGCGTCGATCGGTCAGGGGTTCATGCTTGCCTCACCGCTTCAATTGGCCGTGATGACCGCGCGTTTGGCGACAGGTCGCGCCGTGCAACCACGCCTTGTTCGATCAATCAATGGGGTTGAGCAGCCCTCGGGCGCGGGTGAACCGCTGCAGGTGAACCGCAACAACCTTGAGCAAGTGCGCAAAGCCATGTTCACAGTCTCGAATAACAGGCGTGGCACCGCGTATCGCAGTCGCATCATCGCCGATGAGTTCCGCATGGCAGGCAAAACCGGCACCAGTCAGGTGCGCAATATTACCAAGGCAGAACGCGCCGCAGGTGTGATCCGAAACGAAGACCTGCCATGGGAGCGTCGAGACCATGCCCTGTTCGTCAGCTTCGCCCCCTATGACAATCCGAAATACGCTGTGGCTGTGGTGGTGGAACACGGCGGCGGCGGCTCCAAAGCCGCGGCCCCAGTGGCGCGCGATATCATGCTGCAGGCACTCTACGATGGCACGCCACCGCTCGAGGCGTATCCGGCCGGAGACCGAGAGCGCATCAAAGAACAACAGAAACGGCTGGAGGGTGACCGTCGCCCCAAAGCGCGTCCTGACGAGAAGGACCGCGCATGAGCTATCTTGAATATGCCGTCAAATCCACGCCGTCAGGGTTTCGCAAGTTCCTTTATATGAACTGGCCGCTCACCCTGTTGCTGATCAGCGTGGCAAGCGCGGGGTTCCTGATGCTCTACTCGGTCGCGGGTGGATCCTGGATGCCGTGGGCGGAACCGCAAATGGAACGGTTCGGTCTGGGCTTGGCAGCCATGTTTATCATCGCGCTTGTGCCTATCTGGTTCTGGCGGAACATGTCGGTTGTGGCCTATCTGGGCGCGATCGGTCTACTGATCGTGGTCGAACTGTTTGGAACGATCGGCATGGGGGCGCAGCGCTGGATTGATCTGGGCTTCATGCGGCTGCAACCCTCAGAAGTAATGAAAGTGGCGTTGGTGATGGTGCTGGCCGCCTATTACGACTGGCTGCCGGCGCACAAAACCTCGCGCCCGCTCTGGGTGATTATCCCGGTCATTCTGATCCTGATCCCTACATTCATGGTGCTGCGCCAGCCCGACCTAGGCACATCGATCCTGTTATTGGCTGCTGGTGGTGGTCTGATGTTCCTTGCCGGGGTGCATTGGGCCTATTTCGCTGCCGTGATTGCAGCGGGGGTTGGCCTGATTGCTGCAGTGTTCAACAGCCGAGGGACTGAATGGCAGTTGCTCAAAGATTACCAGTTCCGACGCATCGATACGTTTCTGGATCCTTCAACCGATCCGTTGGGAGCGGGATATCACATCACGCAATCGAAGATCGCTCTGGGTTCGGGGGGCTGGAATGGGCGCGGTTTCATGCAGGGAACGCAATCACGTCTTAACTTCCTGCCCGAAAAACACACCGATTTCATCTTCACCACCTTGGCCGAAGAGTTCGGCTTTGTCGGCGGCATCACACTGTTGATCCTTTACGGTCTGATCCTGATCTTCTGCATGGTCACGGCGCTGTCGACCAAGGATCGTTTCTCGTCTCTGGTGACACTTGGGATCGCGCTGAATTTCTTCCTGTTTTTTGCCGTCAATATGTCGATGGTGATGGGGCTGGCCCCAGTGGTCGGAGTACCGCTGCCGATGGTCAGTTATGGCGGCTCGGCCATGCTGGTCCTGATGGCCGCCTTTGGCATCGTTCAAAGCGCCCATATACATCGTCCCCGCTGAAAGGTTTCCTATGCCCGTGAATGTCCTGTTTTCCGCGCGCCCTGAGTTGTGGCCCGAGTATGAAGCTCTGATGCATCAATACTTGTCGGACGCAGGGCTAGATTTTCATCTGGCCACGGACATCCCTGCAGATCAGGTCGACTACATCGTTTACGCCCCGAACGGAGGGGTACAGGATTTCACGCCCTTCACACGGCTCAAGGCGGTGCTGAGCCTCTGGGCGGGGGTTGAGAAAATCTCGGGCAATGAAACCTTGACCGTTCCGCTGGCGCGTATGGTTGACGGGGGGTTAACGCAAGGCATGACGGAATGGGTGGTGGGCCATATGCTGCGCTATCACCTTGGGATGGACCAACACATTACGCTACAGGATGGGGTCTGGACACCTGATGCGCCACCACTGGCCCAGCAACGCACCGTCTGCATCTTGGGTTTGGGCGCATTGGGTGAAGCATCGGCCCACGCGTTGGCAGCGTTGAATTTCCATGTCATCGGTTGGAGCCGTACCGCCAAGACTATTCCCGGCGTGACCTGTCTGCATGGTAAGAACGGGCTGCGCGATGCACTGTCCCAGGCCGAGATAGTGGTTTTGCTGCTGCCAGATACTCCGGCGACCGAAAACACGCTCAACGCCGAAACACTGGCGCTGTTGCCGGAAGGGGCCAAGATCATCAACCCGGGTCGCGGGCCGCTTATCGATGATGAGGCCCTGCTGGCCGCGCTGAATTCAGGGCAGGTCGGGCACGCCACGCTGGATGTCTTCCGCACCGAACCTCTGCCGACCGAGCATCCCTATTGGGCACATCCCAATGTGACGGTGACGCCACATATAGCCTCGGAAACCAGACCTGTTACCGCAGCTCAGGTGATCTGCGAGAACATTCGCCGAGGTGAAGCGGGTGAACCCTTTCTCCACCTCGTTGACCGAAAGCTTGGGTACTAGGCCGCGATCAGCCCGCGGCCTTTCAGCAAGGCTTCGACGCCAGGCAGACGTCCACGGAAGGCCAGATACAGCTCTTCCGCCTCGCGGGATCCGCCAGTTGACAGGATGTGTTCCTCCAGTGCCTTGGCGCGTTCGGGATCAAACGCACCGCCCGCTTCTTCAAAGGCGGCAAAGGCGTCGGCATCCATGACTTCGGACCACATATAACTGTAATAGCCCGAGCTATAACCGTCGCCCGCAAAGACATGGGCGAAATGCGGGGTGGCGTGGCGCATTCCAATGGCCCGAGGCATGCCGATTTCGGCCAGCACCTCGGCCTGTTTCTCCATCGGATCAGCGGGGGCAGCCCCCTCATGAAACGCCAGATCGACCAGGGCCGAGGCAACATATTCCACCGTCTGGAACCCCTGATCGAAATTGGCGGCCTGTAGCACCTTCTGCAACATCTCCTGCGGCATCGGTGCGCCCGTTTCGGCATGAGTGGCGAACTCAGCCAATACCTCGGGCACTTCCAGCCAATGTTCGTAAAGCTGGCTGGGCAGTTCAACGAAATCACGCGCCACCGAGGTGCCCGAGATACTCTCATAGGTCACATTGGACAGCATCTGGTGCAGGGCATGGCCGAACTCGTGAAACAACGTTCGGGCGTCATCATAGGACAAAAGCGCCTGGTCACCTTTGGCAAAGTTACAGACGTTGATCACGACCGGAGCCTGTTCTTTCGGGTATTTCGCCTGCCCGCGCATTGCGCTGCACCATGCACCCGACCGTTTCGATCCGCGTGCAAAGTAGTCACCGATGAACACCGCAATATGCTGCCCGTCACGGGTCACCTCCCACGCACGGCAATCGGGATGATAGAGCGGCACATCAAGCGGCGCGAACTCCAGCCCGAACAGCCGTGTGGCGCAGGCGAAAGACGCCTCGATCATCCGGTCCAGTTGCAGGTACGGCTTCAGCGCCGCTTCATCGAGATCATGTTCGGCCTTGCGGCGTTTCTCGGCATAGTAGCGCCAATCCCACGCCTCCAGCGGGCCATTTACGCCATCCTCTTGCATCATTGCCGTCAGCACCTCGGCATCTGCGTCGGCGCGGGTTTTGGCGGGCTCCCACACATCCAACAGCAGCTCTCGCACGCGATCTGGTGTGCGGGCCATCTCGGTCTCAAGCTTGTAGGCAGCGAAGCTGGCATACCCCAGCAGCTTGGCGCGTTCTTCGCGCAGGCGCAGGATGTCCGCCGCAATCTCGCGGTTTTCGGTCTCACCTCCATTTGCCCCCCGTGCAGTCCACGCGCGATAAGCCTTTGCACGCAAATCCCGGCGGGGCGAGAATTGCAGAAAGGGCACGATAATCGACCGAGAAAGGGTTACCACCGGGCCATCCGCTCCCTTTTCCTGACCCGCTGCGCGCGCTGCATCGATAACAAAATCCGGCAAGCCTTGCAGGTCTTCTTCGGTCAAATCCATGAACCAGTCGCGTTCATCCGCCAGCAAGTTCTGCGTGAAGGACGTGCCCAGAGACGCCAAACGGGCCTTGATCTCTTGCATTCTCGCATCGTCGGCGCCGGTCAACGCCGCCCCCGCCCGCACGAACCCGCGATGAGACAGCATCAAAACGCGCGCCTGTTCATCGGTCAGGTCCAGATTATCGCGCCGGTCCCATAAATCCGCCACGCGCTTAAACAGTGCTTTGTTTGATGAGATGCGCGAGTAGTGTGCCGCCAGCTTGGGCGAAAATTCGCGTTGCAGTTCTTCACGCTTGGGGTTGCTGTCCGCACCTGCAACGGTGAAAAAGACCGACAGAACCTTATCCATCTGCTCGCCTGCAGCCTCCAGCGCTTCGATCGTATTGGCGAATGTGGGCGTGTCCGGACTCGCTGCTATCGCCTCAATCTCGGCATCATGTGCGTGCATCGCCTGTTTCAGCGCGGGGGAAAAATCATCATCCGAGATTGTGTCAAACGATGCGATTTCGAAGGGCGTGTTCCAGTCAGAAAGGATCGGATTGGTCATTGAGGTCTCCTTTGACCTCATAGCTAAGACCGTCCGTCGAAATGATCCAGAGCTACCCGAAAATTTGAGGCGGCGTTAGTGTGCTGACCCACAAATCGGGCAATCGGTGCGGCGTGCTAGGGTGATCTTGCGGCTTTCGCCGTATAGCGCATCGTAGATCAACATCTCACCTCGCAATGCCTGCCCGGCGCCGGTGATCACCTTGATCGCCTCAACCGCCATCATCGAGCCGACCACACCCGGCAGTGGGCCGATTACTCCAGCCTCGGCGCAAGAAGGCGCAAGGCCGGGGGCGGGTGCTTCGGGGAAAATGCACTGATAACATGGGCCGGTGGTGGCAGGGTCAAAGACGCTGAGCTGCCCTTCCCACTGCGACAGCGCGCCAGATATCAGGGGTTTTCCCAGTGCAACCGCCGTACGGTTTGCAAGGTAGCGGGTGTCGAAATTGTCAGTGCCGTCGAGGATCAGATCAAAATCAGCAAACAGATCTGCTGCAATCTCTTCGGTCAGGCGACGGTGGTACGGCAAGACGACCACGTTGGGATTCTGCGCCACCATCGCCTGCTGGGCCGAGAACACTTTGGGCATGCCGATATCTGCGTCGCGGTGGATCACTTGCCGCTGTAGGTTGGCGTTCTCGACCACGTCATCGTCGATCACGCCGATTGTTCCCACTCCGGCGGCAGCCAAATATTGCAGGGCGGGCGCGCCGAGCCCCCCCGCACCGATTACCAGCACGCGCGCCTGTTTCATTCGCTTTTGGCCGGGACCGCCCAGTTCACGCAGAACGATGTGGCGGGCATAGCGTTCAAGCTCGGTCTCGCTGAACTGTTCGGATGGCTTGGCGGGCTCCGACGTCTGGCCGGACGCGGCGCGATTTCGCAACGCCTTCAAACCCCGCCCATAAAGCAGCACCAGCACAGCCGCTCCAGCGAGGATCAGCCACATCGCTGCCGACCCACCGGTCGCCTGACGCAACGGGTTTCCCTCAGGCAGGAGAAGTTGAGCAATAATCACGCCTATCAGGAGCGCGCCAATGGAAACCAGACGCGCGCTGCGCGACACCCCGGCGATATAGCCGACACCCCAAAGCCCGGCGGCAATGATCAGAACCAGCAGCATCAGCCGCGCCCGGTCGAGCCGAAGCCACCCGCGCCGCGATCAGTCTCGGTCAGAGCCTCAACGTCCTGGAACATGGCCTGCACCACCGGTGCGACGATCAGTTGCGCGATACGTTCGCCATGCGTAATCTCGAAGGGGTCCTGACCCGCGTTCATCACGATCACGCCCAATGGCCCGCGATAGTCGCTGTCGATTGTACCCGGAGTGTTGGGCAAGGTGATCCCGTGTTTCAAGGCAAGGCCCGATCGTGGACGCACCTGAACCTCGAACCCCTGCGGAATTTCGATCCTAAGGCCTGTCGGTATCAGCGCACGACGGCCCGGTTCCAGAATAATAGACGTACCATCCGGCAGATTGGCGCGCACATCCGCCCCGGCAGCACCCGCGGTTTCGTATGAAGGCAAGGGCACCAACGGGTCAGCCCCCTCCTCTCGGATAACGCGAATTGCCACCATACCTGTACCTCTTGTCTTTATGGCTGCTATCTGGTCAACGCGCCGGCGATCTTGGCTGCTAACCGCTTTGCCACATCATCCTTGCCCATACGCGGCCATTCTTCGGCACCTTGCTCTGAGATCAGGATCACCGCATTCTCAGAACCGCCCATGATACCTGTCGCGGGACTGACATCATTCGCAACGATCCAGTCACAGCCCTTGCGGGCACGTTTGGCCGTAGCATGTTCGATCACGTTGTCTGTTTCGGCGGCAAAACCCACTACCAAAACGGGCCTGCCACTTCCCATTCGCGCGATGCGCTTCAAAATGTCGGGATTCTCGGCAAACTCTAGCGCGGGCACCCCGTCGCGGCTTTTCTTCAGCTTCTGGTCCGAGGCACTGGATACCCGCCAATCGGCCACTGCAGCTGCAAATACCCCCGCATCCACCGGAAGCGCTGCGTCGACCGCATCCGACATTTGCAGCGCGGTCTCTACACGCACGACCTTCACGCCGTCTGGAGGAGGCACGTCAGCCGGACCTGTGATAAATGTAACATCGGCCCCCAGCGCAGATAGCGCGCGTGCAACAGCTGTTCCCTGAGCGCCCGACGATCGGTTGGCGATGTATCGTACCGGATCAATTGGTTCATGTGTCGGACCCGATGTCACCAGAATACGTTTGCCAGCCAAAGGCCCATCCCCGAACTGCGCCTCGATCGCCGCGACAATTTCAAGTGGCTCCGACATGCGGCCCGGACCGTATTCACCGCAAGCCATATCGCCTTCGTTCGGGCCGACAAAACGCACGCCGTCTGCTTCCAGTTGCGCATGGTTACGCCGGGTTGCGGGATGCTCCCACATGCGGACATTCATCGCAGGCGCACACAGAACCGGCGTATCGGTCGCCATCAAAAGGGTCGAGGCCAGATCATTAGCCAACCCGCCTGCCATCTTACCCATCAGATCGGCCGTTGCCGGAGCAACCACGATCAGATCAGCCGAACGGGAAAGCTGAATATGACCCATCTCAGCTTCATCGGTCAGATCAAAGAGATCTCGATAGACCTTTTCACCGGCCAGGGCAGACACGGATAACGGAGTTACGAATTCTTCGGCAGCACGCGTCAAAACCGGCGTGACCGCTGCACCACGTTCCCGCAACCGCCGGATCAGGTCCAGCGACTTGTAGGCCGCAATCCCACCGCCGATAATCAGCAGAATACGTTTCGATGACAGCATGGCTCGCCCTTCCCGTCCCGGTCGGCCCTGACATTAGGCAACGCTGGCGGGCAGTTCCAGCAGTTAATTCTGCACCTCAAAGGCTTTGCAGGGGTCTTCTCGCTCGACTGTGGGGCTATCGATAACAGCATCAAAATCCCCGCTCACGACCCCATCTTCGGATTGTCCCAGTACAAAGACCTTCAAACCGGGGCGCAGTCGCGACAGAAAAGTCGGAATTCCGCGATCCTTACGGGCATGGCCATTGCCAGTGATGACCGCGACAGGCCCACCAGTTTCGTCGGTGGCGCGCAGAATGGCTCGGGTCAACACAGCGTCCCTCAGACGTTGAATGGCTACCATCTGCGGTAGAACTTCAGCGGGCAATGCGTCGCAATGTGCCGCCAGTTGATCAGCCTCGCGTGCGGCTTGATCTTCATCCGACAGGGGTACAGTCAATCCATATCTGGCCGCATCAGCCCCCAACGCTGTGGCCGCCCCGCGTTCCATAGCAGCGCGGGCCGCTTCACGCGGAACCATCGCGCCATACACCGGCACATCCGCGGCCTGAAAAATGGGGTAGTACATTCTGAGAGGCGGCCAGCCGGATTCTGCCCAGCGCAGAATTCGGGACAGCTCCTCGGGATTGGTTGCCGCTTTTTGAGCCAACCGCTGAGCACCCTCTTCGGTCACCATCTCCCAGACAACCGCCGTGGGCGTGATTGCTTCAACTGCTTCGGCTTGGACCAGATGATGCTGAGGGTTGTCATGTATCTCGCCCAGAATAACAACATCCGCGGCCCGCATGTCGGCCAACACGTCCTGAGGGATAAATTCAGCAGCTCGAACCGTTTGAGGCAAAGTGGCGAGCAACACAAAAGCTGTAAGAATCGCAAGAGGTTTCATGCGAAGAAGTGTTGCACCTCGCGCGATTGCGCTTCAAGGTTCTTGCGCATCTTTGTGAATGCTGCCGCCTCGAGCTGGCGCACACGCTCTTTCGACAGGCCAAGCTCTTTCCCAAGACTTTCCAGCGTCCGGGCAGGCTCACGCAGTTTTCTTTCGCGAACGATAAACCGCTCGCGATCGTTCAAAGCTTGCATCGCCGCCACCAGCCATTCGCGCAGTTGCTGGTTGTCGTGGCTGTTCTCTACTACCTCGGCGGCTTGTTCGCTGTCATCTTCCAGCGCATCAATCCACTCGCGCCCGTCCTCATCTGCAGACTGCACCGCATTCAGCGAGAAATCGGACCCTGCCAGACGGCCTTCCATCATCTCGACATCACGCAGCGGGACTCCGATTTCGGCGGCAATCTTCTGATGCAACTGATGGCGATCCAGCTCCAGCCCCTCAGTTGCGGCTTCGCGCTCCAGACGCGCCTGTACCCGACGCATATTGAAAAAAAGCGATTTCTGGGAAGAGGTCGAACCAGTGCGCACCATCGACCAATTGCGCATCACGTAATCCTGAATGCTGGCCTTGATCCACCACACTGCATACGTTGAAAACCGCACACCCCGATCCGGATCGAACTTGTCGGCGGCTTTCATCAAGCCCAGTCCCGCCTCCTGAATAAGATCATTCATCGGCGCGCCGTAGCGTTTGAATTTCGCCGCCATTGATATCGCCAGCCGCATGTAAGCCGTAATGAGGCGATGCAGCGCCTGTTCATCGCGTTCATCGCGCCAGGCATAGGCCAGTTTCAGTTCTGTCTCGGCATCCAGCAACTCGGCCTTCATTGCCTTACGGGACATCGAAAAATCATGTGCGTTGTCGAGTGCCATGCAATTCTCCCCTTTTATCACAGGCGATGGGCCGGGCTTGCCTTGCCGACTTGTGGTCGATACGCAGGACAAAACCGGGTGGATCACCAGAAAGGTAATAAAAGTGCATGCCGATTTAACCTTTATCCTAGGCGGCGCTGCATCCGGAAAATCTGCTTTTGCGGAGCAACTTGCTGTTTCAACTGGGAAAAGTCGCGTTTACCTTGCGACATCACAAGTGTTTGATGACGAGATGCGCCTAAAAATCAGGCAACATATTGCACAACGCGGCAGCGGGTGGACGACGATCGAAGCGCCATTTGATCTATCGCCGGAACTCGCCAAGCTGACAAATGATCAGATTTGCCTGATCGATTGTGCAACCATGTGGCTGACAAATCACCTGCTGGCAGAGAATAACCTAGAGGAAGCACAGGCCGGGCTGCTTGAGGCGATGAAGACCTGTGCCGCCCAGATCGTCGTGGTATCAAACGAAGTCGGCCACGGGATCGTCCCCGACAACGCCTTGTCCCGTCGATTCCGCGAGGCGCAGGGACGGCTGAACATCGCTCTGGCTGCGCAGGCAGATCGGGTGGTGCAGGTTACGGCCGGGCTGCCGCTGGTTCTCAAAGGGCAACCCCTATGACGCGCCTGCATTTGGTACGGCACGGCCCCACCCATGCTAAAACTATGGTAGGCTGGTCCGACCTTCCTGCCGACTTGAGTGATAAGGCCGCGATTGCACGGCTTGATGCGCATCTGCCTTCCAATGCCGTCGTAATCTCATCAGACTTGTCACGCGCCAGCGATACGGCCAGCGCCATTCAAGGCACGCGACTCCGCCTTCCGCACCACCGCGATCTGCGCGAAATTAATTTCGGCAACTGGGAGATGCGCCCCTTCGCCGAGATCGAGGCGGAAGACCCCGAGCTTTGCTTTGCCTACTGGGATAATCCGGGCGAGGTCAGGCCTCCAAACGGGGAAAGCTGGAATGAGGTCCGCGCGCGTGTCGATAGGGTCGTCGACACCCTGATCGCGGCCCATACCGGATATGACCTAGTCCTGGTCGCCCATTTCGGAGTGATCCTGACTCAGGTCCAACGCGCTCTGGACGTGGACGCCCAACACGCGTTTGGTCACCGCATCGACAACCTGTCCGTCACCGAGATCACGCGCCATAACGATGGTTGGACTGTAGGTCGGATTAATCACCGACCGTGATAAGGTTGCGCACAAATCTCTGATTTACCGACGCGTCTCTGTCCGACATCGTTGCCGCATGACATATGATCTCTTTATCGGTGACCGGTTGTTCTCCAGCTGGTCCATGCGCGGATGGCTGTTGCTTGAGAAATTCGGCCTGCCATACCGCACCCACATGATTGGCCTTTATTCCGGCACAATGGCGGCGGATATGGAACCACTGGCCCCGGCGCGCCTTGTTCCTGCGCTGCGTCTTCCAGATGGAACCGTGATCGGCGAAAGCCTCGCGATGGCAGAGACATTGGCAGAACGCCACCCCGAAGCAGGGCTTTGGCCGTCAGACCCCGCCGCGCGCGCCACAGCCCGGTGGCTTTGTGCTGAAATGGTTGCCGGTTTCACAGCGCTGCGGGGGCAATGCCCCATGCAGTTGAAACATTGCTGGGAAGGGTTCCACCCTTCAGCTGATACGATCGCCGATTTGCAGCGGATCGAAACCCTCTGGGCCCATGCCCGGAAAGTCTCTGGTGACGCGTCGGGCCCGCTGTTTGGTGCCTATTCTCTGGCTGATGTTTTCTACACGCCGGTCGCTGCACGGATTGTCGGCTATGGCCTGCCCGTGTCCGAGGTCAATCGTGCATACTGCATGCACCTGCTCTCTGATATCGCAGTTCGACAATGGCGCGCCATGGGCATGACGGTCGCGTATGAGCCCTTCCCGTATCCGCAAGACCTTCCCGCACACAGCTGGCCAATTGGCGGGGATTCAGGGGCATTGGCAGTCAGCACAGGCCCCTCGGTCAACACAGCCTGCCCCTATTCCGGCAAGCCTGTACAAGACTATCTGGAACTCGATGGCAAGATTTGGGGCTTTTGTAATCCGTTTTGCCGAGACAAGACCGTTTCTGACCCTGAGGCGTGGCCGAAATTTACGGCGATGGTTGCTGACGTTAACGATTCTTAAACTGCAGCCATGGCAGCAACGTCCTGTTAACCAAGGACAGGATTGCCATGGTCGCCCGTGCTCACACCGTTGCCTTTCAAGGGGTCGATGCCCGCCCGGTCGAGGTGCAATGCGCCGTCTCACCGGGCCTTCCGGCCTTTTCCATCGTGGGATTGCCGGACAAGGCAGTCTCCGAAGCACGGGACCGTGTTCGTAGTGCGCTAAGTTCGATGGCGATCGCGCTGCCGTCGAAACGGATCACGATTAACCTTTCGCCTGCCGATCTGCCCAAAGAGGGCAGCCATTTCGACCTGCCTATCGCCGTCGCTTTGTTGACTGCGTTGGAAATCATCCCAGCGGATGCTGCCGAGGGCGCTGTCGCGTTGGGCGAGTTGTCTTTGGATGGTTCTCTGGTACCCGTCGTCGGCGCGCTGCCCGCTGCCATGACAGCAGCCGCCGATGATCGCAGCTTGCTTTGTCCCAGCGCCTCTAGCGCCGAAGCCGCGTGGGTTGACGCCACTCAGGTGATCGGAGCGGGCTCGTTGGGGGATGTGGTGCGGCACTTTACCGGTCAGTCTGCGCTGCCCGCTGCGACACCGGGCGAAGTGAAACTATCACCCAACGCACGGGACCTGCGGGACGTGAAGGGGCAAGAGCGCGCCAAACGCGCCTTGGAAATCGCCGCAGCCGGGCGGCATCATTTGATCATGATCGGGACACCGGGTTCCGGCAAATCCATGCTGGCGGCGCGTCTGCCGGGTATTTTGCCGCCACTGAGCCCGGTCGAAGCTTTAGAGACATCGATGATCCAGTCGCTTTGCGGCTTACTGGACGAAGGGGGCATCAGCCGCGCCAGACCGTTTCGCGAGCCGCACCATACCGCTTCGATGGCGGCGATCGTGGGCGGTGGCAAAGGTGCGAAACCCGGTGAGATATCACTGGCGCATAACGGCGTCCTGTTCATGGACGAGTTTCCCGAATTTCCGCGCACAGTTTTGGAAACCCTGCGCCAACCTATTGAAACCGGCGAGGTAATGGTCGCCCGCGCCAACGCCCATGTGAAATACCCATGCCGCTTTATGCTGGTAGCCGCCGCGAACCCGTGCAAATGCGGATACCTGACGGACCCGTCCCGCGCCTGTTCACGCGCACCGGTCTGTGGCGAGGATTACTTGGGGCGTATCTCAGGGCCGTTGATGGACCGGTTCGATTTGCGCATCGAAGTCCCTCCGGTCGGATTTACCGATCTCGACCTGCCGCCTACCGGCGACAACTCTGCGACCGTCGCAGAGCGGGTTGAAGCGGCGCGCGCCATACAAGCAGATCGCTTTCGCGACACGCCAAATATCCGTCAAAACGCAGATGTCGAAGGCAATGTGCTGGAAGAAATCGCCGCCCCTGATGCTCAGGGCAAAGAACTATTACTGAAAGCCGCGGAACGCTTTGGCCTGTCGGCCCGCGCCTTTCACCGCATCCTACGCGTGGCCCGCACCATTGCCGACCTCGAAGGTGAGCCGGATGTGCGCCGCCCCCATGTCGCCGAGGCGCTGAGCTTTCGCATCAGCGCCAAAGCAGGAGCTTAAAGTTTCGCCTCAATCGCTTGCCAGATTTTCTCGGCGATGTTCACGCCATTGAACCGCTCAAGCTCCTGAATACCAGTGGGTGAGGTCACGTTGATCTCGGTCAGGTGGTCGCCAATTACATCGATCCCCACAAAGATCTGACCACGTTCCTTCAATAACGGCCCAATCGCAGCGCAGATTTCCATATCTCGCTCGGACAGGCCGATTTTCTCGGGGCGCCCGCCCACATGCATGTTCGAGCGGGTCTCGCCCTCAGCTGGAACCCGGTTGATGGCGCCCACCGGCTCACCATCGACAAGTATGACCCGCTTGTCGCCATTGCGCACATCGGGCAGGAATTTCTGCGCGATCAGAGGCTCACGAGAAAAGCCGGTGAACAGCTCATGTAGCGATGTCAGGTTGCGGTCATTCGCATCAAGACGGAATACGCCAGCACCTCCGTTGCCGTAAAGCGGCTTGAGGATGATATCGCCATGCTTTTCCTTGAACGCCTTGATGGTTCGCAAATCCCGCGCAATCGTGGTGGGCGGAGTCAGTTCAGGGAAATCCAGAACCAGCAGCTTTTCGGGATAGTTTCGCACCCAAAACGGATCGTTAACCACCAGGGCCTGCCCCTTTAGCCGGTCAAGCAAATGGGTCGAGGTGATGTAGTGCATGTCAAACGGGGGGTCTTGGCGCAGCCAGACGACATCAAATTCAGCAAGGTCCACTTCACGCTCAGGGCCCAACACTGCCGGGTTGCCAGCGACTCGTTGCACCGTCATGTCATGGCCGCGCGCCGTGATCTTGCCTTCCTGGTAAGCCAGTTGATCCGGGCCATAAAAAAACAGCTGGTGGCCGCGCACCTGAGCCTCTTCTGCCAGACGGAAAGAGCTGTCGGCGTTGATATCCACGGCCCCGATTGGGTCCATCTGAAAGGCGATCTTCATGGTGTATCCCTCAATTCCACGCTCGATACATGGCGCAGAGGCTTGACGGGTTCAATGGGGGTCAGTCCAAACCAAAGGCGTTTTCGATGATTTGAACAGTTCCAGTGTCATCAACCAGTGCCGCATCAAACCGAGTATTCGTCAGCTGACCAGCCGGCTCCTGTTCAAGAAACTGGGCAGCGGATGCGCAAATTCGATCCATCTGTCGGCGACTAATCCGGGCGGCTGCGCGGTCAAAACTACGGCTTTTCTTAACTTCAATGAAGACCAACCCATCTGCGTTGCGCGCGATCAGATCTATTTCACCGCCAGCACCGCGCCACCTGCGTCCTGCGATTGAATAACCCCGTCGCGCGTATTCGGCGGCCACGCAAAGTTCGGCGGATTGTCCAGCGTGATAAGATACAGAACCCCGAACGGATCTCTGTGCCATATCATCCCTTTCCCAGCTTCAGAGCCATCTGATAGATCGGGCGGCGCGGCAGGCTGAACATCTCTGACACCAAATCTGCCGCATCCCGCACCGAATGCGTTTGCAATGCTTTTATCAATGCCTCTTCTACGTCAGAGTCCTTAACAGATTGCGAATGGGCGCGATCCACAAGCAGAACCACCTCGCCCTTAACCGATGCGCCCTCGTACTCTGCTGCCAGATCAGCGAGCGTGCCACGACGCGTTTCTTCGAACTTTTTGGTGAGTTCACGGCACAGGGCCGCCTGTCGGTCTCCACCCAAAATATCCGCGAGATCAGAGAGGCAGGCAGCCACACGCTTCGGCGATTCATAGAAGACAAGCGTTCCGGGGACGCTGCGCAGGGATTCGATTCGTGAACGCCGTGCGCCAGAGGCATTGGGCAAGAACCCGGCAAAGAAAAATGCATCCGTGGGAAGCCCCGCCAACGTCAGCGCCGTCAAAACAGCAGACGGTCCCGGTGCACATGTCACGTTGTGCCCAGCCTCAGCCGCCTGGCGGCCTAAATCATAGCCGGGATCGGCGATCAGCGGCATTCCCGCCTCGGACGCGTAAGCCACCGATTGCCCTTGTTCCAGCGCCTCAAGTATTTTGCCCCGCGCGCCCGCGCCGCTGTGATCGTGGTAGGCCAATATGCGGCGCCCTTCGAGCGGCACGCCGTGGATTTCCATCAAACGTCGCAAGCTGCGCGTATCTTCGGCAGCAATCATGTCTGCCGAGGCCAAAACATCGAGCGCCCTGAGCGTAATATCGCGTGCCGTTCCGATTGGGGTGGCAATAAAGTACAGCCCAGTGGCCAATCTGATCTTTTGGAAATTCAAAGCTGGACCCTCACAGCGTGACGTTTATTATCGCGGTTCAATAGACCAAGGTGCCCTCAGACGCCGGATCAGGGAGTTTTCTTTTAGATGTTTACCGTTTGCAAGCCCGCACGCAAACTGGCGAAATCCGCCATTGTACTGGCCACGGCCGCTTTTCTGGCCGCCTGTGAAGTCGGCGGCATCAGCGGAGGCCCCTCGATCGACACCTCTGACCCGGTTCCGGTGGCCCTGTTGGTCCCAAGCGGATCACCTCAGTCTGGCGATGCGGCCCTTGCCCGTAGCCTTGAGAACGCAGCGCGGCTGGCTATAGCGGATTTGCCGAACGTCAAGATTGATCTGCGCGTCTACGACACGGCCGGCAATGCCGGAACGGCCTCGGCGGTTGCACAGCAAGCTGTAGCGGACGGGGCCAAGATCATTCTTGGGCCAGTGTACGCACAAGCCGCAAACGCGGCAGGACTTGCGGTGCTAAACAACAATGTGAACGTGCTGTCCTTCTCGAACAACACCAGCATTGCGGGCGGCAATGTCTATGTGCTTGGCCCCACTTTCCAGAACACGGCCAACAGGCTGGTGAACTACGCCGGACAGCAGGGTAAAAACAGTACTGTCATTGTGCACAGCAATGATTCAGCGGGCCAGCTAGGCCAGTCTGCCATCGCTGCCGCGCTCAGCAACAGCCGCGTCAACAATGCGGGCACAGTTGGATATGACCGGTCTCAGCAGGGCGTGATCGATTCTGTTTCGGCGATTAAAGCAACGGTCGATTCGACCGGCGCAGATTCGATTTTCCTGACCGCGACAACCGCAGGCGCGCTGCCGCTTTACAGCCAGTTGTTGCCCGAGGCTGGTGTGTCTCCTGCGACAACTCAGTATATCGGCCTGACACGTTGGGACATTCCAGCCCAAACGCTGGAATTGCCTGGCGTACAAGGTGGCTGGTTCGCACTTCCCGATCCGGCAAAGGCACAGGCGTATCGCCAGCGTTACAACAACACCTACGGTGAGGCACCACACCCGATCAGCGGGCTTGCCTATGACGGAATCGCTGCGATCGGAGCCTTGGTCAGCCAGGGCAAATCGAACGCGTTGACAGGTGCAGCATTAACCCAGAACGCCGGTTTTCAGGGTGTCGGCGGTATTTTCCGCCTGCGGCCGAACGGTACGAACGAACGCGGTCTGGCTGTTGCCACGATCCAGAACAAACAGGTGGTTGTGATTGACCCTGCCCCACAAAGCTTCTCTGGCGCCGGATTCTAATCGACCGGCGCAGGGCTCTGCGCCCGATGTCAATCTGATCTGCGCGGCTGACGAGATTTTTAACAATGCCGAGGTCAATGCCAACCTGTCCGCCGCTGTTGAAAACAGTTCGGACAACGCAGCCTTGCGCGCCGAGACGGTGCGCATACTGCGAGAGGCGCAAAAGACAGGCCGCAAGGCGATTGCGGACGCCTTTGCCGAGCGCCCATTTGATGCACTGCCGCTGACGCATTCCTATACCTATCTGACGGACCAGATGGTCGGCACAGCGATGCGCATCGCCAGCGAGCATCTGCATCCGCTGGCAAATCCCACGCAAGGCGAGGCAATCGCTGTGCTGGCAGTGGGAGGTTATGGCCGGGGTGAGATGGCCCCGTCATCCGATGTAGATCTGCTTTTTCTGACGCCGTACAAAATCACCGCCTGGGCCGAGAGCGTGATCGAATCCATGCTCTATATTCTCTGGGATCTGCGGCTGAAGGTCGGTCACTCTTCACGCACGATCAAAGACTGCCTGCGTCTGGGGGCCGATGATTTTACCATCCGTACCGCCATGCTGGAACAACGGTATCTCGTCGGGGATCAGCCCCTTGCGCAAGAACTTGAAGCGCGCCTGAAGACCGATCTTTTCAAAGGCACCGAGCGGGAATTTATCGAAGCCAAGCTGAAAGAGCGAGATGAGCGGCACCTGAAGCAGGGTGAACGCTATATGGTCGAACCCAATGTCAAAGAGGGCAAGGGCGGCTTACGCGACCTGCAATCGCTCTACTGGATCGCAAAATATATCTATGGCGTAACGGATGTGGCCGAACTGGTCCCTATGGGCCTCTTTACGCCCGAAGAGTTTGACGAGTTCGCGCAAGCCGAAGAATTCCTCTGGGCCGTCAGGTCTCATTTGCATCTGGTGACGGGCCGCGCGACGGAACAACTGACCTTCGATCTGCAGGTCGAGGTGGCCGATCGTATGGGATATCAAGACCGCGCCGGTCGGCGCGCCGTCGAGGTGTTCATGCAACGCTATTTCCGCGAAGCCACCCGTGTGGGCGAATTGACACGGATTTTCCTGACCAAACTGGAAGCCTCGCACATGAAGGGCGCGGCCTTGCTGGAACGTATTTTCCGCCGTCGCCCTCGCGTCAAGGCCGGTTACCGCGTGGTCCATGGCCGTCTGGATATCGCGGACCCTGACACGTTCCTGTCAGACAAGGTCAACCTGTTACGGTTGTTCGAAGAGGGTTTGCGCACGGGAATGCTGATCCATCCCGACGCAATGCGGTTGGTAACGGCCAACCTGAACCTGATCGACGATGAGATGCGCAACGACAAAGAGGCGCGGCGCATCTTTCTTGATCTGATGCTGAAACATGGCAACCCCGAACGTGCCCTACGACGCATGAACGAGTTGGGGGTTCTGTCAGCCTTTTTGCCCGAGTTTGAGCACATCGTGGCGATGATGCAGTTCAATATGTATCACAGCTATACGGTGGACGAGCATACGATCCAGTGCATCGTCAATTTGGCGCAGATCGAGCGAGGAGAGTTAATCGAGGAACTGCCCTTGGCGTCATCCATCCTGGAGGGTGGTGTTAGCCGAAAGGTTCTATACGTGGCTCTGTTGCTGCACGACATTGGCAAAGGACGCCCCGAAGATCATTCGATTCTGGGTGCGCAAATCGCGCGCAAAGTGGCACCACGATTAGGGCTGAGCAAGGCGGATTCTGAAACCGTCGAATGGCTTGTACGCTATCACTTGCTGATGTCCGATATGGCGCAAAAACGCGACATCTCAGACCCGCGCACAATCCGCGATTTCGCGAAAGCTGTTGCAACCGTCAAACGGCTGGACTTGCTGACGGTGCTGACAGTCTGTGACATCCGCGGTGTCGGACCAACGACCTGGAACAACTGGAAGGCTACATTGCTGCGCGCTTTGCATGCTGACACCAAACACGCACTGGAATCCGGGATGGAGGCGCTTAACCGAGCCAATCGTGGAGATGGGGCGAAAAAGCGGTTGCGGGCCGAATTGGAAAACTGGTCCAAATCTGATCTGAAAACCGAAACCGGGCGGCATTATGATCCGTATTGGCAGGGACTGAACCTTTCGACACATGTCGAATTCGCGGAAATGTTGAAATCGCTGGAGGACAGCGGCGATCCAGGTGCCGTAGAAATCCGTCTGCATCCGGATGAGGATCGCGACGCCACCCGCGCGTGTTTTGCCATGGGTGATCATCCTGGTATTTTTTCTCGCATTGCAGGGGCACTTGCCCTTGTCGGAGCCAATGTGGTTGATGCCCGCAGCTATACGACGAAAGACGGATATGTAACTGATGCGTTCTGGGTTCAGGACGCCGAGGGCCATCCCTTCGAGGCCACGCGCCTGCCTCGGCTGACCCAGATGATTCACAAGACACTCAGGGGTGAGGTGGTCGCACGGGACGCATTGAAATCCCGCGACAAGATCAAGAAGCGCGAACGCGCCTTCAACGTCCCGACCCATATCACCTTCGACAACGAAGGTTCAGAGATTTACACGATCATCGAAGTCGACACCCGCGACCGGCCCGGACTGCTATATGATTTGACGCGCACGATGGCAGCCGCCAATGTCTATATCGCGAACGCAGTGATCGCCACCTATGGCGAACAGGTGGTCGACACGTTCTATGTCAAGGATATGTTCGGCCTGAAATACCACTCTGAGGCCAAGCAACGCGGGTTGGAAGCCAAGCTGCGCGCGGCCATCACCGAAGGTGCCGAGCGGGCCGCATCATGAAGCCGATCCGCCTGATTTCGGGCTTTTTCACCGTTGGGTTCTGGACCTTGGCAAGCCGCATTCTGGGCTTTTTGCGGGAAATCCTGCTGACCGCTTATATCGGGCCCGGACCTGTGATGGATGCTTTCGTCGCAGCCTTCCGACTGCCTAATATGTTCCGCCGCTTCTTTGCCGAGGGCGCATTCAACGCAGCCTTTGTTCCAATGTTTTCAAAACGCCTTGAAGGCGGCGAAGACGCCGAAGGTTTCGCACAGGATGCGTTTAACCTGTTGGCAGTGGCGGTGCTGGCGCTAGTCGGTCTGGCGATGGTCTTCATGCCCGCGTTGGTTTGGATAACCGCCGAAGGATTCTATGGTGATGAACGCTTCGATCTGGCGGTGGATTATGGGTACGTCGTGTTCCCCTACATCCTGTTTATGTCCCTCGCTGCGCTGTTTTCCGGAGTATTGAACGCAACCGGGCGCTTCGCCGCTGCAGCCGCCGCTCCTGTGCTGCTGAACATATTCGCCTGCTCCGCGTTAATCTTTGGCGCGATATCTGGTGGAGACATCATACGCTGGCTCATCGCGGTCATCCCAATCGCAGGCATCGCGCAATTGGCGCTTGTCTGGATTGCGACTGAACGCGCCGGAATTCGCATTCGGCTCGGTCGGCCAAAGCTCAGCCCGGAAATGCGCCGCATGGTGCGGATCGCGGTTCCTGCGGCGTTGGCCATGGGCGTAACGCAAGTCAATCTTGTAGTCGGACAGCTTGTGGCATCAAAAACCGAAAAGGCAGTTAGTTGGCTGTTTGCCGCAGATCGTTTGTATCAACTGCCGCTCGGAGTGGTTGGCATTGCCGTCGGCATCGTGCTGTTACCCGACCTGTCACGTCGCCTACGCGCAGACGACAAAGATGGAGCACGCAACGCCTTTTCAAGAGCCGGAGAGTTTACTCTGCTGCTGACCTTGCCTTCGACAGTTGCCTTTATGATCATCCCCGGCCCGTTGGTCTCGGTCCTGTTCCAACGCGGCCAGTTCAGCGCCGAAGATACAGCGGCGACCGCCTTGGCCGTGGCCATCTATGGTATCGGGCTGCCCGCATTCATGCTGCAGAAGCTACTGCAACCTTTGTTCTTCGCCCGCGAAGATACCAAATCACCGTTTCGATACGCAGTGGTTGCGATGGTGGTGAATGCCGGACTTGCCTTTGGGCTTTATCCCATTGTCGGGTGGATTGCGCCCGCAATCGCAGCGTCGACTGCTGGCTGGGCCATGGTTGCGCTGCTTGCAATCGGCGCGCGCAGAATGGGCGACGAAGCCCGATTTGATGACCGGTTCAAACAGCGGATCTGGCGGGTCGTGGCGTCATCGGCTGGCATGGGGGTGGTGTTGTTTACGGCCATTAACCTCTTCGGCTGGACGTTCGGCGTACCAGGCTGGCGTTACCTTGCGCTGATCGTGCTCATTGTAACTGCGGCGGTGGCCTACTTCCTTTTGGGGCACCTCTTGGGGGCCTTCAGGATTTCGGAATTCCGAACAGCGCTGCGCCGTAGCTAAGGCGCATCAATCCCGCCGGGTTTTGCTAAGGATACGCGCCCATCCACCCGGAGCCAGAAAGAAAGACAAACCAAACCCGGTGGCAAAACCGCCCAGATCGGCGACCCAATCCGAGGTCCCACCGAAGATCAGACCGAACAGCAACTGAATGCCCATAAGAACCGCGATCAGGCTGAATGCGCGCGATTGGTTTTCACCCACCAGAGAAAGCTTGCGCCATAGCAACCACGTGAACGCACCGATTAGCCCGTAGACCGGAGGAAACCCACCAACCAGTGGATATGGCGGGTTCAACAGCACCGCATAGGCCAACGCTCCGCCGACACCGGACAAGACGAATATGATCAGCATGGCGACGCTGCCAAAGACCTCAGCCACCATCTTCCCCATCGCCAGAACAAACACGCAGACAAACACAGCTTGTGTGAAATTGGCCTGAACAAAGGGATATGTGACAAAGCGGATCACATGTTCGAACGGCCAGCGCCCGTTCTGGACCATCCAATCGAATATATCGGGCGAAAACGTATATTGCTGCAACGCATCCAAGCGCCAACCAACAGCAGTCGGCCCTCCGACCAAGCCCCTGCTGCCAAGCAAGAAGATCAGTTCAATCCCGATGATGAACAGAACCAGCGCCACCACGACCGGCGGCAGAGGGTTCACGGGCGGTGTATAATGCTCACTGCTCATTGGGCTGGCCTTTCGCGGCTGTTGACGTCCCTTGGCCTCATGGGTAAGCGACGGGGGCTGATTTTTCCAGACAGGAGTTTCCTTCGATGACCGAGACCCAATTCACGCCGCGCGTGTTTTCCGGCATCCAACCTTCAGGAAACCTGCACTTGGGTAATTACCTGGGTGCACTCAAACGTTTCGTGGATATGCAGGGGCCGGAATACGAGACCGTCTACTGCATGGTCGACCTCCACGCGATTACTGTCTGGCAAGATCCGGATCGTCTGCGTGAAAAGACCCGCGAAGTTTGCGCGGGGTTCATTGCCGCTGGCCTCGACCCTGAGAAATCGATCCTGTTCAATCAGAGCCAGGTGCCCGAGCACACACAGCTGGCATGGATCTTCAACTGCATCGCCCGTATCGGCTGGATGCAGCGAATGACACAGTTCAAGGACAAGGCCGGTAAGAATGCGCAGAACGCCTCTTTGGGTCTGTTCGCCTATCCTGCCCTGATGGCGGCAGACATTCTGGTCTATCACGCGACCCATGTGCCTGTTGGTGAAGACCAGAAGCAACATCTGGAACTGACGCGCGACATCGCAATCAAGTTCAACCATGACTATGGCGTCGATTTCTTTCCGGTGACCGAACCGGTCATCGGTGGGCCTGCGCCCCGTGTGATGAACCTGCGTGACGGGTCCCGGAAGATGTCGTCGTCAGACCCGTCTGATATGACGCGGATCAACATGACCGATGATGCCGATGCCATCGCCAAGAAGATCCGTAAAGCCAAGACCGATCCGGACGCTTTGCCGTCGGAGGTCGATGGCCTTGAAGACCGTCCCGAGGCGCGCAATCTGGTGAATATCTATGCCGCGCTTAGCGACCAGACGGCCGCACAAGTGCTGGCTGAGGTTGGCGGGAAGCAATTCGGTGAGTTCAAGCCAATGTTGGCAGAACTTGCGGTCTCGAAACTCTCACCCATTTCAACCGAAATGGCGCGCCTGATGGGCGAAGAGGCCGAGATTGATCAGATTCTCGCCCGAGGTGCTGAGCGGGCACGTGCAATCGCGGCCCCGATTCTGCAGCAGACCTACGAGATTGTAGGGATGGTCGGCGCGGGCAAGTCCTGACCACGCGATCGCAATCCAAAAAGAACGCCGCCCTTTCTCGGGCGGCGTTTTTCGTTCCGTCGGCTCTTATGCCGCCTGCAGGCTCAGCATCTCGTGCACGATGGATTCCGCAACTTCGTGCGGGCTGACCGCTTCGGCTTTGGCCCGTGTCAGGATGCGATCCATCGTCTGCTCCAGCGCCTGCAACCTACCGGCGACCCAAGCTTCACGCTCTGCGACACGGAGGATTTCCGTCGCCACATTCACGATACCACCGCCATTGGCGACGAAGTCAGGGGCGTAAAGAATGCCACGCTCGTGGAGCAACTGCGCGTCCCGATCGCTGGACAACTGATTATTTGCCCCTCCGGCCACAGCGCCGACTTTCAGTAATGGAATACTCGTTTCGTTCAGGATGCCGCCGATCGCACAAGGCGCAAAGATATCCGCTTCAACGCCGTAGATCGCATCGGGTGCAACGACCCGTGCCGCAAACCGTTCGGCCACGCGGGCCGCTTGCCGGGTGTCGATGTCAGTTACGATTAACTGCGCACCAGAATCGTGCAACAACTGGCACAAATGCTCGCCTACATGGCCAAGCCCCTGAACCGATACAGTCAGGCCTTTCAGGCCAGAAAATCCAAACCGGTGCTGCGCTGTCACCCGGATAGCATTGAATATCCCGCGCGCCGTTATCGGAGACGGATCACCGCTGGCGAACTCACCTTCCGCCAGCCCAGCCACAAATTCGGTTTCAGATCCGATATGCGCCATATCTGCAGGCGTCATACCCATATCTTCTGCCGTCCAGTACAGACCGTTCAAACCTTGAATCACGCGCCCAAAGGCCTGCAAAAGTTCAGGTGATTTATCCTCATGAGGATCCCCGATGATGACAGCCTTGCCTCCCCCGAGCGGCAGATCAGCCGCGGCGTTCTTGAACGTCATGCCCCTTGCCAGTCGCAAAGCATCGTCCAGGGCCTCGGCTGGGTGGCCGTAAGGGCGCATACGCACACCGCCCGCAGCGGGGCCACGTTGCGTTGAGTGGATCGCGATGTAGCCCAATAGACCAAGTGAGTTATCTTTGAATTCGACCACGCGCTCGTGCTCTGGCGCGTCTACGATGGTGATGTCCATTCTTCTCCTCCGGAGTGCTTCCGAGAGTTTGCCACCTATCGTCGAGTGATTTTCACCCTTTTGTCACTATATCAGGGAAATTTTTGGTGCTAACATCTAAAATTGAAAACTTTTGTGGAGTTTTTCGCCATGGATGATATCGATTCCAAGATAATCCGCGCCCTTCAAAACGATGGCCGTATGACTGTCATCGATTTGGCGGAGCATGTCGGGCTGTCCCCGACACCCTGCGCACGGCGTTTGGATCGGCTGCAACGGGACGGGATTATCACCGGCTACGCCGCACAGGTCGACCCCGAGCGGCTTGGATTCGGCGTTACAATCTTTGTGTCTGTCGAGTTGGAGAAACAGGATCGCAACGCCATCGATTCCTTCGAAAAGGCGATTCGTCGCTGCGACGAGGTGATGGAATGCTACCTTATGACCGGATCACGCGACATTCTGCTGCGCGTGGTTGCCAAAGACCTCAATGCGTTTGATGCATTTCTGGAAAACCGGCTTATGAAAATTTCGGGCATTCGAAACCTACGATCAAACTTCGCTTTGCGCACCATGGTCAAACGCGAAGCGCTGCCTCAGCACCATGGATAATCTGCTGGACCTTGCGTCAGCCCCAACCTAGGTTTCCCCGAAGCTTGAGGGAGGGCGCAATGGCAGTCGGCAAAAACATCCGCACCTATTTCAACGGCCAATGGCATGACGGGGACGCACCGATCATGCGCGCTGCTGACCATGGCGCATGGCTGGGCTCATCGGTGTTTGACGGAGCCCGGTACTTTGATGGTATGACCCCGGATCTGGATGCCCATTGTGCCCGCGTGAACCGTTCAGCCGAGGCGCTGATGCTGACACCTTCTGTAACAACCGAACAGATGGTCGATCTGGTTCACGAAGGGTTGCAAAGTTACGCACCTGACACCGCCGTTTACATTCGCCCCATGTATTGGGGCATCGACGGGGATCACACCGCCATCGTCCCTCAGGAAAACAGCACTGGCTTTGCCATCTGTCTTGAAGAAATCCCAATGGCACCCAAAACCGCCTCGGCGACGCTGACAACCACTCGGTTCCGCCGCCCTGTTCTGGAATCCGCTGTGGTCAACGCAAAGGCAGGGTGCCTGTATCCGAACAATGCCCGGATGTTGCAGGAGGCACGCAGCAAGGGCTTTTCAAACGCCCTTGTGGCCGACGCGATGGGGCATGTGGCCGAGACTGCGACCGCAAATATCTTCATGGCGCGCGATGGTGAGGTTTTTACTCCAATCCCCAATGGGACATTCTTGGCCGGGATTACACGCGCGCGGCATATTAAAAACCTGCGCGCCGACGGGGTAACCGTGCATGAAACCGTGCTGAGTTTCGATGACTTTCACGACGCGGACGAAGTGTTCATGAGCGGTAACATGAGCAAAGTGACGCCAATCACCGCGCTGGATGACACCCAGTATCAGGTGGGCCCAATCGCCCGTCGCACACGCGAGATGTACTGGGATTGGGCTGCAAGCAATTGCTGATCTGCTCCTTTTCTGTTTCAGTTGCCACTGCTTACCCTGTGAGGCATGATCCCGAAAACAAACGAGGACAAACATGCGCAAGTTCCTAGTCGTTCTGGACGACAGCCGCGAATGTCTGAACGCCATGCGCTTTGCCGCTATGCGTGCGGCACATACTGGCGGCGGGGTTACGGTTCTTTCGGTAATTCCACCGGACGAATTCAACCACTGGATCGGTGTTGCCGAGGTGATGCGCGAAGAAGCGCGTGAACGTATTCACGCCCATTTCGAGGTGTTCGCCAAATGGATGCGCGACAAACAGGGTGTCGAGCCCGAATTGGCAATCCGTGAAGGCGATCCGGTGGCCGAAATCATTGAACATGTCCAATCCGATCCCGAGATCGGCGTATTGGTTCTGGGTGCAGGTACTGACAAAAAAGGCCCCGGACCGTTGGTGACACAACTGACCCGGAACTCTGGAAGTTTGCCCATTCCTATTACTATCGTGCCCGGCGATCTGAGCAAAGAGAAGCTGGAAGCCATCACCTGAGGTGAATTTATGTCCGCGAAGCTGCAGTTCTGGTTCGACTTCGCATCGACCTATTCTTATCTCAGCGCGATGCGTATCCAGCAGGCGGCTTCGGAATATGGAGTTGCCGTAGAATGGCACCCATTCCTTCTGGGGCCGATCTTTGCTGAACAGGGATGGAAAAACTCGCCGTTCAACCTCTACCCTGCAAAAGGTCGGTACATGTGGCGGGACATGGAACGGCTTTGCGCCGCGCGCGATTTACCTTTTCGGCGGCCTGAGCCATTTCCGCAAAATAGCCTGAAAGCAGCAAGGCTAGCGCTGGCGATCGAACCAGCTGATCAACGGGCAGCCTTTGTACGCATTGTCTATTCTGCACAGTTTGGTTCCAGTCGTGATATATCGAATCCGGCGGTTCTGGCTGAGTGCCTTACCAAATCTGGCGTTTCGACTGATCTGATGGATCGGATAAGCGACCCCGCGATCAAGGCTGCCTTGTTCGAGCAAGTTACTCAGGCCAAGGCTAAACACATCTTTGGTGCGCCGAGTTTCGTTATTGGGGACGAGCTGTTCTGGGGTGATGATCGTCTGGATGATGCGATTTCTTACGCCGCCGCAATTTAGAACGGTTCCAAATCTTGACTTCCCCCGCACGGACGCGCATATCAGGTGCATCTTAGACGGAGCCGCGCCATGTTCATTCAAACCGAATCCACACCCAACCCGGCCACACTAAAATTCCTACCCGGCCAGACGGTTCTGGAAGCAGGCACCGCTGATTTTCCAAGCGCCGACGCTGCAGAAAAATCTCCGCTCGCCAAACGCATATTCGGTGTAAACGGCGTAACAGGCGTGTTCTTCGGCAACGATTTTGTCACGGTAACCAAATCTGATGACGTGCAGTGGGATCACATCAAGCCCGCAATTCTCGGCGCTGTGATGGAGCATTACCAGTCCGGCCAACCGGTTATGGGCGCAGGCGCAGAGACCGCCTCGGGCCACGCTGAACACACCGGCGAAGATGCAGAGATTGTCAACCAGATCAAAGATCTGCTGGATAGCCGCGTGCGTCCTGCTGTGGCTCAGGACGGCGGTGACATCACCTTCCACGGCTTTGACCGCGGCGTTGTTTATCTGCACATGCAGGGAGCCTGCGCGGGCTGTCCGTCCTCGACCCTAACGCTGAAAATGGGGATCGAGAACCTGTTGCGTCACTACATCCCCGAAGTGACCGAGGTTCGCCCTGTTGCCGTCTGAACCGACGATTTTGGCATTCGATACATCGGCCGCGCATTGCGCGGCCGCTTTGCTGCGAGAGGGCAAGATTATCGCATCGCACGCCGAGGCGATGACTCGTGGGCAGGCGGAACGGTTGATGCCCTTGCTTGAAGAAATCCTGACCCGGAACAATTGCACATGGCGGCACCTTGATGCGATCGCCGTCGGAATCGGCCCCGGGAATTTCACCGGCATCCGAATCTCGGTATCCGCAGCGCGCGGGTTGGCGCTTGGGCTTGGTGTGCCGGCGGTTGGGGTGTCGGGGTTTGATGCAGTTGCGGAAATTGCGCCCGACGGGCATCTCCCGGCGATAGCTGCACCGCGCGATCAGGTTTATGTGCAGCCTAAGGGGCGCGCGCCTTACCTGACCTTACGTCATGCCGCTGACGATATTGGTCCCTTGTATTTCTGCGAGGACCCAGAACAGCAGGCCCGTGCGATCGCCCAGGTGGCTGCTGGTCGTTGGACGACAGTTCAAGCGCCACCTGCTCCGCTTTATGTCCGCCCTGCAGATGCGGCTCCCTCCAGCGATGTACCACCGGTGCTTTTGGACGAATGACACCACAGGACATGGCAGAAACCCACGCCGCAGCCTTCACACAGTCACGCCCGTGGAGCGCTGAAGAATTCAGCAATCTGATCGCCAATCGCTTTACCCATGTAGTTGGTGACAAACGGTCTTTCGCTCTCATTCAAGTGATCGGCGAAGAGGCCGAGCTGCTCACGATCGCGACACGTCCAGACTATCAAAGACGCGGGCTGGCGCGGCGCATCATGGCAGACTGGCACGCCAAGGCACGAGAACTCGGTGCAATCCGTGCATTTCTGGACGTTGCCTCAGATAACCATTCGGCGATCTCTCTGTACCAAACCTGCGGATACACGCCATGCGGCAATCGCGCAGCCTATTATCATCGCAAAAGTGGCCCAAACGCCGATGCGATCGTCATGGAACGCCCCCTGAGCGAAAAATATTCGCTTTTTTAGACCATATGGTCAAAAATGTGTTGACCGAAGCTGTTGCAAACAGCTTCAATTCCCGCCATCACAACAGGTATGCTCGCTCTGAGTGGGTACCGGGCGATTAAGCCCCGGACCGATAACAGCCAACGGGAGTAACAAATGACATTTATGAAATCCTTGATGGGCGCAGCCGCTGCGGTTGCACTAACAGCAGGTGCTGCTATGGCAGAACCGGCCCTTATCTTTGATCTGGGTGGCAAGTTCGACAAATCGTTCAACGAAGCCGCGCATAATGGCGCTCAGCGTTGGGCGGAACAGACCGGCAAAAGCTATCGCGAGATCGAGCTTCAGTCGGAAGCGCAGCGCGAACAAGCGCTTCGCCGCTTTGCCGAAGCGGGCGCAAACCCGATTATCACAATGGGCTTCGCCATGGCCGATCCATTGGCTGCAGTGGCAGGTGACTATCCGGATACCAAATTCGTTGCGGTCGACGTGACCTGGCTGGAAGCCCCGAACATTCGCCAGATAGGATTTGCCGAACATGAAGGATCATACCTGGTCGGCATGATGGCGGCGATGGCGTCCCAATCCGGCACAGTGGGCTTTATCGGTGGCATGGATATCCCTCTGATCCGCCACTTTGGTTGTGGTTATGCACAAGGCGCGAAGTCCGTGAACCCGGACATCAACGTTGTTGCCAATATGACAGGCACCACCCCTGCAGCATGGAACGACCCGGTGAAGGGCTCGGAGTTGACCAAAGCACAGATCAGCCAGGGTGCTGACGTGATTTACGCCGCTGCGGGCGGTACCGGTGTTGGCGTTCTGCAAACCGCAGCCGACGAAGGCATCCTGTCAATCGGTGTCGATAGCAACCAGAACCACCTGCACCCGGGCAAGGTCCTGACCTCGATGCTCAAGCGTGTGGACGTTGCTGTATATGACGCCATGAAAGCTGGCGAAGACGTCCAGACCGGTGTTTACACCATGGGTCTTGCACAAGATGGCGTTGGCGTTGCGATGGATGAAAACAACGCGGAACTGGTGAGCGAAGAAATGAGCTCGGCCATTGAAAGTGCCCGTCGCGACATCATCGATGGCAACGTAAGCGTTGTCAGCTACTACGAGAACGACAGCTGCCCTGCACTGCAGTTCTGATGTAACTGGGGGCGGGGGCCATGGCCTCCGCCCTGCACCACTCTGCCGCATGCGGCCCTTTCGGCAACCCAAGGACAAGATATGACCGTCCCCGCCATTGAACTCAAAGGGATTTCCAAAGCCTTTGGGCCGGTTCAGGCTAATAAAGATATTTCCATCAGCGTCGCCCGCGGAGCGATCCACGGGATCATCGGTGAAAACGGAGCGGGCAAATCCACGCTGATGAGCATCCTCTACGGATTTTACAAAGCCGACAAAGGCGAAATCTGGATCAACGGCACCAAGACCGACATCCCTGACAGCCAGGCGGCGATCGCCTCGGGCATCGGGATGGTGTTTCAGCATTTCAAACTGGTCGAGAATTTCACCGTTCTGGAAAACATCGTTCTGGGTGCGGAAGACGGTGGGCTGTTGGCTCCGTCGCTGGCGAAAGCCCGGAAAGAGCTGAAAGACCTAGAGGAAGAATACGAACTGTTCGTCGACCCGGACAAACGCATCGATGAGATCGGTGTGGGCATGCAGCAGCGGGTTGAGATTCTCAAGGCGCTCTACCGCAAGGCCGAAATTCTGATTCTGGACGAACCCACGGGCGTTCTTACCCCTGCCGAGGCGGACCAGCTGTTTCGCATTCTCGACCGGCTGCGGTCCGAGGGTAAAACAATCATCGTGATCACGCACAAGCTGCGCGAAATCATGGAGAACACTGATACGGTTTCGGTTATGCGCCGTGGTGAGATGACCGCCACCGTCAAAACAGCTGACACCAATCCGCAGGCACTGGCCGAATTGATGGTTGGCCGCAAGGTCTTGCTACAGGTTGATAAGGTGCCTGCACAGCCGGGCAAACCGGTTCTGGAAATCGAAAACCTCAGTGTCACCGATTCGGCCGGTGTCGAGCGTGTCAAAGGCATCGACCTAACCGTTCGCGCGGGTGAGATCGTTGGCATCGCGGGCGTTGCTGGCAACGGGCAGTCCGAGCTGCTTGAAGTTTTGGGCGGTATGCGACCCGGGGTAGGCTCGATCAAACTGAACGGCGAACCTCTGGCGTTGCACGGCCCCGGATCGGATGGGCAAGCGCGGCGCGCCCGACATATCGCTCATGTCCCCGAGGATCGGCAGCGCGAAGGCCTGATCATGGATTTTCACGCGTGGGAGAAC
The DNA here is from genome assembly GCF_056542025.1 of Ruegeria sp. AF2. Classification (NCBI taxonomy): domain Bacteria; kingdom Pseudomonadati; phylum Pseudomonadota; class Alphaproteobacteria; order Rhodobacterales; family Roseobacteraceae; genus Ruegeria; species Ruegeria sp. AF2. The sequence continues at coordinate 353,993 of NZ_JBQFZC010000004.1, read as the reverse complement.
GTGGCGTTCGGCTACCACCGCGACCCTGCTTACAAACGCGGGCTGTTCATGGACAACGCCGCCCTGCGTGCCGACACCGAAGCCAAGATCGAGAAGTTCGACGTGCGCCCGCCCAATGGCTGGCTGACGGCAAAAAGCTTCTCGGGCGGCAATCAACAGAAAATCGTCGTTGCACGAGAAATCGAGCGCAATCCCGATCTGCTGCTGGTGGGCCAACCCACGCGCGGCGTGGATATCGGTGCCATCGAGTTCATTCATAAACAGATCGTCGCCTTGAGGGATCAGGGCAAAGCAATCTTGCTGGTCTCGGTCGAGCTGGAAGAGATCTTCTCACTCTCGGACCGGATCGCGGTCATGTTTGACGGACATATCATGGGCGAGCGTCTGCCCGCCGAGACGGATGAAAAAGAACTAGGCCTGCTGATGGCCGGTGTTGCAGGAGAGGCCGCCTGAACCATGGATAAAATGCCCAAATGGGCCGATGTGGTGCTGATCCCGCTAATCAGTCTGCTTCTGGCCACAATCCTTTCGGCAATCGTCATCCTTGCCATCGGGGAAGATCCGCTTGAGGCGGTAAATCTGATGGTCACTGGGGCCCTAGGGTCAACCTACGGCTGGGGCTATACACTTTATTACGCAACGAACTTCATCTTCACCGGACTCGCGGTTGCAGTTGCCTTTCACGCGCGCTTGTTCAACATCGGCGGCGAGGGTCAGGCCATGCTGGGCGGACTGGGCGTTGCCATCGTCTGTCTATCGGTCCCTTGGCCGCATTGGACAATAGCTTTGCTGGCCGCCTGTGCTGCTTCGATGATCTTCGGTGCAGCCTGGGCCGCGATCCCGGCCTATCTGCAGGCGAAGCGGGGCAGCCATATCGTGATCACCACGATCATGTTCAATTTCATCGCTGCCGCTTTCCTGAATTACATGCTGGTCAACGTCATGCGCCCGCAAGGGTCGCAAGATCCAGCAACGGCTCGTTTCCCCGAGGCAGTGCATCTCCCGACTTTCCAGTCGATGTTCTCGAGCGCCGAAAACATCGTTTTCCGAGGTGCGCCTGCCAACATCTCGTTCTTCGTCGCAATCCTTGCGTGTTTTGTTGTCTGGGCGCTGATCTGGCGAACTCGGCTGGGCTATGAAATCCGCGCCTACGGCCATTCGGAAACCGGTGCCGTCTACGCCGGTATCTCGCCTGTACGTATCACGATTATTGCCATGCTGATCTCGGGCGCTCTGGCGGGCCTGATGGCAGTCAACAACGTGATGGGCGAAGCCGAGCGGTTGGTGCTGAACGCAACCGAAGGCGCGGGTTTCATTGGAATTGCCGTGGCACTGATGGGTCGGTCGCATCCATTCGGGGTATTTCTAGCCGCTATTCTGTTTGGGTTTCTGTATCAGGGCGGTGCCGAACTGGCGCTTTGGACATCAATTCCGCGCGAACTGATCGTGGTCATCCAAGCGTTGGTCATTCTGTTTACCGGAGCACTGGACAACATGGTGCGCATGCCGCTTGAAAAGCTGTTCATGGCGCTTCGGAAGGGGTCGGCCTGATGGATTTCTTCCTGACACTCATCCAGGTTCTGGATTCGACCATCCGACTGGCTACGCCTTTGCTGCTTGCCTGTCTGGCCGGTCTATACTCCGAGCGCGCGGGCATCTTCGACATCGGCCTTGAAGGCAAGATGCTGATGTCAGCATTCTTCTCGGCTGCCGTCGCCGCCGTAACCGGTTCGGTGTGGCTGGGATTGCTGGCCGGGATCGCGGCATCTCTGGTCCTTTCGGCGCTACACGGGTTTGCGTCGATCACGTTCCGGGGCAATCAGCTTATCTCGGGGGTTGCGATCAACTTTCTCGCCTCAGGTATGACCGTTCTTGTCGCCCAAAGCTGGTTCAAGCAGGGTGGTCGTACGCCATCATTGTTCGGTGAAGGGCGGTTTGAATCCGCAGAATTCCCTTATGCGATCGGTCCGGCTGACGCCGAACTGACAGGCCGTCCAGTTTCCGAGCTGATGTCTGAAACCAATCCCCTGCATATGGCCTATTCCGAGCTTCTGTCTGGCCATTCCATTCTGGTGTACGTGGCTTTCCTTATGGTGCCACTGACTTGGTGGATTCTGTTCCGCACCCGGTTCGGGCTGCGTCTGCGCGCGGTCGGAGAGAATCCTGCGGCGGTGGATACTGCTGGAGTTTCGGTTGTAGGTCTCCGCTACGCAGCGGTTGCGATTTGCGGCGTACTTTGCGGCATCGCAGGTGCCTACCTGGCCACCGCGCTGCAAGCAGGCTTTGTGAAAGAGATGACCGCTGGGCGCGGATTTATCGCACTGGCTGCTCTGATCTTTGCAAAATGGCGTCCGTGGCACGCGATGTGGGCATGCCTCTTGTTCGGGCTGTTGCAGGCCATTGCCTTGCGGTTCCAGAACATCGATTTGGGCGGGGTCGTGATCCCGGTGCAGGTCATGGACGCTCTGCCCTATATCCTGACCGTGGTGATTCTTGCCGGGTTCGTCGGCAAGGCCATACCGCCACGCGCAGGCGGCGAACCATATGTAAAGGAACGCTGATAGAGCCAGTTCAGGACTGCCCCTCAGTCCTGTTTGCTGCAAAGCGGCATACAGAGTTGATTTTGTATGCCGCAACCGCTCTAAGGGGGGTATGGACGTGTCCCGCATCAGTTCCGCAGCCATGCTATCGACTATTTTCAGGTCGAGCCACGGAAACAACTAGATGGCCCCACCTGGCACGCGCGCTTCGTCTGTTGAGATTTATGTTACCAATGGCTTTGCCACACCGCGTGGTACGGCCTCTCCTGTCTAGAAGAAGCCATGCAGATTTACCTCCCGATTGCCGAAGTATCCGTAAACGCGTTTCTACTGTTTGGACTGGGTGGAATGGTGGGCATTCTGTCTGGAATGTTTGGCGTTGGCGGTGGGTTTTTGATGACTCCACTGCTGTTCTTCATCGGCATTCCGCCTGCAGTGGCGGTTGCAACCGAGGCAAACCAGATTGTTGCTTCATCATTTTCTGGGGTGCTGGCGCATTTCAGGCGCCGAACCGTGGACCTTAAAATGGGTACAGTCCTTTTGGTCGGAGGGCTGACAGGCGCTGCGTTGGGTGTTGTTGTCTTCAACTATCTCAAGAGCCTCGGACAGGTCGATCTGCTGGTCAAACTTTGCTATGTCGTATTTCTAGGAATCATCGGCAGTCTGATGTTTGTCGAAAGCCTGAACGCGATTAGAAAAACGCGGAAAGGCGGCACGCCGCCTCCGAAACGACGCCAGCGCGGTTGGGTGCACGCCATGCCGTTCAAGATGCGGTTTCGGACGTCGGGCCTGTACATCTCGGTCATTCCACCGCTTGTCGTAGGCCTGTTTGTCGGTGTCCTGTCTGCTATCATGGGTGTCGGCGGCGGGTTTATCATGGTGCCCGCGATGATCTATCTATTGGGTATGCCGACCAAGGTTGTTGTCGGAACTTCGCTGTTTCAGATCATCTTTGTAACCGCCTTTACCACTATGCTGCACGCCACCACCAACTATACCGTTGATGTCGTGTTGGCGGTTCTTCTGCTCGTCGGTGGCGTAGTTGGTGCCCAAATCGGAACAGTCATCGGTGCCCGAATGCCGGCTGAACAACTGCGCGTTTTGTTGGCGGCTCTGGTGCTTGTCGTCTGCGGCAAGCTGGCGCTTGATCTTCTGCTTCAACCCGCCGAGTTGTATTCGCTTGGCGATGCAGGAGGGCACTAAGATGCTGCGTCTGATTGCTCTTCTTTGTCTGATCTGTCTGCCAGCCTACGCAGCCGAAGAACAGGTTGTTCTGGGCCTAAGTCAGGATCGGGTGTCGATTACCGCCAATTTTGACGGGTCCGAAATACTGGTTTTCGGCGCGGTAAAGCGCGAAGCTCCGATCCCGGACGGTCCACCGCTTGAGGTCATCGTATCGGTGGTCGGCCCATCCGAACCTGTCACCGTACGCCGCAAAGAGAAACGGTTCGGTATCTGGGTGAATACCGACAGCCTTGTTGTTGATCTGGCTCCAAGCTTTTACGCCGTTGCCACCAGCGCCCCGTTTTCCGAGGTTCTGACCCAGACCGAAGACCTACGCTATAAGGTTTCGATCGAGCGTGCCATCCGGTCGGTCGGTGCGGACATGAGCATTCAGGGCGCACAGGATTTTTCCGAGGCGGTCATCCGCATCCGCGAAGATGAAGGGCTGTACTCGATCCGGGAAAACACAGTGGCTGTGGACGAACAGACGTTGTTCCGCACATCAATCGACATGCCGTCTGACCTAACCGAAGGCGACTACAGCGCCCGTATCTTCCTGACGCGAGACGGAAAGGTGGTCTCGACCTTTGAAACCTCGATCGGAGTACGCAAAGTCGGGCTTGAGCGGTTCTTGTACGCGATGTCGCGCGAACAACCCATTTGGTACGGGCTTATGTCACTGGCCATCGCGATTGCCGCCGGTTGGGGCGCTTCGACAGCCTTCCGCCTACTGCGCGAGAACTGATCGTCACCCGCGACCGATATAGGGCATGGTCGTGGCCATAACGGTCATGAATTGCACATTCGCCTCAGGCGGCAGTTCGGCCATATGCAGTACCGAGCGGGCGGCATCCCCGACATCCATGGTGGGATCAGGGTCGCGGCCTTCGGCAAGTGCCTCATCGACCAGCCCTTGCACCATCGGGGTGCGCGCATTTCCGATGTCGATCTGACCACAGGCAATTCCAAAACTCCGCCCGTCCAGAGACAGGCTGCGCGTCAGACCGGTAATCGCGTGTTTCGTCGCAGAATAATGCACCGAGTTCGGGCGCGGCACATGAGCAGCGATTGAACCGTTGTTTATGATGCGCCCCCCCTGCGGCGCCTGAGCCCGCATTGCAGCAAATGCAGCCCGTGCACACAGGAACATGCCGTTCAGGTTCACATTGACCGAGCTGTACCAATCCTCAAGCGCGATCTCGTCGATGGTGCCACCAGGGGCAAAAATCCCGGCATTGTTGAACAGCACGTCCAATCGCCCGGTCTGTCGGGTGAATGCAGTGAAGGCGTTTGCAACGGCATCCGGGTCAGTCACATCGGCAACCAGCGGGATCGCCGAGGCGTTATGCTGTGCCATAGCATGAAGTTTGTCAGCGCTGCGGGCCAGAAGCCCGACAGTCCATCCTTCTGACAGAAACAGCTCGGCGGTGGCGCGGCCTATGCCCGAGCTTGCACCGGTCACTATGATCGTCTTCATGTCTCTTCCGCCTCCAATGTCAGGGATGGTGCCGCAACCGCACGCAGGTCATCCACACGCAATGGGTGGGTCGGTTTCGACAAGCGGTTCCGCACTACCCAAATTAGCCTCTCCTGTGCGCGGGTTATGGCGACATAAGCTAAGCGCTTCCACAAAGGTTGCCCGGCCTCAGTACGGCCCATGCGGGCGGCTGCGTAGATGTCTGGCGCAAAGACCTGAACCGTGTCCCATTGCGACCCTTGCGCCTTATGGATCGTCACAGCGGCACCATGCAGGAACGTTGCCCCCATACGGGCAGCATAGGGAATGAACGGCTCCTCCTCATCGGGCTTTTCAATCTGCACGATCGACGCCGCCGAGACCTGAGGGTCTTCGGCCCCCATCACATGCAACCGCGAAAAACCCGGCTTGCGACCAGGGCCAAGATAGATGACCTGCGCGCCTTTAATCAGCCCGCGCGCCTCAAGGTCCAGCCGCTTTTTGCGGTGCTTCAACGGCAGCTCAATGCCGTCACAAATCAACGGTTCCCCTTCCAGTAGTTCAGTTTCCGGCGCGCCATGTACGGTGCGGAACGCCTGAATCAGCCGGATTCGGGTCGCATTGCGCCAGACAAGAACCGGGCTGCGCGCCATCAGATCAACTTCTACCCGCTGTCCCCAGACAACGCGGTCATCCTTTCGGGCAGTGTCCTCGATCAGACGTTCGAAATCCTCAAACCCCATGGCCGGATCGGATAGAGCATGGGCGAGGTCTAGGATCGGGTTATCCGCAGTTTGCCGATGCACGCGATGCAGGATTTGCTTGCGCGGCTCTGGCAACCCGTCAAACACCATCGAGCCCGATTGGTTGACCGGCGCCAACTGCGCCGGATCACCAAATAGCAACAATGTTGGGAAGATTTCCTTTAGATCCTCGAGTTGTCGGTCGTCTAGCATCGAGGCTTCATCCACAAAACCGATATCCAGCGGCTCTTCCCGACGTTTCCAGCCGGTGATGAAATCCGAACCGCGCAACCCAGCAGCGGCCAGCGCACCGGGGATGGATTTGTTGTTGGCATAGAACGCGGCTGCGCGGTCCAGCGCTTCGTCTGTCAGCCCTTCGATCTCGGGCCGTTCGTCATTGCCCGCTAGCCATTCGGCGATCCGCTCGTATTCAGGGTCGTAAACAGGCGTATAGAGGATACGGTGGATCGTGGTCGCGGGCACCCCACGCAGCCGCAATACGCTGGCGGCCTTGTTCGTCGGCGCGAGGATCGCAAGGCTGCGCTTGTCGCGGGATTTGCGGCTTTCGAAATCACCCGAGATCAGGTTGACCCCCGTCTCGGCCAAAGCTTTGTAAAGCTCTGCCAGCAACAGGGTTTTGCCCGATCCAGCCTTGCCAATAACAGCCATCACACCAGACTTTCCGTTGCCGGGCAGTTTCAGCAGAGCGTCGTCTTCAAGGTCTACTCCGGCACCTCGCAACATCTCGGCAATGTTGTCAAAAGCGGCAGCCTGATCTTCGGAAAATGTGACTTGGGGCAAGGACATGGCGCGACCCTACAGGGACGCGCCGCGCGCTGCCAGATGCCGATTGGTTTTTCCGTATGCTTATGCCGACAAAGCGAACCGGTGCTGTGCGCCATGGCCAAATGCTGTCTTGAACCACAGGCGCGACAACTCTCGCGGGATGCCTGCGCGCGCTGCTACACGGTTGCAATCATCCGCTGAATAAGGCCACAGGCCGACCGAGATCTGATCGCGCCCTTTCCCTTCGGTGCCCAAAACCACCGGAGACGATCCGATCATACGGTAGATCCGGATCATGCGGGCATCAAAAACGCCCGCTATGTGGGTCAGGCCAAACCCTTCCATCACCTCACCGCCGCTCAGCATGATGGCCCCGGCGGTATGAGCGCTGGCGTTGCGCGAGAGGCAAAAGCGAGTGACCTCCCAGATTAGTGGGCTTCGGATCGGACTGCCCCCGGTGAGATGTCCGAATATGTCGTTCACCATGACCGGACCGGTCGTCGGTAGGATCCGCATGGACCCGCCATGGCTGCCATCTGCCTCTTCCCAAATCACATAGAGCGGGTTCAGGTCATCGTACTGATCCCGCTCTTCCCCCTTTTCATTAACCTTAACATCCCAGCCAAGGCGGGTTTTGAACTGATCCGCGCGATCCCTGAACATCCCCCTGGCCAATTCCGGAAAGTTATGCAGCTCATCGGCATACAAATAACGCAACATGACGTGTTCCCCTTATCGTCCATAGTTGGAACAAAGGGGGTACGAACACGTGGTTAATTTAAGGTGAGACCACCGTACGGTCGTTAAACGACTATTAATCCTCTACTGAGTGCAGTGGCGATTGCATGAGTCGTATTTTGCGCACCGAGTTTTGATCGTGCGCTTTCGATATAGGCCCTGAGCGTATGCTCAGAAATGGAAAGCGAGTGCGCCACCTGCGCTCGGCTATACCCCAGCGCCAGCAATGTCATTGCATCGATTTCGCGGGGCGAGAGCCCCCGCATGTTGTCCGGCTGCCGTTCTTTTGCAAATTCCAGCGCTTTTCGATTGAGGAAATGCGCCACCAATATGAGATCTCGGCCATACGTTTCGACAAATGCCTGCCATGCGATGTCATCACAGCTGTTGTTGACCGTAAACAGCGCAAATTGTCCGCCTGGCCCCCGCAGCGGGATCGAATATCCCTGATTGCCGACGCCATGTTCCTGCGCGTCCTGCAGGAAGGCCTTTACTGCTTTGCCCGACCAATTCAGCTGTTTCCAGTCCACAGCGTGAAATCGCTGAAAACAACCCAGAATAACCGGATCAATACGATGATAATTCCTGTCTCGATACCGTTCATCCCAGGCATCCGAATAAGTCGTGAACCCGTATTGATCCCCGGCCCCATCAACCCAGTGATATGTCATGTGGTCAATTTGCAGCTTGTCCCGCAACTGGACTGCTACGCTGGTCAGCTCGTCAAGCGTGCTGGTGCTTTCCAAATCCCCTAGGATCTGGCTCAAATCGAATTTTCTTCCCATTCGCGGGCGCGCAAGCCTCATCCTTTGAGGACGCAATCTCGGCCGCGGCGATCAGTCTTGTGTCGTCAAGCTGCTCGGCCAGCGCGCTCAACCCATTCGCCACAGCAAAGGCGTTGAGGTCCGACAGAACGTCCAAAATCCACTCATTTTGCGCCATCAGGGTGTCCCCGAAATAGTTAACGAAGGGTTAACACAACCATAACATGTGCAGACTAATTCGGCCTACTCGCTGCTTTCTACTCCCCAGAAATAGCGGGGTGCGATTTCTTAAAGCATTGAAAATGCATAATCATCGATAGAAACGATGAACACCCGCAAGGCGTGTTTGCGCCCTGCGGGTGTTGCAGCTGCTGTTTGCCTGAGACCGTTAGTCGCGGGCAGCCAATACTTCTTCAAGGGTGCGCATGCCTGTATGCGGAGCCTGAACCAGCACCGACATGTTGCCCGGCTTGTGTTCGTTGCGCATCATCTTCATGTGCGCCTCAGGCAGATCCTGCCAAGTGAACACTTCGGACATGCACGGATCCAAGCGGCGCTCGACCATTAGCTGGTTTGCAGCCGAGGCCTGTTTGAGATGCGCAAAATGCGAGCCCTGCAAGCGTTTCTGGTGCATCCACATGTAACGCACGTCGAAGGTCAGGTTGTAGCCAGTGGTCCCGGCGCAGATCACAACCATACCTCCCTTTTTCACGACAAAAGTGGACACCGGGAACGTGCTTTCGCCGGGGTGCTCGAACACCATGTCGACGTTCACACCTTTGCCGGTAATATCCCAGATGGCCTTACCAAACTTGCGGGCTTCTTTGAACCATTCAGCATATTCCGGAGTATTCACCGTGGGCAGCTGGCCCCAGCAGTTGAAATCCTTGCGGTTGATGACGCCTTTGGCGCCAAGGTCCATCACAAACTCACGCTTGCTTTCATCCGATATCACGCCGATCGCATTGGCACCCGCAGTGTTGATCAACTGTATCGCGTAAGAGCCCAGACCGCCCGATGCGCCCCAAACCAGGACGTTCTGGCCCGGCTTCAGATCGTGCGGCTCGTGCCCAAAAAGCATCCGATAGGCTGTTGCCAAGGTCAGCGTGTAGCAGGCGCTTTCTTCCCAGGTCAGGTGCTTGGGACGCGGCATCAGCTGCTGTGCCTGAACATTTGTAAACTGCGCGAACGAGCCATCAGGTGTCTCATATCCCCAGATGCGCTGGCTGGGCGAATACATGGGATCACCACCGTTGCAGTGTTCGTCATCGCCATCGTCCTGGTTGCAGTGAATCACGACTTCATCGCCGACTTTCCAGCGCTTCACTTTGTCACCAACCGCCCAGACGATGCCCGACGCATCTGAACCTGCGATGTGAAAGGGTTGGCCGTGGCCATCAAACGGGCTGATCGGCTTGCCAAGCGATGCCCAGACGCCGTTGTAGTTCACACCCGCCGCCATAACGAGAACCAGCACTTCGTGGCTGTCCAGCTTCGGGACATCAACGACTTCCAACTGCATCGCTGTGTCTGGCTCACCGTGGCGCTCTTTCCGGATGGCCCAGGCATACATTTGCTTGGGAACGTACCCCATCGGGGGGATTTCACCCATCTCGTAGAGGTCCTTTTCCGGCGCCTCATACGACGCGATACCGCTGTCGACATCCAAAGCCATGCTGGCCTCCTTTTTCCAACTGTTGCCGCGCCGCAGAATCGCGGCTTTCCAAAGACGAAATATTAGCCAATGAGTAATATTGCAACCGTTTTTGGTATCTATTTTGTAATTTTATGACCCAGCAGTTGCAGAAATACTTTCTGCACTTGCATCATTCTCAGCCCGAACAACGGGTTCTGATGCTGCCGCGTAATAAGCAAGCAGCTCTGATCGCTCGCCTGATGGGCGCAACACTCCAGCCTCACGACGCAGGATCCGTCGCTCGACCAACTGATTGATGGCATCGTCAACAGCCTCTCCATCATCCTGGGCAACCGCGTCGCCGCCCGACGTCAGCAAACGCGCCTTCAACTCCTGCTCTGACATCTCACCTTCTTCCTGAACCAGCCGACACGCTGCAGGCACTGGAACAAAGGGAATTGCGGCGCCGATCCTGCGCATCAACTCGCGGGCCAGATCGGTCGTTAGGTCCCGTTCGTGCGCGACTCGAAATTCCTTCAGAGAAATCGGTGTCGCATACCGCACTGAGGCAATCCCGAATCTCTTGTAGCGCCCGACTAGCCTGCGCCAAATCTGCTTGAGCGACCAGCGGGTGATAACCCCGATCCGCGCGCGGAAGCGGCGTTCACTATCCTTCGCTGCCGCTGTTAATACGGTATCTTCAAGCACCCGATCATAGTTCAAAGCAACCGGAACAAACACCACATCCCGCCCCTGCGGTTCGACTCCGTCAAGGATATACTTCAACAATCCCAGCTTGGGGCGCCCCAGTTTGCCAGTCAGACTCAGCCCGCCCTCAGGGAACATGGCCTGCGTCACGCCCGCTTCGGTCGCGTGTCTTACATAGCTTGCAAGGACCTGTCGATATAGGTCGCTACCCGACTTGCGGCGAATGAAATAGGCCCCCATCGCGCGAATCAATCGACTTAGAGGCCAGACACGGGCCCACTCGCCCACAGCATAGGATAAGGTCGAATGGTCTGCCGCCAGATAGGTGACCAGCACGTAATCCATATTGCTGCGGTGGTTCATGACATAAACGACCGTCGCATCGGGATCGATACTGTCCAGCGCGGCTTTGTCCTCGTAACCCAACTGCACCTTGTAAAAGGCGTTGCTCAGCATGCGGGCAAAACGGATCGCGATGCTGAAATACGCCACTGTCGAGAATGAGGGCGCAATCTCGCGCGCATAACGACGTGCCAATTCTGAGGCAACAGCGTCAGGCACACCTTCTTCTTTGGCATGCTGCTGCACCGCCCGGCTTACTTGCGGGTCATAGATAAGCCGTTGAATCATGTCATGCCGCCCCGCCAACTTGAACGGTTGGATCGGACGCTGCAGTCGCTTGTTCAACCGTGCGACGGCGCGCTCAAGGCGGCGGCGGAAAAACCAGCGCACCGACGGAAACAAAAAATGCGAGGCAAATGTGACCGCGGCAAACAGCACGATCAGCACAAACAGCCAAAGCGGGATTTCCACAGTCTGCATCATTCGGGCACAGTGCCATCAAACGCGACCACCCACAATCTGCAGAAACCGTCGATGCCGCAACGCAGCGAATTGACATGTACTGAAAATTACTATTTACCACCATAGAACGTAATTTTGTTACCCACCGATCCGCGAGGCCCGACCCATGACGCAGTTGCAGAAAGATCGCCCCTGGCTCATCCGTACATATGCCGGTCACTCAACGGCCAAAGCGTCAAATTCGCTTTATCGTGCGAACCTGGCCAAAGGTCAGACCGGCCTATCCGTGGCCTTCGATCTGCCAACCCAAACAGGGTATGACAGCGATCACACTTTGGCGCGCGGCGAAGTTGGAAAAGTTGGGGTTCCGATCTGCCATCTGGGGGACATGCGGGTTCTGTTCGATCAAATTCCGCTGGAACAGATGAATACCTCGATGACGATCAATGCGACTGCTCCTTGGCTTTTGGCGCTATATATCGCAGTTGCCGAGGAACAGGGCGCGGATGCCTCGAAATTGCAGGGGACCGTCCAGAACGACCTGATCAAGGAATACCTGAGCCGCGGCACTTATGTGTGCCCACCCAAGCCATCGCTGAAGATGATCGCGGACGTGGCCGAATATTGCTACGATAACGTGCCCAAATGGAACCCGATGAATGTGTGTTCGTACCACCTGCAAGAAGCAGGCGCGACGCCTGAGCAAGAGCTGGCCTATGCTCTGGCGACTGCCATTGCAGTGCTGGACGAACTTCGCCCGCGCGTTCCGGCTGAAGACTTCCCAGCACTCTGCGGGCGGATTTCGTTTTTTGTGAATGCGGGCATCCGGTTTGTCACCGAAATGTGCAAAATGCGCGCCTTTGTGGATCTTTGGGACGAAATTCTGCAGCAGCGCTATGGCATTGAAGACCCTAAGTTCCGCCGATTCCGTTATGGCGTTCAGGTAAACTCGCTGGGACTGACCGAACAGCAGCCGGAAAACAACGTTTATCGCATACTGATTGAAATGCTTGCGGTGACGCTGTCTAAACGTGCCCGCGCACGTGCGGTGCAGTTGCCTGCATGGAACGAAGCGCTCGGCCTGCCTCGTCCCTGGGATCAGCAATGGTCGATGAGGATGCAACAAATCCTCGCCTATGAAACCGATCTGCTGGAATATGGCGATTTGTTCGACGGCAATCCGGTTGTCGACGCCAAAGTCGAAGAACTTAAAAATGGCGCACGAGCCGAATTGGCTAATCTCGAATCGATGGGCGGCGCGGTAGCCTCGATCGAATACATGAAATCGCGGCTGGTCGAGTCCAATGCCGAGCGCCTGAACCGCATTGAACGCAATGAAACCGTCGTCGTTGGCGTAAACAAATGGACCGAGGGCGAAACCTCGCCTTTGCAGACCGAGGATGGCGGCATCATGGTCGTCGACCCGGCGGTTGAACAGGAACAAATCGGGCGCTTGAACGACTGGCGTGCGGATCGGGATGACGCAGCAGTGGCCGCGGCGCTGCAAGCATTGCGCGAAGCAGCGCGATCCGGTGCCAACGTGATGGCACCTTCAATCGCTGCGGCCAAGGCCGGTGTCACAACTGGCGAATGGGCCGAGGAAATGCGCAAGGCCTACGGTACATATCGTGGACCAACCGGCGTCTCGGGATCTGTTTCGAACAAAACCGAAGGTCTGGAAGACCTGCGCGCAGCCGTAGATGCGGTAAGCGACCGGCTGGGGCGCAGGCTGAAGTTTCTTGTTGGCAAACCTGGTCTGGACGGACACTCGAACGGAGCCGAACAGATCGCCTTCCGCGCACGCGACTGTGGCATGGATATCAGTTACGAAGGTATTCGTCTTACGCCCGAAGAAATCGTAACTGCGGCACAAGAAGACAAAGCGCATGTGATTGGTCTATCGATCCTCTCTGGCAGCCACCTGCCATTGGTGAAGGACGTGATGACGCGGCTGAAAGCAGCAGGGCTAAGCGATATTCCCGTCATTGTAGGTGGGATCATCCCCGATGAGGACGCGGATCAATTGCGTTCCATGGGTGTATCGAAAATCTATACGCCGAAAAATTTCGAATTGAATGCAATCATGGGCGATATCGTCACATTGGTTGACCCAACGGAAATTGCGGCTGAATAGAAAAGCATATTACAGAAATCTCCATTTCTATTTCCGGTAAAATGGGAATAGATAGGTTCGGGTTTATTCAATTTCCCCTGCAATAAGTAGGGGAATAGCCGAAATGGAGAAGATTATGGCGATCGATCTTGAAAAAATGTCGCGCAAAGAACTGCTCGAATTGCGCAATCGGGTCGAAAAGGCGCTAAAAACCGCCGAAGTGCGTGAGCGAAAAGAAGCGTTGAAAGCCGCCGAAAAGGCGGCGGCGGAATATGGGTTTTCGTTGTCTGAATTGTCAGGAGACAGCGCTAAATCGGTAAAATCATCTAAAGCGAAGTATCAAAATCCGAACAATCCGTCGCAAACCTGGACCGGGCGGGGCCGCAAACCGCAGTGGGTTCATGACGCCATAAAAGCCGGTACCGATATTACTGATCTGGAAATCTGATCGGGGGCAAGTGGCAAAATGACTATCCATATTGGAGCCCAAAAAGGCGAGATTGCCGAAACCGTTCTTTTGCCCGGCGACCCGTATCGTGCAAAATGGGCGGCCGAAACGTTTCTTGAAGACGTAAAGCAGGTAAACGAAGTGCGTGGCATGCTGGGGTTCACCGGCACCTGGAAAGGAAATCGTGTTACCATTCAGGGTAGTGGCATGGGGATGCCGTCTCTGTCGATCTACGTGAACGAATTGATCCGTGACTACGGCGCCAAAACTCTGATCCGGATCGGGTCATGTGGCGGGATGCAAGACAGTGTGAATGTGCGTGATGTTATTCTGGCGATGACGTCGACCACACTCAGCACCCCTTCGCGCGGGATCATGAGAGAAATGAACTTCGCCCCTTGCGCGGATTGGGGTCTTTTGCAGTCTGCAGCATTGGCTGCACAAGCCAAAGGTACGCCAACCCATGTTGGCGGCATCTATTCATCCGATGTCTTTTATGACGAACGCCCGGACCTGAACGAACAAATGGTTCGGCACGGTATTTTGGGTGTCGAGATGGAAGCGGCAGAGCTTTACATCCTTGCCGCGCGTCACAAATGCCGCGCATTGGCGGTACTGACAGTCTCGGACCACCTGCTGACCGGCGAAGCCCTGCCCTCCTCGGACCGAGAAAGCAGTTTTGGCGATATGGTCGAAATCGCGCTGCAGACGGCGTTCCCGGACAGCTGAATTGCGCGATATCTAGAGCCCGTGCGTGCGGTCATATCCGTTGCGCGCGGGGCTGCGCCATCCCTCAAGCGCACCTTCAGCCGGGGCAAAGGTTTCTACCAGCAGGGGATAACAGGCTACGGTATCCGATGAATGCTCGGACGAGCAATCACCGCCCGGGCACGCGCTTAGATTTCCCAGCAGGTCAATCTCGGCGAAAAACTCAAGATAGTCTCCCGGACGGACAGGTGAGGCTTTCATGAAATACTGCCCGGTATCACGCGTGAAACCGGTGCACATGAACACGTTCAATACATCATGTACCGCAGGCTCGGCTTCGGCCAAAGAGACGCCCAAATGATCCGCCAGCGCGCGTGTCAGATTCGAATGGCAACAGTGATGGTACTGGGATCCAGCTAGCAGATTACCGGTATAGGGATCACATCGGGTCCCGATCACATCGTGCACCGACCCGCCGAAATCATCGATTCCGTACCACCCCAGCGTATCTGCAATGATTGTCGCCATCGGTCGCATATGTGGAAAGCTCGACCACATGCGCTCACCCACGGTGATATGTGTGCCATGCAACGCGCGCGTCTTGCCGGAATAGAACCGCTCGGAAAGGTCGTTGAGGTTCCACAGGTTTAGATCGCCAACTTGCGATCCTTCAACAGAAGTGATCCGAAAGAAATGCCCTGCAGGCACCTCAAAGCATCGCGCATCTCGCGGTGGCACCAACACCTCACCCGTTTTGTGCGCTGTATCACGCCCAGTTTGATAGAGCCCTAGATCGGGTTTTGGTAGCCCTTCATTCGGGTAGCAAATAACGGGCGCAATCGCGCGGCGCGCATCTGCATCCATGGGTGGGCGGGGAGTATTCCGAGATTCTGACATGGGCCGAGAGTGGCGCAGTTCGGCCCGGTGGGAAACCCCCAACAGCAGCTACTGTCCTTTCAGACACTGCGTGGGCTCAACATCAGATTTTGACACCGCGCCACAGTAAGCACAGCGCCACTGGCCCTCGCTTCGATGTTGCCGCCACCTGCAGTCGCGCGTCAGAGACGACGTGCGGGACCGCCAGAAAAAATAGGCAAATACGCCAGCGGCGAGCAGAAGCAATAGAACGGGCATAGCTCTGCATTGCCTATTGTGTCGTAATATTCAAGCCCGCGCGACACGGTCAGGCCGCGTTCGCATATTCAAACAACTCTGGTGTTTCGTCTTTGGCCGGAACTTTGGGCTCGGGCGTATAATAGGCCCAGGCTTGTTCCAGAAATTCCAACGCTTTGGCCGCGTCGTGTTTTTGGTTTTGCATGTTCATCGGAGTGACCTCTTTTCGAACTCATCACTCCCCCCTGCGCGGACTTTAGATCCGCGCTTGTACAAGCGCATCGCATAGTTTTGCAGAGGCGGCATGCACTTGCCGCAACCCGGCAAGTGCTTTGTTTTGGTGCGTGATCAGACCGCGCGGTCCACCATCATCTTCTTGATTTCTGCAATCGCTTTGGCCGGATTCAGACCCTTGGGGCAGGTCTTGGCGCAGTTCATGATGGTGTGGCAGCGATACAGCTTGAACGGATCTTCCAACTCGTCCAAGCGCTCACCGGTGGCCTCATCCCGACTGTCGATGATCCAGCGGTAAGCATGCAACAGCGCGGCAGGGCCGAGATAACGGTCGCCGTTCCACCAGTAGCTGGGGCACGAGGTCGAACAACTGGCACACATCACACATTCATAGAGACCATCCAATTTCTTGCGGTCTTCGATGGATTGCTTCCACTCTTTTGCCGGACGATTGGTCTTAGTCTCCAGCCACGGCATGATCGAGGCGTGTTGGGCGTAGAAATGAGTCAGATCAGGGATCAGGTCCTTGACCACTGGCATATGAGGCAGCGGATAGATTTTCACGTCGCCCTTGATCTCATCCATGCCATAGATACAGGCCAGCGTGTTGATCCCGTCGATATTCATCGCGCAGGAACCACAGATGCCCTCGCGGCAGGACCGGCGGAAAGTCAGGGTTGGGTCAATCTCGTTCTTGATCTTGATCAGCGCGTCCAGAACCATCGGGCCGCAAGTGTCCATGTCGACGAAATAGGTATCGACACGCGGGTTCTGGCCATCATCCGGGTTCCAGCGATAGATCTGGAATTTGCGCACATTGGTCGCGCCGTCGGGCTTGGGCCAGGTTTTACCGGTGGTGATCCGGGAATTCTTGGGGAGGGTCAGTTGTACCATAAGTTCCTCTCCTTAGAACGTCCGCGCCTTGGGCGCGATTCTTTTCATGCTTATGCCGCCCTCGTCTTCGGTCGTCAGCGGATCAACGATAACCGGACGGTAGCTAAGCTCTACTTTATTGCCATCGACACGGCTGACCGTGTGGACGCGCCAGTTCTCATCGTCGCGCTCGGTGAAATCTTCATGGGCGTGCGCACCGCGGGATTCCTTACGCGCTTCGGCACCAACGATGGTGGCGAGCGCGCTTGGCATCAGGTTGGTAAGCTCGAGCGTCTCCATCAGATCGCTGTTCCAAACCAACGATCTGTCAGAAACCTTCAGATCATCCATCTTGGCGGCGATCGCGGTCATCTTCTCGACGCCCTCAGCCATGGTCTTCGAGGTGCGGAAAACCGCCGCGTCCTCTTGCATGGTGCGCTGCATCTCAAGCCGCAGATCTGCGGTTGGAATTGCGCCGCTGGCGTTGCGCGCCGCATCGAACCTGTCAAACGCCTTATCGACAGAGGCCTGGTTCAGAACCGGGTTCGACGCGTCGGCATCCACAACTTTGCCCGCTCGGATCGCCGCCGCGCGGCCAAACACCACGAGGTCGATCAGCGAGTTTGAACCAAGACGGTTTGCCCCGTGAACCGAGGCACACCCGGCCTCGCCCACAGCCATCAGACCAGGGACCACGGCGGTCGGGTTGTCGGCTGTCGGGTTCAGAACTTCACCCCAATAGTTCGTCGGGATACCACCCATGTTATAGTGCACGGTCGGCAGAACCGGGATCGGTTCCTTGGTAACGTCAACACCGGCAAAGACGCGCGCAGATTCTGAAATGCCCGGTAGGCGTTCCGCCAAAGCTTCGGCTGGCAAATGGCTGAGGTTCAGATGGATGTGATCGCCGTTGTCACCGTGGCCGCGCCCTTCGCGAATTTCCATGGTCATTGAACGGCTAACGTAGTCGCGCGGCGCGAGGTCTTTGTACTGAGGCGCATAGCGCTCCATGAACCGCTCGCCTTCCGAGTTGGTCAGGTATCCGCCTTCACCACGTGCACCTTCGGTGATCAGGCAGCCCGATCCGTAGATGCCGGTTGGGTGGAACTGAACAAATTCCATATCCTGCAGCGCAAGACCCGCGCGGGCCACCATACCGCCACCGTCGCCGGTGCAGGTATGTGCTGAGGTTGCACTGAAATAGGCGCGGCCATAGCCGCCGGTCGCCAGAACAACCATCTTGGCGTTGAAGACGTGCATCGTGCCGTCGTCCAACTTCCAGCACACGACACCCTGACACTGTCCGTCCTCAGACATTATCAGATCAATGGCGAAATACTCGATGTAGAACTCAGCGTTGTTCTTCAGCGACTGACCATACAGCGTGTGCAGGATCGCATGACCGGTCCGGTCGGCGGCGGCACAGGTCCGCTGCACAGCGGGGCCTTCGCCAAATTCGGTGGTGTGGCCACCAAATGGGCGCTGATAGATCTTGCCTTCTTCGGTCCGGCTGAATGGCACTCCGTAATGTTCTAGCTCATATACAGCTTTGGGTGCTTCACGCGCGAGGTATTCCATCGCATCGGTGTCACCCAGCCAGTCCGAGCCCTTGACGGTGTCATACATGTGCCACTGCCAATGGTCTGGCCCCATATTCGACAAGGACGCCGCAATGCCGCCTTGGGCGGCCACTGTGTGTGACCGGGTCGGGAATACCTTCGTCACGCAAGCGGTGCGCAAACCCTGCTCGGCCATGCCCAATGTTGCACGCAGACCCGCGCCACCGGCACCGACAACCACCACGTCATATTCGTGGGTTTCGTATTCATATGCTGCTGTCATTGTTCTTGTTCCTTACTGCGCATATCCGAGAGCCAGACGCGCGAGCGCAAAGAGACCCGCAGCAATCAGTGTGTATGCAAAGGCCTGCGCTGCCATCAGCGCCAGCTTTTCCGCGACGCCATGCACGTAGTCCTCAATCGCTTCCTGGGCTTCGCGCAACAAATGCGGGACGACAACAACCAGTGTCAGACCCATGATAATCGCCGGGAACGGGCGGCTGTAATAGGCCAGAGCCTCTTCGTAGGTTCCACCTAGGGCGTGCCCGAAGGTAAATACAAACAGCGGAACAAGGATGACCAATGCCGCCGAGCTGAGCATCATTTGCCAGTGGTGATGTGTACCTGCACGTCCGGCCCCCATGCCCTGCGCGCGTTTACGGTCTGTGAGAAACTGCATCGCGAACCTCCCCTTAAAGCGCTACGGCTGTGATCAGAGCCAGAACAGTTGCCAGCACGAACATGCCAATGCCCATCTTCTCGGACACTTCAACATTCACGCAATATCCCAGATCCCAGATGACGTGCCGCAAACGGCCCAGCATGTGATAGAAAATGGCCCAAGCCGCGCCGAACATGATCAGATCACCCAGGAAACTGGTCATCAATCCATTGATCAGCTCAAAGGCGCTTTCCGATGTGGCCGCAGCAAGTAACCACCAGACGACCAACAAAGCCAAACCAAAAGACGCAAGACCCGTGATGCGCACCATAATCGAAGATATGGACGTCATCTGTGGACGATAGATCGTCAAATGTGGAGAAAGCGGGCGGTTGCCTCGATTTACATCGGCCATGTTGGCTCCTTTTCGGTTGGCTACCGAACGTTTTACTGTTTTTTACGACTCTGTCACGCGCTGCAGGTGCAAAATCCAGTAAATTTAACGCAAAATCGCTGATAAGCCGCGTTTGTGATCACACAAAATATTCTCGTGATCACAAATCACATTCGATACCGCCAATGTTAGCGTTTTCAATGAAAAAGCAATGTGATCACGAATCTATTATTGGAGCGGCGTCAGCCCTGCAGTCTGCTGTGTCACCTCGCGTAAAAGCTTCTTGCGAATACGTTCGGGATAATCCGCGAAGCCTGCTGCAGAGACGACAAAGGCCCCCTCGCCAACGATGACGTTCTCGAAGAAATAGGCCGTCAGATCGGGTTCACTTTCTTCAATCGCGATCGCGTTCACGGTGATGCCGCGATCCCGCAGTTTGGCGTGGATGGTCGACGGCTCGATTCCTTCATTCGAAATTCCGTCGCCCGAAAGATCAATAAGATGCCTTTCGCATTCGGGCACGTCGTCAAAGCTGGCAACCGTCATATCGAGCGCCTCACCTATCGCAGTTGAGAAGTTACGCCAGACACGAGGATCAGCTGCGACCTGATCAGCAAAACTGTCCAAGGTGTTAAAACTATCGATCCGGGTCCAGGGGATCGTGATCCTCTGGCGAGAACTGCCTGTCCATTGCACGAGCATCAGCCGAGCCTGTCCGCGCACCAAGGCCTCGGATACGATAGGGTCCCGCAGACCTGCGGCAAGACCGTCCATTTGGATACGATATTCCTCGGAATCAACCGAGCCTGAAACGTCTACGGCCAAGGCCAGAGCCAAATCACAAGCATAGGCCTGAGATGCCAGATACAGGCTGGCGGCGAGCGCACGAAACATCATCATGCGCCAAGCGTAGCATGGATTTCGCGGACCGTGATCACTTGAATGTCAGCCGCCAGAAGGCATTGGCTACATCGGCATAAGAGCCCAATAATCCAAATCTAGCAGAACGTTAGGAAGATATCTCCCCTCGTCATTGCGCAGAACGAAGGGCTCGCCGCCTTTGGTCGCAACAAGGCGCAAGCGGATGGCACCGATTCCGGGAGTTCCGGTCTCGGCCTTGTCCAAAACCTCAGACCAGGCTTTGATCGTATCGCCCGAGAAACAAGGGTTGGCGTGGGCACCGCCGTTCAGGCCAACGATCATCTGCGCATTCGCCAGGCCATTAAACGACAAGGCACGCGCCATTGAGATAACGTGGCCGCCATAGATCAACCGTCCCTCTGGTCGGAAGGTGAGGTCGAAATGCACTTTGGCGGTGTTCTGCCACAGGCGGGTGGCCAGCATGTGCTCGGCCTCTTCGACGGTCACGCCATCGACGTGATCAATCGTTTCTTCCGTGTTGTACGCATCCCAGCGGTGGTTTTCGCCGGATTGTACAAAATTGTATTTCGAGAAATCGAGCCCCTGTGGTACCACCAGATCGCTGACATCAAGCGCCTTTTTCAGATTGGGCACCACCGTCTCTGGTGCAGGCGCATCGAGGTTTGATTTGCGCACCATGACCCAGCGAACATACTCGATCACCACTTCGTCGCGCTGGTTCAGCCCGCGGGTGCGGACCCAGACGACACCTGTTTTGCCGTTCGAGTTCTGCTTGAGGCCGATCACCTCAGATTCAGCGCGCAGCGTATCACCGGGGTAGACCGGTTGCAGCCAGCGCCCTTCGGCATAACCCAGATTGGCGACTGCATTCAGCGAGATATCGGGAACCGTTTTACCGAACACCACATGGAAGGCCGCCAGATCGTCAATCGGACTTTGCGGCAGGCCACAATTCCGGGCGAACTCATCCGAGGAATAGAGTGCGTGTCGCGCTGGATAGAGCGCGTGATAAAGCGCGCGCTCGCCATCTGTCACCGTGCGTGGCACGGCGTGATGCAGGATCTGCCCGACTGAATAATCCTCGAAAAAGTTACCCGGATTGGTTTTTGCCATTATTGCTGTCCCAGTTTCATGTCGGGGGTGTAATCAGCGGCGACCTCTTTGGTCACAGCCTGCGCGCAACGCATCACGTTATTTGCGGCGTCAAAGGCATAGGACGGGTCGCCATAAAGCTCCCATCCCTTTGCCAACGCGTCCGAGACCTTGTGGCAGAAGGCTGATGTGTCTTCCTCGGTCAACAAACGATAAAGTTTCGCCATTGATTAGGCCCCTTATCCACCAAACGGAGACGGACCAACCAGCCCGTGAATATAGCCCACAACGCCCAGCAGAACGATGGAGCCCACAAAGAACATGGCATCTTTGCCGTATGTGCCGGGTTCGCCCGGCGCCCAGTCTGGTTCGGATTTGTTGATCACGATTACTTCGACAATTGCCCAGGCCAGCAAGCCACCAAACAGGATGATCGAGGCCAGATCACCGTTCACCAACAGGTGCGCAAATGCCCAGAGTTTAAAGCCAACCAGCATGGGGTGACGGACCTTGTTCAACAGGCGACCTTTGGTTCCCGCAGGGCTGGCCAGATAGAACGCGATCAACACCAGCAGGTTGTTGACGTGAATCAGAAAGGTTGGCGGCGCCCAGACATATATGAAATCGGTCATGCGATAACCGAAGATCATCAACAATACCGAGGCCACCAAGGCGAGCGCCACGACGCCCTTGCCCGCGTCGCCCATGGAGGCACGTCGTTCCGGCATCGCGCGCTTAAAAAGATGTGCGGCCCACCAAAGTGCCACACCAAGGATCAGAAGAACAAAGCCCATACTGGCTTACCCCGCTTGCAAAGCTACTATCGCCTCTGCTTTTGCCAGAGTTTCGCGGGCAGTTACAACGTGTAGGTTTTCAACAATCTTGCCATCGACGACGGCGACCCCCTGCCCCTGCGACTCGGTTTCCTCGAAAGCGGCAATCTGACGGCGAGCCAGATCAATCTCATCCTCGGAAGGGGCAAAGGCGGAGTTTGCGATGTCGACCTGGGCCGGGTGGATCAGGGTTTTGCCATCAAAGCCCATGTCGCGGCCCTGGGCACACTCGGCGGCCAGACCGTCGGTGTCCTTGAAGGCATTGTAGACGCCATCGACGATGATCAGCCCCTCTGCCTTGGCCGCCAACAGGCACAGGCCAAGCGAGGTCATCATCGGCAAACGGTCGGGGCGGAAGCGCGTCTGCAGCTCTTTCGCAAGATCGTTGGTCCCCATGACAAAGCCTGCCATCAGCGGATGTGCGGCAATTTCGGCTGCGTTCAGCATCCCGCGCGGCGTCTCCATCATCGCCCAGATCGGCAGGTCTCCGGTGATTGAGGTCAGCGCATCCACATCCGCAGCAGAACTCACCTTTGGCAACAGAACGGCATCTGCATCCATCTCGCGCATGGCTTCGGCATCCGCGCGCCCCCATTCGGTATCAAGCCCGTTGATCCGCACAATCTTGACCCGAGCACCATAGCCTCCGGCGGCCAAAGCCGCCTTGAGGGTCTCGCGCGCGTTCTCTTTCTCATCAGCCGCAACCGCGTCTTCAAGGTCAAAGATGATGGCGTCCACCGGCAATGTGCGGGCCTTGTCAAGCGCGCGTTCACGCGAGCCGGGGATGTATAGTACCGAGCGATAGGGGCGTTGGCGCGGGTCCACTGGACTCTCCCATTGAAATAATGTTGCGCGGAATGGGGCATTTTTTGACGGAAAGTTCAAGAACAAAATCGCCGCAGCGCAGCATTTCCTGCGCTGCGCAACGTGCGTTGCCTTAACGCGATGTCCTTTTGCCTACGGCACGCTGCTTTGAGGAAGAGCTTGAAAGGGGTGACCAATGAAAACGATTATGCTGAAAATGACGATTGGCTTGGGCATCATGGTACTGGCAGCGCAACAAGTCAGCGCACAGAATTGTGCGCCACGCGAGGACGTGATCAAGCGATTGGCAAAGTCCTATGGCGAAACCCGACGAGGCATCGGTATTGCGCGTCAGGGAGCGGTGATGGAGGTTTTTGCCTCGGACCAAACCGGCAGCTGGACCATTGTTGTGACCTTGCCGGAAGGTGTGACCTGCCTGATCGCCTCAGGCCAGTCTTATGAAACACTGGCCGAAGCATTGCCGCCCAACGCCTAAACCAGCGCATCCCAAATAAGTTTGCTTCCCGTCAGGGTCAGCAAGACGTAGGCAATGTTGAAAAACAATCGTTCGGAGAGCATGAAATGCGCCCGGACGCCCAGCCAGGCCCCGAGGATCGCAAACGGGGTCAGCAACAGGTCTGCCAAGGCTGTGTGCCAGGTGAAGAGGCCCAGATAGGCGAAGGGCACGAATTTGACGGCGTTGATTACCCAGAAGACCAGCACGGTCGAGGCTTGAAATTCGGTTTTCGTCAGGCGTTGTGACAGCAGGTACACGGCGGCGGGTGGGCCGCCCGCATGGCTGACAAAGCTGGTGAATCCGGCGATCAGCCCGGCAAACAGGCCCGCCGATGGAGGCAATCGGTTGGCAAAGCCCCGTACCCAGCCTCTGGTCTGGGCAACGTGCCAGATCACGAAACCGACCGATATTCCGCCAATCAACAGACGTAGCAGATCGTCATCCGTCGCACGATAAAGCCACGCGCCCAGCGCGATACCGGGTACTGCGCCCAACATCAGAAGGCGCGAATCCGGCCAGCTCCAGCGTTTCCAATACGGCTTTAACGTCGCCAGATCGATCACCATCAGGATCGGCAGCATTAGCGCTAGCGCCTGTCCTGGCGTCAGCATCAGAGCCAGAATCGACGAAGATGCAAACGCCACTCCCGAGCCGAACCCACCTTTCGAGATGCCCGCGAAGATCACCGCCGGGATCGCCACTGCAAAAAACATCAGGTTCATCTCGAACATCAGGCACCCCGGAAATATGCATGATTCACAGGCGGTTTAGCGCAATCGGCGGGGTGGGTGCAAACGGTATGCGGTGGCATGCCGCGCCGCAGAAGGCTTGCGTGACGCCGCTTTTGCGACTAGCACAACCGCGATTTCAAAACCGACCGGAGATATTCCAAATGGCCAGACCCAAGATCGCGCTGATCGGCGCAGGTCAGATCGGCGGCACGCTCGCCCACCTCGCTGCAATGAAAGAACTTGGTGACGTCGTGCTGTTCGACATCGCCGAAGGCACCCCGGAAGGAAAGGCGCTGGACATCGCCGAATCCGGTCCCTCGGAAGGCTTCGACGCCAAGCTGAAAGGCACCCAGTCCTATGAGGATATCGCCGGTGCCGACGTCTGCATCGTCACCGCTGGCGTGCCGCGCAAGCCGGGCATGAGCCGCGACGACTTGCTGGGCATCAACCTGAAGGTCATGAAATCGGTCGGTGAAGGCATCGCCGCAAACGCTCCGGATGCGTTCGTCATCTGCATCACCAACCCGCTGGACGCGATGGTTTGGGCGCTGCGTGAATTCTCGGGCCTGCCGCACAACAAAGTCTGCGGCATGGCGGGCGTTCTGGACTCGGGCCGTTTCGCACACTTCTTGTCGGAAGAGTTCAATGTGTCCATGCGCGACGTCACCGCCTTTGTTCTGGGCGGCCATGGCGACACGATGGTGCCTTCGGTACGCTACTCGACCGTTGCCGGTATCCCGCTGCCCGATCTGGTTGAGATGGGCTGGACCACGCAGGAAAAACTGGACGCCATCGTTCAGCGCACCCGTGACGGCGGCGCAGAAATCGTTGGCCTGCTGAAGACCGGCTCGGCTTTCTATGCACCGGCGACTTCGGCGATCGAAATGGCCGAAGCCTATTTGAAAGATCAGAAGCGCGTTCTGCCTTGTGCAGCCTATTGCAACGGCGAACTGGGTGTCGACGGCATGTATGTCGGCGTGCCTACCGTAATCGGTGCAGGTGGTATCGAGCGCGTCGTCGACATCAAGCTGAACGAAGAAGAACAGGCCGGTTTCGACAATTCGGTCAATGCCGTTAAGGGCCTGATCGAAGCATGCAAGGGCATCGACAGCTCGCTGGCCTAAGTCACGAACCCTAAAACCAATGAACCGGCCCTCTTCACGGGCCGGTTTTCTTTTACACGGTGCCAAGCTGGCTAAAAGATGTTCGCGCAAACGTCGCAAAACTCATCTATGAATGTGTTTTGTGGGCATGATCCCGGATCATCGAATCAATTTCCACGCCCCGCAATTTTTGTGATCACACCCCAAAAACCTGTGATCACAAATACTGAAAATCTTCGACAATTTCCCGTGACCCGTCAAAAAACTCTTTAATTTTGGCGCTTAGACACCCCTATAACGGTGTAATCGTAGTCAGACGGGACAATTTCGATGAACATTCACGAATATCAAGCCAAAGCGCTTCTTCGCAGCTATGGCGCTCCGGTCTCCGATGGTCGCGCAGTTCTGCGCGCCGAGGAAGCCAAAACCGCAGCCGGTGAATTGGACGGGCCGCTTTGGGTCGTCAAGGCGCAAATCCACGCGGGTGGTCGCGGCAAGGGTTCCTTTAAAGAGGCCGACGCCGGTGAAAAAGGCGGTGTCCGTCTGACCAAATCGGTGGAAGAAGCCGCCGAAGAAGCCAAAAAGATGCTGGGCCGCACGCTGGTCACCCATCAGACCGGCCCCGCAGGCAAGCAGGTGAACCGCATCTACATCGAAGCCGGTTCGGGCATCGAACGTGAACTTTACCTGGCCCTGCTGGTGGACCGCCAGACCAGCCGTATCTCATTCGTATGCTCGACCGAAGGCGGCATGGACATCGAAGAGGTGGCCGCTGCGACGCCTGAGAAAATCCTGTCCTTCTCGGTTGATCCCGCCACTGGTTATCAGCCCTATCACGGCCGCCGCATCGCGTTCTCGTTGGGACTGGAAGGCGCGCAGGTCAAACAATGCGTCAAGCTGATGAACCAGCTCTACAATGCCTTCGTCGAGAAGGACATGGAGATGCTGGAGATCAACCCGCTGATCGTCTCGGACAAGGGCGACCTGAAAGTACTGGACGCAAAAGTCGGCTTTGATGGTAACGCGGTATACCGCCACCCGGATATTGCCGAGTTGCGCGACACGACCGAGGAAGACCCCAAGGAACTGGAAGCGTCCAAATACGACCTGAACTACATCGCGCTGGACGGTGAGATCGGCTGCATGGTCAACGGTGCTGGTCTGGCGATGGCGACGATGGACATCATCAAGCTTTACGGTGCCGAGCCTGCCAACTTCCTGGATGTTGGCGGTGGCGCGACCAAAGAGAAAGTGACCGAGGCGTTCAAGATCATCACCTCGGATCCGAACGTCAAAGGCATTCTGGTCAACATCTTCGGCGGCATCATGCGCTGTGATGTGATTGCCGAGGGCGTCGTTGCCGCGGTGAAAGAGGTGGGCCTTCAGGTCCCGCTGGTCGTGCGTCTGGAAGGCACGAATGTCGAGAAGGGCAAAGAGATCATCAACACCTCGGGCCTAGACGTGATCGCGGCGGACAACCTGAAAGACGGTGCCGAGAAGATCGTGAAGGCGGTTAAAGGCTGAGTGTCATCCCGTAGGGTGGGCTTCAGCCCGCCTTTCCCAAGATTTTGGCGGGCAGAAGCCTGCCGTATAAAGGAGAACGCCAGATGGCAGTCCTCATCGACGAAAATACCAAAGTGATCTGTCAGGGCTTTACCGGCTCGCAGGGCACATTCCACTCTGAACAAGCCATCGCTTATGGCACCAAGATGGTCGGCGGCGTGACACCCGGCAAAGGCGGGATGGAGCACTTGGGTCTACCAGTGTTCAACTCGGTCCACGAGGCCAAGCATGTGACCGAAGCCAATGCCAGCGTGATCTACGTGCCGCCGCCGTTTGCAGCGGATTCGATCCTCGAGGCGATTGATGCCGAGATGGAAGTGATCGTCTGCATCACTGAAGGCATCCCCGTTCTGGACATGATGAAGGTGAAGCGTGCGCTGGAAGGGTCGAACTCGCGCCTGATCGGCCCGAACTGCCCCGGTGTCATCACGCCCGACGCCTGCAAGATCGGCATCATGCCCGGCCACATCCACAAGCGCGGCTCGGTCGGCGTTGTGTCGCGTTCCGGCACCCTGACCTATGAGGCCGTCAAGCAGACCACCGATGTGGGTCTTGGCCAGTCCACCTGCGTGGGCATCGGCGGCGACCCGATCAAAGGCACCGAGCATATCGACGTGCTGGAGTGGTTCCTGGCCGATGACGAAACCCACTCGATCATCATGATCGGTGAGATCGGTGGCTCGGCCGAGGAAGAAGCTGCGCAGTTCCTGGCGGATGAGGCCAGGAAGGGCCGCAAAAAGCCGACCGCCGGTTTCATCGCAGGCCGCACAGCCCCTCCGGGCCGCCGCATGGGCCACGCGGGCGCGATCGTCGCTGGCGGCAAGGGCGGTGCCGAGGACAAGATCGAAGCCATGCGCTCGGCCGGTATCATCGTGGCCGAAAGCCCGGCGCAGCTGGGTGAAGCTGTGCTGGAAGCCATCGGTTGACCAGAATTTGACTACTTTGGGAGGAGCGGTAAACATGACTTTCGGCGAAGCCATTAAAACCTGTTTCTCCAAGTTTTTCACCTTTTCGGGCCGTGCCTCGCGGCCCGAATACTGGTTTTTTTTCCTGTTCATCATGATCTGGAGCATCATTGCCGGGATCATCGACTGGCAGTTCTTCACTCAGGTCGCAGTGACTGAAACCGAAACATCCAAATCCGTCACGGCCACCTCAACAGGCCCGGTCCAAAGCATCGTCAGCCTGATTGTCTTCTTCCCGCATCTGGCCGTTGCATGGCGGCGGATGCATGATACCGGGCGCAGCGGGCTTTATGCTTTGCTGCCGATCCTGCTGATACTTGGTGCGCTTGCCGTCCTGATCTTTGGCATCGGCCTTGCCAGCCAGTTCCATGGCGGCACGTTGGATATCCTGTTCACCCGCGCAACTCTTCTTATTGTCATTCCGACACTTCTTGTCCTGTTTGTGTCGCCCCTCCTGGTTCTGTGGTGGCTGACCCGCCCCAGCGAACCAGGCACCAACCAATACGGTCCCAACCCATATGAGGTAGCCCAATGACCGAACACTCGCCCAACACCGCCTTTCATGCCTCAAGCTTCATGCAGGGGCATAATGCCGAATATCTGGAGCAGCTTTATGCCCAGTACACCAAGAACCCCGGTGCGGTCGACGCAGCCTGGGTCGAGTTCTTCAAGGCCATGGGCGATGACGCGCCGGATGTGCAGCGCGAGGCCGAGGGGCCTTCGTGGGCACGCAGCGATTGGCCTCCGATGCCTGCGGATGATCTGACCGGTGCGTTGACTGGCGAGTGGGCCGAGATCGACGCCAAGGCGGCAGGCAAGAAGATCAAGGGCAAGGCCGAAGCCAAGGGGGTCGAGGTCAGCGATGACCAGATCAAGCGCGCGGTGCTGGACAGCCTGCGGGCGCTGATGCTGATCAGGGCCTATCGTATCCGGGGCCATCTGGCAGCTGATCTGGACCCGCTGGGCATGCGCGCCGCCAGTACGCATCCCGAGCTGGACCCGAAGACTTACGGGTTCACCGATGCTGACATGGATCGACCGATCTTTATTGACAACGTGCTGGGCCTGCAGATGGCCAGCATGCGCCAAATCGTCGAGATCGTGAAGAGGACCTATTGCGGCACCTTCGCGCTGCAATACATGCATATCTCGAACCCAGAAGAGGCCGCGTGGCTGAAGGAACGCATCGAGGGGTTCGGTAAGGAAATCGCCTTCACCAAGGAAGGCCGCAAGGCGATCCTGAACAAGATGGTCGAGGCCGAGGGTTTCGAGAAATTCCTGCATGTGAAATACATGGGCACCAAGCGGTTTGGTCTGGATGGTGGCGAGGCACTGATCCCCGCGATGGAACAAATCATCAAGCGCGGCGGCGCCTTGGGCCTCAGCGATATCGTCATCGGTATGCCACACCGGGGTCGTCTGAACATTCTGGCCAATGTGATGGGCAAGCCCTATCGCGCGATCTTCAACGAGTTTCAGGGCGGCAGCTTCAAGCCCGAAGACGTGGATGGATCAGGCGACGTGAAATATCACCTCGGCGCGTCAAGCGACCGAGAGTTCGATGGCAATAGCGTTCACCTGTCGCTGACCGCAAACCCCTCGCACCTTGAGGCGGTGAACCCGGTGGTTCTGGGTAAGGTCCGCGCCAAGCAGGACCAGTTGAACGACGAAGACCGCACCAAGGTGATGGGCATCCTCCTGCACGGTGATGCGGCCTTTGCCGGTCAGGGTGTTGTCGCCGAAGGCTTCGGCCTGTCGGGTCTGAAAGGGCACAAGACCGGCGGCACCATGCATATCGTGGTAAACAACCAGATCGGCTTTACCACCGCGCCACATTTCAGCCGTTCCAGCCCTTATCCAACGGATATCGCGCTGATGGTTGAAGCTCCCATCTTCCACGTGAATGGCGACGACCCCGAGGCGGTGGTGCATGCCGCCAAGGTGGCGACCGAGTTCCGCCAGAAGTTCCACAAGGACGTGGTGCTGGATATCTTCTGCTACCGCCGGTTTGGTCATAACGAGGGTGACGAACCCATGTTTACCAACCCGATCATGTACAAGAAGATCAAGACGCATAAGACCACGTTGTCGTTGTATACCGAGCGCCTTGTCAGGGACGGGCTTATCCCCGAAGGCGAGATTGAAGACATGAAGGCGGCCTTTCAGGCACATCTGAATGAAGAGTTCGATGCCGGGAAAGACTACAAGCCAAACAAAGCCGACTGGCTGGATGGGCGCTGGTCGCATCTGGACAAGCACAAAGACGAATACATGCGCGGTGAAACCGCAATTACACCAGAGACGCTGGCCGAGATCGGCACCGCTCTGACCAGCACCCCTGAAGGTTTTGCGATGCACAAAACCGTGGGCCGGTTGCTGGACCACAAAAAACAGATGTTCGAAAACGGAACCGGCTTTGACTGGGCAACGGGCGAGGCTCTGGCGTTTGGCTCTCTGCTGACCGAAGGCTACCCTGTACGTTTGGCCGGACAGGACGCGACGCGTGGCACATTCAGCCAACGCCATTCCGGATTTGTCCATCAGGAAACCGAGGAACGGTATTACCCGCTGAACAATATCCGCAAGGGCCAATCACATTATGACGTGATTGACTCGATGCTGTCCGAATACGCGGTGCTTGGGTTCGAGTATGGCTATTCACTGGCCGAGCCCAACGCGCTTGTTCTCTGGGAAGCACAGTTTGGCGATTTCGCCAATGGGGCACAGATCATGTTCGATCAGTTCATCAGTTCGGGTGAATCGAAGTGGCTGCGGATGTCTGGTCTGGTCACGCTGCTGCCACATGGGTTCGAAGGGCAAGGCCCAGAACACTCATCTGCACGGCTTGAGCGGTTTCTGCAAATGTGCGGTCAGGACAACTGGATCGTGGCGAACTGCACAACGCCTGCGAACTATTTCCACATCCTGCGCCGTCAATTGCACCGGACCTTCCGCAAGCCGCTTATCCTGGTGACGCCGAAGTCGCTGCTGCGCCATAAGCTGGCGGTCAGCAAGGCCGAGGAATTCACCACAGGCTCGAGCTTCCATAGGGTGCTGTGGGATGATGCTCAACAGGGCAACTCGGACACTAAACTGGTGGCAGATGACAAGATCAAGCGGGTCGTCATGTGCTCGGGCAAGGTCTATTTTGATCTGCTTGAGGAACGCGATGCGCGCGGCATCGACGACATCTACTTAATGCGGATCGAGCAATACTATCCTTTCCCCGCGCATTCGCTGATCAACGAGCTTGAGCGCTTCAAGGGGGCCGAGATGGTCTGGTGTCAGGAAGAACCCAAGAACCAGGGTGCTTGGACCTTTATTGAGCCCAATATCGAATGGGTTCTGACCCGCATTGGCGCAAAACACACTCGTCCGGTCTATGCCGGTCGCGCAACTTCGGCCTCGCCCGCGACGGGTCTGGCCAGCCAACACAAAGCCCAACAAGAAGCGCTGGTGAACGAAGCGCTGAGCATTGAAGGAAAGTAAACGATGACGATTGAAGTTCGTGTTCCCACGCTGGGCGAGTCTGTCACCGAAGCCACCGTTGCGACTTGGTTCAAAAAACCCGGCGATGCAGTCGCCGTAGATGAGATGCTATGTGAACTTGAGACCGACAAGGTCACGGTCGAGGTGCCCTCACCCGCTGCTGGCGTGATGGGTGAGATCGTTGCAGCCGAAGGTGAGACCGTGGGCGTCGATGCCCTGCTTGCCACGATAGCGGCGGGCGAAGGGGCTGCGCCTGCTCCGGCAGCGGCGGCCCCGGCCCCGGCGGCAGCGGCACCCGCAGCATCAGGCGGCAGTGTAGATGTGATGGTGCCGACATTGGGTGAATCCGTCACCGAGGCTACAGTCTCGACATGGTTCAAACAGGTCGGCGACAGCGTTGCACAGGATGAAATGCTGTGCGAACTGGAAACCGACAAGGTCTCGGTCGAGGTCCCTGCCCCGGCGGCAGGCGTTCTGGCTGAAATCGTTGCGCCTGAAGGCAGCACGGTCGATGCTTCTGCCAAATTGGCGGTGATCTCGGGCGCAGCCGCTGGTGCGGCAGCGGCTCCGGTGGCAGCCGTCGCCGCTCCGGCTGCAGCCAGCACAGGTAAAGACGTGTCCAACGCTCCATCGGCTGAGAAAGCGATGGCCGAAGCTGGTCTGTCTGCGGATCAGGTCACTGGCACCGGACGCGATGGTCGTATCATGAAAGAAGACGTGGCAAAGGCAGTTGCAGCAGCTACGGCCCCAGCGCCTGCGGCGGCTGTGCCCGCCCCCGCTGCCCAAGCTCCGCGCGCGCCTGTGGCTGCCGAGGATGCGAGCCGCGAAGAGCGCGTGCGCATGACCCGTCTGCGCCAGACCATTGCCAAGCGCCTGAAGGACGCGCAGAACACCGCCGCGATCCTGACCACCTATAACGAGGTGGACATGACTGAGGTGATGGCCTTGCGCAACCAGTACAAGGACCAGTTCGAGAAGAAGCATGGCGTACGTCTGGGCTTTATGTCCTTCTTCACCAAGGCCTGCTGTCATGCGCTGAAAGAAGTGCCCGAAGTGAATGCCGAGATCGACGGCAATGACATCGTCTACAAGAACTTCGTGCATATGGGTGTGGCCGCAGGTACGCCGCAAGGGCTGGTGGTTCCAGTCATCCGGGATGCGGACTCGATGTCTTTCGCAGCGATCGAGAAAGCCATCGCCGAGAAGGGCAAGCGCGCCCGTGATGGTAAACTCTCGATGGCGGAAATGCAGGGCGGCACTTTCACGATCTCGAACGGAGGCGTCTACGGCTCGCTGATGTCTTCACCGATCCTGAACCCGCCGCAATCGGGCATTCTGGGCATGCACAAGATCCAGGATCGTCCCATGGTCATCAATGGTGAGATCAAAATCCGCCCGATGATGTATCTGGCGCTGTCCTATGATCACCGTATTGTGGACGGCAAGGGTGCGGTGACATTCCTTGTCCGCGTAAAAGAGGCGCTGGAAGACCCGCGCCGTCTGCTGATGGATCTTTAAGATGGCGACTCATGTACTGTGGCAAGCCGATGTGGCCGATTTCGATGCCTGGCTGAAAGTGTTCCGCGAGGATCAACCGATGCGCAAGGCCGCGGGTATCCGCGACCTGCATGTCTGGCGCGATCCAGATCAGCGGGATCATGCGATAGCGATGTTCGAGGTTATGAATCTGGATAAGGCCAAAGCCTTTTTTGGGTCCGAAGAACTGGCGATGCACCACGAACGCGGCGGCATTGCGCATATATCAATCAAGCTGCTGGAACCCGTTTGAAATATAGGTACCCGACCCGCCATACCGGATCGGGACGCTGCCGGATCAGCCGGTCGATTTAGGAGAATGTAATGGCAAATTATGACGTCATCGTAATCGGCGCCGGACCAGGCGGCTATGTCTGCGCCATCCGTTGCGCCCAACTGGGCCTTAAAACCGCAGTTGTCGAGGGGCGCGAGACGCTGGGTGGGACTTGCCTGAACGTGGGCTGCATCCCCTCGAAAGCATTGTTGCATGCCAGCCATCAGTTGCACGAAGCCGAACACAACTTTGCAAAGATGGGTCTGAAGGGGAAGTCACCTTCGGTCGATTGGAAGCAGATGCAGGCCTACAAGGACGAGGTGATCGATGGCAACACCAAGGGCATCGAGTTTCTGTTCAAGAAGAACAAGATCGATTGGCTGAAAGGTTGGGGCTCAATCCCTGCTGCGGGCAAGGTCAAGGTTGGTGATGAGGTCCATGAGACCAAGAACATCATTATCGCGTCGGGCTCTGAGCCATCGGCACTGCCTGGCGTCGAGGTTGACGAAAAGGTCGTGGTGACTTCGACCGGCGCGTTGTCTCTGGGCAAAGTTCCCAAGAAAATGATTGTGATCGGTGCCGGTGTGATCGGGCTTGAATTGGGCTCGGTCTACAGCCGTTTGGGCGCAGAGGTGACGGTGATCGAATTCCTCAAGGAAATCACGCCGGGTATGGACCCCGAGGTTCAGAAGACTTTCCAGCGCATCCTGAAGAAACAGGGTTTGAAATTCGTCATGGGCGCTGCGGTGCAAAAGACCGAAGCCACCAAGACCAAAGCCAAGGTAACGTACAAGCTGCTCAAAGATGACAGCGAGCATGTCATCGATGCTGATACTGTGCTGGTGGCCACCGGGCGCAAGCCATATTCGGATGGGCTGGGGCTGGACGCTTTGGGCGTCGAGATGACCCCGCGCGGCCAGATCAAGGTCGGTAGTGATTGGCAGACCAACGTGCCGGGCATCTACGCCATCGGCGACGTGACCGAAGGCCCGATGCTGGCCCACAAGGCTGAAGACGAGGGCATGGCCGCAGCCGAGCAGGTTGCAGGCAAGCATGGTCATGTGAACTATGGTGTCATTCCTGGGGTCATCTACACTTGGCCCGAAGTGGCCAATGTGGGTGAGACCGAAGCGACACTCAAAGAACAGGGCCGCGCCTACAAGGTCGGCAAATTCATGTTCATGGGCAATGGCCGGGCCAAGGCGAATTTCGCAGCCGACGGGTTCGTCAAGATTCTGGCAGACAAAGAAACCGATCGCATTCTGGGCGCGCATATCATCGGCCCCGCGGCCGGAGACCTGATCCACGAGGTTTGCGTCGCCATGGAATTCGGCGCATCAGCCGAAGATCTGGCCCTGACCTGTCACGCTCACCCGACCTATTCCGAAGCAGTGCGCGAGGCGGCGCTCGCCTGTGGTGACGGGCCAATTCATAGCTGACCAAACCTGAGCAGGTCCTCTACCTAGTCTCCTTGAGCGGCACCCCGTGTCGCTCAAAACCATTTGCGGCAGGTGATCAGACGCGGTTTACTGACTCCATTGCTTTTGGAAAGGAAGTCAGATGAGCGTCAGTTTACAGGTGATCTATCCCATAGGTACAGAAACACATTTCGATTTCGACTATTATGTCGACACACATCTTCCGCTTGTCGGCGAGCACATGGGGTCACATATCGAACGTACGGTCGTAACCAAAGGCATTGCGGGAGGCCCGGATGAGGCGGCGGGTCACTACGCGATCGCAACGATCATATTTGAAGATCAGGAAGCGATGAACGACGGTATGTCAAAGGCAGGCCCTGTACTGGCTGATCTGCCAAATTTCACCAATGTCAAACCGCAGATGCTGATCGGTGAGGTGATCGGCTGAATCAGAACCATGTTTACCTACCACATGGTTTTTGCGGCGCGGGCACCCCATTCCTGATCATATTGCGCGCCGCCTTCTTCTCCTGACGTCATCTCCGAGAGGATCTCGCCGATGGTTGGCAGCCCATCGGATTCATCCCGCCCGCTCCATGTTTGCGCGCGCATCAAGGCGCGGGCACATTGGGTGTAGATTTCGGAAATTTCGATCACGATGACGGTCGCGGGGCGCTTCCCGTTTTTCTCGAACCGGGCGCGCAGGGCTTCATCTGCAGTCAGTTGAGCGTTCCCATTTACCCGAACCACATTGTTCGAACCGGGCACCATGAACAACAATGAGACGCGTGGATCGAGTACGATATTTCGCAGGGAATCCAAGCGGTTGTTTCCCCGCCAATCCGGCAGTGCCAGGGTGCCTTGGTCCAGTTCCAACACAACTGGCCCTTCATCTCCACGCGGGCTGCCATCGACACCTTCGGAGCCGACGGTGCTGAGGATACACAGGCGTGAGGCCATAATCCATTTGCGGTAGAGCGGTGTTAGCCGCCGCGCCACTTTGCGTATGGAGGCTGCGCCGGGTGTGCCATACAGAGCCTCAAGGGCAGTGATATCCTTAACGAATTCCATCCGGGTCAAACCCCACTTCTCGCATCAGTTCGTTGGACCGTGTCTCAATCACGTTTTCCAGCCGTTCCAGAAAGTCATTCCGCGCAACGCCGGGTTCGATTGGATTTAGGAAATCGACAATCGCCGTGCCGGGCTTGCGCATGACACCGGTTCTGGGCCAGAAGACGCCCGCATTTGTGGCAACGGGTACGCACGGGAACCCGAGACCTTCATACAGAACCGCCGTTCCAACCTTGTAGGGCTTGTGCACCCCAGGCGCGACGCGCGTACCTTGCGGGTAGATCACCAACTGACCGGGTTCGCTGAACTCGCGGGCGACATCCTTGACCATCTTCGCAACCGCCGCCCCGCGTTTGCCGCGATTGACCGGGATACATCCCAGACGGCGCGCATACATTCCGATGACCGGCGTCCACAGAAGCTCTCGCTTCATGATGAATTTGCCGTGTGGGATGGCGTCGAAGATTATGATGATGTCCAGAAACGACTGGTGCTTGGCGCCGATCACAACCTCGCCATGTGGGACTTCCCCGCGCACTTCGCAGCGAATACCAACCATCCAGCGGGCCAACCACTTGGTTGTGCGCGCATAGGTTTTGCATGCTCGCAATGCGCCACGCTTGGCGAACAGCGCATAGGGGGCAAAGACAAGCCCCAGTACCAGCATCCAGGCATAGATGGTGATCATGAAGATCAGCGACCGGACCCATTGAATAGCCATGAACATCACGAAAGCTCCTTCAACTTGCGCTGCGCGGCTGACCATGTGGCCAGAAACGCAACGGCCGCGCCCAATACCGGGATCAGCACGGGCAGGATCCAACCGATACCCTGAAACCCAAGGCCAGTGAGAAAACCACCCGCATCCGAGGCTTCGGGGAGCAACAATACACCCGTCATACCCAGCAAGGTGCCGACCGCTGCCCCAAACAGCGCCCGGAACGTAAAGCGGCGCACGAACGCTCCGGCGATGAACCGGTCCCGCGCTCCGACCTGACGCAGAACCTCGATTATCTGCGCGTTGGCGGCAAGCGAGGCGTTGGCGGCAAGCGTGATCATGGCGGCAGTGGCGCCGCCGATCAGCAGGATCGAAATCCAGCCCAGACGCCGCAGTGAATTGGCCGCATCAACCAATGGCTCGCGCCAGCGAGTGTGATCATCCAGCACTGCGCCCGGCACCTCAGCCCCTAGCCGCAGCCGCAGGCCAGCCGCATCAAGACCCGGCTCACCTTCGATAATCTCTATCAGCTGCGGGATTGGTAAAGTGTCCAGAGGCAAGTCCGGTCCGAACCAGGGTGACAGCAGTGTGGCCTGCTCTTCGCTCGTCAACGCGCGAGCCGAAGCCACACCCGGCGTTTGCTGGAGGACGTTCAAAGCAGCCTCGGTTTGCGCCGCACGTTGATCTGCGGGGGCATTGATCCGCAAGGTCGCTGCCCCCGCCAACTCTGAAGCCCAACGATCCGCCACACGGCCCGAGGCTAACGAAAGAGCCAGCGCAAAAACCGCCAGAAAGGCCATTGCACCAGACACGAACAGGGTCAATTGCGCGGTAAAGCCCGTGGGTGGCACCACCCGGTCGGCGCGGCTGTCACGGCGCAGCAAATTGCGGATCGTGCCCTTGCTCATAGATCCGCCCCCGCAAGCTGCACCCGGCGCTGCGCGATACGCAGAACGCGAGCCTGAACCTGGCTTTTGGCGGCGCGGATCAGGCTTAGGTCATGGGTGGCGATCAGCACGGTTTTTCCCATCCTGTTCAATTCGACCAACAGGCGCAGAAGTCGTTGCGACATCTCCCAGTCCACATTACCGGTGGGCTCATCCGCAAGCACTACATCGGGCGATAGGATGACTGCGCGGGCCAATGCGGCACGCTGACGTTCACCCCCCGATAATTCAGGCGGGTGCGCCTCAAGCCTGCTGCCAAGCCCGACCCAGCCCAGCAGTTCGGTCAGATCGTCCTGCTGCCCATTTTCAGAGCGCCCCGAGACCATCAGCGGCAACGCGACATTCTCGGCCAGCGTCATGTGATCCAAAAACCGGCAATCCTGATGCACCACGCCAATTCGGCGGCGCAGCAGCGCCATCTGATCACGGTCCATGCGGGCGATATCCTCGCCAAAGGCCATCAACCTGCCCGAGGTTGGCAACAACGCGCCATAACAGAGTTTCAGCAATGTGGTCTTGCCCGCACCCGAAGGCCCGGTCAGAAAGTGGAACGATCCGGGCTGCAATTGCAGCGAAACATCGCTTAGCAACTCACCACCGCCGTAGGTATAGCTGATATTCTCCAGCTCGATCACGCCTGCCCCCTTTATTCTGCTCACCTCTTGCCCGAGCGCAGCGGTGGATTCAATGCCTCGGGCGGGGCCAATTGGCGACACTTGGCCCGCGAAACCGAAAACACGCTTTGCTGTTGGGTCTTAACGGAATATCATCCCTGAAAAAACTATTATCAGGCCAGCCTTGAAGGCCAGGAGGCAGAATGCGTTTAACGTGTCCGAATTGCAGCGCCCAGTACGAAGTCCCGGACGAAGTGATCCCCGAGGACGGGCGCGAAGTTCAATGCTCGGCTTGCGAAGAGACCTGGTTTCAGGAAAAGTATCCAGTCGCCAGCAAAGCAGAGCCGGAAGCGAAATCTGCAACTGCAATCCAGGCAGCCTTTGCCGAACCGGAAGATGTTAAGTCAGAGGATGCGCCAGAACCCGATACGGCCAAGGCCGAGCCAGAAAAGGTTAAGGCAGAAGACACACCAGAACCCGATGCGCCCGAGGAATTGAGTGTTGGAAACGTAGACCCAGCGGTATCCAGCATCCTCAAGGAAGAGGCTGCACGCGAGGCAGAACTGCGCGAGCGTGAAGGCAGCAATCTGGAAAGCCAACCTGATCTGGCATTGGATCCGCCTGAAGAGCCCAAGGTCAAACCGAAACGGCCCTCGGCCACTGAAACCGCCGCTGACGCAGGTCAGAAAGATGAGCTGCCGGATGTTGAGGCGATCAACTCGGGTCTGCGCAGCGACTTGACATCGGACGAAGCTGAA
Source organism: Ruegeria sp. AF2 (assembly GCF_056542025.1). NCBI lineage: Bacteria > Pseudomonadati > Pseudomonadota > Alphaproteobacteria > Rhodobacterales > Roseobacteraceae > Ruegeria > Ruegeria sp. AF2. The sequence continues at coordinate 315,173 of NZ_JBQFZC010000004.1, read as the reverse complement.
GCCGTTGCTCCGGCCCGCAAATCCGGTGGGTTTCTGCGTGGCTTTGCCTTGATCATTATCATCGGCGTCATTCTGTTTCTGATATATGGCAATGCCAATCAGATCAGCGAGGCGGTTCCTCAGGCTGATCCGATGTTGAAATCATATGTCTCACTGGTCGATCAAGCGCGCCTTTGGCTTGAGACACAGACCGGGGGCGCAGGGCAGAACTAGAACCTTTCGAGCAATCGCTTGAGGTATTCCAACTCGATCTGAGGCCGATCCTGTTCACCGGTCCTACGGCGGATTTCATCCAGCAACTCGCGCGCACGGCGATATACATCTTCGCCTTGCAGCAGGTTGTCGTCGGTCGAGATTGATCCCACGGAACCTGGCGTACGACCCAATGGATCGCGGTTATTGGCCTGCATGTCGCCGGCCTCGGTCCCTTGACCCGGCTGGTTCTGCTGGTTCTGCGCCAGGGCTTCGCCCAGTGAACGCATGCCTTCGCGCAAGGCTTCCATCGCCTCGGATTGACGGTCAATCGCCTCGGCCAGATCATCGCTGCGCAAGGCGTCTTCGGCGTCGTCCATGGCCCGGCCCGCACGGCCCAATGCTTCGCGCGCAGCGTCGCCTTCGGGTGTACCACCGCCGGGCAGACCTTGTTGTTGCCGACTCAACTCATCCCGCAGCGCCTGCTGCCGATCCGCCAGTGACCCCTGACCTTGCTGGCCTTCACCAGCCTCATCCTGACCCTGGCCCCGACCGCCTTGGCCTTCATGGCTCTGGCCGCGTCCCAGACCACCGTTGCGACCCTCATTGCCCTGACTTTCGCCCGCTTGCGCACCGGGGTTGAACTGTTCCTGCAGGTCGCGGAATGCCTGATCGCTGAGGCCCTGTTGTTCGCGCAGGGTTTCTGCCAGCCCTTCCATGGCCTGCTGTCCTTCGGACTGGCCACCTTGGCCCTGCCCTTGTGTGACGCGCATGTTTTCCATCATTTGCTGGAACTCTTCCAATGCCTGCTGCGCTTCGGCCATGCGGCCTTGTTCCATGAGCTCCTGAATGCGGTCCATCATTCGCTGCAGGTCATCCTGCGTCATCTGCAGGGTTTCGCCGTTCTGGCCCTGCTGTCCTTGCTGCGTCTCACCGTTTTCCTGCGCCAGACGCTGGAGTTGCCGCATGTAATCCTGTGTCGCTTCGCGCAGCTCCTGCATCAGTTCGGCAATCTCTTCGTCGCTGGCACCGTTCTGCATCGCTTCGGTCAGACGCTCCTGCGCACGGCGCATCCGTTCCAATGCGTCGGCCAGCGTGCCATCCTCGATCAGAACCGCCAGATCCCACAGCGCTTGCGCAATTTCTTCCTGCTGTTTGACGTTCAGTGCGCCGTATTTGTCGAAGGTCTCCAGCCGCCGCAGGATCACACGCAGACGCAGATACGCTGTATCTGAGCGGAACAGGTCCTCGGGTAGGTGCGAAACCGCACGCAGCAATTGCGATACACGCAGCGCGTTTTCGCGCGACCAGAGCAGATCGCGCCGCTGTTCGATCACCGCAGCAGCCAATGGGTCAAAGAACCTACGGGCCGGCAGTTGTGTCAGATAAGGTTCTGCCACCGTCTCTTGAACTGCCGCGTCGATGGCCATGAGGGTTATTTTCACCGGCAAATGTGCCCAAGGGTGCTGCGAGAAATCCTCGATCAAGTCTTCGGTGAAATCGGTCCGATCGCCTGTAATCGGCATTGGCAACTCGACCGTAATGATCTCGCGCGGTTCTGGCTCGGTCGCAAGACCGAATTGACGGTTGACCGCTGGCAGGTCCAATTCGATCCGGGCTGTGCCGGAGACGATTCCATAGTCATCCGCAGCAGCGAAGGGCAGCTTCATCTGTCCGCCAGCCTCTGATTGCGCCACTCCTGCCGTCGCGATCCTGGGGGCAGTGTCTGGAAGGATCTCAAGCGCCCAATCGCGCCCTGCCGGGCCATCAATCCGCATCTGACCCGAGCGTTCGGCAACAAATTCCTGTTCCGGGTCCGTCGCGGCTTCGGTGCCCAGAGGCGTCGAAGTTTCCGTCAGACTATGTGCGCCGACCTCGCCATAAAATCGAAGCGTGATGCGGCTGCCTTTGGGCACTGTCAATGTTGGATCGGTCTGATCGGCCAGATAGAGCGTTGGCAGTCCGGTGTAGCGCGGCGGTTCAACCCAACCCTCCCAAGTCGGGCCCTGCCCCGCCTGAGCGGTCCCCGGCGTCATGTCAGCGACCGAGCCTATCCGCCAGAACGAGCCGAACAGAGCCGCAACGACGAGTGCCAATAAGGCAGCATAGCGAAGCGCATAGGGATCGCGAGACGCCAGCCGCAAGTCGGGTTTCACCGGATCGGCCTTTGATGCACGATCTGCCATGCGCGTCTGGTGCGCATGCCAGAGTGCCACCGAATCCGCATCCATCGCACCGATTGCCTGATCGTCCATCAGTGCTTGTATCGGGCGTCCGGGCAGGGTTTCATCCAGCCGAACCAGCGCCTCGGCCCGGGTTGGCAGGTGGAACCGTCTGATTCCCAAAACCGCTGTCGCAATTAAAGCAATCAATCCGACCGCTGCAGAAATCCAAACGGCTTCAATGCGCACAAGATCGTGCAGACCCAGCATCAGGGCGGCCAGCAGCGCCATAAGAATAGAAAAGAACGGCCAGAAGGCGCGCATCACCTGCTCGGCCAGCATACCCCCGTGCGTCAACCACAGGGACAGTCTTGGAATTGGCAAGGTCTGGTTGTCGCGCAAGGCGGGCCTCCTGATCGGCCCGACGCGCCTATCGCGTCAAAGCCACTCTGGTATGGTATCGCGGTTTATGATTTCGTCAAAGCTTGGGCGTTCACGAATTACGGCAAATTGATCCCCGTTCACCAGAACCTCAGGGATCAGGGGCCGCGTATTGTATTCGCTGGACATGACTGCACCGTAGGCACCTGCACTGCGGAATGCGATCAGATCACCCGATTTCAGAGGGGGCATGTTGCGCCGTTTGGCAAATGTATCACCAGATTCGCACACCGGGCCAACGATGTCATAAGGGCGTTGTTCGACCCCGGCGGCAGGTTCTTCGACCGCCACAATATCATGATACGCCTCATACATCGCGGGGCGGATCAGGTCGTTCATCGCGCCATCGAGGATCAGGAAATCGCGGTCTTCGCCGGATTTAACATAGATGACCTTGGACACCATCAGACCCGCGTTTCCGGCAATCAACCGACCGGGCTCAATCTCGATCTCGCAGCCCAGATGGCCCAGTGTTTTCTTGACCATCGCACCATATTCAACCGGCAGCGGAGGCGCGTCGTTGGAACGGGCATAAGGAATACCCAAACCACCGCCCAGATCGAGGCGGCGGATGTTATGCCCCTCTGCGCGTAGGCGCTCTGTCAGTTCCGCAACCTTCTTATAAGCCAGTTCAAACGGCTCAAGCTCGGTTAGTTGCGATCCGATATGGACATCGATCCCAATCACCTCCAGTCCCGGAAGGCTTGCGGCCAGTGCATAAACCTCGGACGCACGCGAGATTGGGATGCCGAACTTGTTCTCGGACTTGCCGGTGGCGATCTTGGCGTGGGTTTTTGCATCCACGTCCGGATTCACCCGAACAGTGATCGGCGCAACCTTGCCCAATTCCAGTGCAACCGCATTGATCACCTGCATTTCGGGCTCGGATTCAACGTTGAACTGACGAATTTCACCGGTCAGAGCGGTACGAATCTCATCCGCTGTCTTGCCGACGCCCGAAAAGACAATCTTGTCTCCGGGCACGCCCGCGGCTTTGGCGCGCAGATATTCCCCGCCCGAAACCACATCCATTCCCGCACCTGCCTGCGCCAGCGTCTTCAGGATGGCCTGATTGCTGGCCGCTTTCATCGCATAGCAGATAAGGTGATCAGTGCCCTCAAGCGCGTCATCGAACAGCTTGAAATGCCGCTGCAGCGTCGCCGTCGAATAGACATAGAACGGGGTTCCGACCGCGGCTGCGATTTCGGAGATTGGCACATCCTCGGCGAAAAGCGCGCCGTCGCGGTAGAGAAAATGATCCATGCCTGCGCGCTTAGACCAAAAGAGGTATGTGGATCAAATGATTCCGGTAGGGTTGTGGTCACCGTCGCGGTTCAGAACGTCTTTGACGCGCCAACCCTCGCATATCCTGAAACCGAGACCCCGGACCCGCTAGGTGCGGCCGTTGGTTCCGTTCGGGGTGCGCCTGACGGGTCGCAAGCTGCAAGTACGGCGAGGCAGAGGATCAGGCCGACAGGTCTCATGCATTTTCTCTTTGTCATTCAGGACGTGTCAGATGCAGATGGGTGTGCGATCAGCAAATTGCAATTTTGGAGTTCAGAGCCCCAGATAAACGCCCAGCCCACCGCGTCTGAGACCAACGCCAACACCGCCATAGGTGCCGCTGCTGCCTACGCCGACGCTTGCGCTCATGGTGGGCTGTATGGGTTCGCCATCGGCACCACACCCGGCCAAGGCCGCTGCGACCGCAATCAATAGCACCACCCGTCGTATCTGCATTACACCAGCGCCTTCCATCGCTTAATCTGGGCCCGCACCTGATCCGGTGCGGTGCCGCCATAGGATTGGCGAGAGTTTACCGAATTTTCGACGGTAAGAACAGAATAGACGTCGTCGGTGATGTCCGCGTGGACCGATTGCATGTCCTCCAGCGTCAGATCCGGTAGGTCGCAGCCCTTGCTTTCAGCCATGGCCACCAGCGATCCAGTGACATGGTGCGCGTCGCGGAAGGGCAGGCCCAGCACGCGGACCAACCAGTCGGCCAGGTCGGTCGCAGTTGAAAAGCCAGACCCGGCAGCGGCAGCCAGGCTTTCGCGATTGGCGGTCATGTCCTTGACCATGCCTTCCATCGCGGCAAGTGCCAGCATCCAGTTATCTGCCGCATCAAATACCTGTTCTTTGTCTTCCTGCATGTCCTTGGAATAGGTCAGCGGCAGCCCCTTCATCACCATCATCAGGCCAGTATTCGCACCAAATATGCGGCCAACCTTGGCACGGATGAGCTCAGCTGCATCGGGGTTCTTCTTTTGCGGCATGATTGATGAACCAGTCGAGAAGCGATCAGACAGTGATACAAACCGGAATTGGGCCGAGGACCAGATTACCAATTCCTCGGCAAAGCGCGACAAGTGCATGGCGCAAATCGAGGCGGTCGACAGGAACTCCAACGCGAAGTCGCGGTCGCTGACAGCGTCCAATGAGTTGGCTGCGGGGCGGTCGAAGCCCAGCGCCTCAGCTGTCATCTGGCGGTCGATTGGGAAAGAGGTCCCGGCCAACGCGGCTGCGCCCAAGGGGGATTCGTTCATCCGGGCACGGGCGTCGCGCACGCGGGACAGATCGCGGCCAAACATCTCGACATAGGCCATCATGTGGTGACCCCAGGTTACCGGCTGCGCGGTTTGCAGGTGGGTGAAACCGGGCATGACCCAGTCTGCCCCGGCCTCGGCCTGCGCCAAAAGCGCCCGGATCAGGGCCAGAAGACCGGATTCTGCGGCATCTAGCTGGTCGCGAACCCAGAGTTTGAAATCGGTCGCCACCTGGTCGTTTCGCGACCGGCCCGTGTGCAGACGGCCTGCGGGTTCTCCGATCACCTCTTTCAGGCGCGCCTCGACATTCATGTGAATGTCTTCCAGCGCAGTCGAGAACTGAAATTCTCCGTTCTGAATTTCTGACAAAACGGTGAGCAGGCCTTCCCGAATGGCGTGCGCATCACTATCACTAATAACGCCTGTGGCAGCCAACATGGCGGCATGGGCGCGCGAGCCTGCGATGTCCTGGGCTGCCATCCGCTGATCGAACCCGATCGAGGCATTTATCGCCTCCATGATCGCGTCTGGACCAGCGGCAAAGCGGCCGCCCCACATCTGGTTCGAAGATTGATCGGTCATGAAAGAAAACCCGGAGTTGATATGCGCCTGTTACGTCTGATCCCCCTTTATATGGCCCTAGCGCTGGGTGCAAACGCCGCTTTGGCAACAGATGCGGCAACGCTTGGCCCATTGCGTGAGGGCAGCCTGAAGCGGCTGATCCTGCATAGTGAGCCCAAGCCGGTCAAAGTGGTCGATTTTGAACTAGAAGATGATGGCGGCACCGGATCGCTGGCCGACTACAAAGGCAAGTATGTGCTGCTGAACTTCTGGGCCACATGGTGTGCGCCGTGCCGCAAAGAAATGCCTCAGATCGCTGAACTGCAACAGGAGTTTGGCGGTGACAAATTCGAGGTTCTGACCCTGGCGACCGGTCGCAACACACCTGCCGGGATCAAGAAGTTCTTTGACGAAAACGGCATCGACAACTTGCCGCGTCATCAGGATCCGAAACAGGCGGTTGCACGCGAAATGGGAGTGATTGGCCTGCCGATCACTGTGATCATCGACCCCGATGGCAATGAGATCGCACGCCTGATCGGTGATGCAGAATGGAACTCGGACAGTGCCAAGGCGATAATTTCAGCGCTTGTCGAAGGCAATAGCTGAGGTCCCGCGCGCTCTTGCAGAAAATCTGTGTTAGAATGAGACCGGCCCCAACGGGCCGGTTTTCGTTTGCGACCGGAAGAAAGGGAGACTCCGATGAAACCGGTAGTTCTGTTGATTGGGCGGTTGCCGAATGTAATCGGCAACGTGGCACAACAACTGGATCACCTGCCGATTCAGTGGCTGGGCGCGCATGATCAGGATGAGGTGCGGCGGCAGCTGGACGCGGAACCGCGCATCGCCTGTGCGATCATGGGCGCGGGTCTTGATGACAAGATACGCGGAGAAATGGTTGGCATCATCGCCGCGCGCAGGCCCGATATCTGCATCCATCTCAAAGATCGGGCCTCTGGCCCTGACGGGTTAATGCCGTTTGTCGCACGCATCGTCCAGCATGAGATTCTGGAAAGCCTGGAAAGCGGCTGACGCCACGCCACCTTTGACAGACAAATCGCCCGCTTGCAGGTTATCTGCAGGAGGATGGAATGCCGCTGGAAATACTATTGATCCTCGTCGTCGGCGGCATTGCCGGGGTCGCCTTGCTGCTGCATCTGACGGGCAAGTCACGCTTGCAAGTGCTGACGCCCGAGACAGCGCACGAACAGTGGCTGCGTCACTTTCCAGATGATTCCATCATTGACGTGACCGTTGCCCATGATGGTCACGCCGCCCTTATCCGAACCGAAACCGGAGCCGGTCTGCTGTGGTCCTTTGGTGCCGATACCGTGGCCCGCCATTTGCGAGATTTCGATTGGCTGGATCATCCCGAAGGCTTTAAAGTCCTGTTCCACGATTTCAGCACTCCTCGGGTCATCGTCCACCTTGATGAGACCGAACGCCAGCACTGGCAAAATCTGATGGATCCTGCATGACTGATCAAGTGAGTTTTCCCGACGCGGTGCAATGGGCCGTGCCCTTCTTCATCGCGGCCATTCTGGCCGAATTCCTTTGGATCGCGATCAAAGGCCGGGGCGGTAGGTACGAAACCCGCGATGCCTTGACCTCGCTAATCATGGGGGCAGGCAATATCGCCTCGGGCTTTTTGCTGGGCTTCATCGCATATGCGTTTTTCATGTGGCTGTGGCAGATCACACCGCTCAACCTAGGGACCTCGATCCCGGTCATCATCTTGTGCTTTGTACTGGACGATCTGCGGTATTACTGGGTGCACCGCTTTGGGCACCGCATTCGCTGGGTCTGGGCCAGTCATGTGAACCACCACAGCTCACAGCATTACAACCTCACAACGGCGCTGCGGCAGACCTGGACCTATACATTCACCTTCATGATGGTGGTACGTGCGCCGCTAATCTTACTAGGCTTTCACCCGGCGATGGTGCTGTTCGTCGGAGGTCTGAACCTGATCTACCAATTCTGGATCCATACCGAAGCGATCGGCAAAATGCCGCGCTGGTTCGAAGCCGTCATGAATACGCCCAGTCACCACCGCGCCCATCATGGGCGAAATGCGCGATATCTTGATTGCAACTATGCGGGTGTCTTTATCATCTGGGACAAGATGTTCGGCACATTTGTCCCCGAGCAAGAAGATGACAAGGTCGACTATGGGCTTGTCCACAATATCGGCACGTTCAATCCGCTGCGCGTGGCGTTTCATGAATGGGTTGGAATCTGGCGGGACGCCACCCAACCGGGCCTGACCTTGCGCCAACGTCTGGCTTATTGTTTTGCCCCTCCGGGCTATAGCCACGATGGCAGCCGCGACAATTCCCAACAGATCAAGGCCAAGCACCTTGTCCGCCATCCGCAAGATCACGGCACACCGGGATTCGAACAGTTCGGCACCAAATCACCTGCTTCCACAGCCAAGCGGGCCTAGGTCTCAAAAAGACCTTTTCTTTGCTTGAAATTTGGCACAAGCGCTCCATATCCCCTGAGATGTTTTAAGAGTGCATTTCCGGAGGTCCGCATGTCAAAGCTGATGAGAATTTCTACGATCACAGGTTTGCTGGGCCTCGTCATCACAATGACCGCCGCACTCAACGGAGCAATGCCCGCGCTATTGGGGCTGGGATTTGTCATGGCCGCGCTGGGACTTTTAGGAGCGCTTATCGGTGCGGCTGCTTCGCTGCGTCATGCTTGGCAATCAACACACTGATCTTCCGCCCCGCCACCTGCGATAAAATTTTGAGCGTTAACCCCGGTTTTACCTGTCTTCCCTGAAACTGGCCCCGGCCAAAATCATCGGGATCAGGGGAACGGTACGTCATGGGAAACAGGAAACGCGCAGACCTGCCCGAGGGATCGGACGACCCCTTAAGCGCCGCCGTCACTTCACGGGATCGATCGGTGGTACAGATGGCGACCGAAGCCGTGAAGCATAGACAATGCAGGCTGGCGTTCCAGCCTGTCGTTCAAGCACATCCTCCTCAGGGCATCGCGTTCTACGAAGGGTTCATCCGTGTATTGGATGAAACCGGCCGCGTCATCCCCGCGCGCGAGTTCATGCCACAGGTTGAAAACACGCCAATTGGCCGGGACCTTGATTGCGTCGCGCTTGAAATGGGGCTGCGCACTCTGATCCGCAACCCTGGCATCCGCCTGTCAATCAACATGTCCGCGCGGTCCATCGGTTATTCCAACTGGTCGCGTGTGCTGGATAGGTTTCTGAAAAAAGACGCAAGCTTGGGCGAAAGGTTGATTCTGGAAATCTCAGAATCTTCGGCGATGCAGGTGCCCGAACTGGTGGTAGATTTCATGGATCGCCAACAAGCCCGCGGTATCGCCTTTGCGCTGGATGATTTTGGGGCCAGTAACTTTGGCTTTCGCCACTTTCGTGAATTTCTGTTCGATGCCGCCAAGATCGATGGGCAGTTTATCAGGGGCATCAGCAGCAATCCCGACAATCAATCGCTGGTGCGCGCACTGATTGCAGTTGCGCGGGAATTCGAAATTCTTGTCACTGCCGAATCGGTCGAAAGTGACGAAGATGCTCATTTCCTGATCGCAAACGGTGTCGATTGTCTGCAGGGCTTCCTATATGGGGCGCCTTCAGTCACTCCGCCCTGGAGCTCGGAAAAAGCTGCAAAAACGGGCAGTTGATAGCAGCTGGTCGCGCGGAACACCGCCAAGGCTCACTCTGAGACAAGCTGTCCGTTGCTGCAGATGCAGCATTGCGTTATTGCAGAAGATGCTTGAGCGGGGGATCACGAGGCGCTCTTGCACCCGGAGAAGACTTCTCCTCAAACCGCGCCGTCAGATTTCCCACAGGACCATGACGGTAAAGGATTGACTTTATGACCAACGTAGTAATCGCATCCGCCGCACGTACGGGCGTCGGTAGCTTTAGCGGTTCGTTTGCGAACACCCCCGCACATGATCTGGGCGCTGCCGTCCTTGAAGCAGTTGTCGAACGTGCCGGGATCGACAAGGGCGAAGTAAGCGAAACCATCATGGGCCAGGTCCTGACTGCCGCCCAAGGTCAGAACCCAGCGCGCCAGGCGCATATAAATGCGGGCCTGCCGCAGGAAAGCGCGGCTTGGGGCATCAACCAGGTCTGCGGTTCGGGTCTGCGTGCTGTTGCTCTGGGTGCACAGCATATCCAATTGGGCGATGCCGACATCGTTGCCGCTGGTGGACAAGAAAACATGACCCTGTCGCCCCATGCCGCCGCCCTGCGCGCCGGTCATAAGATGGGTGACATGAAATACATCGACACGATGATCCGCGATGGTCTGTGGGATGCCTTCAACGGCTATCACATGGGTCAAACGGCTGAGAACGTCGCCGAGAAATGGCAGATCAGCCGCGATATGCAGGATGAATTTGCGGTCGCCTCGCAAAACAAAGCCGAAGCGGCCCAGAACGCTGGCAAGTTCGCCGATGAAATCGTGCCCTTCACCATCAAGACCCGCAAGGGCGACATCGTGATGGACAAGGACGAATACATCCGCCACGGCGCGACAATCGAAGCCATGGGCAAACTGCGCCCCGCCTTCGCCAAGGACGGTTCTGTCACGGCCGCAAACGCTTCGGGCCTGAATGACGGTGCCGCTGCCACCCTGCTGATGTCGGCTGAGAATGCCGAAAAGCGTGGGATTGAGCCCTTGGCCCGAATTGCATCCTACGCGACCGCCGGACTTGACCCGTCGATCATGGGCGTTGGCCCGATCTACGCTTCGCGCAAGGCGCTGGAGAAAGCTGGATGGTCGGTCGATGATCTGGATCTGGTCGAAGCAAACGAAGCCTTCGCAGCGCAAGCCTGCGCTGTAAACAAAGACATGGGTTGGGATCCGTCGATCGTAAACGTCAATGGTGGTGCAATTGCCATCGGACACCCAATCGGCGCGTCCGGCTGCCGGGTTCTGAACACCCTGGTGTTCGAAATGAAGCGCCGGGATGCCAAGAAAGGTCTCGCGACCCTCTGCATCGGCGGCGGCATGGGTGTCGCCCTGTGTGTGGAGCGTGACTAAGTGCGCTGAAAACTAAATACAAAAGGGCGTCCACTGGGCGCCCTTTTTTGTTACAATCGGATCATACCCCTTAGATGCGACAATATCGCCGGACAGAAAGACAAGATCGATCACGAAACGATATTGCGCATCCTTAACTCTCAGAGTAACAGAATTACCAAGACGACTAAATTTGGAGGAGTCCTAAATGGCACGTACAGCACTCGTAACCGGCGGTTCCCGCGGCATCGGCGCAGCAATTTCCAAGGCGCTGAAGGCCGAAGGATACAATGTTGCCGCCACTTATGCAGGCAATGACGAAGCCGCCGCAAAGTTCACCGACGAAACCGGTATCAAAACTTATAAATGGAATGTTGCGGATTACGACGAATCCAAAGCGGGCATCGAAAAAGTCGAGGCCGAGGTTGGCCCGATCGACATCGTGGTCGCCAACGCCGGTATCACCCGCGACGCACCGTTCCACAAGATGACACCTGAACAGTGGCATCAGGTCATCGACACCAATCTGACTGGTGTTTTCAACACCGTGCACCCGGTATGGCCGGGTATGCGCGAGCGTAAATTTGGTCGTATCATCGTGATCAGCTCGATCAACGGTCAGAAAGGCCAGTTTGCGCAGGTCAACTATGCCGCAACCAAAGCGGGCGATCTGGGCATCGTGAAATCTCTGGCGCAGGAAGGTGCGCGGGCCGGTATCACGGCCAACGCGATCTGCCCCGGCTACATCGCGACCGAAATGGTCATGGCCGTGCCGGAAAAAGTGCGCGAATCGATCATCGGTCAAATCCCGGCTGGTCGTCTGGGTGAACCGGAAGAAATCGCGCGTTGCGTGGCCTTCCTGGCATCGGACGATTCGCAGTTCATCAACGGCTCGACCATTTCCGCAAACGGAGCACAGTTCTTCGTCTGAACCGGCGATCTGAGAATGAAAACGGGCCGGTCCATCAAGGACCGGCCCTTCTTTTATCCCGTAAGATCACGCGCGCTGCGATCAGCGGGAACCGAATAGCCAGGACCAGAATCCTACAACCGCCTTGCCGCGCTCTTCATGCGCGCGGTGAATGGCGTTCTGAATGGCTGGGTTTGTTGTCATCTCGATCATGCTGAACCCTTCTCAATCAAGTTGGATTTGTCTTGCCATCAACATGGCCTTTGATTTTAAATTACACAAACGAGAGTTTTCGATCCTTCAGTTAAGAAAAACTTAACCGCCATGACCGACCGCCTGCCTCCGTTGACTGCTTTGCGCGCCTTCGATGCCGCCGCACGACATATGTCGTTTGCCAAGGCGGCGGAGGAGCTGAACGTGACCCCGGCTGCCCTGTCCTTTCAAATCAAGTCGTTAGAAGAGCATCTGGGCCACCCCGTGTTTCGCCGGCTCAATCGCGCTGTCGAACTGACCGAAGCCGGGCGCACATTGGCACCCGGAACCGCAGATGGCTTTGCCGCCCTGCAAGCCGCGTGGCAAGCGACGCGGAGGCTGCAGGATGAAACCAGCCTCACGGTTACAGCAGGCCCTGCCCTGACGGCGAAATGGCTGGCACCGCGCCTTTATGAATTCGCCCGTGCAAATCCGGGGATTGACCTGAAATTCTCGGCCACTCTGCGCAACATGGACCTTGAACGGGATGACGTGGACGTGGCGATCCGCTTTGGCTACGGGCCGGATGAGGGGCTCTATTCGGTTCCCGTCCGCAAGGAGTGGCTGACACCGGTTATGACCCCGGAGCTGGCCGAACAATTCCCCACGCCTGCGTCGTTGCGCGACGCCCCCCTGATCCACGACGATTCGATCAGTTTCCTCAAGCCGCGTTGCGACTGGCCCGCGTGGTTCCGTGCGGTGGGATTGGATTTCACTCCGACCCATGGGGCGCATTTTTCGAACGCCGATCACGCCATCGACGCTGCCGTGGCCGGGGTGGGCGTGGTTCTGGGGCGGCGCGCCATGATCCTGAAAGACCTGACCGAAGGGCGACTGGTCGCGCCGTTCAAAGTGGCACTGGAGACCGCCGGGCGATTTCGTTTCCTCTGCCTGCAAGGGGCAGAGAAGCGACCGCAGATCGCAGCGTTCCGCGACTGGTTCATATCCGAGATTGAAAAGACCGCGCATATATCGGATGAGTTTGAAATCATCCCTGTTGAGAAGGTAGCTGGTGAATGAGCAGAATGGGCGCGACCGCGATTGGTTTTGTCGCCGTTTTGCTATGGTCTCTGCTGGCGCTGTTCACTGTGGGTTCGGCCCCGACGCCGCCTTTGTTGTTGAACGCGATCTGTTTTACCATCGGCGGTACGCTGGGTCTGATTTGGACATTCGCCAGCGGCGGGCTGGGTCAACTGCGCCGGGTCGCGTGGACGACATACCTGCTTGGATCAATTGGCCTTTTTGGCTACCACGCGCTGTACTTTTCAGCCCTTCGCATGGCCCCTGCAGCCGAGGCCGGGCTTATCGCTTATCTCTGGCCTTTGCTGATCGTTCTTCTGTCAGGTCTGCTGCCCGGAGAACATCTGAAACCTGGTCACCTTATCGGAGCCTGCCTTGGCTTTGCCGGAGCCGCTGTCATCATCACCGGTGGTGGCAGCGCAGGGTTTCAGGTCCAGCATCTACCCGGCTACGGGCTGGCCTTGCTGTGCGCGCTTACATGGTCCAGCTACTCGGTTCTATCGCGACGGCTGGGTGATGTGCCGACAAGTTCGGTCGCGGTGTTCTGCATTTTGACGGCCATCGCCTCATGGGCCTTGCATTTCACAGTGGAAGAAACGACCTGGCCGCAAGGCACATTTAGCTGGGCCTCGACCTTTGCACTTGGCCTGGGACCGGTTGGGCTGGCGTTCTATGTCTGGGATATCGGCGTCAAGCGCGGGGACATTCAAATACTGGGCACCGCCTCATACGCGGCACCTTTGCTATCGACGCTTGTGTTGGTTCTGGCCGGGATCGCCGCCCCGTCCTGGGGTCTGGCGATCGCGGCCTTGTTTGTCACCGGTGGCGCTGCCATCGCGGCCCGCGCCAGCCTGAAGGCCTAGAACCTTAGGTCGACAGGCGCTCGATCTCTTCTTTTAGCTTCAGCTTTTGCTTCTTCAGCTGTGCGATATGGAGATCGTCAATACCAGGTGAGCGTTGCGCTTCTTCCACTTCAAGACCGAGAATTTCGTGTTTTTTCTTCAACTCCGTCAGATGTGCGCTCACGCTCATGGCGGTCCTCCTTCTCTGGTTTGTAAGTGTCACGTAAGAAGTTGATCACATCATTTCCAGCCTGTCACGCTGCAGACGCACGAAATCTATAATAAATCCGACAAATTCGGCTGGTCATTGCCGATCAGGCAAAGTGCCCGGTCAAATCCGCCCGATCGCGCAACACCGCCGAAACCTTTGGGGTATAGCTTTCGCCGTCTTCTACGTGCCGGTCACCGAGGTGCAGAATCAGCGGTGCGTGTAGCCGAAAGGCGGCGCGCCCGCCCTTTCTGGCACGCAAAATCACCAGCTCGGACGCGCGATCCGCACGGGGGACCAGAGGTAGCACCTGAATCGAGCCCAAGCGGCCCGCGCACCCCGCAAGCATATCGGGCAGCCGGTCTGCCCTCTGGATCATGTGAAGATATCCGCGCGGCGCCAGACGTCGGGCGGCGACATTGATCCAGTCTTCAAGCGGCGTGTCTTCACCCAGTGCGATCTGCCGTCCAGCGTCGGTGGCAGGGCTGTGCGCGCCTGCCCGGTAGTAGGGCGGATTGGCGATCACATGATCGAACTGTTCTTGTCGCAGATCATTCGGTAGTGCGTTCAAATCCGCCTCAACCACGGTGATCGCTGCGTTTTGTTCCGAATTGCGGCGGGCCAGATCTGCATAGCCAGCCTGCAGTTCAACCCCAGTTGCCTTCAGGTGCGGCACTCGCGCCATTAGGCACTGAATAGCAGCCCCTGCCCCGCAGCCCAATTCCAGCACCGACTGGCCAGCTTTTGCCGGGACCGATGCCGCCAGTAAGACCGGATCGACCCCTGCACGATATCCTGAGCGCGGCTGCCACAAACGCACACGCCCGCCCAGAAAATCATTGCAGGTCAGATCACTGTCGGAAAAGCTGCTCATCGCCCCAGCGGGATCTCGTTATCGCACATGACCCGTTCGGCGCGGGTCAGATCATCTGCCCGCACCATCAGGCGACGGGGAAAGATTCCGATGCCGCCTTCTAGGATGCTCATATTTACGTCCATCTGAAAGCAGTCTATATCCTCGCCCTCAAGGAGAGCCGTTGCAAAGGCTAGGATTGTCGGATCGGTGCTGCGCAATAGTTCTTTCATGGGGATGGATGTAAGGGCAAGGTGACAGGGATGTCGAGCCTTGTATCAGGAGAGTGATGAACGTCAGCACGATCTCGAAACCGCATGAGCGTCTGGCAGAGATGCTTGCGGGCGAAATGGCAGCAGTAAATACGCTGATTCGGACGCGTATGGCGTCGGAACATGCCCCGCGCATTCCCGAAGTGACCGCGCACCTGGTCGAGGCGGGCGGCAAGCGTCTGCGCCCGATGCTGACCCTGGCGGCGGCGCAGCTGTTCGGCTATTCAGGCGACCATCACGTCAAGCTGGCTGCAACGGTCGAGTTCATTCATACCGCAACCCTGCTGCATGACGATGTCGTCGATGAAAGCGGGCAGCGGCGCGGGCGACCCACGGCAAACCTGCTATGGGACAATAAATCCAGTGTTCTGGTTGGCGATTACCTGTTTTCCCGCAGCTTCCAGTTGATGGTCGAAACCGGTTCGTTGCGGGTTCTGGATATCCTTGCAAATGCGTCGGCCACAATCGCCGAAGGCGAGGTGCTGCAGATGACAGCGGCCACCGATCTGGGCACGGATGAAAGTGTCTACCTGCAGGTTGTGCGCGGCAAGACAGCGGCGCTGTTTTCTGCTGCAACCGAAGTGGGTGGTGTGATCGCAGGCGCGACTGAGGCTCAGGTCAAGGCGCTGTATGACTATGGCGATGCGCTTGGAATCGCGTTCCAGATCGCTGATGATCTTCTGGATTATCAGGGCGATAGTGCGGCCACAGGCAAAAACGTTGGCGACGACTTCCGTGAACGTAAACTCACCCTACCGGTGATCAAAGCCGTGGCTCAGGCAACTGCCGAGGAACACTCGTTTTGGGAACGGACGATCGGTCGCGGGCGGCAGGAAGAGGGCGATCTGGATCACGCTTTGTCGCTGATGGCCAAATACAGCACGCTGGATGCAACCCGCGCGGATGCGTTTGGCTGGGCGGCCAAGGCCAAGGCTGCGCTGGCGCCTCTTCCGGATCACGAAATCCGCACCCTGTTAGGCGATCTGGCCGATTACGTCGTATCGCGCCTTAACTGAGCGTCGTTGCGCGGTACCACCAGCCGGGTTGGGCCGCGCCGATCTCATAGGCGGCAAAATGGGCTGCTTTGAGCGTTGGATAAAGTGCGAAACAGGTTGAGCCTGAACCCGACATACGAACCATCAACGCGTCTCGGGTGTCTTCCAACGCCGCTATGACCTCCGCAATGCCCGGCGCTACAGATATTGCAGGTGCCTCTAAATCATTCCGCTGAGCCCTCAACCACGTGGCGCAGTCTTCCGGTGTTTTGAATGCAGGGATCTCAGCAGGCATCGGTGCGTTGTCTCTGCTGTGCAAAGCGGAAAACACCGGGCCGGTGGGAACTTCAATACCCGGATTGACCAAAAGCGCCGGGAGGGGCGGCAACGCCATCGGCTCAATCTGTTCACCAATCCCGCGCATACGCGCTGCAGCAGCATGTATGCATACCGGGACATCCGCGCCAAGCGACAGCGGCACGCTATCGGGCCACTCTCCCCCCTTCGTCACGGTGCGCAAAACCGCCGCAGCATCCGATGAGCCGCCCCCGACACCGCCACCGTGCGGCAGTTGTTTGTTCAGATGAATGCGACCGGTCCAGCCTGCGGCCTCGGCGGCCTGCCAGACCAGATTGCGATCATCGGTCGGTACGCCATCCGAAAACTCACCCGTGACCGACAGAGACAGCTCGGGGCCGGAACTGAGGCTCAACTGATCCCCAACATCGGCAAAGGCCACCAACGAATCAAGCAGATGATAGCCATCCGCGCGTTGGCCGGTCACATGCAGGGTCAGGTTGATCTTGGCGGGGGCAAATGCCTCAGCCTTCATTGGCGACCTTCAGGGGTTCGGCACCTTCCTCGGCCAGAACCGCATCCAATCCGACTTCAATCTTGCGGCGGATGCGTTCAGGATCGGCTTCACCGTCGGTATCTTCAGGATCAATGAAAGATAGTGCTCGTTTCCACTGGAACTCGGCTTCACGCCCGCGACCTACGGCCCAGTAAACATCGCCCAGATGGTCATTTACCACCGGATCGACCGGCATCAGTTCAACGGCGCGCTCCATGTGGTCGACTGCTTCGTCGTACCGGCCCAGGCGGAACAACACCCAGCCCAAGCTGTCAACGATATAGCCGCTGTCAGGGCGCGCTGCGACTGCGCGTTCGATCATATTCAACGCTTCGTCCAATTTCTCGCGCCGCTCGACCAGCGAATACCCGAGATAGTTCAGCACCTGTGGTTGGTCCGGGTTCAACTCAAGCGCGCGGCGGAAATCGGCCTCGGCCTCGTCCCAGTTCTTCAGACGTTCATGCGATATCCCGCGGGCATAATGCAGGAACCAGTTTCCGCCTGCACCCTCTTCCGTCAGGCCAATCGCCTTGTCGTAAGAGGTGACCGCTGCCGCGTAATCCTCTTGCTGGCGCCGCAGGTCGGCCAAAGCTACATGCACACCGGGCAAATCGGGGCTTTGAGCGGCAAGGTTTTGCAGGACTTCGGCGGCAGCTTCTTTTCTGTCAGAGCGACTGAGGACCTCGGCGCGCCCCAGCTCGGCGGCATGATAATCGCTGCTGTCCGGAGGCACCTGCCGATAGACATCAACCGCCAGATCATATTGTTCCAGCCCATCCAACAACTCAGCGCTTAGCAAAAGCGCATCAATATGGTCAGGCCGCAGAAAGGCCGCGACGCGGGCATATAGCAGAACATAATCCTGCGCGGCCTCCGCACTCAGCGCAGCGCCAACGGTGAAGAAAACCTCGGCCATGCCATCCTGTGCAGAACGGACATGGGTAAAGGGCAGCGTTTCGCCATCAGACAGCCGAGTGACGTAACCTTCGATGGTCGGATCACTGCCGGCGGCAAAGACGTTATCCAGAAATTCCAGCGCATCGTCGTTGCGATCCAGCTGCGACAGCACTTCGGCACGCGCCAGCGCAGCCCGGCGTGAAAAACGGGCGACCAGGCCATCATCTGCGGCAAGGATCGCCTCGGCCCCCTCAAAGTCTCCGACTGACGCCAACGCCATGGCCTTGTGATAAAGTGCAAATTCTTTCAGACCTTCCTGCGTGGTAACAACGTCAAATTGTTCCATCGCTTTGGTCATGGCGCCTTGCCCCATATGAGCCCAAGCAATCATCAGGCCATCAACCAGCGGTCCAACCCCTTGCGTTTCAGGATCGCGGGCCAGAAATTCATCCAGCTTGCCATCTGCCACCAGATTGGCGGCGATCACCATCCGAGCGGCCTGGCTGGGCAGTTCATTTTCCTCGATAACTTCGGCGACGGTCAGGGCCCGCTCAATCTCACCCAAAGCGAGCCGGGCGACGACCACGTTTTCCAGCAGTTTCGGATTTTGGGGATCAGCGCGAAGCGCCTGCGCATAGTAACGCTCGGCAGCGGGATAGTCGCTCTCATAAATCGCCTGACGCCCGGCCAGATACGACCCCGATCCGGTATCCGATACCGCAGGAAACGCGATTGAAGAACTGAGGATCACGGCCAGAGCCGCGCGTCGAACCAGGGAAACCACTGATAATCTGCCTTGCTGTCGTTGACTGACCGACAAGCTAGGGCTTTGCTGGGCGAGAGGCAATGGCAGAGCCTTCACGACCCTGCCAACGCCCGTGTTCTTGCCTACATATTGGGGTAGTTCGGCCCGTCGCCGCCCTGCGGTGTAGTCCAGGTGATGTTCTGGCTGGGATCCTTGATGTCACAGGTCTTGCAGTGAACACAGTTCTGGAAGTTGATCACGAATCGCGGCCCGTCTTCATCCTCGACCATCTCATAGACGCCTGCGGGGCAGTAACGCTGTGCCGGCTCGTCGAATTTGGGCAGGTTGACCTTAACCGGGATGTCCGGGTCGGCCAGTTTCAGATGGCAAGGCTGGCTTTCCTCGTGATTGGTGGCCGCAAACGATACGTTCGTCAGGCGGTCAAAGGACAGTGTGCCATCGGGTTTCGGATAGTCGATGGGTTGATGCTTGCTGGCATCTTCGGTCGATTCCGCGTCGTTCTTGCCGTGGCCCAGCGTGCCCAGCAGCGAGAAGCCCAGCGTGTTGGTCCACATGTCCATACCGCCCAGTACCAGGCTGGCGGTCAGGCCGTATTTCGACCACAGCGGTTTGACGTTGCGCACCTTCTTCAGATCCGAGCCGATTGCACCATCGCGAACGTTGGCCTCATAAGCGGTCAGCTCATCACCCGAACGCTCGGCCTTGATGGCGTCATAGGCGGCCTCGGCCGCGGCCTTGCCTGACAGCATCGCGTTGTGGTTGCCCTTGATGCGCGGCACGTTGACCATGCCGGCCGAGCAACCCAACAGCGCAACACCCGGTGCGACCAGTTTCGGCATCGACTGGTAGCCACCCTCGGTGATCGCGCGGGCGCCGTAAGCCACACGCTTGCCGCCTTTCAGCAGCTCGGCCACCATCGGGTGGTGCTTGAAACGCTGGAATTCCATGTAGGGGTACAGGTGCGGGTTTTTGTAGTTCAGGTGAACCACAAAGCCGACATAGACCTGATTGTTTTCAAGGTGATAGATGAACGACCCGCCACCCGCGTTGCTGCCCAGCGGCCAGCCCATGGTGTGCGTGACGCTGCCTTCTTTGTGCTTGGCCGGGTCGATCTCCCAGATCTCTTTCATGCCGACGCCGTATTTCTGCGGCTCTTTACCGGCAGACAGGTCGTATTTGGCGATGACTTCCTTGGACAGTGAGCCGCGCACGCCTTCCGACAGGAAGACATATTTGCCATGCAGTTCCATGCCCGGCTCGGTGTTGGGGCCGTAGGATCCGTCTGGCTCCAGACCAAATACACCGGCTACAACGCCTTTGACTTCACCGTTCTCACCGTAGACCAGCTCGGAACAGGCCATGCCGGGGAAGATTTCGACGCCTAGTTCTTCGGCCTGCTCTGCCATCCAGCGGCAGACATTGCCCATCGAGACGATGTAGTTGCCGTGGTTGTTCATCAGCGGCGGCATCGGGAAATTGGGGATGCGGATCTTGCCAGCCTCGCCCAGCATGTAGAAATTGTCTTCATGCACAGGCACGTTCAGCGGGGCACCCTTTTCCTTCCAATCGGGGATCAGAGCATCCAGACCACAAGGGTCCAGCACCGCACCCGACAGGATATGCGCACCCACTTCCGAACCCTTCTCTAGAACCACGACGTTCAGGTCGGCATCCAGCTGTTTCAGACGGATGGCCGCAGACAGGCCCGCAGGGCCAGCACCCACGATCACCACGTCATATTCCATCGCTTCGCGTTCAATCTCGGCCATCGCGGGCTCCTTAGCTAACTTTCCGAATTGGCGCTTTCTTCATGCGGTCGGCGCAATATTGTTTCACGGCTGATTACATGGTCATAAAGACTTTGGTCAATCGAAACACGGCGTAACAACGCCGCTATTCGACACTTCAGGCTTCGGGTGCGTCCCCCATAAGGTATCTGGGACCGCTACCATGGGATTTGGCCCTGTCATCGGGGTTGTAAAGCTTGCATTTCGGCAGGCTGAGGCAGCCGCAACCAATACATCCATCCAGATTGTCGCGCAGTCGCATCAGCGTATCGATTCGCTGATCCAGATGCGTGCGCAGCCGTTCGCTGATACTCTTCCAGTCCTGAGGCGTCGGTGTGCGGTTTCCTGGCAAGCCCGACAATACCTCGCGGATCTCGGGCAAAGTCAGACCGAATTGCTGCGCGATCATCACAAAGCTTAGCCGTCGGATATCGGCGCGCTGATAACGCCGCTGCCCACCCGCGTTACGCCATGGAGATATCAAACCTTGCGCCTCGTAGTATCGGATCGCCGACACCGCCAACCCAGTGCGCCGGGCCAATGCTCCAATCGCCAGACCTTCCGAAACAACCATTACATCCTCCCAAAGAAATCTCTTGACCTAAAGTTAGGTTTAGAAATTACAGTGAGTCGGGACAAGCCTCAAATTGGAAGGAGAATCCCATGATGGCGACGCTGGAACATACTAATTTCACGGTCCGCGACCCAAAGGCATCTGCGGCGTGGATGCAGAAAGTCTTCGACTGGAAAACACGCTGGGAAGGCCCTGCCATTGCCGGTGGCTATACGGTGCATGTGGGCAGCCCACATACCTATCTGGCACTCTACGCCCCCGGCGATCCCAAGCCATCAGGCGAAAACAGCTATGATTTCGTGGGCGGCTTGAACCATGTAGGTGTGCTGGTCGAGGATATCGACGCCACCGAGGAAAAGGTCCGCAAAGCGGGATTTGAACCGCACAACCACGCAGACTATGAGCCAGGCAAGCGGTTCTATTTCGAAGATGACAATGGCATCGAATTCGAAGTGGTTCAGTATGATTGAGATGCTGTGGCGTGGGCACGAAGCCAGCCGTTGGCGAAGTGGAGAATTGTTGGGACAGCGCCACAGGCGCACCCGCCCCCCGGAACGGCGGCGCTAAGTTGCGAGTTTACTGACAACGCACACCTCCCCTCTTGCAATTCACGCCTCATTTGGGTCAGGTAATTGCCAAACCATCCTTCGCCCCGACGCTATTGTGCGGCGGGGCGTAACAATTTCTGCGTGGACGACAAGACAATGGAAAAGATCCCCATGACGCCTTCGGGCAATGCCGCGCTCGAGGCAGAGCTGAAGAATCTGAAATCCGTCGAGCGCCCGGCGATCATCGAGGCGATTGCCTCAGCCCGCGAACTGGGCGACCTGAAAGAAAACGCCGAATACCACTCGGCGCGCGAAAAGCAGGGCTTTATCGAAGGCCGCATCAAAGAGCTTGAAGGCATCCTGTCGCTGGCAGATGTCATTGATCCGGCCAAACTGTCAGGGGCCATCAAGTTCGGCGCGAAGGTCACGTTGGTGGATGAAGATACCGACGAAGAAAAGACCTGGCAGATCGTGGGTGAGTATGAGGCCAATATCGAAGCGGGCCTTCTGAACATCAAATCCCCCATCGCCCGCGCCCTGATTGGCAAAGAAGAAGGCGACAGTGTCGAGGTCCGCACCCCCGGAGGCGTGCGCTCTTATGAAGTTCTGAGTATCGAATACGCCTGACCGGAGCGTTTGTCATGTCAGGGTCTGAACCTGAGCAAGAACCCGAGAAACCCACCTCGCTGGGTATCTACGACCGTCCGGCGCACCGTTCGGTCACCGAGATCGAGATTGCAGCAGTTGTTCTCAGCCTGATCTGGCTGGTGGTGTCGGTCGTGTTTCTGGTACTGCCCGGCGGGCAACAAGGAGGGTTCATCGTCACCTTCCTGGCGGTGTTCATGCCGGTCGCAATGATCTGGGTCGCAGCCCTCGCGATGCGCGCCAGCCGCGTGATGCGCGAAGAAAGCGCCCGCCTGCAGACAGCCATCGATGCGATCCGCAACAGCTATGTCGTTCAGCAACAACGCGCGGCCAGCACGTATGAACCGACGGTCGGCAAGAAACTGGATGAAATCGCCGAAAGCGCAAAAAAGACCGAGAGCGCGCTGGCGACATTTTCGACCAATCGCGGTGAACCCGGACGCACCCAAAGGCCCGCGCCGGACATGGCCAATCAGACTTCGTTGGAACTTGGCACCTCAGCGGAAGAAATGGCGCCCCCGTTGCCCACCGACATCTTTATCCGCGCCCTGAACTTCCCCGAGACACAAAGCGATGCCGAGGGATTTAACGCGCTGCGGCTTGCATTGAAAGATCGCAAGACCTCGAAACTTGTGCAGGCCTCACAAGATGTTCTGACCCTTCTCAGCCAGGAAGGCATCTATATGGATGACCTGCGCCCCGATATGGCCCGACCCGAAGTCTGGCGGCAATTTGCCCAAGGCGCGCGCGGGCGGTCGGTGGCTGCCTTGGGTGGCATTCGGGACCGTTCGTCACTGGCGCTGACTGCGGCGCGGATGAAACAGGATCCGATCTTTCGCGATGCCGCACACCATTTCCTGCGCCGCTTTGACCATATGATCGTCGAGTTCGAACCTAATGCCAGCGATGCCGAGCTTACAGCCCTGGGCGAAACCCGCACAGCACGTGCCTTCATGCTGGTGGGGCGTGTCGCAGGGACGTTCGATTAAAGCCCAAAACTTCCGTAGGGTATGAACCTCACCAGATCGCCGGGCTTGATATCGCGGGCACCGTCCTCGATTTCGACCAAGCCTTCGGCCCAGCTCAGCCCGCTGATCCGGCCAGATCCTTCCGAATGGAATACCTCGGCCTGTCCTTCACGGATGCGCGCCCGCAGGTATTCCCGGCGACCCGGTTTCTTGCGCTTTTCGAACGCGGCGGGCACGTCGAAGCCTTGCGGCTCTTGCCAGCCTGCACCGGCCAGCAGGTTCAGTGCCGGGCAGGCAAAGATCAACGTGCAAACCAGTGCTGCCACCGGATTGCCCGGCAAGCCAAACACCGGCGTATGATCCCACATGCCCAGCGCCAATGGTCGCCCGGGTTTTAATGCGATGCGCCATTCCTGCATCGCCCCGGCCTCTCGCAATAATGCCGAGACGTGATCTTCATCGCCGGCGGAGGCCCCGCCACTGGTCAGGATTACATCCACTTGCTGAGCCGCGCGATCCAAATGCTGTTTCAGCGCCGCGCGATCATCCTCGGCGCGCCCAAGATCAACCGCTTTGAATCCAATCCGCTCGGCCAGTGACAGCAGCATCGGACGATTTGCATCATAAATCTGCCCCAGTCCGGCGCTGTCACCCGGCTCGACCAGCTCATCCCCGGTCGATAGTACCCCGACGCGCAAAACCTTGCGGACGGAAACCTCAGCCAGACCAACCGCCGACAAAAGCGCCAGATCCGTTGGTGTTAAACGCCGCCCAACTGGCAAGGTCAGCGCGCCTTCAACCACGTCTTCGCCTGCCTTTCGCGTGTTCGCGCCCTGTTTCAACGGACCTCGGAATGCAATGTGCCCATGATCAAAGGTCACATCCTCTTCCAATATGACCGTATTAACACCCTTTGGCAGTGCAGCTCCGGTAAGAATGCGTATCGCATGGCCCTCTGGGACCTCACCGTCAAAGGGTACACCCGCAGCCGCCCGGCCCTCTACCAAAGGCATGACACAGGGTCCTTCCGGCACCGGACCGGCAAATCCGTACCCATCGACAGCGGTGTTGGGCTGAGGCGGGTTTGATCGTTTGGCCGACACGTCCACCGCCAGAACTCGGCCCGCCGCCCGCATCACGGGCACGTTTTCAACCCCAGCTACCACCGACAATCTGTCTCGCAAAAGCGCCAGAGCCTCATCAACGGGTGTCCAGTTCACCCCTGCAGGCAAGGCGAAACAATCATTGCGCAAGGGCGGAGGTGAGATATCCGGCGTGCTCATAATCCGACCTCTTCCAGGATGAAATCTGCAATGGCCGCCGTATCATCCAGATCAAACACCGGGCAATCCAATTCCAAAGGCGTATCACTTGCAACCGCGCGAACCGTCTCATCATCCGTGGCGATCAGCGGATTTCCGGGTTCTGCGCGAAACGCTTCGATCTTGGGGTGACGCTCGCGTTTGAAGCCTTCGATCAACACCAGATCGACCGGAGACAAACGCAACAGCAGGGTGTCCAGCTTCGGCTCGGGCGCACCGCGCAACTCCTGCATCAGTGCGATCCGCTGGCCGGATGCCAACAGCACTTCGGACGCACCCGCCGCGCGATGCCGCTGGCTGTCGGTACCCGGATGGTCTACGTCGACGGAATGATGCGCATGTTTAACGGTGGAAACGGTATACCCACGTCCGGTGATTTCAGCCACCAGCCGTTCCACTAGGCCGGTTTTGCCCGCGTTTTTCCAACCGGTGACGCCGTAGACCCTCATACCTGCTCCAACAAGGTTTCAGCGCGGGCCAGATCATCGGGAGTGTTGACGTTGAAGAACGGATCAAACGGCTGGGCCGAAAACAGCGCCTCTCGCCCATCATGCTGGTCGGTCCACAGGACAACCTTGCGCAGTCCACCGTTCAACGCCGCCCTCAGATCATCGCGCAATGCCACCGGCCAGAGCCCAAAGGTCGGATGCCGATTGATCCGCTTGCCGCCGCCGGATTTTAAAGCCTCGTCACTCGTGCGCGGGGTGGTTGCCAGAACAAGGGGGTATTTCTGCCCTTTGGATGCGTTCACCAGTTGCGCCACAAGATCATGCGGAAAGAACGGAGTATCCGCCGCAACCGTCACGATAGATTGAGCGCCCTGTTCAGCGGCCCAATCAAGCCCGGCCAAAACGCCGGCCAGCGGTCCTGCAAAGCCCTCGATCGAGTCCGAAACAACCGGCAAGTTCAAGCGAGCAAACCGTTCGGCATCGCCGTTGGCGTTCAAAGCCAGCCCGCCGACCTGAGGGCGCAGCCTGTCTATCACCCGATCCAGCAGGCTCTGCCCGCCGATCTGCAACAGCCCTTTATCACCGCCTCCCATCCGCGTAGCGAGGCCGCCTGCCAGAATAACCCCCAGCGGTTTTTGCGACTGTTCAGCCATCGGCACTTTTCCTGCGATGTTTTTTGTCCTCAATCGCCACGCTCGACGGATCAACATCGCGCACCAATCGGTCTTCGCCCGACAAACACACGAACCGCTGCCCGCGCATCCGGCCGATCAGAGTCAAACCGACCTCGCGCGCGATCTCGACACCCCAGGCGGTGAATCCCGATCGCGAAGCGAGAACAGGGATGCCCATCATTGCCGTTTTGATCACCATTTCCGAAGTCAAACGACCGGTCGTATAGAGGATCTTGTCAGACGCGCTCGCACCCTCGGAGAGCATCCAGCCTGCGATCTTGTCGACCGCGTTATGGCGGCCCACGTCTTCCATATAGACCAACGGGTGGCTTTCATGACAAAGCACCGTGCCATGGATGGCACCCGCCTCAAGGTACAGAGACGGGGTGCGGTTGATCTTGGATGCCAACTCATACAGCCACGAGGTGCGCACCGAAACCTGTGGCAGGCGCACGTCCTCTAGCCCCTCCATCATGTCTCCGAACACAGTGCCTACTGCGCAACCGCTGGTGCGGGTCTTCTTCTTCAGCTTGTCCTCGTATGAGGTCTCACGCGCTGTACGCACGACCACGGTTTCCAGATCGTCGTCATAGTCGATCCGAGTAATTTCATCATCTGCAAGCAGCATCCCCTGATTACGCAGAAACCCGAGCGCAAGGTATTCGGGATAGTCGCCGATGGTCATTGCCGTCACGATTTCCTGCGAGTTGAGGAAAATGGTCAGCGGGCGTTCCTCGACCACTGAGATTTGACTTATCTCACCATTCTGGTCCACACCCTCGACACCGCGCGTCAGGCGGGCAGCCCCCGGATCGGGCGCAATGAGGTAGTCTGACAGGTCGATCTCCGTGGCCAATTGCAACCCCTTCCCAAGACGGCTACTGCTGCTCGCGTCACCATAGGATTTAGCCATGGCCTCTGCCACATCCAAGTCATACTTCTGGAAAGGTTTTCGCGACGGGACGCCGTTTATCTTCGTCGCCATGCCCTTTGGCCTTCTGTTTGGTGTTTTTGCCACAGAAGCAGGGCTGGATATCATCCAGACGATGGCCTTTTCCGCCACGGTGTTTGCCGGCGCCGCTCAGTTCACCGCATTGCAATTGCTGCAGGACAATACACCAACGGTTATCGTTCTGATCTCGGCCCTGGCTGTGAACCTGCGGGTGGCCATGTATTCGGCTTCACTGACCCCTTATCTGGGGGAGGCTCCGCTGTGGCAACGGGCCCTTGGAGCCTATCTTATTGTTGATCAGTCTTACGCCTGTTCGATTGTCCGCTTCGAGAAAGAACCGGATATGTCCGTGCCTCAGCGCATGGCGTACTTTGTCGGCTCGGTCACGCCGATCACGCCGCTTTGGATACTTGCCACTTATCTGGGTGCTGTTCTGGGGGCGCAGATTCCGGAAAGCTGGGCTCTGGATTTTGCGCTGCCGATCACGTTCTTGTCCATGATCGGACCGATGATGCGCACCATGGCGCATGTTGTAGCCGCGCTGGTGGCGATTGTTGTCGCCCTGCTCTGCGTGGCAGTGCCGTTCAATCTTGGACTGTTGATCGCAGGAATAGCCGGGATGATGGCAGGTGCGCAGGCTGAATTGATGTTAGAGCGAAAAAAGTCATGACGCAGATCGACCCGACAACCATGTGGATCATCATCGTAGGTCTGGCGATAGGCAGCTACCTTCTGCGCTTTACCTTTATCGGGCTGGTTGGCGACCGCCCGATGCCGCCCTGGCTTCTGCGGCACCTGAGATACACAGCAGTGGCGATTCTGCCTGCCCTGATCGCACCTTTGGTAGTCTGGCCGACAGCCACCGAAGGACAACCGGATATGCCGCGCATGGCGGCTGCGGCAGTTGCGTTGACGGTGGGAATTGTAACGAAAAACGTCATAGCGGCCATCTTTTCAGGGGCCGCCACGCTTTACGGTCTGCTTTACCTAGTTGGTTGAGACCGCTTCAAGCTGATTGAGTCGCGCATTGTTTTCCGCCAGCCCCTGCTGCAGATCAGCCGAGTCATTCTCACGATAATCCGTGGTGACAACGCCTGGAATCTGACCAAACTGATCGGATAGCTTCACCGGGTAGAATGTTGTTTTGATTTGCTCGAACCCCGGGACCTGTTGCAGCAATTGCGAGGTCGAATTTGCACAAAAAGCCTGCGAAACCGGGCCCATTTGCTTGGCCAATTGCAGCGCGATCTCGGCCTGCTGTGGCGTCACTTCGATCGTCTGAATACGGGCATAATGCGTCTCGCGCGCATGACTGCTACGATAGGCGCGTTCGACATTTGGCGTGATGCCATAAAGGACATCATTCTTGATCGGCACCACATCCGCCCGGAACGATCCGGCAGGATCAAATATGACCCGCTCGCTCCCGCTGATCATCAGCGACGTGTGTGCCCCAGATCCGGTGCGCGTGCTGATCATCGTATAGAGCGTCAGTGTCGATGGCCCCGGATCACGATAGGACCGGGCCACGATTTCCGAGGGATCAGCCTGCGGGCGCTGCGATCCCGCGCAACCCGCAACTGTCACTGCCAGCAGGCAGGCAATCAGAATCCTGAACAAGAGATGCGCCTCGTGTACCGTTTAGGCCGCAAAGACCGCCAGGAACAGGCAAAGGAGTACAATTGCTACCACGCACCACGTGGTGAATTTGATGAAACCGTCAAAGGTTTTTGTTTGAACGGTGATGTCCATCTCGCCGTGCTTGTGATCAGCCATGTTTATTAGAATCCCAATTCGCGTATTTGAAATGTTGGATAATGCAAAATTCAGGGCCTGTCACGACGTCATTCGCGCGCAGTTGGTCCAAAAATCGTGCAGCCTGGATAACCAAACCCCCAGCGCCAGGGCAACCCGCTGCAGGGACCACCCCCAAAACGCACGGCCAGAAACATCGCCTCGGAGGTGATTGAATGAACCGAGCGGATCTGATCCGGCGTCATGTCATAACGTTCGGCGTATTCATCAGCGTGGCTTTCGCCGTGGGTTTTGACACAGGTGCGCAGCGCGTCATCGGCAGCGAGCCGGGCGTCAAAGCTGGCCTCGGCCTGCGATGCGCCGCCTGCGTTGTAATAAGCGCGATCGTGAGTAACGCAGCAGTACTCCCATGGCGGGTGTTCTTCATAAAGCAGACTGAACTTCGGAAAGGTCTCGGCAACCATACGCCAGCTGGAAGATAATCCGCCCGAACAGCCGTCCGTTTCGAAGGGGGTCAGTTCAGCGCCTTCTATCGTGTCGGCCAACGCCCGGTGAGCGGGTATTTCCACGCTACGCATCAGGTCCTGCGCAGCTGCAGGCAGCGCGCAACAGACCAGAAGGGCGGCCAGTCTATGGTTCCGCATCACGCATCTCGGCAGTATCGATAGACAATCCGAACGTCGTCGCCAACCAAAGCATCAGGCGTTCGCCCGGTCCCATCTCGGCACGAACACGCAGCACTTCGCGAGCCATGGCCGGGCGGTCAGTGATCAGCCCGTCGACCCCCATCGATGCCATGGCCGACATCTGCAACGGGTCATTCACCGTCCATACATAGATGTCCTTGCCCGCCTCATGGACCGAGCGGATCAGGCCCGGTGACACCGTTGCTGCGTTTACGGCCACGAAATCGCCCTCAAGCCCTGAAAGATCGCCTATCGCGGTTGCGGCCAGAACGCCTGCCCGCCAATCGGGGCGCAGCGCTTTCATCTTCTGCACGGCCGGATATTTCAATGACATGGTGGCGATGTCATCCTGCATATCCAGCTCCTCGACAATCGTGGCAACTCGGTTTTCCAGGTCGACGTCATGGCCATAGTATTTCAGCTCGATGATGACCTTGGATTTGCCCTTCGCAGCTTCCAGAACATCCCGCAGCGTGGGCGTCCGTTCCGAAGCATATTCGGGGCCGAACCAGCTGCCGATATCGATCTCGGCTATATCCTCCATGGTTGCGTCCCAGACCTTGAGCGGCACACCCGCCAATTTCATGAAATCACTGTCATGCGCGATGATGACCACACCATCCGCAGTCTCCTGAACGTCGATCTCAACCCAATCGGCGCCATCTTCGATAGCCTTCAACACCGCCGCCATGGTATTTTCCGGCCTTATCGCCGCCGCGCCTCGATGGCCAATGACATCCGCATGATCGGGGGCCTGAATGCGGACTAGCAACTCCTGCCCGGACCAGAGCCCGATCAGCAGGGCGATTGCCGCGCCACCGACCACAGCGTAAAGCGGCGCGCGCAGGTTGCCTGGTTCGGGATGAGTGACCTCTCGGCCCTGTGTGTCGAAGAACCCATCCAGCAGAACCGCCAATGCTCCCAGAGCGACGGCTGCAAGCACAAGCCCAGCCAGCGACCAGAGGCCCGCTACGATCATACTGAAGATCAGCGCAAAGCGCAGGTTCGTGCTTTCCTGCAACGGCACCAGATCGAACAACAGTCCGGCCACAAAGGCAATCAGTGCGGCGATCACGAGACGCATCGCAAGCCAAAGGCCAAGCTCGATCTTGAGGCGACCGCGTTTGCCTTCCATTCGATCCGTGCTGGCGGAGAAGGCCTCGGCGGGTTTGCAGCCCTCAAATAATACAAGATGCAGCGACAGCGCCCAGGCCGAGAGCCTGCGGATCAGAACCCAAGCCAGACACAGCACCACAAATCCGATCAGCACTACCGCCACCCAGAATGAAGGCGGGTGGAAGGTGAGGTAATAGTTGATGTCGTATTCAGTCAGCATCCACCAGGCGATCAGGCCAGCCACGGCGACAAAAGGCAGCGCAAGTACCAGCACACGCAAAATGAACCGTGCGGCAAAGCCGAAAAGCGCAGGTAAACGCGTCAGGATCAACCGGATGGAAGCACTGCCCGCGCGCCAAGGGTCACGCTCACCCATCCGCAATGATCCGGCCATGACCGAGAAGACAAAGACCTCGGCCAGTAAGAACAGGCTGAGAACTACAACCGCCGCGATGAAGCCTGCTGGTGACAGCAGGAACATCGCAATGTCCTGATCCGTCAGCGCCGATTGATCAGACAATGAGACAGCAAGATTGACGGCGATGGCAACGCCCGGAGCGATCAGTGCAACCAGCAGCAACCGGACGGCGACATAAACAGGCACAAACACGCGCCGCCGCGCCCATGCGCCCCGGTAGGCAGTTGTAACGGCTGAGAAATTGGTCACGCGGTTGCCTCCTGAATGGTCTATCCATTCAAGGCTGCGTAAGTGTGAATTGCAAGAGTGGGCGTCAGCTTTCTTCCAGATCAGCCGCCAGCCGGAAACCAATGCGGTTGGCTGGTTTATCCTCGATCGATTTCGGCAAGGCACGTAGCATCACATTCAACTGGCTGACATGCTGGACGAGCTGCGTTTTGGCGCCGCCTCCGTCCGAGCCATAGAAGGTAATCACATCCGGATCGAAATAGCCCATGCCCTCGATCCGCATTACACCGGCATCACCACCGGTAAATCCCATGGCAACCTCGTGATCGCCATCCAGAGTCTTCTCGAAATTCTGAATATACATGATCAGCCGCTCATAGGCCCATTGAGCAGGGCTTTTGCTTTCGACCGGCTTTTGCAATGGCTTGGGCAAATCCTTGTTCCCCGATGCCGCTTCAGGGTTGGCGTGCACCTCATAGCACCGCGGCAACGCCGCAGATTCCGCTGCCTCGGCTGAGGTTTCGATCTTGTCCATTGCTCTACCCTTTGCGCTGATATTCCCAAGCTCCGTCCGCGCGCCGCGTCCGGGCGACAGCTCCAATGTGGTAGAGATGGTTCATATGTGCAACCGCCTCGACCAGCGCGAGACCGTATTCCCCGCCCCTGATCTGGCGCTTGAACAGCGGGGCAAAGCACTCGGCGGCGGTTTTGGGTTGATCGAGATCGTTAAGCAGACGCTCCAGCGCGCCGTGGTGGTTATCGATCAACTGCCGCATGCGGATCGGCAACCCGGTGAACGGCAGTTTGTGCCCGCCCAAAACCAAATGATCGGGCCGGGCCAGCGGTTGCAGGCGTTCGCAAGCCTCCAACCAGTCGGCCACCGGATCGGCCATCGGCTCGGTGGCATAGACGCCCAAGTTGGAACTGATCGAACTGAGGATCTGATCGCCGGTCAGCACCAGATTGTCCTCGCGGCTCCAGAAGGTGCAATGCTCGGGCGCATGGCCGTTGCCCATGTGAACATCCCAGTCGCGGCCACCCATGCGGATCACGTCGCCCTGTTTGACACGGGTAAATCCCAGCGGCATAGGGTACACGGCGTCGGCAAAGTTGAACGGACGCTCGGCCATCCGACCGGCCAGCACGTCCGGATCCATCCCCGCGCTGCGGTAATAATCCAACGTTTCCTTCGGCCAATTCTCTTGCACATCCAGCGTCAGCATACGCGCGAACAACCATGCGGTACGACTGATGACCAGTTCCGCGCCATGCTCGGACTGGAACCAGCCCGCATTGCCGACATGGTCAGGATGGTGATGAGTCACGACAACGCGACGGACGGGTTTGCCAGCCAATGGCCCTTCCATCAGGGTCTGCCAGATTCCCCGTGTTTTCTTTGAAGAAAGCCCTGTGTCGACTATGGTCCAACCGTCGCCATCATCCAATGCATAGACATTCACATGATCCAGCGCCATCGGCAAAGGCAGCCTGATCCACAGAACTCCTTCTGCAACTTCGACCCATTCGCCAGGAGCGGGTGGTTCCTCCCACGGATATCGCATCACTTGCGGAGCCTCGCCATCCATCAAACCGCCAGTTCCTCTGGGCTGAGGGCATAGAGGTCATCCGCCCCGTTCTGCGCCTGCGCAAGCAAGCCCGTATGTTCAGGCAGCAGCACATTGATATAAAAACGTGCCAACTTGGCGCGCGGTCCATCGGGATCGGCCAGCGCCGCTGACAAATGGTAATGCCCGCCCAGAACCCGCGCGAACGCTTTTAGATACGAAGCCGCGCCAGCAAACCGGTTGTTCATATCCGATTGAGCAACGAGCCACTCCGTCGCTTCCCGCAGCGACTCGGAAGCTTCCCAAACAGGACCAGCAAGTTCAGGCATCGTGGCGCGCGCCTTCTCAGCTTGATCCTCGATCTCATCCAGAAGGTTCGAGGCCGCCTCACCCCCATCCATCATCTTGCGCGCTACGAGGTCCATGGCCTGAATACCATTGGTGCCCTCGTAGATCGCGGTCACACGGACATCGCGATAATATTGTGCAGCACCAGTTTCTTCGATGAAGCCCATGCCACCATGCACTTGAACGCCGGTCTCGGAAACGCGCATGCCGGTCTCGGTGCCAAAAGCCTTGCAGATCGGCGTCAGCAGCGCCGCACGTGCCGCCCAATCGGCCTCACCCGTGGCCTGCGCCATGTCGATTGCAGCTGCATTGGCCAGCATGATCGCCCGCGCCGCAAACACATCCGCGCGCATCGACATCAGCATCCGCCGCACATCCGCATGGTCGATGATGGTGCCCGAGGGCGGGTTGCCCTGTTTACGCTCCAACGCATAGGCCAGCGCATGCTGGTAGGCTCCTTCGGCGACACCCACACCTTCGCCACCAACGCCCAAACGCGCGTTGTTCATCATGGTGAACATCGCGGCCATGCCGCAGTGTTCCTTGCCGACCAGCCAACCCTTGGCCCCGTCATACTGCATCACGCAGGTGGGCGAGCCGTGCAGGCCCATCTTGTGTTCCAGCGAGACCACCTTGAGGTCATTGGCCACGCCGGGGTTGCCGTTCTCGTCGGGGATGTATTTCGGCACCAGAAACAGCGAAATCCCTTTGGTTCCCGGAACACCGTCTGGCAGGCGGGCCAGAACAAGATGGCAGACATTCTCGGCAAAGTCGTTGTCGCCCCAAGAGATATAGATCTTCTGCCCGGTCACCGAATAGGTGCCGTCGCCATTGTCTTCGGCTTTCGAGGTCAGCGCGCCCACATCCGATCCGGCCTGCGGTTCGGTCAGGTTCATGGTGCCTGACCATTCACCCGCCATCATCTTGGGCAGATAGAGCGCTTTCAGCTCATCACTCGCGTGATGCTCCAACGCTTCGATCTGGCCTTGGGTCATCAAGGGGGCCAATTGCAGCGACAGGCAAGCAGCGCTCATCATCTCATTCACGGCAGTGGTCATGGTCATGGGCAGACCCATACCTCCATATTCGGGATCGCCGCTCATCCCGATCCAGCCGCCTTCGGCAATTGCTTTCCAACCTTCGGCATAGCCTGGAGACGTTCGCAGCACGCCGTTTTCCAATCGGGCCGGTTCCAGATCGCCGGGGCGCTGCAGCGGGGCCATGACCTCTTCGCACAGCTTTCCGGCTTCGGTCAGAATGGCGCTGACCACATCCTCGCTGGCTTCCGAGAACTTTTCGGTCGCGGCGATCTGGTCAAAGCCGATCACGTTGCGGAACAGGAATTCATAGTCTGAGATCGGGGCGCGATAGGGCATGGTTTCCCTCTGGTTCTGGCAAGTTGTCAGCGTGGGGTTGGAATCCCGGCCCCACGCCGGTATTCATCTGGGCTGGCACGATTACCTACCGTTACCTGAACTGCAAGCAACCAAAACGCGGCGTCACGATCCATGACCCTTCTCGGTACTCAAGACTTACCAGCAAACGCCGACGGGCTCGCCAAGGCCGCTGACCTGTTGCGGCAGGGGCTGCTGGTCGCTTTCCCGACCGAGACCGTCTATGGACTGGGTGGCGATGCACGGAACGGCGAGGCTGTGGCCGCGATCTATGAAGCCAAGGGGCGACCCAGTTTTAACCCACTGATCGCCCATGTCGCCTCAACCGAGACCGCAAAACGCTTCGTCGAATGGACCGATCAGGCTGATTTGTTGGCTGATGCCTTCTGGCCCGGACCGTTAACTCTGGTTCTTCCTCTGCGCCCCGATCACGGGATTTCGTCGCTGGTCACAGCTGGCTTGGATACTCTGGCCGTTCGTGTGCCTGCGCATCCCACAGCGCAGGCTTTACTGGCCGCTTTTGACGGTCCTGTGGCAGCGCCATCGGCCAACCCCTCTGGTCAGATCAGCCCAACGACGGCGGCCCATGTCCGAGCGGGGCTGGAGGGACGCATAGCCGCAGTTCTGGACGATGGGCCGTGCGGTGTCGGGCTTGAGTCCACTATTGTGGGTCTGGCCGGCACCCCTGCCTTGTTGCGTCCAGGTGGTGTCGCATTGGAACAAATCGAAGAGGTTCTAAAGGCAGAACTGCATCACCACCGACCCGGCGATCTGCTTACTGCGCCGGGGCAGTTGCAATCCCATTACGCGCCGGACGCGCCGGTGCGGCTGAACGCCCGGTCACGGCAGGGGGACGAGGTGTTGCTGGGTTTTGGCCCCGTTGATTGTGATCTGAACCTCTCCAGCACCTGCAACCTGCCCGAGGCCGCCGCCAACCTGTTTGCCGCCCTTCACAAACTTAACGATACCGGTCGGCCAATCGCCGTATCACCTATTCCCCAACACGGATTAGGTACGGCCATCAACGACCGTCTACGCCGCGCAGCAGCCCCTCGCGATTAGGCGCGGCCTGCGCTGGCTGAAAGGGTCAGCGGATCAACACCAAGCGTGGCCAAAGCCGCCTCCCATTTCTCGTCATCAGGGACATCAAAGACCAGTTTCGACGACGCATCAGTCGTTAACCAACCATTCATCGCGATCTCATCTTCCAACTGACCCGGCCCCCAGCCGGAATAACCTAAAGTCAGCATCGAATTCAGCGGGCCCTTGCCCGAGGCCAGATCCTCGAGCACATCCAGCGTTGCGGTCATGCTGAAATCTTCGGAAATCTGCATTGAATGCAGATTCGCCTCGTAATCTGCGCTATGCAGGACAAAGCCACGCGACATCTCGACCGGGCCGCCAAACTGCACCAGCCGTTCGCCAATTACAGGTATCCGACACGGAATGTTGAGCTGTTCCAGCAAGGTCTTGATCCGCAAGTCCGAAGGCTTATTCACGATCAATCCCATCGCGCCGTCATCACCATGGCTGCAGATATAGACGACCGAATGCTCGAATCGCGGGTCGCCCATTCCGGGCATCGCAATCAACAGTTTTCCCGTAAGGTCCATCAGCAGATATCTCTTGCGCCATAGGATATCCCTAGAATGACCCTGTGAACCGGGGAATGGCAAGGGATCAGCCGGGATTTCCGTGCATTTCACAGAAGTGACCGGAACGTGACTTGGCAATCCCGACCGGAATGCGCATGTTCTGCATATGAAAGCGCTTTGCAAATCTGCTGCAGCCGTGTTGGCCGTCAGCCTTTGTTTTGGTGCCCCCGCCACTGCGCAGGGGGTTGATAATCTGGTTCAGCTTGAGGTGTTGGACGGCGGCAAAACCGCCGAAGGTACCTATCAGGGGGCCTTGCGTCTAAAGCTCAAGGACGGGTGGAAGACCTATTGGCGCGCACCCGGCGATGCGGGCATTCCGCCACAGTTTGATTGGAAAGGCTCTCGCAATATTGCTGACATAGCCTTCACATGGCCCGCGCCGCATGTGTTTGATCAGAACGGGCTGCGCTCGGTCGGGTATGAGGATCAACTTGTACTGCCCGTCGAAATCACGCCTAAGAATCCTGCCAAACCCGTGCGTTTGCGCGGCGAGATGGACTTGGGCGTGTGTAAGGATGTCTGCGTGCCAGGTCGGTTGGAATTCGATCACACAATGGATGCCGACGCTGCACGCAATCCGGCCATCGCCGCAGCCCTCGCCCAGCGCCCGTTTTCCGAACGCGAAGCAGGCGTGGCGGATGCGACGTGCCAATTGACTCCCACTGCAGACGGAATGCGGATCGAGGCGCGTATCACCATGCCTTCAGCGGGCGGGTCCGAATTCGCCGTCATTGAACCAGGAAACCCGGCACTCTGGGCATCGCAGCCCGATACACGCCGTCAGGGCAACACCCTGATCGCAAGCTCAGAGATTATCGGCGCCTCCGGCGGGCCATTTGCGCTGGATCGGTCCGAAGTGCGCATCACGGTTCTGGGGGCAAACCACGCTGTCGATATCCAAGGATGCAGCGCAGGCTGACCGGATGAGCCAGACCCCAAAGATCGGTGCCTTGGCTGTCGTGCTGCACGATGGCGAGGTACTTTTGGTGCAACGCAGCAAGCAACCCGATCAGGGGCTGTGGGGTTTTCCAGGCGGCCATGTGGAATGGGGTGAAACGGTTCTGGACGCCGCCACCCGCGAGCTGCGGGAAGAGACTGGTGTGATTGCTGAGCCTTTGGTCTATCTCGACAATCTCGACCTTTTGCTGCGCGATGATAGCGGGCAGACCCGGGCGCACTACCTGCTGGTCGGAGTTGCGTGTCGCTATGTAACCGGCACGCCTGTCGCTACAGACGACGCGCAGGACGCTCAGTGGTTTCCGGTGGACCAGATCACCAGCGGCGACCTGCCAATGAGCGACCGCGTTCCCGATCTTTTGCGGCGAGCTTTAGAGATGGATCAAGCCTCGATCCGATCCGACAAGCGCGCATAAAGCACGCTGGACAGCACGACACCCAACAGCAGGATTACGGTCGCACCCGCCACGAATACACCAAAGCCCATTTGCAGCACACCTGGACCTTCGGCGGCTGGGTAGAGACCCGAGAGCAGCGCCAACGGCGCACCTGTCACTGCGGGCCAGATCATCGAGGCCCCCAGCCAGATCGCCAACGCTGCGCCCGTTGCGCGCACGGCATTGCGCACCACCCTGTCCGGCGCGCGCAAGGCCCGTCTCATCGATGTCATCGGGCGTGAGATATCGTTCAGGATGGCCAGCAACGCAGGCACCAGCAGCAGGATCAGGGCCATGCCAAAGCCCAGCCCATAGACCAGTGTGATCACGGTCGGTTTCAAAAACTGCGCCTGCTGCGAACTTTCATACATCAAGGGCGTCAGCCCCAGTACCGTGGTCAGCGTGGTCAGCATCACAGGCCGCAAACGATCTGCCGTACCTTCTACGATTGACGGCACCAACCCGCGCTCTTTCCGGTATCCGTCGATTGTGGTCACCAGAACAATCGAGTCGTTGATGATGATCCCGGTCATGCCCAACAGGCCGACGACGGTGAACATGCTTAACGGCACGCCCCACAGGTAATGCCCCCAGATCGCGCCCACGAGGCCAAAGGGAATGATCGCCATGACCACCAAGGGCCTTGTCCAACTGGCAAAGACCCAAGCCAATACCAGATAAATTCCGGTCAGACACAGGATCAGGCCTGTGCGGGCCTCGGACAGGAATTCATCCTCCTGCTCACTCAGGCCAGCCATGCGCCATTCGACCTGCCGTTCGGCGGCGATGTTTGGCAATATCTCTTCGCGCATGGCGCGGGCGATTTCGGCAGCCTGCGCCGGGTCGTCCTCGGAAATATCACCATTCACCGAGATGACCCGCAGACCATTTTCGCGCCGGACGGTCGAGAAACCCGATTTACGCTCGACCGAGACGATATCGGCGAGCGGGACATAAACGCCATCCGGAGTCCGCATCAATGTGCGTTCGAGAAAATCAGCAGTCAGTTCGCCCTCGGGCAGTTCGATCCGAATCTCGGTGCTACGCGGACCATCCGGGAAGGTCGCGGCCTCAATCCCGTTCAGCCGGTTTCGCAACACGCGGCCCAGTGTTTCGATGCGGAAACCCAGCGCCTGGCCCTGCGCGGTGAGGTCCAGAATGAACTCTTCCTTGTCATAGGCGAGGTTATCCTCGAGCGCTGAAACTTCAGGGTATTTCGCGAGTTCCG
Source organism: Ruegeria sp. AF2 (assembly GCF_056542025.1). NCBI lineage: Bacteria > Pseudomonadati > Pseudomonadota > Alphaproteobacteria > Rhodobacterales > Roseobacteraceae > Ruegeria > Ruegeria sp. AF2. The sequence goes on along the minus strand of NZ_JBQFZC010000004.1, from coordinate 276,679 downwards.
CCTGGAGGTCCTCGGATGCAGATTTCAACGTGTTCACATCCGCACCGTAGAACTGCACGTCAATCGCATCGCCACCGGGCCCTGAACGCCAACCACGGAAGCTAAGCAGCTCAACCTTCGGGTGGCGCGGCACGAAATCCTGCAGCTCGCCCACAAATTCAAAGCTGGAATAGGGGCGCAAGTCGGCATCGATCAGCTCGATCGAGATGCCGCCCAGCAAATCGTCATCCTTGCCGTCCGCCGCGCGCAGCCCCCATCCGGCCGAACCGCCAACCTCGGCTAGAACGTATTCGATTGGATTGCGGCCATGGCGTTCTTCGTAAACCTGACCCAGTTCTTCCGTGGCTTTCTGGACCATGCGCATCATTTCCAGCGTCTCAGCACGCGTCGCGCCTTCGACCATGATGAAATTGCCCGTGACCGAGCCGCGTTCCGGTGCGTTGAAGAACCGCCAATTCACATCACCCCGAATGAACAGAGCGATCTGACTGGCCAGTATCACCACCATCAGTGCAACAACCACATACCGTGCCCAGACCACCCAAGCGACCAGCGGGCGGAACAGGTGGTCGCGCACCCAGCGGAAGCCCTTGTTCACAACCCGGTTGGGCCAGTCATACCAATGCTCCTTAGCCGAATGCGCGATGGCATGGGCCATATGGTTCGGCAGGATCAGGAAGCATTCGATCAGTGAGGCAATCAGGACAGCGATAACGGTGAACGGGATGTCTCGGATCAGCTCTCCGAAGCGGCCACCGATGGCGGTGAGACCAAAGAAGGCGATGACCGTGGTCACTGTTGCAGCAAACACCGGCATCGCCATACGGCGGGCAGCGCGTTCTGCAGCTACGATTGGCGCTTCGCCCAAACGGCGGGCACGGAAATCGGCGTGCTCTCCCACGACGATGGCGTCATCAACCACGATGCCCAAGGTAATAATCAAACCGAACAGAGACACCATGTTCAGCGACAACCCGCCCAGATACATCAGCGCAATCGCCGCAGACATTGCCACCGGAATACCGGCAGCCACCCAGAAAGCGATGCGGGCGTTCAGAAACAGGAAGAGTAGACAAACCACCAGCCCAAGCCCAACCAGCCCATTGTCGACCAGAATATCTAGTCGGTCGGTGATCGCTTGTGCGCGGGTGCGGATCAGCTCAATCGTGATACCTTCGGGCAGGCTGGCCTGCATCTCGGCGACGACATCCTCGACATCGCGCTGAATTCCGATGGCATCGCCCAAATTGGACCGGTCGACGCGGATCGACATCGCCGGATTGTTACCAACGAAATAGCTGCGGTTGCGCGTGACCCCTTCGACCCGAATTTCAGCCACATCGCCCACAACCAGCTTTGAACCATCGGCAAAGTTGCGCAGGGCGATACCTTCGATCTCTTCCGGGGTGCGTTTCTCAACGCCTGTGCGAATACGCGCATTGGCACCTGTGACATCGCCCGCAGGGTTCGCGGTGACTTCTGCCGCGATGGCCTCGGCAATGTCCGAAAGCGAGATATCATTGGCGATCAATTGCGCGGTGGGCACCTCGACCACCACACGCGGCGCGGCCAGTCCCCGGATCGTTGTCCGCGTGACACCAACCGCGAATAGGCGGCTGATCAATTCGTCGGTGAATTTGGCCAGTTGTTCAGCTTCGATGGGCCCCGTGATGACAACATCCGTGACACGATCCCGCCAAGCGCCACGTCGGATGGTTGGTTCCTCGGCGTCTTCGGGCAGGTTGGTGACGCTATCGACAGCCGTTCGAACCTCTTCAACCGCGCGGGACATATCCCAGTTCGGCTCAAACTCCAGCCGGACCTGTGCCGTTCCCTCCCGAGAGGTTGATTCCGTGCTGGCAACGCCCTCAACCGCCAAAAGCGCAGGTTCGAGCAATTGGATGATGCCATTGTCGACATCCTCGGGGCCTGCGCCGTCCCATTGAACGTTCACATCGACGCGTTCGAGAATCACATCAGGAAAGAACTGTGCCCGCATGTTGGGGATCGCGGCGGCCCCCAGCACCAGCATGATCAGCAGCAACAGATTGGCCGCAGTCCGGTGCCGGGTGAAATAGCTGAGGATACCGCCCGCCGCGTTGGGAATGTCGCGGATCATCGCGCTTAGCCCCCGGCCCGGTTGTCATCAAGACGGCGTATTAGGGTGGCGGGCACTTTGGCCTCGCTCAACTGACCCAATACTTGGGCTTTGTCTTCCTGTGACATCGCATCGCTGGCCTCGACCTGAGCCACAAGCTGAGCGCGCTTTTCGTCCGAAAGCTCGACCATGCCCGGATCAGTTTCAGCGTTCGCCTCAATCCGTAGGGGCCGCACACGTACACCCGAACCCAGCAGAGGCGTCCGGCCAATCACAACCTCGCGGCCTTCCAGGCCTTCACCACGCAAAAGCACCTCATCGCCTTGACGACGGATCAATTGCACAGCCAACGGTTCCAGCCGGTCATCGGGACCGAGAACAAGCACGTTGCCCGTGGCGTCCAGAACCGAGGATGGCAGACGGACCACATTATCGAGCGGCTGTTCTTCAATCGAAACGGTGACAAAATCCCCCGGCTTGAATCCCGGCGCGTCGTCGAGACGCGCATAGATCAGACGCCCGGTTTGCCCTTCACCCGCCGCGCCGCTATCGCGACTGATCCGGCCGGTGGCAGTGAGATCGGTCCCCGTGACCTCAAGCGATACAGTCACCGGGGCTGAGATCAGATCACCCTGCGCGTCCAGCAACCGCACGAATTGCGCGGTGGAAACCCGAAACGCGACCTCAAGCGCATTGGGGTCGACGAGTTCGGCCAGCTTTTCGTTGGCCGCGACCAAGCGGCCTTCAACCAAAGTGACCTCGGTCAGCGTCCCATCAAACCCGGCATGGATCGTCATATCCTCAAGATCACGCTCAGCGCCTTCCAGCGCGATACGCGCCCGCGCAAACAGAGTTGTCGCCTGGTCCACCCGGGATTCGGCCTGCGCCAACGCGATCCTGCGCGCGAGAACTGCCTGATGAGCCGATGTTGCGGCCAGTTCCGCTTCTTCGACGCTTGCGGCAGCCCCGACACCACGTGTCTGCAGATCCTGCTGGCGCTGCAGCGCCCGGTCGCGAAGTTCGGCCTGTGCCTCGGCTGATTTCAACTCATCCTGCGCCAACAGCAGCGAGCGTTCGGCGTCCCGCTCTTCAAACTGGGCATCCAGAAGATCGGATTTGGCACGGTCCAGAGCCGATTGCATATCGGCTGGGTCCAGTTCGACCAGCAATTCTCCCGCCGTTACGGTACCGCCATCTTCAAAGTCTTCGGCCAGTGATACAACGCGCCCGCCCAAGGCCGCGCGCAGCTCTAACCGGCGGCGGCTTTGAATCTGGCCAAACGCTTCCAGATAAGGAGTAATGGTTTCCGGCTCGGCGGTTCGTACGGTAACGGCGAATATGCGTTCCCGCGCCTCAGGTGCCTGATTGTCCCGCGTCAGCACATCCTGCACCGCGCCCGAGATCATCTGTGCGGCAACGATCAGCAGGCCCAGCGTCAGAAACGCCAGGAACACCCCAACAAGGCTTTGCCGCAGAAATCGCATCGGTCACTCACCTTTGGTCGCACATGCTGCCTTCCGCAAAGGTAGCCGGGTCGCAAAAAATGCCAAGCCACAAAGCGGTTATGATCCGTTAAACGCAGAACCAGTCTACTTCCGTCGCAGGTGTTCGTCCAATCTGGGCATTATTTCAACGAAATTACAGGGCCGGTGGCGATAATCGAACTGTTTCTCCAGAATCGCATCCCAAGCGTCTTTGCAGGCACCCGGGCTGCCCGGCAACGCAAACAGATAGGTTCCGCCTGCAACTCCGCCTGTAGCGCGGGACTGCACGGCAGAAGTACCTATCTTTTCCATAGACACGATGGTGAAAACGGTGCCAAACGCTTCGATCTCTTTTTCATAAACGTCCCGGTGCGCCTCGACTGTAACATCGCGACCCGTCAGACCTGTGCCGCCGGTCGAGATCACGACGTCGATTTCAGGATCCGCGATCCAACTGCGCAATTGCTCGGCAATCTGGGCGCGTTCGTCCTGAATGATCTTGCGGTCCGCCACTGAATGTCCAGCCGTTTCGATCCGGTCGACAAGCGTCTGGCCCGAGCGGTCGTCGTCCAGTGAGCGTGTATCCGACACGGTCAGAACCGCAATACGGACGGGTATGAACTCAATGCTTTCGTCAATGCGCGACATATGTCGTCAAGCCCTTTCCATAATGGCAAGCCGGATGGCAAGAGCCGCGAGTATCCCGCCCGTGACCCATCCAATGATACGTGAAGCGCGTGGGTTTGAGATCAAAATGCGCCCTGCTCCGCCCGCAAAGATACCGACCATCCCATTCACTAGAATGCTGCCCAAAGTAATGATTGCACCAAAGGTTAGGAATTGCAGCAGAACCGGGCCGTTTGCTGGGTCCACGAACTGAGGGATAAAGGCCAAAACAAACAGAATGACCTTGGGATTGGTCAGGTTCACCAGCAACCCCTCGCGAAACGCGAAATGAGCAGGCTTGACTGCTGCATCGTCCGACACTGCCCCTTTCCGGATTGCGCCCCATGCAAGAACCAACAGATAAGCAACGCCCATCCACCGGATAACGTCAAACAGCCAAGGCAAGGCTGATACCAACGCCCCAAGTCCAAGCCCCGCCAGCAAAACTTGCACCATCAGACCCGTCGAAACACCGAGGCTGGCCATCATCGCTGGGCGTGACCCAGACCGTAACCCTTGCCCGAAACAGAACATCATGTCAGCGCCGGGTGTGAAATTCAGCACCAGTGCGGCTGGGACGAAGGCCATCAATGTCACTGTCTCGATCACGTTCTTACCTCGAACCAATGTGGTTTCGGACCCAGATTGGCGATCTGAGACCGCCCGAGCATGCCGCGATATCCCCAGCTGTCGTGGATATGACCGCAAAAGACAAAACCGGGCTGGATGCGTTCAACCGCGTCCCGAACTGCGGTCGAGCCGACCGACACATCTTGTGATGTCACATCCCCATATCCTTTTGGCGGAGAGTGCGCGATCAGAACATCCGCAGCCTCGCACCGGTCCAGCAGTTCCGATGCTTCAGCTTCAGTAAGATCGCAGGACCAGTCTCCAAAAGGCGTCACCGGCACGCCGTAGCCCAGCCCGAACAGGCGCAGACCATCCAATGTCATGCCCGTCCCGTGCAGAACATGCGCGCCTTCGGGCGCAGCGGCTGTCAGTTCCTCGGCGCTCTCAGCGTTGCCCGGCACCAGGATCAGCGGCGCTGCAATGCCCGACAGCATCTGCATCGCTTCATTCAGGCCCCGCCGCGCATTGCAAAAGTCCCCCGCACCGATGACAAGATCAGCCTCGGCGCTGGCGACCACCAGATCAGCGGCCCGGTTGCGCGCCAAATGAAGATCGGAAAACGCCAGAACTCTCATCCCGCGCTCCTCAGCCTTGCTTGCAGGTCCAGCAGATCGGCCCAGGCCTGTCGCTTCATCTGCGGTTGACGCAGCAGGTAGGCCGGGTGGAACATCGGGATGACCGGCAGGTTCAGCGCCTGATCCCATTTCCCGCGCAGCCGCGTGATACCGCGTTTGCCCAGCAAGGCCTGACAGCTAATATTGCCCATCACCACCAGCACCTCGGGCTTGGCCAACGCCACATGCCGCTCCAGAAACGGCTTCATCATGCCAATCTCTTCCGGCTTGGGATCGCGATTCTGCGGGGGCCGCCACGGCAACACGTTGGTAATGTAGACATTCTCGCGCCGATCCAGATCAATCGCGGCCAGCATCCGGTCCAGCAATTGCCCAGCGCGCCCGACAAAGGGCTTACCTTCGCGATCCTCATCACGGCCGGGCGCTTCGCCGATGATCATTACCCGTGCGCCGGGGGTGCCGTCGGAAAACACCAACTGCCGCGCGCCGCGTTTGAGGTCGCAAAGATCAAACGCCTCCATCGCCGCACGCAACTCGACGAGCGATCCAGCGGTTTTCGCCGCCTGTTTTGCAACAGCTGCGGTATCGACCGGTTCTGGTTTTTTCGCAGGTTCAACCGCAGCTGGTTTCTTAGCCTTGGCCGCTTTGTCCGGCAACGCATAGCGATCCACCGGCGCGTCGCCGATCGCCTCGGTTGCGCCCAGCTCGATCTGCCATTCCAGCAGCGCCCGCGCGGTATGATGGTCCAAGCCCGATTCCATAACCCTCAATCTAACCAGCTTTTGACCGAGGGAAAGCGAATAGACCTTGCCATGGCACAGGGTCGCACCGACCATGGCAGGGTCATGGTGTCATTTCTGCGATTCCTTCTGATTGCTCCATTGCTGGCAACCTCTGGCGGTTCGGCGAGTGCGCAGCTGTTTGATCGGGATACACAATGCCGCGCCGGACAGTTGCAATGCGGGCGCGGTTGTTGCCCCGCAGGCCAGCGCTGCAGCTTTGATGGCCGCTGTATCCCGCCGGGACACACCTATTGTGGAGGTGGGCGCACCTGCGGCCCGTTCGAGCGCTGCGTGGCAGGAGGAACCCGTTGCGCCCCTGCTGGGGCGAATAAGTGCACCTCGCGCTTGGATTGCCCCGGTGGTAGCTTCTGCAACGGACGCGGTGAATGCGAGCGCAGCAGACCGGATTTGGTCCCCGCTCCATCCACAACCTGCGCCGATGGCAGGAGTTGCGGAGCCGGTTCATCCTGCTTGCCGGGCGGCGGATGTTCGCGCCCCGGCTGGTTTCTGTGTGAAGAAACCGGTTCGCAATGCCGACCCGGCTTTAAATGCTCGGCTTATCAGGGCTGTGTTCCGATCAAGGCCATTGATTGTGGCTATGGCAAGTGGTGCAAACCAGGGGAACAATGCCTGCCCGAAGGCGGATGTGAGAAACTAACCGAAGGGTCGGAACCTTAGGTTGCCTTGGCCTGCATGGCTTCCTATAAGCGGTCCGATTGTCAGACAGGAGCCCGCCCATGCGTTTCGCCCATCGTCACCTTCTTGGCATCGAGCATCTGTCGCAATCCGATATCACCGCTATCCTTGATCTGGCCGAAACCTATGTCGATCTGAACCGGCAATCGGCTAAGCATTCCGATGTGCTGTCGGGCCTGACTCAAATCAACATGTTCTTTGAAAACTCGACCCGTACGCAGGCGAGTTTCGAAATTGCGGGCAAGCGATTGGGCGCGGATGTGATGAACATGGCGATGCAGGCCAGTTCGATCAAAAAGGGCGAGACGCTGATTGATACAGCAATGACGCTGAACGCAATGCATCCCGATCTGCTGGTGGTGCGGCATCCTCATTCCGGCGCGGTGGACCTGCTGGCGCAGAAGGTAAACTGCGCCGTGCTGAACGCAGGTGACGGGCGGCATGAGCACCCGACGCAAGCCCTGCTGGACGCGCTGACCATCCGCCGTGCCAAAGGCCGCCTACACCGGCTGAACATCGCGATTTGCGGAGACGTGGCGCATTCGCGCGTGGCGCGATCGAACCTGATCCTGCTGGGCAAGATGGAAAACCGCATCCGTCTGATCGGCCCGCCGACGCTGGTGCCGTCGCAATTCGCGGAATTCGGGGCCGAGATCTATGATGATATAAATGAGGGTCTGAAAGACGTCGACGTTGTGATGATGCTGCGCCTTCAGAAGGAACGGATGGACGGCGGCTTTATCCCCTCGGAACGCGAATATTATCACCGCTACGGTCTGAACGCTGAAAAGCTAGCGCTGGCCAAGCCAGACGCCATCGTGATGCACCCCGGTCCAATGAACCGCGGGGTCGAGATCGACGGCACTCTGGCCGATGACATCAACCGATCCGTCATTCAGGAACAGGTCGAGATGGGCGTTGCCGTCCGCATGGCCGCCATGGACCTGCTGGCGCGCAACGTGCGAGAAGCCGCATGAACGATCTGATCATCGCCCCCCATGAGCGCGGTGTGATCCGCCTGTTCTCGCTGGACATGCGCCCGGAAGAAGCGAAATTCCTGCGCGAACCGGGGGCTGTTGATCAGGTGTTGGGTGTCGAGGGGCTGGATCCAGAACAGATCGACATTTTTCCGGTATCCGACCTCGAAGATCTCGGGCTTTATGGCTATCTCAGCGAAGGCTGTGGTGTCTCGGAAGACCAGTTGGATCGCGCGAAGTTCGACGCCATTGAAGGCTGGGTGATGGTCCTGCGCAGTGCGGCGCTGGGTGGTCGATCTGCAACCCTTTCCCTCGATCCCCGCCTGCATCTGATTGGCCTGTTCACCGAAGAGGCTACCAACTGGTCCGGCGGCACGATTGAGACCGAAAGCGCAAAACCGTTCTCGGGCGCGCAAAGCCCGCCAGTGGATAATAAACCAAGCCGCATCGGTTCAGCCGTCATTGCCTTGCTGATTCTGATCGCCGTCGGAGGTGCCTTGTGGCTGATCCTGTAACATTCACGCCAGACAAGGGCGCTTATATCCGCACCAACGCATGGCTCGCCGCGTTTGCAATGGCGGCTGCGATGGTCTTGCTTTGGTTGATAGGCAACCCTTACGTCTGGACCGGCGCGCCCGCAGGGTTGGCCGCCATCACCATCCGCGCTTGGTATTTGGCTTCGGAAGAACTGGTCGCCAAGTGGGAAATGACGGGCACCACTCTCACCGGTCCTGGTCCGCGTAAGGTGGCGCTGAACCAAATTCAGGCGGTCAATACCATTGGCAGCTTTGTCCAGATCGTCACAAAAGGCGGCGACAAGCACCTGATCAAATATCAGGCGGACCCCGCCGCCACCAAAGCTGCAATCGAAAGGGCCATGGCATGAGCAATCTGATTTTTACTAACGCTCGCCTGATCGACCCCGAAGCTGGCACAGATAGCATCGGCTGGCTGCAGATTGCCGATGGTCGGATCGCAGCGCTTGATGAAGGCACGGCCCCAGACGCTGACACGCAGGTGGTCGATTGCGGTGGGCAGTGCCTCGCCCCCGGAATTGTCGACATTGGCGTCAAGGTCTGTGAGCCCGGTGAGCGGCACAAAGAAAGCTATAAATCCGCAGGTCTGGCTGCGGCTGCAGGGGGTGTGACAACCATCGTCACCCGTCCCGATACTCTGCCTGCCGTCGACACACCCGAGACGCTGGAGTTCGCCACCCGCCGCGCGCAAGCGGACGCTCCGGTCAACGTTTTGCCAATGGCCGCCCTGACCAAAGAACGCGAAGGGCGTGAGATGACCGAGATCGGGTTCCTGCAAGATGCGGGAGCTGTGGCCTTCACCGATTGCGATCATGTCATCACCAATACCAAGGTGTTCTCACGCGCGCTGACCTACGCCAAATCCTGTGGCGCGCTTGTGATTGCCCACCCGCAAGAGCCGGGCCTGAGCAGCGGTGCCGCGGCCACCAGCGGTAAATTCGCCGCACTGCGAGGCTTGCCTGCCGTATCGCCTATGGCCGAGCGTATGGGGTTGGACCGCGACATCGCCCTGCTTGAAATGACCGGGGCCGCCTATCACGCAGATCAGATCACCACCGCCCGCGCCCTGCCTGCACTGGAGCGCGCCAAGCGCAACGGGCTGGACATCACAGCAGGCACGTCAATCCACCATCTGACGTTGAACGAATTGGACGTGTCCAATTATCGCACCTTCTTCAAGATTAAGCCTCCACTGCGATCCGAAGATGACCGGCAAGCCGTGATCGAAGCGGTGCGAACCGGTCTGATCGATACGATCAGCTCCATGCACACGCCGCAGGATGAGGAAAGCAAGCGACTGCCGTTTGAAGAGGCGGCCTCGGGCGCGGTGGCGCTGGAAACACTGCTGCCTGCTGCGCTTCGGCTATATCATTCCGAACAGCTAGACTTGCCGACCCTGTTCCGCGCCATGGCCCTCAATCCGGCCAAACGGCTGGGGTTGGAGAGCGGTCGCCTGGCCCTAGGCGCGCCTGCCGATCTGGTGCAGTTCGACCCGGATGTTCCCTTTGTTCTGGACCGATTTACGCTGAAATCGAAATCGCAGAACACACCGTTTGACGGTCAGCGGATGCAGGGTAAGGTCACCGCAACCTTTGTCGCTGGACAAGAAGTGTACCGGAGAGCCTGATGCCCCTGATCGACAGCACAATGACCCAGCTCATCCTGTGGGCCGCGTTAGGATACCTGCTTGGGTCCATACCCTTTGGCATGATCGTCGCGCGCGTGATGGGTCTGGGAAATCTGCGGCAAATCGGGTCGGGCAATATCGGCGCAACCAACGTCCTGCGAACCGGCAATAAGGCAGCGGCAGCGCTGACATTGCTGTTTGATGCAGCCAAGGGTGCCGTTGCTGTTCTGCTGGCACGCGCTTTGGCTGGTGAAGATGCCGCGCAGATCGCCGCATTGGCCGCGTTCCTCGGGCATTGCTTTCCGGTCTGGCTGGGTTTCAAAGGCGGCAAAGGCGTTGCGACCTTTCTGGGCCTTTGGCTGGCACTTGACTGGCGCGTGGGTGTCGCCTGCTGTTTGACATGGCTGGTCGCGGCGCTGATCTGGCGTATTTCATCCGTTGGTGCGCTGGCCGCCGCCGCCCTATCCACCACCTGGATCATGGTGCTGACAGATGGCAGTACCTTCATTCTTGGAATTGCTCTGACCCTACTGCTTTACTGGCGGCACAGCGCCAACCTTGCGCGGATCAAGGCAGGGACAGAACCGAGAATCGGTAAATCGTGACGGCGCCCAGCGCGTTGCTGAAAGCGTTCCATGATCTGCCTGTCGGCACGTTCACCGGAACGGTTGGCCCACATAGATATGTGGTTTCACATCAAATCATGGCCCGCGGGAAATCTCACAAACTGGTGGCTCACCAGTTGGGCGGGCCGGATTACATCAGCCTGAACCTTTATCTCACACAGAAAAGCGGCGCATTGCTTCGCCCCTGCGAAATGCCTGCGGAAAAGGTGGTCGATTTTGTCTTGGCGCTGGTGCCTGACGTGCAGGAATGAACAACCGGTCTTTGTGATTGCACAATCACAATTGATTGCTTTGAACGTGATCGGGCCATTCCCCAACTGGGATTTTGTGACGGCCAATTACAGGCGTCGCGACAATCAAATCCGGTTCGCCCGGGCAAAATTACAGTGCTCTTCAGCGAGCCTATTCACGAAAGGTGAAGTCATGAACACGTTCAAATCCATCATCAGCGGAGTCGCGCTGTCTGTTGCGATCGCAAGCTCAGCAATGGCGGCTGGCGTCGAAATCAACGCAAGCTCGACCGGATTGGCAATGCAGGGCTATGACCCAGTCGCCTATTTCACCGTTGGCGAAGCAACCAAGGGTGATTACAAAATCACCACGCTGCACAACGACGCCCTGTACCGTTTTGCATCAGAAGAGAACAAAGCCGCTTTTGAGGCGAACCCAGAGGCCTATCTGCCTGCCTACGGCGGCTACTGCGCATTTGGCACCGCAATGGGCTTCAAGTTCGATGGTGACCCGAACTACTGGAAAATCGTCGACAACAAGCTGTATCTGAACCTGTCACAAGACATTCAGGAGCGTTGGGAAGGCGACATTCCTGGCTTTGTTGAGAAAGCCAGCGCAAACTGGGAAGACATCGCCGACAAAGACCCGGCTGAACTACAGCAATAATTCGCTGACAAGACCTTTGTGCATCGGCGGCAGATCGTATCTGCCGCCGATCTTCGTTTGAAGGCATCATGTTTCACCCTATCTAGCATATGAGAAAAGAGCCCAACCTGAGTGGGCCCACGCCGGGGCACCGGCCAGAATAAATTTGTTCGGGACAGTCAAAACATCACTGATCCGGCCTAAGGGCCGGAACGTAGATTCAATCATAACGCTGCCACTAGATTTGATTGGCAGCAGGTTTCGAGCGAAAGGAATGAGACGATGACAGGAAGATTGGCACTGATCACCTCGGTCGCCGTATTGGCTGCGGGATCCGCCATGGCGCAATCCTCGGGCAACTGGACTGGATTCTACGGCGGTGCGCAGTTTGGTTATGCGGACATCGACACAAACGTATCAGGCGTCGACGGCGATGGTGCGATCGGCGGTATCATCCTTGGATATGATTACGATCTGGGCGATTGGGTCGTCGGAGGTGGCTTCGACTATGACTGGAGCGACGTAGACCTTTCCGGCGCCGCCACGGTCGAGAATGTCTGGCGGCTCAAAGCGCGCGCGGGCTACAAGTTGAACCCGCAGGGCCTGCTTTATGGCACCGCCGGTTATGCCGATGCGGATACCGATAATCTGGGCAGTGACGATGGCTGGTTCATCGGCGCAGGCTATGAGCAGATCGTAGCCCCCAATATCAGCGTTGGAGGCGAGATTCTGTATCATGAGTTCGACGACTTCAACTCATCGGGCGTCGATGTTGACGCAACTACAGTTCAACTGCGCGTCGCATATCGGTTTTGATGAGAAAGTAGGGCCTGGCTATTTGCGCCGGGCCCGTGCCGCTAGGGCACCAAGACTGTGCTGCCGGTGGTTTGTCGTGCTTCCAAAGCACGATGCGCATCAGCAACTTGATCCAACGGAAACTCCTGATCGACATGGATCTTGACCTCGCGCCCGTCCACTTTGCCAAACAAGCGTCGCGCCATCGCCTGACAGGTGGCGTGATCCGAGATATGCGTGAACAAGGTTGGCCGCGTCACCTTCAGAGATCCCCGCTGCGCAAGCATTCCCAGATCGACAGGCGGCACTGGCCCCGAAGCGTTTCCGAATGAAATCATCATGCCCAAGGGTTTCAGGCAATCCAGCGATCCCTCAAACGTGTCCGCACCGATGGAGTCCATCACCACATCAACCCCTTTGCCTCCGGTGATCTCGGCCACACGCTCGACAAAATTCTCGGTCCGGTAGTTGATGCAATGTGACGCGCCATTGAATTGCGCCAGGCTGCATTTCTCATCCGTTCCCGCTGTCCCGATCAGTTTGATGCCTTCGGATTTCGCCCATTGGCAGGCGATCAGTCCCACACCTCCGGCAGCCGCGTGGAACAACACGGTATCTCCGCGCCGCAGCGGCGTTGTGCGGTGAAACAGGTATTCAACCGTCATGCCCTTTAGCATCATGGCCGCGGCGGTGCGGAACGAGATACTCTCGGGCAGCGGACAAACCTGTGCTGCAGGCATCACGCGCGCTTCGGAATATGCTCCCGATGGGCCTGCGGCATAGGCCGCGCGTTGGCCGGGGGCAAGATGCGTAACGCCTTCGCCTACCGCCTCAACGACTCCGGCCGCTTCCATTCCCAACGCATGAGGCAACTCCAGCGAATAAAGGCCGGTACGCTGGTACACATCGATGAAATTCAATCCGCAGGCATGATGGCGAATGCGCACCTCACCCGGGCCGGGATCGCCAAGCGGGCGATCCTCAATCCGAAGAACCTCGGGGCCGCCGGATTCGTGTATGACGACTGTGCGTGCTGTCTGCTGCATGAAAGCCTCCCTTGCCTGTGGAAACAAAGCTAACACGCCTGTGCGGCAGAGCAATCCTTCCGGCTCAGCAAGGGTGATCGGGCAAAATTTCGCAATATGTGCTATAATGCAACGAGACGTTGTAATTGGGCAGACGTTGCCGGCTGATCCGGTCACGCGAATTGCCACGCCGGATGCATCCCGCGGCGCACCCACGCCAGAAAAGGGGATGAACATGGACAAGACAATCGGTAACCCAATCACCTGGGTCGCCCGAAATCTGCGGGCAACCAGCGATCATGTCACTGAATCCGTGACCGAGATCGGCAGCGCGGATGTTCAGGCTCTGCCGACGGTGCATACGCTGACCCTGCAGGATCTGCGCGAATGCCTGAAAGCTGGATATAACGATTTTCTCGAAACCCGGGCCGATGCGATCTTTGTCGTTCTGATCTATCCAATCGCAGGTCTGCTGATGTTCGGTATTGGGCTCAACAAAGACATGGTGCCCCTGCTGGCCCCGCTTGTCATGGGCTTTGCCCTGATCGGGCCGGTCGCCGCCGTCGGGCTTTATGAGATCAGTCGCAAGAGGGAACAGGGCGGAGACGTTCATTGGCTGGACGCGTTCGGCGTATTCCGTTCGCCTTCCTTCGGAGCCATACTGGCATTGGGCTTCTATCTGGTCATGCTATTGATGATCTGGCTGATGGTCGCGCAAGGCATCTACGCGCAAACCCTAGGGCCAGAACCTCCGGCTTCGGCCATGGCATTCGTGACAGAAGTGTTCACCACCGGAGCAGGCTGGAGCATGATCATCATCGGCACCGCCACCGGTTTCCTGTTTGCACTGGTCGCATTGGCGCTAAGCGTGGTCAGCTTTCCGCTGTTGCTGGATCGCAAAGTGGGCGTTCCCGTGGCCGTCGTAACCTCGGTACGGGTCTTGCGTCAGAACCCGGGTGTGATCTTGACCTGGGGGGCCATTGTGGCCGCGATGTTGGTACTGGGCGCGATCCCGATGTTGCTGGGGCTGATCGTCGTCATGCCCGTTCTAGGCCACGCCACATGGCACCTGTATCGCCGGGCGGTCGCCTGACTACATGGCAGCAGCTTAACCAGAGACCTTCAGAACGATCTTGCCAATGTGGCCCGATGCTTCCATCCGCGCATGTGCAGCGGCGGCATCAGAAAGATCGAATTCTGAATCCATCACCGGTGCGACCTTCCCGGCCTCAAGCAATGGCCACACGGCTTCACGCAAGTCTTGCGCGATGCGCGCCTTGGCCAAATCGCTTTGTGGGCGCAAGGTGCTGCCAGTCAGGGTGAGGCGTTTCACCATCATCAGCGCAAAGTTCAGTTCGACCACCGGACCTTGCAGGAAAGCGATCTGAACCAGCCGCCCGTCTTCCGCCAAAGCCTTGATGTTGCGCGGGATATAATCACCACCGACCATGTCCAGGATCAGGTTCGCCCCGCCCTCGGCGCGCATCGCAGCCACGAAATCTTCGTCGCGATAGTTGATCGCCTTTTCGGCACCTAGCTTGATACAAGCCTCACATTTCTCAGCCGACCCGGCGGTTGCAAAGACGCGGGCGCCAAACGCATTGGCCAGCTGAATGGCCGTCGTGCCGATCCCGCTGGAACCGCCATGGACCAGAAACCGTTCCCCCGGTTTCAAGCCGCCACGGGTGAAGACATTGGACCAAACAGTAAAGAAGGTTTCGGGCAGGCAGGCAGCTTCTTTCAAACCCATACCCGCAGGCACAGGCAGGCAATGGGCGGCGGGCGTTGCGACATATTCAGCATAACCGCCGCCGGGCAACAGGGCGCAAACCTGATCGCCAACAACCAGACCTTCGACACCCGAGCCGATGGCGACGACCTCGCCCGAGGCCTCTAGCCCCGGCAAATCGCTTGCACCGGGAGGTGGATCATACGCCCCCGCCCGCTGCAGCGCATCAGGACGGTTCACCCCGGCGTACGCGACTTTCAGAACCACTTGTCCCTCTGCCGGTTCCGGCATCGGGCGTTCCGTCAGTTGCAGAACGTCCGGGCCACCAGCTTCGGTGATCTCGACAGCGCGCATTGTCTGGGTCATGGGCATATCTCCTTTGCCCAATGCCTAGCAGGCGAAAACGCAGAGGCCCAGCGGCAAGTGGAAACGCTGCGACTATTTTCCCGATGACAGCGAACCGGGCAGGTTGTTGGGCAACTTCGTCGGAGCCTTCACCTGACCCGCAAGCCAGTTGGGGACGGCCAGAAACGGTTTCAGCAGCGGGTTGCCATTCACCTGCGACTTGAACTTTTCAAACTGCATTACGCCCTCGATCCGCCGATCCAGGAATTCCCATGTCGCCTGATAATCCGGGCTGTCATCACCCAGCCAATACAACAGTGTCGAAGAATAGACGCCCGACAGAGTGGCACGTTTGGTGTACCAGTTCACGTCGTCCGAAGTATCGCCAAGTGCTGTCCAGATCTGGTCACAGGTGCCCCAGACCGCCTTGGCCCCATCCGCGGCATGGATCGGCAACGCGAACAAAGTCATACCTCGGCGCACTGCTTCTTTGTCTTCGACCGCCTGCAGGCGGAGACGGACGGCAGCGGCGATCTTTTCACGGAATTTCAGACCGCTCAGGTCTTCGGATTTCAACCGCTCCAACATCGCGGCATCCCCGCGCGTATGAAAGGCCAGTGCCAGATCGACGGCACCACGCGGACAGATCGCTCGGGCCAGCGCGGGCTCCAGATCGCAATCGCTGATGGCCGCACGAAAGCTGGTTTCCGACCAGCCGTCGAACGGCACATGGTTCAGAATCGCATCGAGAAGCTGCTCTTTGGTGTCTTCATAGGTTGCTGTCATGTCGGGTCTCCGAGGCTGCGGGTCCAGTACTAGACAAGTTAGGCGTGCTTTGCTATACGGCCACTTCCTGCAAATCCTTGCAACTCTATCTAGAAAGGTGGTGACAACCACATGCAGGTTAGTGTTCGCGACAATAACGTCGATCAGGCGCTTCGTGCCCTGAAGAAAAAGCTGCAGCGCGAAGGCGTGTTCCGTGAAATGAAGCTGAAGCAACATTTCGAGAAACCGTCCGAGAAAAAAGCGCGCGAGAAAGCTGAAGCGATCCGCCGTGCCCGTAAACTGGCACGCAAGAAAGCACAGCGCGAAGGTTTGCTCTAAGAGCTTCCTGCGACTCGTCCAGCTTTGG
Organism: Ruegeria sp. AF2; assembly: GCF_056542025.1. Lineage (NCBI taxonomy): Bacteria > Pseudomonadati > Pseudomonadota > Alphaproteobacteria > Rhodobacterales > Roseobacteraceae > Ruegeria > Ruegeria sp. AF2. The sequence continues at coordinate 260,080 of NZ_JBQFZC010000004.1, read as the reverse complement.
ATGACACTATTTGACGACCCCCGAGGCCCTGCCCGGGGGTTTGTCGTTTTTAGGGCGGATGATCCCGCCAATTCCCGGCTTTACCCTCGCGGCAACCTGCCGATTTTGATGCAATCGCCGCAGTCGGCATTTTACAGCGCAGCGAATCGCCGTTCGGTTGCATTCTGCCGCCGAAAAACGCCCATCGCCGTACCCGCCCTATTCAGCGTTCTTTGATCGTCTGTAAGTGAGGCCGTCCACTCAGACATAACCAAAAACGGAGGCACTGATGTCGACAGCAAGTACGGTCGAGCGCGAAATGCTCGCGCTGATCAACCAAGAGCGCACATCCCGCGGTCTTGATCCCCTGGAACTTGAACGCAACCTGAACGAATCTTCCGAGGACCACAGCAGCTGGATGCTGGATACCGACCGGTTCAGCCACACCGGTCAGGGTGGTTCATCCGCGACCCAACGGATGCAAGCCGCAGGGTTCGACCTGTCCGGGAGCTGGCGCACCGGAGAAAACATCGCTTGGCAATCCGAGCGTGGCGCACCCGGTATCAGCGATGATGTCGCCCAGTTGCACCAGAACCTGATGAATAGCCCCGGTCACCGCGCCAACATTCTGAACCCCGATTTCAAATATATCGGCATCGGGATCGAAGAAGGCGACATGCAGGGGTACGACGCTGTCATGGTGACGCAGAACTTTGCGGCGACTCAGGGCGATGTCGATCTTGATAACGGCGGCACCACCCCGCCGGTGACGCCTCCGGTTGAAGAAGTTGTTGAGCCAGAGGAGGAAGAGGTTACCACCCCGACCGAACCAGAAGTGCCAGAAACCGATGTGACCGAGACTGAGGAACCAGTTGACGAAACACCGGTAGCGGAAGTTCCCGATGCCGAAGAACCGGCAGAGGAGACCCCGGAGGAAGACGTCACCGAAACCGAAGAACCATCGGACGAAACACCCGACACCGATGTGACGGAAACCGAGCAACCGGCAGACGAAACGCCAGAAACTGACGTTACCGAGACCGAGGACCCGGTTGAGGAGACTCCGGAAACAGACGTGACCGAAACTGAAGAGCCGGAAACGCCTGATACCGATGTGACTGAAGTTGAAGACCCGGAACCCGATGTGCCGGATACTGAAGTCGTCGAGGTCGAGGAACCCGAAACTCCGGAGACCGACGTCACCGAGGTCGAAGAACCCGAGCCAGAAACACCTGAAGTTGTCGTTGACAATGGTGCACCGGGCGCGGACTGCTTTGACGTTCAGGCCTTCCTTGCCGGGATAGAAGCGTTTGTTAATGCGCTGCAAGCCCAATTTGACCAGTTCGAATGGTCTCCGGTGCAGCAGGCTGACACGACCCCAGAGATGGATGATTTCGATCTGGTGTTCGACACCGACTTCGCTGACGACATGATCGAAACCGTTGAGGCCACAGTCGAAGACATGAACGACGACATGTGCGGCGTGTTTGTTTTCGAAACGAACTGCGGATTTGATTGGGGTTAATCAAACCGTTCAGGTGCGGGGATCCTTTTCCCGCACCACTTTCCTGCCAAATCAATATATCTTAGGCACGTGTAGCTCATCCGGCAAAATGCGCCGTTCGTATTCGGGGTTATAGCGCCGATCCGGCAGATTGACCTTTTCCTGCGGCACATCCTCATAGGGGATCTTGGTCAGCAGGTGCTCGATACAATTGAGCCGTTCGCGTTTCTTGTCGTTGCCTTCAACAATATACCAAGGCGCCTCGGATATGTTGGTGCGAAAGAACATATCCTCTTTGGCCTTGGTGTATGCCTCCCACCGGATGCGGGATTCCAGATCCATCGGTGACAGTTTCCACTGCTTCATCGGATCGTGAATACGCATCAGGAATCGCAATTGCTGTTCTTCGTCTGTAATCGAGAACCAGTATTTCAGCAGGATAATCCCCGACCGCACCAGCATCCGTTCGAATTCAGGAACGTCCTGAAAGAACTGTTCGACCTGATCCTCGTTGGCAAATCCCATCACGCGTTCAACACCAGCGCGGTTGTACCAGGACCGATCGAAGAACACGATCTCACCGGCCGCAGGCAAATGGGGCACGTAGCGCTGAAAATACCACTGGCTTTGTTCGCGTCGGCTGGGTGCAGGCAAGGCGACCACACGCGCTACACGAGGGTTCAAGCGCTGCGTGATCCGCTTGATCACGCCCCCTTTCCCGGCACTGTCGCGCCCTTCAAATAGAATACAGACCTTGGCCCCTGTATGGACCACCCAATCCTGAACTTTGATAAGTTCAGCCTGCAGCCGCAAAAGGTTACGAAAATAGACCTTGCGATCCAGCATGTCAGGATGCTGGTCCTTGTAAATCTTGCGCACTTCCATCGAAAGCATGGGTTCGCTGAATTCGATCTCGAAATCTTCGTCCAGCGTGTCTTCCAGTTCAGCTTCCAGCCAATCTTTCGGCGTGCTGTTGTTTTCGTAAGCCAAGGTCTGCTCCTTATCGTTCATCGGGTTCGGACCGTACACGGCCAGTGTAACCACGGAGTGTCAGCGCAAAGTGCCGAGGTCGTACATAAGGTCGGAAACATGGATTTTGGCCCGACCGCACGACAGATACAAGCGGCAGAATTGACGCAAGGCTAACCCCAATAGTTGGTTTCAGACAGGCAAGGCCGTGGTTTTGAACACCGTGCGCAAAGCAAATGAGCTTTGCATCTGCGCCACCCCAGGCAAGCGAGACAGGTATTGCCGATGGATGCGAGCAAAATCCTCAGTATTTTCTGCGACGACCTTCAGAATGTAGTCCGCCGTGCCCGCCATCAAATGGCATTCCAGCACATCCGGAATCCGTGCTACGGCTTTTTCAAACGCCTCCAGCACTTCTTCCGCCTGACCCTGCAACGTGATCTCGACAAACACGGTGGTTGGAACGTTCAGCTTCCGTGCGTCCAACAGGGCGACGTAGTCCTTGATATAACCCTCAGCCTCAAGTCGCTGCACGCGCCGGTGGCAGGCCGAAGGGGATAGATTCGCCTGTTCGGACAATTCCGAATTTGACATCCGCCCTTTGCGCTGCAGGGCAGCCAGAATCTTCCTATCTGTTGCGTCAATCGTCATTTGCGCACATCCATTGCGTCAAGTTGTCTATATGTTGAATATTTTCCCGCAGATTGTGTGTTTAGCAAGTGGGGTTTCACAAAAATTGCGCCAATTTATGCCCATAATTTAGGCAGTTTATGAATGGAGTCTCACATGAAAATCGGCTGCCCCAAGGAAATCAAACCTCAGGAATTCCGCGTCGGGATGACCCCGAACGCTGCTGGCGAAGCTGTGGCCCGCGGTCACGAAGTCATCATCGAAACCTGTGCCGGGATGGGCTCGGGCTTTGATAACGATGCTTATGTAGCGGCAGGTGCCCGCATCGTCGACACTGCAGAAGAAGTGTTCGCCACGGCTGATATGATCGTCAAGGTCAAGGAGCCTCAGGCGGTCGAGCGTAAAATGCTGCGCGAAGGTCAGTTGCTGTTCACCTATCTGCACCTGGCACCCGATCCAGACCAGACTCACGATCTGCTGGAATCCGGCTGCACCGCGATTGCCTATGAGACCGTGACTGACTCCAATGGCGGCCTGCCGCTGCTGGCGCCGATGTCCGAGGTTGCCGGTCGCTTGGCTCCGCAAGTTGGGTCCTGGACTCTGCAAAAGGCCAACGGTGGCCGCGGCGTTCTGATGGGTGGTGTTCCGGGTGTAGGCCCTGCCAAAGTGATCGTCATCGGCGGAGGCGTCGTAGGCACCCACGCAGCGAAGATTGCCGCAGGCATGGGCGCGGATGTGACCGTACTGGACCGTTCGCTGCCGCGTCTCCGCTATCTGGACGATGTGTTCGGTGGAACCTTCAAGAACCAGTATTCAACCGCTGGTGCGACAGCCGAGCTGATCCAGGATGCCGACCTGGTCATCGGTGCGGTCCTGATCCCGGGCGCAGCTGCTCCCAAACTGATCTCGCGCGAACAGCTGTCGACCATGAAGCCCGGCGCGGCTCTGGTAGACGTTGCGATCGATCAGGGCGGCTGTTTTGAAACCTCGAAAGCCACCACCCACGCCGATCCGGTTTACGAAGTTGACGGCATCATGCACTACTGCGTCGCCAACATGCCCGGTGCGGTTGCCCGGACTTCGACCATCGCACTGGGCAACGCAACCATGCCGTTCATGTTGTCGCTGGCAAGCAAGGGCTGGAAGCAGGCCTGTAAGGACGACGCACACCTGCTGGCAGGTTTGAACGTCCACGCCGGCAAGCTGACTTACGAAGCGGTGGGCACCGCCCTTAACATCGACTCTGTCGATCCAACAACTCTGTTGAACTAAGAGCGCTCCCGCCTCTGAAAGCGTCCTTATCCAAAGGACGCTTTACAGACTTGGGCCCAGCGCCGCGCCAATAGCGCGGCGCTGTTGTTTTCTGGACCAAGGTTCGCGCAAAAAAGCACCGCGCCTTAGCGCGGTGCCCGGCCCAACCGGAAGAGGGCATTTCAATGCCCGATCGACGGGCGGGAGGCTTACGCCTCTTTGTGAATCTCCACAGAATGCGGATACGGGATGGATACGCCTTTGGCGTCAAACGCTTCTTTGATCGCTTTGGTAAGTTCAAACTTCACATCCCAATAGTCAGCCGCTGCGCACCACAGGCGCGCGGTCAGATCAACCGAACTATCCCCAAGATTTGTCACGCGCACCCAGGGCTCAGGATCAGCCATGATACGATCGTCAGCTTTGGCCACATCCAGGATGATGTTCATAGCCTCATCCGCGCTATCGCCGTAGTCGATGCCAAACACCAGATCGACCCGGCGGGTGTCATGGGCGGAATAGTTGGTGATCACCGAACCCCAAGCCTGACCGTTTGGCACGATGATCTGCACGTTGTCCGGCGTCACCAGCTCGGTCGTGAACAGGTTCAGGTCTTTCACAGTACCCGCTGTGCCACCAATATCGACATATTGGCCCAGCTTATAGGGCCGGAACACCACCAGCATCACGCCCGCGGCCAGATCGCTGAGTGTTCCCTGCAGCGCCAAACCGATGGCCAGGGATGCGGCACCCAGAATGGCCACAATGCTGGTCGCCTCGATTCCGAAAATGCCCAGAACGGCGACAAAGACAATCGCCAGCAGCACCCATTTCACGAGGCTCGCAACGAAATTCCCCAAAGTCGGGTCGATATGTGGCGTGGCGTTGATCCGCCGCCGCACCAGACCGCTAATGGCTCCGGCAACGATCCAACCCAATACCAGAACGATCAACGCTTTGATCGCGCTCATGATCAGCGGACCAAATGCGCCCACCTGTGTTACGACATCTTCCACACGCTTCTCCTTTGCGCCAACAGCAAACCCGCGCCTTTTGGCGCGGGATCGCTGAAAAGTCTGGGCTAATTTTGCGCGCAGGTCTAGGTGCGGGATTTCCGAGTTTTCCCCCCTGCTGTTCCCCAGCAAACATCGACTGACCGATCACGCACAGAATTGGACCTTACAAAAGCGCCACAAATTACCAGATTGACTGAGACAGGCGCGATAAAAGGAGCCCATCATGCTGGACACAATCCAATTCCCGATCATGAATAAATGGTCCCCACAGTTCCCCGAGCGGATTCAGCTTTATTCCTTCCCCACACCCAACGGGGTAAAGGCGTCGATCATGCTGGAAGAAACCGGCCTGCCTTATGAGGCACATCGTGTCACACTGGCCGATGCAGATGTCAAAAGCCCGGAGTTTCTTTCGCTGAACCCGAACAACAAGATCCCGGCGATCATTGATCCCAACGGGCCCGACGATGCTCCGTTGGCTTTGTTCGAAAGCGGTGCAATCCTTCTGTACCTCGCTGAAAAGAGCGGTAAGCTGCTGGGTCAGAACAAAGGCGACAAGCACCGGGTCACCCAATGGGTTATGTTCCAGATGGGCGGTATCGGACCAATGTTTGGCCAGCTTGGGTATTTCCACAAATTCGCAGGGGCTGAAATCGAAGACCCCCGCCCGCGCGAACGCTACGTGTCCGAGGCCAAACGCCTGCTGAACGTTCTCGACCTGCAACTGGACGGCCAAGATTGGATCGCAGGAGAATTCTCGATCGCGGATATCGCAATCGCGCCCTGGCTGCGCGGTTTAGATTATTACGGCGTCAAGGATGTCATAGGCTGGGAAAGCTATGGCAACGTTACGCGCTATCTGGATAGGTTCCTGGATCGACCCGCAGTGCAAAGAGGAATGAACATCCCCTCACGGGATTGATACACAAGGCCTGTGCGGCGGGATCCAAATCCGCCGCCACGGGCCATCGGGTTACCCAGGCAGCGCGCCTGTTAGAACGTAGCGCAAGATCTCAACAACTTGCGCGGGTTCTTCAGCGACGGCGAGTGCTGCTGCATCTACTTCTTTCAGCGCGTGCTGATGATCAGCCCCGTGCAGAACAATGATCGACTTGCCCAGTGCTGCCGCATAGCCCGCGTCAAATGCCGCGTTCCACTGCTTGTATTTGTCCCCAAAGCGTACAACCACAACATCCGCGTCTGATATGCCCTTGCGGGTCCGGATCGCGTTGACCATGGCACCCTTGTGATCGTGCCAGTACTTGTTCGGCTCGGCCCCCAAGATCGTGACACCGCAATCGTCCGAAGCACCGTGATCGGTGACCGGGCTTCTGAACTCAACATCCAACCCATCGGCGCCCGCAATGATCTGCTCGCGCCAATCCGTGTGAATCTCACCGGACAAATAGACCTTCAGCATTTTTCTCTCCTCCCGTGAAAAAGGGGCGCAATGGCCCCTTTATCATTTCAAAAATACTCCCGCCGGAGGCGAAAACCAACTCATCCCCGCAAGACGCCGCCAGTGGCTTTCATCACTTTTTCGACAATCTTGGTGCTGACCGCCTCGATATCCTTTTCCTTCAGGGTCGCGTCCGACGGCTGGAGCCTTACGGTAATGGCCAGAGACTTCTTGCCCTCGCCGACGCTACCGCCAATGAATTCGTCAAAGACGCGCACGTCCTCGATCAGAGCCTTATCAGCACCTGCAGCCGCATTGACCAACGTCAGAGCTTCGATATCCGCATTTACAACAAAGGCGAAATCGCGCTCGACCGCCTGCAGGTCGCGCAATTCCAAGGCAGAACGGGTCGCACCGGATTTACGTGGCATCGGCACCTGATCCGGCCAAATGGTGAACGCCATCGCCGGGCCCTTGATGTCCATCGCCTGCAACACGCGCGGATGCAATTCGCCAAAGACGCCCAGTACCTTTTTCGGACCCAGACAGATTTTTCCATGTCGGCCCGGGTGCCACCAGGCATCGCCGTCGCGCAAAACCTGTACCTTGGCAGGCGCGCCAATAGCGGCCAGAACCGCCTCAGCGTCGGCCTTCGCGTCGAACAAGTCCACCGGGTGGGACGCACCGTGCACATCCTTGGGGCCGTTGCGCCCAACCAACAGGCCGGTGATCTGCGTCTGCTGATCCCCCGGCTCACCATCATGGAACACCGGCCCGACCTCGAACAAGGCCAGATCGGCATAACCCCGCGCCTGATTGCGCGCCGCCGCTTGCAGCAGACCAGGCAGCAGATCAGGGCGCATATGGCTCATCTCGGACGAGATCGGGTTTTCCAACATGGTTGCTGCGTCACCGCCGCCGAACAGCGCCGCCGAGGCCTGATCGATGAAGGTGTAAGACACACATTCATTATACCCCAGCGCTGCACAGGTCCGGCGCGCCATCGACTGGCGACGCTGCGTGGCTGTCATGACCGGTTTGGGGATACCCGCCGTCGTACGCGGCAGCGGAATACCCTGCAACTTGGTCAGAGAAGCGATCCGCGCAACCTCTTCCACCAGATCGGCCTCCCCCATGATATCGGGTCGCCAGCTGGGCACATGCGCCATCTCGCCATCCAGACGAAAGCCCAAACGGGTCAGTGTCTGCCGCTGCTCGCTTTCCGGAATCTCCATCCCGACCAAGGACTGCACGCGCGCCGCGTCCAGTTTGTAGGCCCGCGCGTGGTTCGGCGCTTTGCCCGCCTCGACCACATTCGAGGCTTCACCGCCGCAGATATCCAAGATCATCTGCGTCGCATGCTCCAACCCTTCGCGCGTGTATTCCGGGTCGACGCCGCGCTCGAATCGATACCGCGCGTCCGAGTTTATCTTCAGCGCCCGACCTGTGAGGGCGATCTGTACATGATCCCAGAACGCGCTTTCAAGGAAGACGTTCACAGTCTCCTCGGTACAACCGGTTTCCTCACCGCCCATGATACCCGCGATAGATTCCGGGCCTTTGTCGTCCGAAATCACCATCATGCCAGGCTGAAGGGAGTATTCTTTTTCATCAAGCGCGACCAGCTTTTCACCACCCTTGGCGCGATGCACCCGCAAATTGCCCTGCACCTTGTCCGCGTCGAACACGTGCAGCGGACGGTTGTGGTCGAAGGTCATATAATTGGTGATATCCACCAGAGCCGAGATCGGACGCAGACCAATCGCTTTCAGTTGATCCTGCAGCCACTGAGGGCTCGGGCCGTTCTTTACGCCACGGATCAGACGCCCGGTGAAATGCGGCGCGCCGTCCAGCGTATCCTCGTCGATCGACACTTTGATCGGGCTTTCGAAATCACCCGGCACCGGAGTGTAATCGCGCACTTTCAGCGTGCCCAACCCCCGCGCGGCCAAATCACGCGCAATACCCGCAACACCCAGCGCATCCGGGCGGTTCGGCGTGATCGCGATCTCGATCATCGGATCAACCTTTGACGGATCGTTCTCAGCCAACCAATCGACAAACTTGTCGCCGACCTCACCCGAGGGCAGCTCGATAATCCCGTCATGTTCATCCGACAGCTCAAGCTCGCGCTCGGATGCCATCATGCCATAGCTCTCGACGCCACGGATCTTGCCGACGCTGATGGTGATATCCAGGCCGGGAATATACATACCAGGTTTACAAACCACCACGGTGATGCCTTCGCGCGCATTGGGCGCGCCGCAAATGATCTGCAGATCGCCCTCGTCGGTTTCAACCGTGCAAACGCGCAGCTTATCGGCGTCCGGGTGCTTCTCGGCATGTTTCACATGGCCCAGCGTAAAGCCCGCCAGACGGTCCGCCGGGTTGACGATCTCTTCGACCTCAAGCCCGAGATCGGTCAGCGCTTCGGCAATCTCATCAACCGACGCATCCGTATCGAGGTGGTCTTTCAGCCAGGACAGAGTGAATTTCATTGCAGCGGGCCTTTTTCGGCAAACATTCAGTCGGCACAGGCAATGGCAAAGATTGCGCCAAGGTGCAAGCGCTGCGGCTCACGGATAGGTAGGGGTGCGACCCAAAAGCTCGTCCAGCTGCCAGCCGATCCAGCCGTGGGGAATAAAGTGCCCGCCGGGATGGGTGTCCAGTGTCACCTGCCCTTGCGCGCAATCGGTCCACTCCAATCGGCTGAGCGTCAGGAAGGGCTTCACGCTCCACTCCCCGCGCGGGGTCGCGCCGTTGCAGTTGAACTTGGCCTTCCACAGCGCCACCGGATAGGTCGTATCGCCGTCCGGCCCAAAGGGGAAATCCATCACCGTATCGTCCAGCCCGTGCACATGGCGCACCTCGCGCGGGGCTTCCGGGCAGTCCTCGGTCTGGCGGATCGAGCCCGCAACCGCCAACAGCGCGGCGATGTCATTGCCCGACTGGCAGACATAGCGCCATGCCATTGCGCCGCCATAAGAATAGCCCGAGACATAGATACGCTCAGGATCAATGGGATAGCGTTTGGCGACGTCCTCAAGCACGCGATCTGCGAACGGCACGTCTGCGGTATCAGCAGTCCAGAAGTTCCAACTTTTGCCCAGCCCATTCGGAGCCACCAACAGCACATCGCGCAGCTTGGTTGCCCCGGCGATGCGCTCATGGTTCACCACCACATCGCCCTGCCGCGCCCAGCCGTGGAAGTGCAACAGCACCGGCAGAGGCGTTTCGCCATCCCAACCATCAGGTTCCATCACATGGTACGAGCGGTCGCCGATCTGACAGGCGGTATCGCCGTGGCAGTCAGATTTCCAGGGCCCCATGGCAAAAGCCGGAGTCGCAGTCAGCAGAAGAAAAAGCAGTTGATAGATCATACGCCGGAGCCTAGCGACATGCTCCGCCCTGTCACGTAACTTATTGGTGTAGGGTGGGGTTTCACCCCACCAACCACCCCACGGTGGGGTGAAACCCCACCCTACAACGGATCAAATCACAAAGCCGCGCTATCGCCAGACCCCGGGGTGGCCATCAAAGGTTTGTGTTGAGTACTTTATGCCAGCCAAATCCGCGAAACGTTCAAACGGAGCGCTAACGGAGACAAATCGCCAGCCCGTGCGGGCGGTCTGGCGATCGCGCGGCGGCCAGTTGGCCTTAAATTCAGACGCTAAATTAGCTCAGAGCTTTGTTAGCGAACGCTTCGTCAGCCGGGAAATTGTCTACTTTAGTACCGGAAAGCAAGTCTGACCGCATGGTTGTAACCAGCTTCTGATATGCGTCGTGAAATTCCTGATCTCTTTCGCCAAGTTTCTTCAGGTCGCTATGATTGGCGAGATAGTTCTCCAAAACACTTTTATCGGCATCTACATCAATATCTGGCTCTTTAGCATTTGCTCTTTCCATGCCTCTAACCAAGGCTGCTCCAAACATTTTCTTGGACGCCTGAACAACGTCTTTTGGAGCCACCACTACTATCAAACTGTGTAGATTGGTGAGCCTGTTTGCTTGTTCAAAAAAATCTGTAGCCGAAACTGATGCTCTGCTCACATTGCGGTCCATAAGCACGGAGAGATACTCCGCATAAATGACTGATCTCTTCTCCCTTAGGTGTTGCTCTCGATCAGACCTCCGCTGAGCAAAAAACAAGCAAATAGCACTAAAAAGCGCTACAAACGGTGGAAGTGTGATCTGCGCTATCCCCAGCCAAGACCAACCACCAGACACAGCGCCAATTGAAATTGTCACCGCGACAAACCACCATGCAGGTTCGGCATATCCAGCGCTGCAAAGCCGTAGTGCCGCAGCCAGCGCAGGTCGCTATCAAAGAACGCCCGCAGATCAGGAATGCCATATTTCAGCATCGCCAGACGGTCGATCCCAATCCCGAACGCAAAGCCCTGATAAACCTCGGGGTCGATGCCACCGGCGGCGATCACCTTGGGATGGACCATGCCGGAACCCAGAATCTCCATCCAGTCGTCGCCCTCGCCGATCTTCAGCTGACCATTGTCCCAGGAACAGCGGATATCGACCTCGGCCGATGGCTCGGTGAATGGGAAGTGCGAGGCACGGAAGCGCAGCTCGACGTCGTCGACCTCGAAGAACGCTTTCACGAACTCTTCCAGAACCCATTTCAGGTTCGCCATCGAGATGTCCTTGTCGATGGCAAGCCCTTCGACCTGATGGAACATCGGCGTGTGAGTCTGGTCATAGTCGGCGCGGTAGACACCGCCCGGACAGATCACGCGGATCGGCGCGCCCTGCAGTTCCATCGAGCGGATCTGGACCGGCGAAGTATGGGTGCGCAGCACGTGCGGCGGGCGATTATCGCCCTCGGCGCGGTGCATGTAGAACGTGTCCATCTCGGCCCGTGCGGGGTGGTGGCCGGGGATATTCAGGGCGTCGAAGTTGTGCCAGTCGGTCTCGATCCGCGGCCCTTCGGCCACCGAAAAACCCAGTTCGGCAAAGATCGCGGTTAGTTCCTCAGTCGCCTGACTGACCGGGTGGATCGAGCCGTGACGGCGGGCACGGGTCGGCAGGGTGACGTCCAGCCATTCGGTGCGCAGACGCTCATCCAGCGCGGCATCGGCAAGCGCTGCTTTCTTGGCGGACAGGGCCGAGTTGATCTCATCCTTCAGGGCGTTCAGCGCGGGGCCTGCGACCTGACGCTCTTCGGGGGTCATCTTGCCCAGCTCGCGCATCTTCAGCGCGACCTCGCCTTTTTTGCCCACGGCGGCGACGCGGATCGCCTCAAGCGCGTTTTCATCGCCCGCTTCGGCGATTTGGCCCAGATATTTTGCCTTAAGATCGTCCATGACGCCCTCTGAATTTGGTCGCCAACCTGCTATCGGCCTCGCCCCGCGAATGCAAGCGGGACGGTGGGGATCAATAGCTGTATTCGGGATAAATCCGGGTCAGATCGCCATTCCAGTCGCCATTGTAGTGATCCAGCAACTCATCAGCGGGAACCTTGCCCGTATCGATGCTGTCCTTTAGCGCGTTCAGGAAATGCGTCTCGTCCTGCACCAGACCACCTGCGCCGGGGCGCGCGCGCGACGCCAGACCGGCCTCGGCAATCGAGACCACTTCGCGCGCCAGATCATGCATGTTGATGTTGCCAACCTGTGCTTGCAGACCATCCTTGGCAGCCTCAACCCGCAGCGCTTCGCGCGTCTCGGCATCCCAGCCTTTGACCAGATCCCAAGCGGCATCCAGTGCGGTTTGATCATAGGTCAGACCAACCCAGAAGGCAGGCAGCGCACAGAGCCTGCGCCATGGGCCACCATCGGCGCCGCGCATCTCCATGAATTTCTTGATCCGCGCTTCGGGAAATGCCGTGGTCAGGTGATCGGCCCAATCGGACAGAGTCGGCGTCTCACCGGGCAGTGCAGGCAGTTTGCCCTGCAGGAAGTCGCGGAATGACATGCCCAGCGCGTTGATATACTGGCCGTCGCGATAGACGAAATACATCGGTACATCGAGCGCATATTGTACATAGCGTTCGAACCCGAAGCCTTCTTCGAACACAAAGGGCAGCATGCCCGTCCGTGCATCGTCCAGATGCCGCCAGATATAACTGCGCCAGCTTTTCTGGCCGTTCACCTTGCCCTCGAAAAACGGAGAGTTCGCAAACAGCGCCGTCGCGACCGGCTGAAGGGCCAGCGCGACGCGCAGCTTCTGCACCATGTCGGCCTCGGACCCGAAGTCGATATTGACCTGAACCGTGCAGGTGCGCCGCATCATGGCACGGCCCATGGTGCCGACTTTCTCCATATAATCGTTCATCAGCCGGTAACGGCCTTTGGGCATCAACGGCATCTCTTCATGGGTCCAGATCGGGGCTGCGCCCAGACCAATAAAGCCTACACCGATCTCATCGGCGATATCCTTCACTTCACGCAGGTGAGTGTTCACCTCATCACACGTTTCATGAATTGTCTCGAGCGGAGCGCCGGACAGTTCCAACGCACCGCCTGGTTCCAGGCTGACGTTCGCGCCGTCCTTCTCAAGCCCGATTAAATGTCCAGCTTCACGCACTTCGGCCCAGCCATGGCGGTCTCGCAGACCTTCCAGCACGGCCACAATCGACCGTTTGCCTTCAAACGGCAGAGGTTTCAGAGTGTCTTTGCAATAGCCGAACTTCTCATGCTCGGTTCCGATGCGCCAATCTTCCTTAGGCTTGCAGCCCGATTCCAGATATTCGGCCAGTTGCTCATGGCGTTCGATCGGTCCGCCGCCGGACTGGGGGATGGACATGTGACCCGTGCTCCGATCCTGATGTGTCTGTCTTGGCGGTCAGTCCTGAGCGCAAACCGCGCCAGTGTCAATGCAGCCTAAGGTGCGCAGGCCGTGACGGCGTGCGTTCCCAGATCACCACCGGATGTGCCGCACGACCGTTGAGTTCCGACAGCATTTGCTCGGTTTTAAGCCCCGGAAGTGCTGAGAACACATCAAACAGTGCCTCGGCCCCTTCGGCGTTCACCGGAATGTGAAGGGTCGGCTGCCCCGGCTGATCCAAAACCCAATGCGCAGGTTGCGAGGTCGGATCCAACGCCAACCGCTCGATTTCGCGGGCTGCAACGATGCCGCCGTCGAGCGGGCCCAGATAGGTGATCTGGCCTTCATCAATAGTCACCACACCCGGTCCTCCCGCACCATTGCGAAAGCGCGCGCGTTGCACTCCGATCACCGCCAGTGCCATCGAGACGACGATCAGCAGCCACCCCAACCACGCCAGCAATCCGCCGGGGCCGCTGATCCAGCTGAGGCCGAGGATCAGAACAAACCCTGCAACCAGCACTTCGCGCCAGCGCCACAGGGCCAGTTTGGCTTCGGGTCGAAAGAAACTCATGCCACGTCCTCCGGGTTTTTGAACAGGATCAGCGAGTATTGACCTGCAGGCTGGAACCCAATGGATATATAGGCACGCGCGGCCGCATCGGAAGCCGCAAAGAGGACAGCTCTGGAAACTCCCGCGTCGCGCGCCTCAACCAGATGCAGGGCAACAGCCAAACGCGCATAGCCCCGCCCTCGTAAATCGGGTGGTGTGTAGACACCGCCGATCTGCACCACTTCAGGCAAGCGAGCGTTGAAGCCGGTCATGCTGACCGGTAGGCCGTTATGTAGCAAAACTCGATGCGAATCCCGCTCGATATAGGTCTTGATGTCCTTCCCAGCCTGCGTCTGTGCGCGCAAAGGATCAAAATCCATGGCTTCGATGAGGTAGCTTTCTCGCCAGTTTTCAAGGACCGATCGGTCTACATCAGTAAGCGGCATGAGATCTGCCCCACTGAAATCCGGTATTTGAAGTCGATCCAGCGCCAGGGAAAACCCCGGCTCATCGCTGTTCAGGGTCGCGGGTCGCCCTTCCCAACCTGCCAACCGCATTATCCGACGAGCTTGCGTTGCCTCAGCCGCGATGCCGAACAGGGCCCGGCCTCGAATAAGGTCAATCGCTGCGGCAAGTTCGGTATCCGAACAGTCGGGACATTGCAGCAGGATCATGCCTTCATTTGTTATGGCAAAGACCGCACGCAACGGGCTGCCAAGCGTCCATGCATTCAACGACCGGGGATGCGTACCGCACAGGCCAAAATCCCGTAGATTGGCCAAAGGGAACATCGATGTTTGGATATGTTGGGACAAAAACGAGTCGATCCTGGACAGGTCCGTTTCCTGCGCCAATTGCCACGTCACGTCCAATCTCCCAACGCTTGCTGCCACATTGTCATCGCCGCAACGGCTGCTGTATCGGCGCGCAGGATGCGTGGGCCGAGGCTGACCACATGGGTAAATGGTAGCTCCGCCAACCGTTTGCGTTCGGGCTCGGAAAACCCGCCCTCGGGGCCGATCAGGATCGCCCACGGCTTGCCTTTCTCATTCTCTGCCATGCGCAGGGCCGAGCCGGCTTCAGCCTCGTCACAGAACATCAATTGGCGATCATCGGGCCACGCGCCCAGGATACGATCCAATCGCTGGAGGTCAGCGACCTCAGGCACAAAAGTGCCGCCACATTGTTCGGCCGCCTCAATTGCGTGGGCCTGCAAGCGATCCTGCCGAATGCGCTCGGAGTTGGTGAATTCGGTCTGCACCGGTATGATCCGCACGGCCCCCATTTCAGCCGCTTTTTCAACGATGAAATCGGTCCGCGCCTTCTTGATCGGTGCAAAGAGCAGCCACAGATCGGGCGGTAATTGCAGAGGTTTCGATTGCTCCACGCACGACAGAATTCCGCCTCGTTTACTTGCTTCTGCTACCTCTGCCTGCCACTCGCCATCGCTGCCATTAAATAGCGCGACCTGCCCCCCAACCGACAGGCGCATGACACCGAACAGATAATGCGCCTGCTCACGCGTCAAAGGAACCGATTGCCCCGGACCCAAAGGGTGCTCTACATACAGTCTGATCTTCGCATTCATGAGACCCTACATATGCAAGGCAATGCCCCAACACCAGACGGTCAAGTCGCCGATGCCGTAACCGGCAATTGGGTCGACACCCACGCCCCCGCCTTTGCCCGCCCTTACCTGCGGCTCAGCCGCGCAGACCGACCCATCGGCACATGGCTTCTGCTGATTCCCTGCTGGTGGGGGCTGGCCTTGGCCATCCTGAGCGACGGCGCACCACGATGGGAGGATCTTTGGATCGCAGTTGGTTGTGCCATTGGTGCGTTTTTGATGCGCGGCGCGGGCTGTACGTGGAATGACATTACTGATCGTGAGTTTGACGGGAAGGTCGAGCGTACAAGGTCGCGCCCGATTCCCTCAGGCCAAGTGAGTGTCCGTCAGGCTGCATTCTGGATGGTGCTGCAATGTCTGTTGGCCCTGGCCATCCTTCTGACCTTCAACCGGGCCGCGATTGCGATGGGGGTTCTGTCTTTGCTGCCTGTTACCATCTATCCCTATGCAAAACGTTTTACGTGGTGGCCGCAGATTTTTCTGGGGCTGGCCTTCAACTGGGGCGCATTGCTGGCCTGGGCTGCACATACCGGCACCGTGGGCTGGCCTGCGATCATGCTTTATCTGTCAGGAATCGCCTGGACTTTGTTCTACGACACGATCTACGCCCATCAGGATGCCGAGGATGACGAGCTGATCGGCATCAAGTCAACCGCACGGCTGTTTGGCACCGATACCGCCCGTTGGCTCAAGTATTTTCTGATTGGAACCGTCAGTCTAATGGCCTTTGCAATTATCGACGCGGCTTTGCCCGGGACATCGGTTCTTGCTTTGGCGGTCGCCCTTGGCGGGCCCTGGGCGATGGGGTGGCATCTGGCTTGGCAATTGCGGGGACTGGACACGGAGGACAACGCCAAATTGCTGCAGCTTTTCCGGGCCAATCGTGACACCGGCTTGATTCCGCTGATCTTCCTCTGCGTCGCCCTTTTCCTCTGATTGCACCTCTGTGCTGCGCTCTGTATGAGTCCCGGAACCAACCGCCCGAGGAGTCTCGATTTCGCCCATGCGTCTGCCTTACGCCCTAGCTGTTGCGTTGATTTTCGCGGTGTCCGCCGTTCTATCGCTGGTGGTCGCTGGATTTGCGGTCAGCAAGATCGAAGACGCCTCGGAACTGGCCGTGCGAAAGGCCTTGAACTTGCAGGGGCATGATTGGGCAGAAGTCGAATCCGACGGCCTGCGTGTCGTTCTGACCGGCACGGCCCCGACTGAGGCGACCCGATTCAACGCCCTGATCGCTGCGGGCACCGAGGTCGACACCTCGCGCGTCATTGACGAGATGGAGGTTGCTCCCACCGCCGATCTGACACCGCCCCGCTTTTCTACCGAGATCCTGCGCAATGACAGCGGAATTTCGATTATCGGGCTAGTACCTGCGGCTCTGGATCGCGACGATCTGGTAGACAGGCTGCAACGCCTTGATCGGGACGCGTCAGTCTCGGACCTGATGGAAAGTGCCGACTATCCCAAGCCAGACGGATGGGATCAGGCAATCGACTATGCGATCGAAGCGCTCTCGGATTTGCCACGGGCCAAGATATCTGCCAGCCCAGGGTTGGTGCGTATCACGGCGATTGCCGATAGCCAGCAAGAGAAAGACCAGCTGGAACAAGACCTAAGCCGCGCCGCGCCACCAGGTCTGCGAATCGGCCTTTCGATTTCGGCACCTCGCCCGGTAATCACACCATTCACGCTGCGCTATCTGATAGATGAGGATGGCGGGCAGTTTGATGCGTGCTCGGCCCAGGATGAAGTTGCGCGCGACATCATCGTCGCTGCAGCACAAGAGGCCGGATTAACCGGCCCCTATTCCTGCACCATTGGGCTAGGCGTACCGTCTCCGCGTTGGGCGAATGCAGCGCAGCTCAGCATTCGTGCGCTATCCGAACTTGGTCAGGGTTCAGTTACTCTGTCGGATGCAGATATCACTCTAGTTGCCACACAAGGGACTAACCCTTTGGAGTTCGACCGCATCGTGGGAGAGCTCGAAAATACGCTGCCCGAGGTTTTCGCCTTGCATGCAGTTCTTCCCGAACCCGAACCGGATGACCCGACTGGGCCTATTGAATTCGTCGCAACACGTAGCCCTGAGGGTTTGGTTCAACTGCGTGGCCGTCTGAGTGACGAAACGCTGCGTGAAATGACCGACAGCTTTGCACGTGCCGCCTTTGGATCATTGCAGGTGCACACAGCCACCCGGATTGCACCGGACCTGCCCGCGGATTGGCCCATACGCGTCTTGGCCGGGCTGGAGGCACTGTCGCAACTGCACAATGGCGCCCTGACCGTTACGCCGGACAATGTAGCGCTGTCGGGCATCAGCCATGATCCCGACGCCAAGGCCCGGATCGCCGGCATGCTGTCGGACAAGCTGGGCGAGGCGCAGGATTACACCCTGTCAATCACCTATCAGGAGCCGCCCGCACCCGCCGACGCGCCGCCCGACCCTGAGGTCTGCGAAGAGCAGCTAGCCGAGGTTCAGGCCACCAGCAAGATTGCTTTCGAACCGGGATCAGCCACCGTCGCAGCAGACTCGCGCGATGCCCTGAACCAGATCGCGGACATCCTGCGTGAATGTGGCCCCATCCGGTTGGAGATTCAGGGCCATACCGACAGTCAGGGCCGTGAAGAGATGAACCAACAGCTCAGCCAGTCGCGCGCGCAGTCGATCCTGAACGAATTGCGCGGACGGCGCGTGCCGACCTCAAGCTTTTCTGCGGTCGGGTATGGCGAGACGCAGCCCATCGCCGATAACGAAACCGAAGAAGGCCGCGAAGAGAACCGCCGCATCGAGTTTCGCCTGATCCGTCCTGAACCCGTGGCCAACACCCTGACCGGGCTTGAGGCGATGGAAGCCGAGGCCGAATCTGAGGCCGAAATCGAGACACCTGAAACCGACGCACCGGATGCAGGCTCAGAGGACCAGTAAGTTGAACAGAACAGAATTCATCATCGCCACAGCCATCATCCTGTTCGCAGCTTTCTGCATGGGTTGGTTCGCCAACTGGCTGGCCCATCGGCTGTCCCGTGTTCGCCAAAGCGACGTGGCCGATCTTGACCGCATGAGTCAGGAACTGCACGAGGCCGAAGAAACACGCGATCAGGCAATCACATATCTTCAGCAGCGCGAGGCAGAGCTGACCAACCAGCTGACGCAAACCGAAGCCGAGTTGAATGCCGCAATGGAAGGGCTGCGCGCGGCGCGGCAGGAAGCCGAAGAGATGCGCGGGCGGATCAACAACGCAGACTAGGCACCCTACCAGCGGGTCAGCGCGTCTTCATCCTCGTCCTTGGCAGCCACCCATTCTGCTCCGGACGTGGTGATTTCCTTCTTCCAGAATGGCGCGCGAGACTTAAGGTAATCCATCAGATATTCCGCCGCCTCAAACGCATCTTTTCGGTGCGGTGCGGCGGTGGCGACCATCATGATACGGTCACCCGGAGCAAGCCTTCCGTGGCGGTGAATCACCAGAACGTTGCCCAGTGACCAACGGGCTTGCGCCTCTTCCGCGATCTTGGTTAGGGCGCGTTCGGTCATGCCGGGATAGTGCTCGATCTCCATCACATCCAGATCGCCCGAAGCCAGATCGCGCACAACGCCTGTGAAGGTCACGATGGCCCCGTTGGTATCGTCCCCGGCGGCAAAAGCGTTGGCTTCGGCCCCCAGATCGAACGGGGCCTCCTGCACGACGATCCGCATTCTAGCCACCCGTCATGGGCGGAAAGAACGCAACCTCGCGTACACCGGTCAGTGGGGCGTCAAAATCCGAAAGCTCTTGATCCAGCGCCACGCGCAGGGCCGACAGATCAGCAAAGGCAGCAGCATAGCGATCCTCACGCGCGCTCAGTTCCGCGACCAAATCGCTGACTGTTTCGGCCTCAGTTTCAATCTTCTCTTTCGGCAGGCCGATGCGTTCGCGCACCCAGGCGAAATACAGCACGTTCATCGGTTAGCTCTCCTTCAGGTGGGGCATGGCTTTACGTAGGTAGTCATAGCCCGTGATCAATGTCAGCGTCGCGGCAATCCAGAGCAGCCATAGCCCGATACGACCTGACCAGAACATGGCCTCAAGATGCCAGCGGATGTTGTTCAGGTCCTCGACCTGCCCTGCCAGAACCTGATCAATGGTTGTCGCATCCATGCCAAACGTGGCCATCACAAAATGGTGCTCGAATATCCCCTGCGAGAACAGGATCGCGATCGCTACCATCTGTGCCGTCGTTTTCCACTTGGCTAGCTTGGTGACCTTCAGGGTTCCGGCCACATCGCCCAGATACTCTCGCAAGCCTGAGACAAAGACTTCGCGAAACAGGATCACTGTAGCGGGCAGGACCAGCCATGGTGTCCAGTGTTCAGTCGAATAGCCCACCAATATCATCAGCGCGATTACCACCATTGCCTTGTCGGCAATGGGATCCAGCATGGCGCCAATCTTCGTTTCCTGTTTCCAGGCGCGCGCCAGATACCCGTCGAACCAATCGGTGATCGCCGCTGACAGGAACAGAATCAAAGCAAACCAATCCGCATAGGGACGGGTGAAATACAGAAACATCACGGCGAGACCGGGGGCCGCCACAAGGCGCAGTACAGTCAGAATATTCGGCAGGTTCCATTTCATGGCTTGGACCCTACATCGCCGGTTCAAGACAGAAAAGACAGGGTCTTAAAAAACTGACCCAGCACAAGCGTTTGCTGTCTTAAAAGTCAAAGCGTCGCAGCGGTGGTCACATTACAGGTTTCATCTTGGCACTTGATTGCTTTGGCGTCAGATTGTCGGCTGGCCAACCAGACAACACCCCAGAGCTGACATGACACCGCATATTCAAACCGATCCCCGGTCAAATCTGATCGGCAGCGCCTGGATGGTCGCCGCAATGGCACTGTTCGCGCTGGAGGATGCGCTGCTTAAGGCGGCTTCGGCGTCGATCCCGATCTGGCAAGTGCTTGTTCTCTTCGGTGCGGGCGGTGCAGTAATCTACGCAGCGGTTGCCACAGTACGTAGCACGCGTCTGTTCCAGCCCGACGTGTTGTCGCGCCCGATGAAGGTACGTGTGGTCTTCGAGATCCTTGGACGGCTTTTCTATGTATTGGCGATCGCTTTGACGCCACTGTCCTCGGCTACGGTGATCCTTCAGGCCACACCACTGGTTGTCGTCGCAGGGGCCGCGTTGTTCTTTGGTGAATCCGTCGGCTGGCGGCGATGGAGCGCCATTTTGATCGGTCTTGTTGGCGTTGTGATCATCATCCAACCGACCGGAGACAGCTTCTCGGCCCTGTCAATCCTTGCCGTGCTGGGGATGCTCGGCTTTGCGGGGCGCGATCTGGCCAGCCGCGCCGCGCCCGCAACACTGGGCACTGAGGTTCTGGGGTTCTATGGCTTCCTCTGCATCATTGTCGCGGGTTTGGCTTATCGATTCTGGGAAGGAACATCGCTGCAAACTCTGACGCCTAATGTCAGCCTGCACATGGGCGGGGCGATTGTGATGGGAGTCATGGCCTATGCCGCGCTGATGAAGGCGATGCGCACCGGCGAGGTCTCATCTGTGACGCCGTTTCGCTATTCGCGGCTGTTGTTCGGTATCGGCTTGGGCGTGGTGATGTTTGGCGAGCGATTGGATCAGACCATGTGGATTGGCTGCGGCCTCATCGTGGCGTCGGGCCTCTATATCCTTTGGCGGGGGCGAAAAGCCTAGCCCTTGTCATGGAAGAAGTCATAGACCTTCTGCGCCAACCCGGCTGAAATCCCCTCGACGGCTTTAAGATCCGCCAAATTGGCTCGGCTCACCGCTTTGGCGCTGCCGAAATGAGTCAGCAGGGCGCGTTTGCGCGCCGCCCCGACGCCGGGGATTTCGTCTAGTGGCGTTGCACCAACCGCCTTGGCGCGTTTCGCGCGATGGGTGCCGATGGCAAAGCGATGCGCCTCATCCCGCAAGCGCTGGATAAAGTACAATACGGGATCGTTGCGTTTCAGCGCAAAAGGGCGCTGCCCGATGCGGTGGAATTCTTCCTTGCCGTGATCGCGATCGACACCCTTAGCGACACCGACCATCGGGATATCCTCGACCCCGTGCTGGGCCATGATCTCATTCACGACGCTCACCTGCCCTGCACCACCGTCGATCAGCAGCAGATCGGGCCAATGCCCTTTGTCCCGATCCGGATCTTCCTTTTGCAGGCGCGTAAAACGGCGGGTCAGGACCTCTTTCATCATGCCGAAGTCATCGCCGGGGGTTAGATCATCGCCGCGGATGTTGAACTTGCGATAGGCGTTTTTCATGAACCCCTCTGGGCCCGCGACGATCATGCCACCCACGGCGTTGGTGCCTTGAATGTGAGAGTTGTCGTAAACTTCGATCCGGTTGGGCGGCCCGTCCAGATCAAATGCCTCGGCCACGCCGCGCAGCAATTTGGCCTGCGTGGCACTTTCCGACATCCGCCGGGCCAGCGCTTCACGTGCGTTGCGCAAGGCACCGGCGATCAGTTCCTGCTTTTCACCGCGTTGGGGCACCAGGATTTCCACCTTGCGTCCAGCTTTTTCGGACAATGCCTCCTGCATCAGATCGGCATTCTCGATTGCATCAGACAGGATCAACTGCCGGGGTGGTTCCTTGTTGTCATAGAACTGGCCCAGGAACGCTTCCATCGCCTCAGCCTGTGATACATCCGGGCCGACGCGCGGATAGAAATCGCGGTTACCCCAGTTCTGGTTGGCGCGGATGAAGAACACCTGAACGCAGGCTTGCCCGCTGTCCATGTAGAGACCAATGACGTCAGCCTCGGCCACGCCGCGCGGGTTGATGCCCTGAGACGTCTGCACCTGCGTTAGCGCCCGGATACGGTCGCGCAAACCGGCGGCGCGTTCGAACTCCATCGCCTCGGAGGCAGCCATCATCTGCTGGGCGAGATCTTCCTGCACTTTGGTAGATCGGCCTGACAGGAACCTTTCGGCATCCTGAACGCTTTCACGATAGTCGGCTTCCGAGATCAGTTCGACGCACGGTCCAGAACATCGCTTGATCTGATAGAGCAAACACGGCCGGGTCCGGCTATCGAACATGGAATCCGAACAGTTCCGCAGCAGGAACGCCTTTTGCAGCTGGTTCAGCGTCCTGTTCACCGCGCCTGCACTGGCGAAGGGGCCGAAATAAGCCCCCTTTTCTTTCTTCGCCCCTCGGTGCTTTTTGATCTGCGGAAAGGCATGATCCTTGGCGACCAGAATATTCGGGAAGCTTTTGTCATCCCGCAACAATACGTTGTATTTGGGCTTGAGCTGCTTGATCAGGTTCTGTTCCAGCAGCAGCGCCTCGGTCTCGGTCCGAGTGGTCAGAAACATCATCGAGGCAGTTGCGGCGATCATTTTCTCGATCCGACCCGAGTGCCCCGGGCGGGTGTAGTTCGATACCCTCGCCTTCAGGTTTCGCGCTTTACCTACGTAAAGAACTCGGCTGTCCCCATCCAACATCCGATACACACCCGGCGAGCTGTCCAGCGTTTTCACATAACGCTGAATGCAGGCATAGCCGTTGGCTTGGGTCGACGATTCGGAATCAGTGCTAGCGGTCATGAGTCTGAGATATGATTCTCTGACCATGGCTGCAATCTTGTGCGCTTCAGATCAAGAGAAAACAAATCCACGGCTTCTGTGGATAACTGTGCAGATAACTTTTGGGGCATCACGATTTTCCCTTGAATCCTTGCCTTTTCGTTGATCTGCACAAAAAATAGGCAGGAAATTATGACGTTGTTTTTAAAGGATAATTTTCTTGATCTGCGACAAGTGTATGAAAATTAAGACATTTTTGTAACGCTCGAGTAACAGAGATGAGAGCGGTGCAAAACTTGCAGCAGATTTACTTATTCTACACCAAGAACATCGGGTGTTTGCCAACCCAAATGTTGCCCACCATCGACGCAAAGAAGCTGCCCCGTAACGGCATGTGCATCCAGAAAGTATCCCAGCGCAGCAGTAATATCCGACGGGTTCGCGCCGCGCTCCAGAATCGTGTTCTGCCGCTGAGCGCTAAAATGAGCATCACTTTGGCGATGACCCTGCAGCGTTGGACCGGGGCCGATCGCGTTCACACGGATTGCGGGTGTCAGAGCCTGCGCTGCAGTCCGGGTCAAGGCCCACAACCCCATCTTGGCAATCGTGTATGACATGAACTCAGGCGTCAGTTTACGCACCCGCATATCCACCATGTTCACGATCAGCCCAATCGCCAGAGGCTCTCCCTGATCATCAAGCTCCGACTGCAACCCCTGCTCGGCCATGGCTTGGGTCAGTACGAATGGTGCGCGCAGATTGCTGTCGAGATGCCGATCCCAGCTTTGGCGGGTAGCTGTGTGTATATTGTCATACTCAAATATCGATGCATTGTTGACCAGACAGGTGATCGGACCACCCAGCGCCTCAGCTGCACGCGGCAGCAATGAGCTGACTTGCCCCTCATCAAGCAGATCGGCCTGCAGCGCAACTGACCTTCGGCCCAGCGCCTGAACCTCATCAACCGTTTCACGCGCGGCCTGATCCGAACTGGAATAGTGCACAGCGACATCCATTCCGCGCTGCGCCAAATACAGCGCCATGGCACGACCAAGGCGTTTACCGGCACCGGTCACCAATGCTCGGGTCATGGGCTCATTCTCCTCGTCAGGTCAGGCTAACAGGCTTGCAACATAGATCACATAGAGCGCTGTCAAGATCAGGCCCCAGACGCGTGTGATATCTTTCTTGAAGAACACAAAAGGGACCAACAAGAGCGACGCGCCGAGCATCACCCACAGATCGAAACGCAGGAATTCAGGATCGACGGGAATACGCCCAAACAAGGTCGTAATGCCGACAATGGCCAGCAGATTGAACATGTTCGATCCGATGACGTTACCCAGTGCCACATCCGCTTGTCGCCTCAGGGCAGCCATGACGGTTGTCGACAGTTCCGGCAGGGACGTACCCACCGCGATCAGCGTAAGGCCGATCACTGTTTCGCTCACACCATAGTTCCGGGCAATGACGGTCGCATTTTCGACCAGCAGATGCGCACCCATTGGCAGGCCGATCAAGCCGAGGATCAGGTAGATCGCCACCTTCCAATAGGGCATGTCAGGATCTGCTTCCTCAAGACCCTCAAGCTCGTCCTCATCGGCACATGCTTCACCACAGGCTTTACGGTGCGCATGTGCTTCGCGAAACGCGTTGCCGAGGATCAAAGCCAACGCAGCCAGCAAAATTGCCCCGCTGAGCAGATTAAAGACCCCGCAAAAAGCCAACCCGATAAATAACACCGACGCCAGAAGCATGAAGATGTAGTTCTTGCGGCTGTCGCACTCACTTGTGTGCAAGGTCGCCAGAAGCGCGGGCAATCCCAGAACCAGCAAGATATTCGCTGTATTCGAGCCCACCACGTTACCCAACGCAATGCCCGGCGCGTTTTCCTTGATCGCGCTGATTGCAATCAGCAGCTCAGGGGCCGAAGTTCCAAAGGCAACTATTGTCAGGCTGACGATCAGGGCGGGAACCCCCAACCGCAGGCTGAGGTTCACGGCCCCTCGCACCAGCGCGTCGCCTGCCAACAACAGGATCAGCAGCCCGAGGCCGGAGAACAGCCATGCCGTCATCCACGGCCTCCTTCTTCGCAAGGACACGGGCCTTTGCCGATCCTAAACCGCCCACAACGCGGACATTTCGCAGAACTCAATCGTTTCTGTCCAGGAAAGCGTAGCTTGCCGAACATCGCCAGAACGCCCATGGCGATCAGGAACAAGGTGACTGCTTTGACGATCACTCTACAACCCGAAACGCGCGTAGGCAGCGCGCTCCTCAATACCGGCTATGGCATCCTGCGCCAGCGTCGCGCCGAAGCGCGACCAGATCGGTTTGCGCAGGCCATAGCGGCGGAACCTGACTTTGTCGCCAAACTTCTCCTGCATCTTGGGCTTCAGATGGGCAATACCATCAATCAAGCCCAGCTGTTGCGCGCGACGGGCCAGCCAGACCTCGCCATTGAACAGATCAGCGCTGCTGTCCAGCTTGCCGTCCCGGCGAGATTTCACATGGGTTATGAAATTCTCGTGGATATCGCCCAGCAGCACTTTGAGCCGTGCAATGTCTTCTTTCTTTTCCGGAGCAAACGGGTCGAGCATTGATTTCGACTGACCCGCAGTATGTACGCGTCGTTCAAAGCCCTGACGTGCCAGAAAAACATGCGCGCCAAATCCCGACGATATCACGCCGATCGACCCCAGAACCGAACTGTCATCAGCCCAAATCTCATCCGCTGAAACCGCCAACCAATAT
The DNA here is from genome assembly GCF_056542025.1 of Ruegeria sp. AF2. Classification (NCBI taxonomy): domain Bacteria; kingdom Pseudomonadati; phylum Pseudomonadota; class Alphaproteobacteria; order Rhodobacterales; family Roseobacteraceae; genus Ruegeria; species Ruegeria sp. AF2. The sequence continues at coordinate 234,077 of NZ_JBQFZC010000004.1, read as the reverse complement.
CCACCCGAAGCCGCCACGTCTTCGACGAAGGCGTAGACAGGGATCTTAAGCTCTTCCGCCAGCCGTTGGATACGCGCACCGATCAATGAGCTTTGAACGGGGGAGCCGCCCGGCGAATTGATCTCCAGCGCGACCGCAGCGGGCTTGCCCTTGCGAAAGGCTTTCTCCAACACCGGTGCCAGAGCGGTCGCGTTCATCGACCCTCGCCCGGCCATTCCAATGGCACCGGACAGGCGAACAACGGCCACAAGTGGCGGCTTTTTCATGAAGGGCAGGCTGAGTTTCATGGAAGCCGATGTAGAGCGCGCCGGAGCCGTAAACAAGAGACCCGAAGCGCCATAAACGCGACGTGAACCAATTTCACACACCTGATGGGCAAAAATGCAACGCACTAGCTGCGGATGCGCCAACCGGTTTTGAAGATCCAGCCAATGATCGCGAGGCATATTCCGGTGAAGGCCAGTATGGCCAGAAGGCTCCAAAATATCGGGACATCTGCGATACCGTAGAATGACCAGCGGAACCCGGAAATCAGATAAACCACGGGGTTGAAAAGAGTGATCGTCTGCCAAAGCGGAGGTAGCATCGAGATCGAGTAAAACGTCCCACCCAGAAAAATCAGGGGCGTCACAACAAGCTGGGGGACAAGCGACATCTGTTCAAAATTACCCGCCCAGATACCCACGATGAAACCCAGCAAGGAAAAGCTGAGGCAGGACAGGATCAGGAAAGCCGCCATAGCAAACGGGTGTTCAATGCGAATGTCCACAAAGAACGTCGCAGTGGCCAGAATGACAAGACCTACAAACAGTGCCTTAGTTGCGGCCGCGCCCACATAGCCAATCACAATCTCGATGAAATTGATGGGGGCTGAAAGTAACTCATAAATCGTACCCAAGAATTTGGGGAAGTAGATGCCAAAGGACGCGTTCGAGATTGATAGCATCACTACGGACAACATGATCAGACCCGGCACAATGAAGGCCCCGTAGGACACGCCTTCGATCTCTTGAATGCGACTGCCGATGGCAGTGCCAAACACCACGAAATAAAGCGAGGTCGACAGGACCGGAGACAAAAAACTCTGCGCCAGTGTGCGAAAGAATCGGGCCATTTCAAACCGGTAGATGGCAGTAATAGCGGACCAGTTCATGCGGGTTCTCCGGACACGAGGTTGACGAAAATCTCTTCAAGGCTCGATTGCCGCGTCTGCACATCACGCAGCACTAGACCGGCCTGAGCAACATCATTGAGAAGAGTGGTGATGCCCGTGCGCTCGGCATTGGTGTCGTAAGTATAGATCAGCGCATCGCCTGCACCGTTGAGCGTCAGTTGATGATCGGACAGAACGTCGGGAACGGATAAAATGGGCTCGGTCAACATGACCTCAATCTGCTTTTTGCCCATCTGCGCCATCAATGTGTCTTTGTCCTGCACGAGCAAAAGCTCACCCTTGTCGATGACACCTACACGGTCGGCGATTGCCTCGGCTTCCTCGATGTAGTGAGTGGTCAGGATGATGGTGACACCAGCCTGCTTCAATTCGGCCACGATCTCCCACATGTCCTTACGTAGCTCGACATCTACGCCGGCGGTGGGTTCATCCAGAAACAGCACCCTTGGCTCATGCGCCAAGGCTTTCGCGATCAGCACACGTCGCTTCATGCCTCCCGATAGTTCCTTGATTGCGTTACGGCGTTTGTCCCATAGGGACAGCTTGCGCAGGATTTCCTCGATCCTAGCGTTGTCTCCGCTATGACCGAACAGCCCGCGCGAAAAGCGGACAGTGTTCCAGACCTTCTCGAACGGTTCCAGCGCGATTTCCTGCGGCACCAGCCCAATCATCTTGCGGGCTGCGCGATACTCGGTCTGGATGTCATGGCCACCTACGGTGACCGAGCCCGAAGTCGGCGTGGTAATACCGCACACAGTCGAGATCAGCGTTGTTTTACCCGCCCCATTGGGGCCCAACAGCGCTAGAATCTCACCTTCTTCAATGTCCAGAGACACACCTTTCAGCGCCTCAAACCCATCGGCATAAGACTTCCGCAAATCCCGGATCGACAATATGGTCGTCATGCGTACCCTCGTTCTGACCCCGCAACCTATCGTGACGGACCATCGTCGAACAGTCCAATTCCGCACAGTGCCATGCGCGTGTGCGCAGGGTTCAGTCTCGTCCCGTCAGGCGACCTAGCCAGCCTGACTTGGTCTCTTCTTCGGCAGCGTCTTCTTGCGGTGGCGGACCTTCGAAATATTCTTGAAGATTGGCGAAAAACTGATCGGCCATCTTCTTGGCAAACCCATCAATCAGGCGGCTGCCCAGCTGAGCCAGTTTGCCACCCACCTTAGCCTCGACCTCGTAGGTCAGAAGGGTGCCACCAGCCTCGCTGGGCGCGAAGGTTACATCAGCGCTTCCCTTGGCAAAGCCTGCAGCACCCCCCTTGCCCTCACCTGCGATGGTCAGGCGTTCGGGCTCAATCATGTCGGACATGGTCACTGTGCCTTTGAAAGTCGCCTTCACAGGGCCAACCTTTTGCACCACGGTCGCATTATACCCCTCGGTTGGATCGCCGGTAATCTCCTGCGCGCCGCTGATGCAGGCTTTCAATACTTCAGGGTCCAGCAACGCAGCGTAAACGGCGGCAGGCGGCGCCTGAATTTCACGGGTATCGCTTAACTGCATCTCTCAACCTCTTTTTAATCCTACGGCAGACCACAAAGACCTAGCCCTGAAACATCGATGCAGGCAACCAGTTTGCTCACACCAAGGCACTGGATCGGGATTCTTCGCTTGCATTCGCTCCGCCCAACAGAAACCCTGCGCCGCAGGAGGAAGACATGCTGCACGGCATACGCATCATCGAAATCGAGGGGCTGGGCCCAGCCCCCTTCGCGGCCATGCTGCTGGCGGATATGGGCGCCGATGTCATCACCATCCATCGCAAAGGGTCCGCCGTCACTCCGGGTATGCCTGAACGTTCGCTGCTGGATCGCGGCAAACGATCAATTGCGCTGGACCTCAAAGACCCGCAGGACCTTAGCGTTGCAAAACGGCTGATCGCAACGGCTGATGCGCTGATCGAGGGTTTTCGCCCCGGCGTGATGGAAAAGCTGGGGCTGGGGCCGGAAGACTGTCATTACCTGAACCCAAAGCTGGTCTATGGCCGAATGACAGGCTGGGGGCAGCATAGCCCACTTTCTGAGACAGCGGGCCATGATCTCAACTATATCGCCCTTTCAGGGGCTTTATCCTACGCGTCGCTGCCCGGCCAACCGCCTTTGACGCCCGCAACACTTGTCGGGGATATCGGCGGTGGTGCGATGTATCTGGTTGCAGGTCTGCTCGCCGGGCTTCTGAATGCCCGGAGCACAGGCAAAGGCACGGTGGTGGACGCCGCCATCTACGATGGCTCGGCACACATGATGAATTTGCTGATGAGCCTGCGCCAAACCGGCAACCTGTCCGACACCCGGGGTCAAAGCCTGCTTGACGGACCGCATTGGAGCAGAACCTACGCCTGCGCAGATGGCGGTTTCATCTCAGTTCAATGTCTGGAGCCAAAATTCTATGCTCACTTCCTGGACATCCTCGGGCTCAGCGATGACGCGGAATTCGCTCAGCAATATAACCATGCGACGTGGCCCAACCTGACGAAGCGGTTGAGCAAAATCTTTGCCGAGAAGCCGCGCGACGAATGGGCGGCGCTGTTTCAAGGCACGGACGCCTGCGTTGCCCCAGTCCTAAGTCCACAAGAAGCACGAGATCACCCCATGAATTCGGCTCGCCAAGCATGGGTCGACCACGACGAAACACGTCAAGCCGCAGCCGCTCCTAGATTCTCAACCTACAACTGGCAACCGCGGCCCAGCCCCAAACGCGGAGAGCATACAAATGAGATTTTGAACGAACTTCCTCCCGCTTCATCTGGCTAAAAATACCTCGGGGGCGAATTGGCCGCAGGCCAAGAGGGGGCTGGCCCCCTCGCCAGGCTTACCGCCCGCGCACCGTATCGATCATCAATTGAACGTTCTCAGGGTCCGCATCTGGCGTAATACCATGACCCAAATTGAAGATATGCGGTCCTTTTGAGAAGGCTTCGACAATCCGCCGCGTCTCATCGACAAGCGCTTGCCCGCCTGTCACCATATGCGATGAAGCCAAATTGCCCTGCACACACCCATCGACTTGCACATTCGCAGCAGCCCATTCGGGCGACACAGAATTGTCCAGCGCGACACAATCCACACCGGTGGCCTTGGCGAAACCGATGTAACCCTGATCCGCTTCGCGTGGGAAACCGATGACGGGAATGCCCGGATGGCGGGCCTTTATGGCAGCAGTAATCTCGCGACAGGGTTCTACGGCGTATTTCTGAAACGCTTCGCCCTTCAATGATCCCGCCCAACTATCAAATATTTTGACAACCTCGGCCCCTGCCTCGATTTGGGCAGACAGGTATTCAATTGTCGCGGCCGTGATCCGATCCAACAGCGCCTCGAACAGCGCAGTGTTTTCTTCGCGCAGCGCATGGGCTGGCCCCTGATCCGGGGTGCCCCGTCCGGCGATCATGTAGGTAGCCACTGTCCAGGGCGCGCCTGCAAATCCGATCAGAGCTGTCTCAGAAGGAAGCTCACGCGAAAGAATACGCACGGTTTCATACACCGGAGAGAGCGTCTCATGAATTGCATCAACCGGCTTCAGCGCATCAAACTCCGACTCCCGTGTAATTGTCGAAAGGCGAGGACCTTCGCCGGTGACAAACCACAAATCCGCACCCAGCGCCTGCGGCACAAGCAGGATATCAGCAAACAGGATCGCGGCATCAAAGCCGTAGCGGCGAATGGGCTGAAGGGTGACTTCGGCGGCAAGCTCGGGGTTATAGCAAAGAGACAGGAAATCTCCGGCCTGTGCGCGCGTTGCACGATATTCAGGCAAATACCTCCCGGCCTGTCGCATCATCCAGATCGGCGGCACATCCTGCACTTCCCCCGCCAGCGCCCGTAGCAATTTCTTTGTCTCGGCCATTCGTGCCCCCAGTGTTCCGGTTTGGTGCAACGCGTCGGCCCTCAGTGGCAATTTGTCAAGCTCTGCCCCCATTGTCAGGGCAATGTGACGCGACTAAAGCTGTGCACATGAGTCTGATATTGCCTACCCCCGCATCGCCTCTGAAAATCGGCACCCGTGGATCTCCGCTGGCGCTGGCGCAGGCCTATGAAACCCGTCAGAGACTTGGCGCCGCTTTCGACCTGCCTGAGGACGCGTTTGAGATCGTGGTAATCAAGACCACCGGTGACAACCGCGCCATGATCGACGCGGACCGGCCGTTGAAAGAGATTGGCAACAAGGGTCTGTTCACCAAGGAAATCGAAGAGGCGATGCTGAAGGGCGAGATTGATGTCGCCGTGCATTCGACCAAGGACATGCCGGTCGAACAGCCTGATGGGCTGGTGCTGGATACTTTTCTGCCGCGTGAAGACGTGCGCGATGCCTTTATCTCTCCGACGCTGAGTTCGATTCACGACTTGCCAGAGGGCGCAGTTGTCGGGACTTCATCGTTGCGCCGCCGGGCGCAGTTGCTGAATCGGCGGCCCGATCTGAAAGTGGTCGAGTTTCGCGGCAATGTGCAGACTCGCCTGAAGAAGCTGGCAGATGGCGTGGCCGATTGTACCTTCCTGGCCATGGCCGGATTGCGCCGCTTGGATATGAAAGACGTCCCCGCGACTGCTATATCGCCTGATGACATGCTACCTGCCATTGCGCAGGGCACCATCGGCATTGAACGGCGCAGCGACGATAGCCGCACCGCCGAGATGCTGGCGGCGATTCATCATGTTGAAACAAGCCAACGCCTTGCGGCTGAACGCAGCCTGCTGGCCGGGCTGGATGGCTCATGCGAAACACCGATCGCCGGTCTGGCACAAGTCCAAGATGGCCAACTGCATCTGCGTGGAGAAGTTCTGCGCCCGGACGGTTCCGAGGCGATCAGCGAAGAGGCCACCGGGGCGCTCGAAGACGGCGCAAAACTGGGTCAGACAATGGCCGCCTCTCTGCTGATACAGGCCGGACCGGGGTTTTTCGACTGGCGCTAAGAAAAAATTTAAACAATTTCAGGGTAATGTGAACTTCTTCACTGTCTACCCTGCCGAATTCGTTAAATATGGGGACAGAAGGTCGATCTCGAATATATCGAAAGTTTTAGCCCGTGTTGTTTTAGATGGTATTCGAGGGGGCGAGATTGATACTTCCGGCGGGGCGCAGTTGATTTTCAACAGCGCCCCGTTCTCTTTTCCAAAGCATATGGCGAAGTACTTACTCTGCACCTTCGCGCAGACCATGATGATGACTAAACACCGGCCGCGCATGAAGCACCTCTGATCGGAAATCCGCCATGCGCCCCGGTAGCGCGCGATAGAATGATGCCAAACCTGGCTCAACCGCCATCGCATACTTGGCACATTCCTTGCACAACCCAGCGACTACGGTCTGTGATTCCCGTGCGCGTATCGCCTCTAGTAGACCTATGTGTGCGGTCTGCAGCTTTTGAAACGATGCACTGCCTGCTACTTCTCGATCTCCGACCAGTACATAAACAGGCTCTGGCTCGCTTTTGCCTTTCAAATCCACGAAGCCCGCCTCTAGCAGCGCAAGATCAGAATTGGTGACACGGCGAATAGAGTCTGAGACTAGAATATCATAATCCACATGTCGGCAGTTTTGTTCGATCCGCGCTGCCACATTCACCACATCTCCGATTACTGTGTAATTGAACCGGCGCCGCGAGCCGATATTGCCTACGCAGGCGGCTCCGGTTGCGCAGCCTGTCGCCAGAGCGATGGGAGGACGCCCGCGCATGATGGGCAAAGTGTTGAACCTATCTAACGCGCCGCGCATCTTCAGCGCGGCCAAAGCAGCGCGGCACGGGTGATCATCCACGGGCAGCGGTGCATTCCAAAAAGCCATAACCGCATCGCCGATGAACTTGTCGATCGTTCCACGCTCGACCAGAATCTGATCCCCGATCTCTGAGAACAGCGCATTCAGCAAGGCCACCAGATCGGTGGCTGATACAGACTCGGACAATGGCGTGAAGCCCCGAATGTCCGAAAACATCACCGTGATCTCCTGAGATTCACCTCCCAATTGCAGCTGATGCCCGTTGGCCTCCATCTCATCGAGGATTTCCGGTGCGACATAATGCGAGAAAGTCTGGCGGATCACCCGCTTCTCCCGCTCGGTCGAAACAAAGAGGTACCCGGCCAGAAGCCCGAAATTGGCCATACCTCCGGCCAAAGGGAAGGTCGCATCAAACAGAACCGACTGGTTCTGGAACGCCAACCAACTGATGGCAATCACGGCCGATGCGGCCACACCGCCTGCAGCAAAAGAAGCGACCGCCCCATAGTTGGACATGACCACTGTGACAACGACGCCCAGGATCACGAACGCCAACAACTCAAGCGCTGAGGTAACATCCGATCTGCTCAGCACATCGCCAAGGATGATCTGTTCGATAATCTGGGCGTGGATCGAAACACCGGGAACAGATTCACCCAGTGCCGTTTCGCGTATATCGAACAAGCCCGCCGCAGAGGTGCCGACCAGAATGATCCGTCCTTCTATCTCTGACTGAAGCGTTGGATCACTACCGCTGCGCATGACATCATCGGCCGACAGATAGAGGCCAGGATTGTCCCGCCTGTAACGCACCCAGATCTCGCCATTCTCGGTGGTCGGCAGCACAAAATCACCCAGACCAACCTCAAGCATGATGCCGATCTCGTCCTGCGATCCTTCGGCAAAATAAACGGATTCGCCCATGGCCACCCGCAGGGCTTCAACCCCAAGCGCAGGTAATACACCGTTGGGCCCGGACCAAAGCACAGGGACCCGTCGCACCACACCCAAACTTCCTTGGGGCGAAACATTAACACCCCCGATCCCGGCCGCTTCTTCCCCCAATGGCGGTGCCAGAGAGGTCCAGTGGGCAACGCTGACAAGGCCAGCTGCGGGGTTCTCTCCGATTTCGACTAACCCCGCCTTCGGTACAATGGCCGAACCGCTATCGGTTTGCCGGGCTGCCACACCCAGAACCACTGGCCATTTCGCAACTTCGTCCCCAAATCTGACGTCATTGTCCAGATCGATCGCGGTCTGATCCACCTGCAATAGTCCGGACAAGGTCGGGTCTTGCAACAGTCGCATCGGAGAGTATCGGTCGGGCTCGGCAAACAGCATATCAAAGGCAATCGCAGCGGCACCGTATTCGCCCAATCGTTCGACCATCTGACCCAACAGGGTACGAGGCCAAGGCCATTGGCCCCATTCTGCCAGAGACCTTTCATCAATATCCACCACGCGGACCGGCAGATCCGGGTTGTAAGCCCGTGGTGAAATACGCTGCAGGATATCGAAGTAAATCAATCTGGACATTTGAACGGGATACGGATCCGCGACCCTAATGAAGCAGCCCATCAGGATCAGCGCCAAGCCCACAAGCCTGAATACTAATCGATGCCCAATTTTGTCTCTTATCTTACCCACCACGTTCACCTTCCAGGCGCAGGGGAACATGAAAATATATGTAACCTGATGCTACCAACCAGCTATCGCTGAAGCGTTACCTGCCGTCGCCGTTGCCCTGACACCCGATCCACCGATATTTCCACTGGATGCGTTTACGGATGTTCTCGTTTCACCCGAGGCGCTTACACCTGCGCGCGCTGATGTCCCAGAACGCCCTTCGGCGCTGGCTGAGGCCCGGTCTGGCGCTTCGGATCGCCCGCTTTCGCGGGCCGCCGACACCTCAGAACGACCTTGTTCCGTTTGCCGCCGCGCTTCGCGCCGCTCTGGCCTTTCAGATTCAATCTTTGGGGCCTGAGCCTGTCTGCCCGAACACCCTTCGGCACTCACCCGAAACGGTGGCAGCAGTTGCGTTTGCGAGCGTATGAAGGGGAAACCACCTTTTAGCGCTTTGTCATACTGCTCCTGATCTATCGGGCGCCCCACCTGACCGCCCGAACCGGTCGCAAAGAGACTGCACTGTCGGCTTGCCGACCGGCACGACCCGCGTCGGCCGCACATCTGAACGGTGCCCTCGATAACCAGCATCGCGCTTTGGCTGCCGGATGTAATCCACATGTCAAATGTCGTTCCCCGCACGGCCATGGTGGCATCGGGCGTTTTGATCGAATAAGCGCGCTTTCGGCTTTTGCCTGAAATGAAACGGAAACTGCCGCCCAGCGCCTGCACGGTGAAGTTTTTTGCCTTCCGATTGCCTCGCAGCATCGAGACATCCAGGATCATTCGCGCGTTCGGACCAACCGCGATCTTGGTTTCATCTACAAACACCAATTGAACCACGCCTGATCTGTCGGTCGAAATAGTATCGCCTGAAACAACATCCATCCCTTCACGCAAGCGTATCTTTTTACCGGCCCGGATAATATCCGCGCCCGGTTTAGCACTGAGCACTTTTCCGATTGATGCGATGGCCGACGCAGGCAGCGTCGCTAGAACCAAGAAAACACAAAACAATTTCAACCAGGCCAAACCCAAGTCCCCTTCCCCCAAAAGGTACCTACCAGGGTGCCAAACACCCCACGCCCGATATCTGTCGCCTCAGAAAGCTAAATCTGAATAGTTATTAGAGCCTTAAAACTAGACAAATATGCGCCAGAACAGGTGGAGTTGGCAAGGTTTTGCATGTTTTTCAGCATTTCGGGGGTTTCGCACCCCTGCTTCCGGTAGCCCCAGCGCTCCTTCTTGTGGGTTTGATCATCGGTATTCAGAAAAATTTTCCAGACATAGAAAATCGCCTTGTATCTGGATGACAGGCAAGGATATACCGGCCAGCGGAGACGTGGCCGAGTGGTCGAAGGCGCTCCCCTGCTAAGGGAGTAGGCGGGAAACCGTCTCGAGGGTTCGAATCCCTTCGTCTCCGCCACCCATACCGGGCATCACCTGCGATGCCTGCCATGGTCTGAACGATCTCATAAAATCATCCCACTGAATTCACGGCATTTCACGGGCGTTGCACACTACCATTTCTCAAGGCGGATTGGATCGCTCGCATCAACCATTGCACCCTGATGCCGGAGCTTGGTGCGTTGTCTGCAGTACAATTCAGCCCAGGATGTTGGAGGCGGTGAGATATCTATCTTCGTCGCCCTAGAAAGCTCAATTTGGCAAACTGGCGCAATCGACACCCGTTACGGATTCAAAAAAAGGCCGTCCCAACTGGGACGGCCTTTCATTCACTGTCTCTCGAAAGAGGTTCAGGCAGCCAGCGCGGCCTGTGCTTTGGCGACGATCGCGCCGAACGCTTCCGGTTCGTGCACAGCCAGGTCAGCCAGAACTTTGCGGTCCACTTCGATACCGGCCAGGTTCAGGCCGTTAATGAAGCGGGAATATGTCAGTGCCTCGTCATGCGAACGGACAGCGGCGTTGATACGCTGGATCCACAGCGCGCGGAAGTTGCGCTTGCGGTTCTTGCGGTCGCGGGTTGCGTACTGGTTGGCCTTGTCTACGGCCTGACGGGCAACCTTGAAGGTGCTCTTGCGGCGGCCATAGTAACCTTTGGCAGCCTTGATGACCTTCTTGTGACGGGCGTGAGTTACGGTTCCACCTTTAACGCGGGACATCTCTTAATCTCCTCTTAGCGGTCGTAGGGCATGTAGCCCTTGACGATCTTGGCGTCGGGGGCGGACAGGGTGGTGTTGCCACGGGCGTCGCGGATGAATTTCTTGGTCCGCTTGATCATGCCGTGCCGTTTGCCGGCCTGGCCAGCAAGGACCTTACCGGTCGCAGTCACCTTAAAGCGCTTTTTGGCGCTCGACTTTGTCTTCATCTTAGGCATTTCCGTCTCCTTTCGGGGTTCGGTTTCAGACGCGACTCGGCATGCCATCTCGGCCGGTCACGCGATCAGAAGCGCCGTTTACGCAAGTTCGGTCATACTGGCAAGGGGGTTTGGGCCAGAATCTGCGCTTTTTGCAGGCTGGCTAGGCACCGGGGCGACGCGCGCCGCCCCGGTGGTTTGGATTAATGTTCGAATTTGCGGATTTCACCGCTCTTCAAACGCTCTGCATAAGATGCCAGTTCCTGACGTACCACTTTCATCAAGAAGTAGAGCGCGAAGACGTTCACAACCGCCATGGCAAAGATCGCCGCATCCGAGAAGTCGATAACGGGGCCAAGGTTGGCCGCTGCACCGATGACTACGAAGATGCAGAAAATGACCTTGAACACCAGCTCTTTGGTCTGGCCTTCACCGAACAGATAAGTCCAGGCCTTGAGGCCGTAGTAGGACCAGCTGATCATGGTCGAGAAGGCAAACAGGACCACGGCGATCGCCAGCACGTATGGGAACCAGCTGAACGCGCTGCCGAAGGCGGCAGAGGTCAGGCTAACGCCCGAGTTGCCATCAACGGTTGCAATCGCGTTGCCCGCCTCGTTCAGCATATAGTTTCCGGTCTCCGGATCGACGATCAGCTGCTGGGTGATGATGATCACCAACGCGGTCATGGTACAGATTACGACCGTATCAATGAACGGCTCCAGCAGAGACACAAAGCCCTCGGTGATCGGTTCTTTGGTGCGAACCGCCGAGTGGGCAATCGCCGCAGAACCAACGCCCGCTTCGTTCGAGAACGCCGCACGCCGGAAGCCCTGGATCAATGCGCCGACCATACCGCCAGCAACACCAAGACCGGTGAAGGCTCCCGCGAAGATTTGGCCAAAGGCCCAACCGATCTGATCCGCGTTCATCAGAATGATCACCAGAGCCGCGGCCACATACATCACGCCCATGAAAGGAACGACTTTCTCAGTCACGCGCGCGATGGATTTCAGGCCGCCCACGATCACTGCAAAGACGATGCCTGCAAAGACCAGGCCAGTGATCCAGCCCGGGTAATCTCCGACGATGCCTGCGATCTGCTGATGCGCCTGATTGGCCTGGAACATATTGCCCCCACCAAGCGCGCCAAGGATGCAGAAGATCGAGAACAGAACGGCCAGAATTTTACCGCCCGGCAGGCCCAGTTCGTTGAACCCTTTCGACATATAATACATTGGACCACCAGAAACGGTGCCGTCATCATATTCGTTGCGGTACTTTACACCCAGCGTACATTCGGTGAATTTCGACGCCATGCCCAACAGGCCTGCGACAATCATCCAAAAAGTTGCACCTGGCCCGCCGATACCGACGGCGACCGCAACACCAGCAATATTACCGAGGCCAACTGTACCGGACAGCGCCGTTGCCAGCGCCTGAAAGTGGCTAACTTCACCCGCATCATTGGGATCAGAATAGTCACCTTTCACAAGGCTGATCGCATGACCGAAGAAACGCAATTGTACAAAGGCAAAATAAAGCGTGAAGACGGTCGCGGCGATGACCAGCCAACCCACGATCCAAGGGAACCCGGTGCCCGGAAACGGGGCAAAAATAAAGCTGACGAAAGGCCCGGTGAAATCAGCAAAGGCCTGGTTGATTTTATCGTCCAACCCGACCGCCTCCTGTGCGGCAGTGGGGCTCGCAACCAGAGCGGCAAGTGCTGCCAGACTCAGTTTGTTCTGAATATTCATCATAATCTCTCCCCTCAGTTCACGACCGTAACCGGAACATCGGCGTGCATGACAAGGTTCTGGGTCGAACTGCCAAACAGGCGTTTTTTAAACCCATCTGCCGAGGCCCGACCCACAACGATCTGGGAGCCACCGTTTTCAACCGTGATTGCATTCAGCGTTTCCGCCACATCTCCGTGACGGACGATGCCGCGCGCCTCGAATCCTGCAGCCTTCAACGCTTCGACCGCTGGCTCGATGATCCGTGACGTAGCTAACGCAACCTCTTCTTCGCGCCGTTTGTGGCGCAGGGCGTTCTCTTCTGGTGTCTGGAATGTGAAAGGAGACCATTCGATGACGTAAACCGCCAGAAGCTCGCATGAACCGATACGCCCGGCCAAGTCTTTGGCAAAGGCGATCGCGCGTTCTCCGGTTTCTGTCCCGTCCAGTCCTATGACAATTTTCGTTGTCATGCCGTTCCTCCGTTATTGTTGCTTTGGCCGGGGCCCTCGCCCCCGGCAGGGCAGCCGGAACCTGGAACTTGCTTGAGTAGACCGCCCTAAGGGCAAGTATCCCGAAAAAACACGCAAAAACAGAGAGATTATTGCTGGATACAACCCTCAAACTTCTAAGGCACTGTAAATAAATATTATTATATGCCCAAATATTAGGCATACGCTTGGTATCAAACTGAAATTAGTAGTGGTGATCCGGGCTTAGCCCGGATCAGTGTTGTAGATCAGCCGTTCATCACAAGGGGCGATACGTAAGATGTTGGTGGTGCCAGGAACATTGAAAGGGACGCCGGCGGTGACCACAATCTGATCAGTCTCAGCGGCGAAACCACCCGAACGGGCGGCGCGAGCGGCGCTGACGACCGCACCTTTGAACCGCTCTTGTTCAGGGGTTAAGACGCAATGACAACCCCAGCTCAGGCAAAGCCTGCGGGCGGTGCCGGTGGCGGGGGTCATCGCGATGATAGGCACACCGGGACGCTCACGGGCGGTGAGCAAGGCGGTGGTCCCGCTTTGAGTGAAGCAGCAGATGGCTTTGATGTCAGTCTTTTCGGCAATCTCGCGTGCCGCAGCCACGATACCATCAGCGATGGTCGTACCCTTGGCGGTACGCGACGCGGCAATAATTTGAGTGTAGGTTGGGTCAGCTTCAACTTCGATGGCAACCTTGTTCATCGTCTGAACCGCCTCGATGGGATAAGAACCAGCAGCCGATTCAGCACTCAGCATGATTGCATCGGTACCCTCGTAGATCGCGGTGGCCACGTCTGAAACCTCGGCCCGTGTGGGCATTGGGCTTTCGATCATGCTTTCCAGCATCTGGGTTGCGACAATCACAGGCTTCGCGGCTGTACGGCATTTACGCACCAGACGTTTTTGGATCGGGGGGACTGCCGAAACAGGCAGTTCGACGCCCAGATCACCCCGCGCAACCATGATCCCGTCTGAGGCGTCAAGGATATCGTCAAAAGCTTCGACCGCAGCAGGTTTTTCGATCTTGGACAAGATCGATGCTCGGCCATCCGCCAGTGCGCGCGCCTCGAACACATCCTTGGCACGCTGAACGAAGCTCAGCGCCAACCAGTCCACACCCAGTTGGCAGACAAATTCCAGATCGTCGCGATCCTTGGCCGACAGCGCTGCCAATGGCAGCACCACGTCAGGCACGTTCACACCCTTGCGGTTCGAGATCGTACCGCCGACTTCAACGGTACAATGTGCAAAATCCTGTCCGCAATCCTGTACGATCAGACGAATCTTTCCGTCATTGACCAGCAGGCGCGCACCTGGCTCCAATGCGGCAAAAATTTCGGGATGTGGCAGGCAGACACGGGTTATATCCCCGGCTGCGGGGTCAAGGTCCAGACGAAAAGCTGCGCCCTCCTCAAGTTCTTCCGCATCATTTGCAAACACGCCAACGCGCAGCTTTGGCCCCTGCAGATCGGCCAGAATCGCGATCGGGCTTTCCAGATCCTTTTCGATCTGCCGGATTATACGGTGCCTCTCGCGAATCTCATCGTGGCTGCCATGGCTCATGTTCAGCCGGAATACATCGGCCCCTGCCTCATGCAGCGCACGGATGGTATCATAGTCATTGGACGCCGGTCCCAGCGTCGCCACGATTTTCACATTTCTCAGGCGTCGCATTGATCAGGCTCTCCTCAAACGCGTAAATGTTACCGCAAACATTGCTCAGGCTGCTTATTGCGCAATTCCCTTTCCAACGCAACTGTCCTACACCTGCGACAAACAAGATGACAGGCTCATGACATACTCTCCGTTTTTTGTTCACGGCGCGGATCGCCCGTCGCGTTGGCTGATTACCTGTGACCACGCCACCAACATGGTGCCGCCCGATATCAACGGCGGAGACCTGGGCCTGCCGCGCGAAGATATGGAACGCCATATCGCTTATGACGTGGGCGCCTACGAGGTCTCAAAGCATCTGGGTGAGGTCCTGAACGCCCCCGTAATCGCAGCCAACTTCTCGCGCCTCGTAATTGACCCCAACCGGGGCGAGGACGATCCGACGCTGCTGATGAAGCTCTATGACGGTTCGATCATCCCCGGTAACCGACACGCAGATGCGACCGAGCGTGAGCGTCGTCTAAATATGTGTTACCGGCCCTATCACGATGCGCTGGCACAGCTTGCGGCCCTGCCGCATGCGGTCATCATCTCGATGCATTCCTTTACGCGCCAGCTCCGTGGCCGCGATCCTCGGCCGTGGCACATCGGCGTCTTGCACACACCGGATGAGCGGTTCTCGCGCCCGCTGATCAACCGGTTGAACGCCGAGGATTATCTGTGCGTTGGGGTAAATGAACCCTATACAGGTGTGCTACCCGGCGATGCGATCGACAAGCATTGCAGCAGTTTCGGCCGTCCTAATGCACTGATCGAACTGCGTAATGATCTGATTGCGGATCATGACGGGCAACGCAGCTGGGCCGAACGATTGGCCGTTATTCTGCAGGATGCACTGAACGATAGCGGACTATGACGTTAGGTCACTTCATGCCGCTTCCGATCCTCGAAATATTGTGAGCCAATATACTGACACCCATATATTAACGGAAAGGAGACGACCATGACTCAGGAATTCCTGACTACTGTCTTCGGCTGGATGACCGCCCTTAACATCGCTGTTTTGTTGTTCAGCACACTTATGATCCTCATCATGCAGGACTGGATTGCAGGCGTGCATGGCAGAATGTTCCAAATGGAGCGGGCCGACGTTAAGAGGGCCTATTTCAGGTATCTTGCGAACTACAAAATCCTGACAATCATTTTTTGCCTTGTGCCGTGGCTGGCCCTCAAACTGGCATAAAGCATCCAAACCTGACGTTCCAAGGGGCCTTAAGGCCCCTCCTGTTCGTTGTAACATGGCCCACGGATTGCTAGGTCAGGTTCAGAACGCAAGACAATCATTCGGAGCCCGACAATGGACAAGCAAACCGAAATCGAACTTCAGGCCGCAGCGTTTCGCCGTTTGCAGCAGCATCTGATGCAGGATCGCACCGACGTACAGAACATCGATATGATGAATCTGACCGGGTTCTGCCGCAATTGCCTGTCGCGCTGGTATCAGGAAGCCGCCAATGCCAAGGGCATCGACATGGACAAAAACGAAGCGCGCGAGATTTTCTATGGTATGACCATGGATGAGTGGAAGGCCAACTACCAGACCGAAGCGAACGCAGAGAAACAAGCCGCCTTCAAGGTCGCGTTTGAAGAGAACGTCACGAAAAAAGGCTGACGCCCCGAAAACGAAAAAGCCCGCCGTTTTGGCGGGCCTTTGCTTTAGATTGCGGCCTTTCGGCTTTCGTCCAGATAGATCTCGCGAAGGCGTTTGGCAATCGGGCCCGGCGTGCCATCACCCAGTGCCACGCCATCAATCTCAACCACCGGCATGACAAAGGCGCTGGCCGAAGTGGTGAAGGCCTCATCCGCCTCTTTCGCCTCGTCGATGGTGAACAGGCGCTCCTCAATCTCCATCTGCGCCTCGGCTGCCATGCGCAGAACCGCCTTGCGGGTGATGCCGTGCAGAATGTCGTTGGACAGCGGGCGGGTGACGATCTTGCCGTTTTTGACGAAATAGGCGTTGTTGCTGGTGCCTTCGGTGACATAGCCATCTTCAACCAGCCAGGCATCGTCACAGCCAGCCGCTTTCGCCATCATCTTGCCCATGGACGGATACAGCAGTTGCACGGTTTTGATATCGCGGCGGCCCCAACGGATGTCATCGATCGAAATGACCTTGGCCCCTTTCTTCGACGCGGGGCTGTCGGCCAGACCTGGCTTATTCTGCGTGAACAAAACCAGCGTAGGCTTGGTATCCGCTGACGGAAACACAAAATCCCGGTCGCCGTCACTGCCGCGCGAAACCTGTAGATAGATCAGACCCTCTTCGATGTCGTTCAGCTCGACCAGTTTGCGATGGATTTCCAGAAGTTCTTCTTTGCTGCAGGGTTCAGCCATCTGTAACTCGTCCAGCGAGCGTTTCAGCCGCACCGCGTGGCCTTCGAAATCGACCAGCTTACCATCCAGCACACTGGTTACTTCATAGACGGCGTCTGCAAACAGGAAACCTCGATCAAAGATCGAGACGCTTGCCTCGGTTTCAGGCAGGTATTCGCCATTCACATAAACGGTGCGGGTCATGTTCTTCTCCTCAGCCCCAAAGTGCCGCTTTGGGCGGATGCACTCCGGCGTCATCAAAAATCAGGGGTGTGTCGCGGTCTTCTGCCAACAAAAGCGGTCCGTCAAGGTCCGTCACCATCGCGCCCTGCGCCACCAGCGTTGCAGGTGCCATGGCCAGCGAACTTCCAACCATGCATCCGACCATGATGCCATAGCCCTCGGCCAGCGCGGCCTTTCGCAGCTCCAGCGCCTCGGTCAGACCGCCGGTCTTGTCGAGTTTGATGTTCACCACATCATATTTGCCTTTTAGCGCAGGCAAGCTGGCCCGATCGTGACAGGATTCGTCGGCACATACCGGCACCGGACGATCCATGCCGATCAGTGCATCATCCTCACCGGCTGGCAGAGGTTGTTCAACCAGAGCAACGCCCAGTCGCACAAGATGCGGCGCAAGATCGGCGTACACTTCAGCAGACCAACCTTCATTGGCGTCGATAATGATTTTGGAGTCCGGCGCACCAGCCCGCACAGCCTCAAGCCGGGGCATGTCGTCCGGTGTACCAAGTTTGATCTTCAACAAGGGTCGGAACGCATTTTCTGCTGCCTGTGCCTGCATTGCCTCGGGAGTGTCCAGGGAAAGAGTATAGGCCGTAACTTCAGGCCCCGGTGCGGCAAGTTCCGCCAGCTCCCACGCCCGTTTGCCGGAGCGTTTCGCCTCAAGGTCCCAAAGCGCACAATCCAATGCATTCCGAGCCGCGCCGGCAGGCAGCAGATCCATCAGGGAATAGCGAGAGAATACGTCGGGCAGGCCGGCAATCTCGGCCTCGACTGAATCCAGCGTTTCGTCATAGCGCGCATAGGGCACGCATTCGCCCCAACCATGATCCACACCATCCGAGATCCGAACCGTCAGGACCTTTGCCTCAGTCCGTGAGCCGCGCGAGATAGTGAATACCTGCGCCAGCCGAAATACATCGCGGGAAACGTCAATCTGCACGCGTTCAACCTTTCATCGAAAGTGGTGTCTGTTGCCGACAGCAAGGGGCGATCGGCAACCTGCTTAGATCACAGTGCGGCCAGCGCATCCACCAGTTTACCGGCACCAAACCGGTAAGGATCGGTTGCTGGGATACCCATCTCGGTCTCAACCTTGGCGATGTATGCGTGTGCGTCGTCTTCGCTCAGATGCTGGGTGTTGATCGACACGCCCGCAACCTGGCATTCCGGGTTAGCAACACGCGCCAGCGGCAGCGCTGTGTCGCGCAACTGCTCCAGCGTCGGCAGCGAATACTCAGGCAATCCTCGCATATGGGTCCGGGTCGGCTCGTGGCACAGGATCAGCGCGTCGGGCTGACCGCCATGAATCAGCGCCATGGTCACGCCAGAATAGGACACATGGAACAACGAGCCCTGCCCTTCGATGTGATCCCAGTGATCCGGATCGTTGTCCGGTGTCAAATACTCAACGGATCCCGCCATGAAATCGGCGATAACCGCATCCAGCGGAACGCCCTGACCCGTGACCAGAATTCCGGTCTGACCGGTGGCCCGGAAGGTGGATTTCATGCCGCGTTTGCGCATTTCAGCGTCCATGGACATCGCAGTGTACATCTTGCCGGCAGAGCAGTCGGTTCCAACGGCCAGGCACCGCTTACCAGTACGCTGGCGGCCGTTTGCGATAGGATATCCTACGGTCGGTACACGGACGTCGTGCAATGTGCAGCCGTGAGTCTGTGCCGCAGCAACCAGATCGCCTTCGTCGCGCAGCAGGTTGTGCAGGCCCGACGCCAGATCATAACCCATCTCCAGTGCTGCGATCAGAACCTCTTTCCAGGCCTCACTGATGACCCCACCTCGGTTGGCAACACCAATGACAAGAGTCTTGGCACCAGCAGCTTTACCTTCGGCAAGTGTCATTTCGGTAAGACCCAAATCAGTCTTGCAACCATCCAGCCTTATTTGACCCACGGCATTCTCAGGACGCCAGTCGCGGATACCAATGGCCACTTTGGCCGCCAACAAGTCGGGCGCATCGCCCAAAAACAACAGGTACGGTGTCTCGATCATTGCGGTGCACTCCTTTGATTCTGGCTTAAGCTAGAGAACCGTTTTGACGAGGGTTTCTCAAATTCTTCTTGCCTGCCCGCCCACAGCGGGAAGTTTTTGCGTATTTGGACTTTCTTGCACAAGATTGTTCGAAGTTTTTAAACTGATCAAACTTTAAGCACCCCATTTTGCCAGTATCTTCAATCATGCTGCATACGCATTGCCGCATATGCACAATCACGCTTGCGCAGCATTGCGCAATTTAATATCCCATGACCAACCCTAAACGCAATTTCCTTACTCTCATGAGGTCCAAATGAGCTTCCGCATCCAACCTGCCGCTCCGGCCCGGCCCAATCGCTGCCAACTGTTTGGCCCGGGCTCGAACACCAAGCTATTTCCCAAGATGGCTGCATCAGCTGCAGACGTCATTAATCTGGATCTAGAAGATTCGGTGGCTCCTTCCGACAAGGATACCGCTCGCGCTAACGTAATCGAGGCGCTGAACACAGTCGATTGGGGCAATAAATACATGTCGGTTCGGATCAATGGGCTGGATACACCCTATTGGTACCGTGACGTGGTTGATGTGCTGGAACAGGCAGGCGACCGTCTGGATCAGATCATGATCCCCAAGGTAGGCTGCGCGGCCGATGTCTATGCCGTGGACGCGCTGGTTACCGCAATCGAGCGTGCCAAGGGCCGAACCAAGCCAATTTCATTCGAAGTGATCATCGAATCTGCCGCCGGACTGGCGCATGTCGAAGAAATCGCAGCCTCATCCCCGCGCCTGCAGGCCATGAGCCTTGGTGCCGCAGATTTTGCAGCCTCAATGGGCATGCAAACAACCGGCATCGGGGGTACGCAGGAAAACTACTATATGCTGCGCGAGGGTGAGAAGCACTGGTCCGATCCGTGGCACTGGGCGCAGGCCGCAATTGTCGCCGCCTGTAGGACTCATGGCGTGCTGCCTGTCGACGGCCCGTTTGGCGATTTCTCAGACGATGAGGGCTATATCGCGCAGGCCAAACGGTCTGCCACACTGGGGATGGTCGGCAAATGGGCCATCCACCCCAAGCAAATCGCATTGGCCAATCAGGTCTTCACACCGTCGGATGAAGCAGTGTCCGAAGCGCGCGAGATCCTGGCTGCCATGGAAGAGGCAAAAGCCAACGGTGAAGGCGCGACTGTCTACAAAGGGCGTTTGGTCGATATCGCCTCAATCAAACAGGCCGAGGTAATTGTGGCACAGGCGGAATTGATCGCGGCGGGTAACTAAGAAAAAAGGGCGCTCAGCCGAGCGCCCTAATCGATCTGATCAGCGTCCAAATACATTGTTTGGTGTCCATGTGAAACGCTCACCCTTCTTTCCTGATTTCATCATCAGGCACGAGGTACCGTATTTCTGAAAATACTTGATTTTGATTGGATACCAACCCGCCTGCGGCACTTCGACCTCGGTGCGTTGGTTGGCTTCGCAGCCCTGACGGCCGTTGACATAGCCAATCTGCTGACCGCCGACCCAGGCGTCAATCCCATCGTTCGACCAGGTCTCAAGCTCGTAAACTCCGGGTGAATCAAACCGGATATATCCGCTGATTTCCGCGGCAACATTGAACGCCTGATTGTAGGTCAGGACAGGATCACCTTCGTTCGTGTCTCTGTAGTCCAAACCTCGGAGGGGCTGACCCGGCTTTGCCTTTTTCAGCAGATGATTGACCTTCGAGAGGTTCTGGATTTTGCGAGGCGGGTTACCTTCCCAACTGTATTTTACGTTCAAACCGGCTTTTGGGCTGGGCTGAGGGCTAGCTGGCTGTAACTTCAAAGGTGCTGCTGTCGAAGCGCCGGCAAACATTGCCAAGGCAGCCACCAGCGCTCCGGTGCGGAAAAATGTCATGGTCTACTCCCTGAATTTGCGCCTGCTTCGGGGTTAATCCCTGCCGACGATCCTGTTGAGATGACACTAGGCGCTGAACTTTGACCTCGCAAGATGGTTAAAAATCACTTTTTAATGGTCACGCACGCATATCCTTGGGCGATCCCATCACAACATATGAGGTGATCGAGGTCACATGCGGCAGTGTACCCAGCACCTCGGTGTGGAAGGTTTTGTAGGAAGGCAGATCGGCACATTCGACCCGTAGCAGGTATTCGATCGTGCCCGTGATATTGTGACATTCCACCACTTCGGGCGCTTGTTGCAAGGCCCTTTCGAACCCTTCCTGCGCCGCTTTTGTGTGCTCGCCCAAACCAACGCCGATATAGGCAACGAAACCCACCCCCAGCGCCGCCGGGTTCAGCACCGCTCGGTAGCCGGAAATGACCCCTGCCCGCTCAAGCTCCTGCACCCGGCGCAAGCAAGCGGATGGGGACAGGCCCACCCGCTCGGCAAGATCGAGGTTGCTGACGCGGCCATCGCGCGAAAGTTCGTGCAATATTTGTTGGTTGATCTGATCAATCTTCGCCATTTATTGCGACATTAGCCTTAGAACGCACGAATACGCAATTTCATTTGCCGGGTTCAGCGAGAAAATGCAGCCATGACCTACGATATCCTGATGGCCCTGATCGCGTTTGCTTTTGTCTCGTCAATCACTCCAGGCCCTAACAACCTTATGCTGATGGCATCGGGTGCGAATTTCGGCTTTCGCCGGACAATCCCGCATATGCTGGGCATTGGTTTGGGCTTTACCTTTATGGTGCTTCTGGTGGGGGCGGGTCTGGTTCAGATCTTTGACCGGTATCCGATCAGTCATACCGTGTTAAAAGTACTGTCGGTTCTGTATCTGCTGTATCTGGCCTGGAAAATCGCCCACGCAGCGCCCGCCAAAGGTGCCGATGCTGCAGGCACCCCGATGACGTTCCTGCAGGCTGCAGCGTTCCAATGGGTGAACCCAAAAGCCTGGGCGATGGCGTTGACCGCGACAGCCGCCTATGCGCCCGACCAAACGATCAACGCGATTCTGCTGGTCGCGCTGGTGTTCGGAGCCATCAACCTGCCCTCGGTCAGCACCTGGACGGTTCTTGGACAGCAAATGGCGCGAATCCTGACGAACCCGCACCGATTGCTGGTTTTCAACTGGACGATGGCGGCCCTGCTTGTGGCCTCGCTCTATCCGGTGCTGTGGCCGAATTAGGTTACCTGAGCGGCAGGCAAATTTCTGTCAACAGATCCTCGGGGGCCGTTTCTCGTGGATCGTTGAGATAGATCTCATAACACGGATGGTCCGCAGGTTCTTCGCCAGACTCGGGCAACCAATTGCCAAATAATGCCTGATACGCGCCGTGAAGGCCGGAATAAGGTCCCTTGAAGGTCAGCACCGCTGTTTTGCCACCCGGAATTTCAAGGTCTTCCATCCCCTCGGGCGTATCATCACCGCAGAATTCAGCACCTGCAAAACTGCGCAATTCATCCTCGGGCACATCGTCCGGACTGTCGAGATACAGCCCGATCATCGGGCCGACTTGCGGCCACAGTTTGCGGGATTCGCACAGGGCACCAAAGGCCTCAAAGCTGCGGCCAATCTCGGCATACGCCCCTTTATGTGGCAGCGCTATGACTCGGCGGGACGGTTCGGTTCGGGTTGTTACGGGATGCATCGGATATCCTCCGGTTTTGAACATTGGATGGGCCGGCAGTATTTGCCCCGCACGTCGAAACGCGGTGGGGCTGCTGCCGTAGGCCTCGGAAAAGGCCCGCGCAAAGGATTTTTGGTTCGGATAGCCAATGTCGGTCGCGATCCGCGTAACCGGTCTGTCTGTTTGCACCAGCCAGCAGGCGGCACGGTGCAGGCGTATCCGACGGGTGGCCTGCGCGCAGGTCTCGCCAGTAATGGCGCGAAACACGCGATGCCAGTGAAACCGCGACATGGCTGCGACCTCGGCCAAAGCATCCAGCGACAGATCCCCGGCGGGGTGATCATGGATGTAGGCCAACACGCGCAACACGCGATCTTCGTAGCTGGTGGCCATCGGTATCCTTCCTTCTCTTTGCCCGTCCGTGGTCGCATATTCCGCGACCACAAATCTTGCTGAGTTGCATCCCGGACCACCTTTGGTCATATAGCAGGGAACTTCCGCGTTGAGAGGCGTCATGACCCAGTATCTGGATTTCGAAAAACCGCTGGCCGAGATCGAAGGCAAAGCTGAAGAGCTGCGCGCGCTGGCCCGTGCCAATGAAGAAATGGATGTGACGGAAGAGGCCGCCGCGCTGGATGCCAAGGCCGCCAAGCTTCTGGACGAGCTGTATGCCGATCTGACCCCATGGCGGAAATGTCAGGTGGCGCGTCATCCTGAACGTCCACACTGCAACGATTACGTGGATGCGCTGTTTACCGAATTCACCCCACTGGCAGGTGACCGGAACTTTGCCGACGATCTGGCGGTAATTGGCGGTCTGGCGCGGTTCAACGATCAACCCGTCATGGTGATTGGCCACGAAAAAGGTAGCGATACCAAATCGCGGATTGAACGCAATTTCGGCATGGCCCGCCCCGAGGGCTATCGCAAGGCTGTACGCCTGATGGAAATGGCAGGCCGCTTTGGCCTGCCGGTAATCACCTTGATCGATACAGCTGGGGCCTATCCCGGCAAGGGGGCGGAAGAACGTGGCCAGTCCGAGGCGATCGCGCGCTCAACCGAGATGTGCCTAAAGATTGGCGTTCCTTTGGTGTCCGTAATCATCGGCGAAGGTGGTTCGGGTGGCGCGGTCGCCTTTGCGACTGCGAACCGCGTAGCGATGTTGGAGCATTCGGTCTACTCGGTGATTTCGCCCGAAGGCTGCGCGTCGATCCTGTGGAAAGATGCCGAGAAGATGCGCGAGGCCGCCGAGGCGTTGCGCCTTACCGCTCAGGATCTGCACAAGCTGGGCGTTTGTGACCACATCATCACCGAGCCCAAGGGCGGTGCACATCGCAACCGCCCGGCGGCGGTCGAAGCCGTGCGGTCTGCAATTGCCTCGATGCTGGAAGAGCTTGATGGGAAAGACGCGGCAGCCCTGATCAAGGACCGCCGTCAGAAGTTCCTGGATATCGGTTCGAAAGGGCTGGCGGCTTAACCCGTCAGCCACCCAACCGCTGCAACAGAGCCACCGAAGGCTGGCCAGTCACGGACAACCCGTTGGCGCGCTGGTAGGCGCTAATTGCCGCCTCAGTATTCTTGCCGATAACACCATCTGCGCCTTGTGTGTCATAGCCCGCGGATGTCAGGCGGCGCTGCAGTTCTTTACGATCCTCCAGCGTCAAACCGGTCGCATCCGGCCCGAATGACGCTTGGAACGGCGCGCCGCCAGCAATGCGATCAGAAAGATGACCTACGCCGATCGCGTAGCTGTCCGAATTGTTGTAGCGCTTGATCACCTGAAAATTGCGGAACACAGCAATACGTGGGCCGGGCGTCTGCGGTTGCAGCACTGCCGCCGGCGTGCCCGAAACCGTGCCGACTTCACCGCCCCAAGGCTGCCCTCGCACCCAACCGGCACGTGCCAGATAAGCAGCCGTTGACGCAAGTGAATCTGCTGGGTCATCGGACCAGATATCGCGCCGCCCGTCGCCGGTGAAATCGACCGCATAAGCAAGGTAAGATGTCGGAATGAACTGTGTGTGGCCCATCGCTCCGGCCCAGCTGCCGGTCATGTTAGCCGGGGTCGTATCGCCCTCTTGAATTATCTTTAGCGCCGCCACCAGTTGCTTCTCAAAAAACGCTCCGCGCCGCCCGTCATAGGCCAGAGTCGACGTTGCCGAGATCACCGGCACATCGCCCCGCCGTGCGCCATAGCGGCTTTCTAGGCCCCAAACAGCCACGACGACCTCTTTGTCGACACCGTATTGGGCTTCGATCTGCGACAGGGTTCCTGCATGCCGCACAAGCATTTGTTTGCCGGTGCTGATCCGCTCGTCCGACGCGGCAATGGCCAGATAATCCTCAAGCGAGCGTTTGAATTCGACCTGATTGCGATCGCGTTCGATCACTTCGGGCAGATATCCTGCGCCTTGAAACGCGCGGTTAAGGGTCGTCTGCGAAATGCCCTGAGACGCTGCCCGGTTTTTGAAACTGGCCACCCAGGCATCCCATCCGGCGTTCGGAACAGCACGCATCCGCGAAGCCGGAGCAGTGTTGGGTGCGGTGCCTGTGGAACAGGCCGCCAACAGGGTTGACCCAAGCCCGAAGGAGAACATTCGTCGATTAATCATGATTAAATCTGCTCTTGTTGTGATTTGCGCTCAGGATAGCGCAGCCCTGTCGCTCAGGCCAGCAAAGCGACATTCGAAATCACCTGAACAGAGAGATAGGCAACAAGCCGCTCAGGTCACAAGCAGCCGCAACCCCTGTGTCACATCCGAACGTACAGCAAGTCGCAAACCGGGCTCATCCCCGGCCTTGAGCGCAGCGATGATCAGGCGATGGTAGTGCGGTGGCTCGGTCCTCCGCAACCGACCATATAGCGCACGCATCGTTGGACCCAGTTGCAGCCAGACGGTTTCGGCCATGGCAAGCATCGCGGGGGCCTGCGCGCGTAGATACAGCGTGCGGTGAAATTCCAGATTTGCACGGATATATCCCACTGCATCGCGTTTCGTGACCATCTCGGCTACTGCCATGTTGATGCTTTGCAACCGGTCAATCAGCGCCATATGCGCGCGCGGCAGGGCCCGGCTGGCCAGTTCAACCTCAAGCAGCGCGCGCAGCGCCGCCAGCTCTTCGATCCGATCGCGCGTGAGTTCCGGCGTTGATACCCGACCGGAGGTGGACAGGAACAAAGCACCTTCTGCCGCCAGACGTCGCACCGCCTCGCGCGCGGGAGTCATCGACACACCGAATTCCTTGCCAATCCCGCGCAGCGTCAACGCCTGCCCCGGGGCAATCTCTCCATGCATGATGCGGGATCTGAGGGCGCGATAAACGCGATCATGGGTTGCCGTATGAGACTCGGCGGGGCGTGAGGTTAACATGAGTTTATGTGATCACAAATCGCGCTGAGGTCAAGCGACGGAGTCGAAGCGATATCTGTGCAGTTCAGCCCCGTTGTCTCGCAGCCAGCGGCGTGGTTCTTTGTAAGGGCCAAAAATACGCTCGACCTGCGCCCAGAACGCAGGTGAGTGGTTCATTTCGGCAAGATGCGCCACTTCATGCGCGGCCACATAATGGAGAACCTCTGTCGGGGCGAGGATCAACCGCCACGAGAACATCAACCCGCCCGCAGAACTGCACGACCCCCAGCGCGAACGCGTATCGCGCAAAGTAAGGCTACTGTACGACCGCCCCAGCATCGCCGCGTAATCATCGCACGCACCGGTCAGACGATCGCGGGCAAGCTCTTTTAGAAACCGCGCTAGTCGCCGTGCTTCGGCACCGGGCGGAACCCCGATCGCATCGCCACTCAGCAAGACCCTCCGCCCCGATGCAGGAACGATTCGCCGCGCCGTACCCTCGATCGGAATGAACTGCCCTACGCCAACTGCTTCAATGCTGGGTCGATCCTGCAGGTGCCCGCGGATCCAGCCCTCTTTCTGCTGTGCGAAATTCAGCGCTTCGGCTTCAGCCACCCCTGTCGGGTAGGTCAGCGTAACCCGTCCATCCAATTGGGAAATTCGCAAACTGATCCGCCGTGCGCGCGCCGATCTGCGCAGTGTCAGCGGCACCGGAGGTGTTCCGGGCAATGCGTGTCGCCCCATGGGTGGGCCTCCTTTGCGCAAAGGCTTTGACAGTGCCTGCCGCATGTGGCAGGTGACCTGAATCATTGATGAGATTCACCTGATATCAAGGGGATTTGATATGCCCAAGGAAGAATGGGGCGTAAAGCGTGTCTGCCCGACAACCGGCAAACGGTTTTACGACCTGAACAAGGACCCGATCGTCAGCCCCTATACGGGCGAGGTCGTGGAGCTGGATACCGGAAAAAGCCGGATGATCGCCGCGGATGCTGAAGATGCCGCATCGGTCAAGGCGCGCGAAGCGTCGTCGGACGAAGACATCGTTTTGGATGATGACGATAATGTCGATGTCGAATTGGATGACGATCTGCTGGACGACGATGACGACGGCGACAACGTTTCACTAGACGATATAAAGGACATGTCGTCAGAAGACGAAAACTGATGGATCCCGAGGCGGCCCCGCCGCCTCGACCCGGCCTGCGAGGTCGGTCTGAATTTTTTGCGGATTCCGATTTTAGGACTTGCACTCATCGACGGCGTCTCATAAACGTCCGTCCACCGTTACGACGGTACCTTTATGGGGCCTTAGCTCAGTTGGGAGAGCGCTTGCATGGCATGCAAGAGGTCAGGGGTTCGACTCCCCTAGGCTCCACCAAAACCTAACAATACAACTAGATAGCAAGCATTAGAGCGGTGTGACACACAGGTGTGACACAAAATGAAGCTGCATGCATATCTCTCTCTGTCCAGACACGGCATATATTACTTCCGTTGGCCAATACCCGACACGACACGAAAACACTGCACTAGACCAAACACTAAACGTAGGACCCTTCGGGTGTCGTAGCGCACAAGATGCCCTAAAGAGGCTGGTACTCTGGCACGGCGTCTTGCAGTGTGCGGCGACACAATAACAAAGCACATAGAAGCATCGGGCATGAACCACGGCGAACTGCGCACACAGGTGTATAAGTACTTTGCGGTAGTACTAGATAAGGCAAAGACGCGTAAGTACAAGGGTCGCAAACCTACGGCAAAGGCAAAGTCGGTTGATGTGATTGCTCTTGCAAGTGAAGGGATCGGCGCTACGGAAATCTCGCGTAGGCTGGGTATAGGTCGGGCGTCCGTGTATCGGATACTTAGTGCTCGACAATAGCTTTTCTTCGAGATGTATAAAGGCTCTTGTTTGGTGCGCATTGCTCAAAACAATCTATCTTCTTTGCACTTAAGGTGCACCAGATTTGTCATAATCTAACAACCTTTTGGCGCCCGCTAACAAGCGGTCGCACTTCAAAAAACCCAAGTAACAAAATGTCCATTCAAATTCTGAGCCTGGTGCACAGCAGTGCAGCGTTAGATCAGCTTCAACAAAGGAATGGTTTGAATTGTTATGCTAAAATTCCTGTTGAAATCCGCTTTTTGGGCACTTGAAGCAAGTTACAATACACCTGAAAGAAAAGGCGCCAGAGGTGAACGTCGGGTGCATTCAGCACTCACATCAGTATTGAACGAAAAAGACTATCAGGTCTTGTCCGATTTAACGCTTCCCGTAGCCGGTGGCACTACTCAGATCGACCATCTCCTGATCTCTCGCTATGGCATCTTTGTTGTTGAGACAAAGAACATGTCCGGTTGGATTTTTGGCAGTTCCGACCAACGTAGTTGGACCCAAGTGCTAAAAGGCGGCAAGCGCCGCAGTTTTCAAAATCCGCTTCGGCAGAACTATGCCCACGTGAAGGCCGTCCAAGTCATCTTGGGTATTGAGGAAAGTCTTTTACACAACTTTGTGGTGTTTACGGGCTCGGCCCGACCAAAAACGGCGATGCCAGAAAGCGTCGCTTGGGGACTGCAAGACCTCGGAAGGCTAATTGCAGTCGAGAAGAAGATTGCACTCTCGGACGTACAAGTGACCGCGTACGTAGCGAAACTACGCAACATAGCATTGGAAAACAGCAGGGAGACGAAGAAAGAACACCTGAAAAACCTGGAGAGGATGGCTGCTTCCAAAGTAAAAAGCTCGACAGACAGGCCTAGCGGGCGAATAGGCCGAACATCTTGCCCGAGATGCGGCGCTAATATGGTCAAACGCACTAACAGGAAATCGGGTAGTGCTTTCTTTGGGTGCGTGGAATTTCCCAAGTGCCGGGGAACACGAAAGGCTACTTAGAAGGTTGGAGAAAATGCTGTCCGTTTTTCGGTTCAGCTTAAGCCCTCCCTCAATTGAGCAAATACGGCACGCATTCGCTGAGATGCACAAAAGCGGCACTGATCTACCGGAAAACAGGTAATCTACGCGCGGTGCAGCTTTTGCTTGGCCACACCAAGGTTGACAGCACAGTTCGATATCTTGGCGTTGGATTGGAAGACGCGCTGAATATCGCAGAAAAGATCGACGTTTGAAGATTGAGCGAGCAGCAAGAGTCGTCCGCATTTCGTGATTGGCAATTGTCGCATAAGTGATGACTTTCCACCGGACTTTCGAGCCGAGACGAGCGTCACCATCGTCGTCGATTGAGTTGAATCTCCCGCAAGGATCATCGGGCTCAGGTCAGTAACTGGGGCGTCATCGCTCACTCCCATGTGAGTGCTTGGGGAGGTAAGCAGTCACTCATGTAAAGTGAGGCGAACGTCCCCTTCGAGCCCGAAGCGGACGTATTTTTGCGCCTCTAAGAAGTTATTTTGGAACAAAGGGACAAACTATCTAAGTTACAAAACAGAGTTGATCGAAATTGAAGCCTGAAATCGATTATAGGCTTCCTCGATACACAGGGTTCGCGCAGTCACAAACGAAGCCGCCCACAAAGTGGACGGCCTTGAAGTATCGACACCGATCAGTTGGTCAGAGAAGCATTGCACTCACGCGCCGCTTCAATTGCCTTCTTGGTGCCAGCAAGGCTTAATTCGAAGGCAAAAATAGACTGTGGCATTACAATCATGGTTTCGCGCTCCATCACGTCTGTGACGAAGTCGGGATTGTTGGCAATGAGATAACCGCCTTTGTACCCGTCCGCCAAATTAGGTGGCGCCGCTGTTGTATCGCCATAGTATAATTTGTTGTCCATGAGCAGCTAGACTTTATCATCCTCAAATTCGATGTCTGCCTTTGTAAAAACACCCATGTAGCCAAAATCTTTGTCTGGGGTCAGACCCATTTGAACAACGTTGGTATTTTCATCCACCCGTTCGATCAGGCAAGTATTTCGGCTCTAATCCACAAACATATTCCAGCCGGATTCCTCGCCATAGTTTACGAACTCTGCGTTGTCTTTTGGCAGAATATTTTTGTCCTTAGCATGTCCTACGGTTGCTCCGCATGCAAGAACGGCAGCGGCAACAAGGGTCTTAGTTGTCGTTTTCATAGGAACAATCCCATTATAATATTGCAGAATGAAGATGTGAGGGAAAACCGAAAACGCGAATCTTCAAACTAAAATGAATGGCTGCGTCCTTTCGAATGGTTTGAAAAGCAGGTGGTAATGAGGCCAACACTTGCGCCATCGACCAAATCAGAAGTAGAGGGTCCAGTCGGTCGCTCTGCAAAATGGAAACTCATTATATCCCCATCCCCCAAAAAAACCCGCATCGTTCGGAGGGAAACCAGGTGAACAACGCGGGCTGTAGTTTTGGGGTGTTGGTGTTACGGTACTAATTGAAAGATGGATCAAAGTTCCCCGCGTCACCTCTATCTGGGATGATGGGCAACGCGGGGATTTAGTCTGACCATGGGACTGGCCAGACTAAGTCGAATGTGTGGTTGGCCGCTGTTAGTCAACCAAGTTGGCATGAGCGCAAATTCTGTTCGCTACAGTCAAAGTTCGTCACCCGCCATCTGCACAGCGCCGCCACGTTTTCTGAAGCGGACGTGTAAGCTGGAATAAACAAGTATTTCTCATGCACGCGAGAGCAAACTTTTTGGCGCGCGTAAAATTACTTGATTTGTTGTATTTTAGATTCAAGTATTCGAATGCGTGGCGAATTTGTGTTACCTCTGTTGCTCGCGCATTCGCCAGACTTGTCTGGTTGCCTCCTGGAGACGCAAGTGAGTGGTGTCGCCAGGAGGCCGTTATTCTCGGTTTAATGGGTCTAATGGAAAAGGCTCCCAATTCTACGTGCACGGCAAGTCTATGACCCCTTTGGGAAATTTCTGTTTCATTCGCAGATCTATGGTTCCGCGAATTTGAGAGGTTCTCTATATCTACGGCGACCCAAAAATCCGTGGGGTTCGTCACAAGGAAATATTCAAACATAAACATAAGTCTGGATTTGTTGCATCTGTGTGTGCTCTCTTCGACCGTTAAAGAAGTAAGGGACAGACAGATGAGACGAGCACTGAGAACGTTGAAGATTTGGTCATTCATTTGGTTCACGGCATTAGCGAGTGCTTTTCCTGCCGGCGCGCAAGAGACTGAGGCCGACCAAGAGGCTGTGGAAGTCGAGAATGACGATCTAAAAAATGCAGTCGTTGATGAGATGATTGCGGCTGACGATCTCGAGATCCTACTTGTTCCCCTAACCGCGGAAGAGCTTTCCCAAGTCGCTGGTACTTGGCAGAGTTATGTGCGCTCTCGGCTCGAAGAAGTCGCGCAAGTAAACTTGCAACTTCGGTCGGCGAGCGGAGCTCGGGAAGACAACTTGCGGTCTCAGTTGTCCTCTTTGAACGACTCTGGATCAGAAACTCTCAACAACTATCGTCTGGTACTCGAAGCATGGGCCCTGAAAGGCGCGAAGGCGGAAGATCTAGAACCGCATTCTGACTATATTCTCGCGTTGAAAACGGGAGCCCTAAAAACTACCGACCTTCAAACGCTTTTTCAGAACGCTTGGGCCTGGTTGTTCTCGTGGGATGGGGGCGTAGGCCTGCTGATGGCCGGTCTGGGTGTTTTGTTGGCAGTTTGGGCCATGATGTTCATTGCTCGGATGGTGCGCCGGGTCACTGAACGGGGTCTGAACAAAATTCCAACTATCTCCAGAATGCTGAAACGCTTCATTGCCACCGCCGTATACTGGGCCGTTTTCGTCCTTGGTATACTCGTCGTTTTAGCTTTGTTCGGAGTTAACGTCACACCGCTTTTTGCCGTGCTCGGTGGTTTGTCGTTCATCCTAGGTTTCGCATTGCAGGAAACGCTAGGAAACCTCGCAAGCGGTCTGATGATCATGGTCCTCAAGCCATTCGACACTGGCGACTATATCCAAGTGGGCGGTTCATCTGGGTTTGTGGATGAGATGTCGGTGGTTTCAACCAAGATCAGAACATTCGACAACCAGATTATTATAGTTCCCAACAGCAAGATTTGGGGGGATGTCATTACCAATGTAAGTGCATCCGAAGAACGTCGGGTCGATCTGGTCTTTGGCATCGCCTATTCGGACAACGCTGCCCAAGCAATTGAAGTGCTCAAAGACTTGGTTGCGCATCACCAGCTTTGTCTGAAGGCACCAGAACCAGAAATTTTCGTGGGTGAGTTGGGAGACAACTCCGTCAACATCTTCTGCCGTCCATGGTCCAAGTCTGATGACTATTGGACCGTTTATTGG
The DNA here is from genome assembly GCF_056542025.1 of Ruegeria sp. AF2. Lineage (NCBI taxonomy): Bacteria > Pseudomonadati > Pseudomonadota > Alphaproteobacteria > Rhodobacterales > Roseobacteraceae > Ruegeria > Ruegeria sp. AF2. The sequence goes on along the minus strand of NZ_JBQFZC010000004.1, from coordinate 201,612 downwards.
GACCTGACCGGTCAAGCAAAAGAGCGGTTTGACAAAGAAGGCATATCTATACCGTTCCCGCAACGCGATGTGCATATTATTCCCGCAGAAGGAGCAAAATCATGAGGGCCCTTACGCTATGGTTACTGCCTCTTCTATTTTCCTGCACTGTTGCGCTTGCTCAGTCTGAAGAAATCCTCGCTCCGGCTGAAGAGAGAGAAGATCCCGAGTTTATTGCGCCAGTGATAGTGGATGGCGAAGAATTGTTCGTGGTTCGCGGTTCAAGTGCGCTGCCCGCAACCGAACGAGCGAGAAAAATTGAGGAGCGGATCGCTCAAGTCGCCAATGCATCCACGAAAGCTTCAGTACAGCTTGAGATTTCGGACGCCGAATTTGGGAAAATGATACGCGTTGACGGGCAGATGGTTACGATCACCACCCAAGCTGATGCTGAGCACGAACAAATGGTTATTGAAGTTCTAGCTGGGCTTCAGTCCGAAGCGATTGAGACTGCAATCCTTCAATACCGAGATGCTCGGTCCAATGAGGGCCGAGTAGATAGTGCGATGGCTGCCTTTGTTTGGACAGCAGTCTTTGCCCTCACTTCTTATGCGTTTTTTGCGAAACGGCAAATGTTATTAGACTACTTAGAAACATCTTGGAAAAGAGAGCTGAAGGTGTTGAAGAAGCCACGAAATCGCTCTTGAGAAGCAGGGCAATCGCGTCGATTATCGTCTATTCAATACACATATTGATGTGGGTCCTGTTTCTGTTCTTTTTCTACTACTACCTTTCATTGGTGCTGCTCTCCTTTGCCGAGACCCAGGGCATTGCCCAGATCCTCTTGAAGTATGTCAGCGAGCCGCTCGTAACCGTCGTTTTGGCAATTGTTGAATATATCCCCAACTTGATCATGCTCGCAATCATTGCAGCTGTGACACGGTTGGGAGTTCGAGGCCTCGATCTTTTTTTCGACAACGTCGAGAGCGGCGCGTTCCAACTGAAAGATTTTGAAGATCATTGGATTGCACCAACAAAAATGCTGTGCAGGGCTTTGCTGATTGTTATCGCGCTGGTGTTTGCCTACCCTTATATTCCCGGATCTGACTCTCGAGCCTTCCAAGGCCTGACTATCCTTGCCGGTATCATGGTATCGTTAGGGTCGAACACAGTCGTCTCGAATATGATGGCCGGTCTGTTTGTCATCTATAGACGCAGTACCAATGTCGGTGATCGAATTCAGGTTGGCGACAAGATTGGGGATGTAACCGAGATCAAACTGATGGAAACACTCATTAAGTCGATAAAGAACGAGATGATTAGCATTCCAAATGCACAGCTGCTCAACTCCGAAGTCGTAAACTATTCGCGCAAAGTGGATGGTCGAGGGCTGTTGGTTCACACGACAGTAGGGATCGGATACGAGGAGCCACCAAAGAAAATCAAAGCGATGCTGATAGAGGCAGCTCATCGTACTCAAGGGTTAAGAAAGAACCCTGAATCTTTTGTGCTTTGGACGCAGCTGGCTGACTACGCAATCAATTATGAGATCAACGCATACACTTCGCGCGGATCGCGCTTGCCTAAGATTTTGTCCGATTTGCGCGAAAACATTGTCGATGTGTTTAATGAAAACGGAACACAGATAATGACACCGTCGTACATTGCGGACCCGCCGGAACCCAAAGTTTCGTCAGAGGAATGGGACGGCAAGCTTGCTCATCACGCTGAATAAACTGCATTCAGCTATAGGTTATCAGTGTCAGTGCTTAAGCTTCGTATTGCATAAATATGTCATTGAGTAGCCATGTCTCCGCAGTCCACAGATCCGACCATTAGGGACTTGAAACGCTCGTTCAGGAATGGCAACTCAAAAGGAATCAGCGTCACGTGGGAAATGCCAAATGAAAAACCTTTTTCTGACGTGCTGCTTTGGAGCTATTTCTCTAGGATTTGCAGCGTCACCTTCAGCCGCGCAGCCCCGGCTAGGTTGGGCGTATCAGGTTGATGGGCTTGCTGCGTTTCAAGGGGACGCGGATTTGAGTGACGGCGGTGAATTCTCTGCAAGCCGAGCATTTCTACGTGCTACCGCACTTTACAATCTGGAAGGAGGAAACTCCATTGGGCTTTCAACCAGCTTCGGCAAGCTGGACTATAGCTTCAGTCAATCGAACAATCAGCCATGGGAGAACCTCCGTGACTTTCGCGTTTCTGTTCCCCTGCGATTTCGTGCGAGCGATACAGCAACAGTTTTTGTGTCACCACAGATCAGGTGGGATTATCAAATTGGAGCTTCCGCATCTGATGGTAGGACCTACGGTGTTTTCGCGGGTATTGCTTGGAAACTTAACGAGCGCCTGACGATAGGACCGGCCTTTGGCGCGTTCTCTCAATTTGACGATGGTGGTACAGATTTTTTTCCGGCCCTGCTGATCGATTGGGACCTAAATGATCGCTGGAACTTGAACACTGGCTCAGGGATTGGAGCGACACAAGGCCCCGGGTTGACCCTGAGCTACACGTTGACTGAGACCATAGATCTTTCCTTAACCGCACGATCGGAGAGAATTCGATTCAGGTTGGATGGGGAAGGTCTCGCGCAGGACGGGGTGGGCGAAGACAAGAGTGTCCCCGTCGTACTTTCCGTTGGATACAACCCAAATCCTGGAGTTTCATTGAGCGTATTTGCAGGCGCAGAATTTGACGGCCGCCTGACGCTAGATGATGCGAATGGAGCGGAAATTAGTCGTCAGACCTATGAAACAGCGCCATTGGTTGGGCTGGCGTTTAGGGTCAGGTTCTGATCACAGCATTGAGCCTGTTTGCCAATTGTGCGCGGAGTTATTATTGCGTCTGAGTTCGAACGTCCGCTTTGTCCGCAAAGAGGTCTGTTAGCTGGAACGCAGCGAAGGTCTGCACCGAGCCCAAAGCGGACATCGGCCGCCGGGTAACTCTGCATCAATTACCGGAGCGGTGGGCTGTCAAACCAGGGGTTCGAATGAGAAGACTTCCACGCCGTCGTCGAAACCGCGCAAGGTGTGTGATCCCAACGTGCTGGGTGTTTCGGTGACAAGTTCGGCAAACTCGCTCGTCGCAAGAATGGGTGCATCAACGGACCGGGTCAGCCCCTCCAACCTGCTGACCATTGCGACGGAAGTCCCGGTCACCGTGAAGTCCAGCCTGCTTTCAGTTCCCACGTTGCCGTAGATCGCCGCGCCCATGTGCAGGCCGATTCCAAAATCCGTTCGATTCTCGGGCTCAATTTCCTCGCGCCTTTGAAACGCTTCCCGTGCCGCCGACAGGGCTGCCTCGCACATGTCCTCGGGCAGCCGCCGATGACCATCAAACGGGAAAATCGCGAGCAATCCATCACCGACGAACTTCAGCACCTCGCCACCATGGTCGTGTACCGCACCCGCGACACAGTCAAAGTATCGGTTGACCGCGGCCACGTAGTCACCCGGTGACAGGCGTTGGCTCAGGGCCGTAGAGCCGTGCATGTCGCTGAACAGAAGTGCACAATCGATCTCGCGGACATCGCCACGCGATATTTGGCCGTTCAAGACGGATCGGCCTGAAATCCTGCCCAGGTAGGCCTCCATCAGTTCAGCCGCCAGGAACTGCTCCGTGAAGACGTGGACGGTGCCAAACAGTGGTATCGACAGTCGCGTGAGGCCGTCGATTTCCCGCTGTGTAAAGCCGGAGCGCCTTTTTGTCGCGAAGGACACCGAAGCGCCCAGTACCCACTGAGTGCCGCTTTCGAAGGTAATGCTCCGTTTGCCAAACGGAACGGAAAATACCAGGTAATCGGTGATGCCCGATGCAGCCAGCTTCTGGTAGATCGGATATTTGTCACGGGTTGACGGATCGGTCAGATTGGCACGCAGCACCGGCATCATTTCCGTCTCGCCGACCAGCCCGTCGGCCAGATCCCAGATATCACTTTGAAAGAACTTAGTGGCTATTTTGGCGGTCAGCTTGGTGTTTTCACCGAACGGCGCCTTGTCAAAAAGGTCATCGGTCACTGAACTCCGTGGCATGACAGTCCAGTCTATGCGGTCCGTTGATGCATCCCAAGTTGCATCGACCAGTCCGATGACGGGATGCATCATGAGACGGCCCAGCGAAACCCGCGCGACTGGCACACCGCCGTCGATCAGCCTGTGACTGAGATGCTCAACCAGGCCACCAACATCGCCGTCGAAAAAGGCCAGCTTTTGCAACCAGTCTGCAATACGGTCGAAAACATCGGACATGACGCACTCCTCAACCCGCACTTTGTAATAGACGACCGCGCATGTCATTTGAATTGTTGAGCGGCCCATGTGGCCGCTTTGTCCGCACAGCAGACACTGATCGCCTCACCCCGAATGACCGCTCTGCGGACAAAGCTTCCGATAAGTCAGTTTGTTGGGATGTGTGATAACGGCCCTAGCTGCCATTTGGCCCGGCCATCTGATGCGACTGTGCGGACCGTCAGAAGAGACATTCGCCACGAGCGCTATATCCAATTCAACCCGAACTCGTGGATAGCGGGATTTTTGCCTGTCGTCGTATTGAGAACAGACACGCATTTGGCGACATCTCTAAATAAAGTGATGACCTCAGCTGAACGCATACCTCAATCTCCGGATCGCACACTTGTTGGCGTTGCGCTGATGCTGGGGTTTTGCCTAACCGCTCCTTTGCTGGATGTGTCTGCGAAACTCGCGTCAACCAGTGTGCCGGTTGGGCAGATTACGGCTGCTCGGTTTGTGGTACAATGCGCGTTGATGGCGCCTTTCATCTGGATAATGGGACTGTCGTTGCGCGTGGCGAAAGGTCAGGTGATGGTGCTGGTTTTCCGCTCATTGCTGTTGGTGTTCGCAACATTTTGCTTCATTGCCGCGATCCGGGTGATGCCCCTTGCCGATGCATTAGCAATCGTGTTCGTGGCCCCGTTCATCGTCTTGTTGGTCGGCAAGTTCTATTTTGGTGAAGATGTCGGCCCGCGTCGCGTCTGCGCGGCGCTTGTGGGGTTTGTCGGGGTGTTGTTCGTCATCCAGCCCAGTTTCGCAGCTTTCGGCGCGGTCGCTATTATTCCGGTAGGAACGGCAGTTGCCTTCGCTTTCTACATTCTTGTGACCCGGGGATTGTCGCGTCGGGTGCACCCCGTGACCCTGCAATTCCACACCGGTCTGATCGCCAGCCTGTTTTGCATTCCAGCTCTAATTGTTGCGCAAGGTTCCGGCTCTGATTTGTTTAATCCCGTTTGGCCAACAGACACCGCTCTGTTGTGGCTTTTGGGCGCTGGCTTCTTCGCGACGGTGAGCCACATGATGATGACCTATGCGCTGTCTTTTGCGCCTTCCGTCACGCTGGCACCGCTGCAGTATTTTGAGCTGCCGGTCGCGACCTTGTTCGGCTATCTTGTCTTCAATGACTTCCCGAATACGCTTAGCCTGATTGGCATTGCGATCATCATCAGTGCAGGGCTGTACATGATACATCGCGAAAGGGTGGCGGCCAGACAGTTGGTCACCGAACGCGCCGTACCTCCAATCTAAGGCTACATGCCCGGCCTAAAGCCGACCTACACATCCTGGTCAAGTTGCTGCGGCGAGGCCCTTCGAACCGGACATTCATCAACAACGCAGCATCAGACCAATAATCAACGTGCGACTCGCGGACCTTCTAGATTTTTGAATTTCAGAGAGCGCTGTCGCAGCACGTGTTCACATGCGGCAGACATAAAGCGATGTTGATGCTTGCATTGCCAATCTGGTTATTCAGCACTTCGACTTTTCCAGAATCAAAAGTGCACTTTCTTTGCAACCAAGATCAGTCACGTAATTCGGGCCAACTCGCCATCTGCGTGTATTTGTCGCCTTAATTTTAGTCAAAACAATCAGCGCAAATCTGTGTCACGCCTCTCAAGGTCCAGAACGGCATTGAATTCATTCTCCGGGTCCATCCAGGCAACCAGGATCGCTTCGTCGTCGATGGCGTAAGTTTCAATTTCTGCTGGGGTCACACGGATAAAGCGCTCATTCCCTAAGAATGCGCCGCCATGGGTCTCTCCGAACACGACACGGATCATCCGAGACCCTGGGGCAAACATACGCAGATACGGATCCGCAGGCTTACCCATGATCAAAACCTCTGCCTTGCTGCGAACCCATCTTTCGCCTGCAATGCGCTGCTCAGGACTTCGCAAAGCGGAGACTGCGCCTTCTGCAACCGAAGCGATGGCTGCTGACAGCATGATCGCACCAATCGCCATCTGGGCCGCACCTGCGATTGTCCCGCTGTACTTCGCCCAGGCAGCAAGGCGCATCAAGCGCCGCCTCGGGTGATAGAGCACGTCGACCGCGTCGCCGACCTCGACCGCGTTCCAAAGGTCTACCGGAGCGACTTCTTTTAGGGAAAATGCGCGCGGGTCATCCAAAAGTTGGAAGCGCAGAAAGTAACGTTTCGAAGGTTTCGTACGATGCCGTTCGTTGCGACCAACGTGGCCCTTCTTGACCCACTTGTCGGTCACGCGCGCCTGCCCAGGTCGGCCGGCTCGCTTTAGATACGTCGAATTGAGATAGTGCCGATAGCCCCGCGCGGTGATGATCAATCCTACTACGCCAAGCGCAACCATCCCAAGAAATGGAAGCCAATTGAAGAGAATGTCGGCTACTGGATCTCCAGGTTGTTGTATTTCTTGGATCATGCGACTGTCTCCTGAGGTGGCGTGGCCGCTAGAAGGTTGCCGGGTGGGCGTGGTGTGGAATCCAGCTAGAAAATGCCACGTCTGAATTTGTCCGGGGTGTTGACCTCATATCTATAGGTCAGGGCGGGCCGAGATCGCCAAAAAACGGAGAATGAAGCTATAACTGGATGTTCTTTCACCAGGTCATGGGCATCGGAATTCTCTCTCTGCCCCGCCCACACGTTTCTGGCACAGATATGGGTCATGGTCCTTCGCAGACCAGCGGAAAGACCCCGACCTCTGGGATCTTAAGCGTGCCAACGGTGATTTGGTCATCGCCTTCATCAGCCGTAATCAGCCGCACGGATGCAACAATGCGATCAAACTCAGGATCGGCGAAATCCAGCAATGTGTGTGTGTTCTCCGAGGCCCCCTGCGCCAAAACAATGGGCAGCGCACCTTCTGTCTCTGTCATGCTCCAGTCCTGTCCATCCGCGTGGATCGTCGCGCTGATAATCGCAAGGCCGGGTACAGATCCAAAGCCAAATGCTACCGAAACGCCTGACTCATCAGGCGCTTCGCAGGAAACAAGAAACGTTGCAAAAGAAGGGTTTGCAATGACGCTTGCCACAAGCGCGAGTGCGATTGTTCGTATTACGATTGGTTCCTCCGTTTACGGCCCATTTCACAGCCTAAGACGTTTCGGCCTCAAAATGAACTGCCAACGCACTGCCGTACTTTTGGTGCCTTTCGAGACATTGGCGATTGGTGGCAATTCAAGTGAATGCCGAAACACTGAAATGTCAGCTCCCTGCTCGCATTGTGAGTCCAATTTCCGATAAGTGCTCAAATGACTGGTTTTGAGGCCGCGTTTCAGCCACTGAATTACCCTCCTGTTTTGGCGCTGATAATCGTCAGGTCATCAAGCATCCAAAGGTCGCCATGCCGCGAAACATCCAGCAAGCCGCGATAAGAAACCGTTTGCCTATGTAGATGCCCCCAATGACCGCCGCTTACACGGGCAGTCCAATTGGCGAGAACCTGGTGCTGATTTCTGTCCTCGCCTGGCGCGAAGCTCTCGACATTCAGGTCGAAATCGCTTCTACACGCGCTATGGCGCCAGAGGGCAAAGTAACCGACAAGCCCCTCCTCCGATCCAACCCGCCGCGGCATCCGCATCCCGTATTGGCACTTGGGGGACAAGACGAACGGAGATCGGCTCGTTCCCACGCGCGGCGCGCATATTCGTTTCGTGCTGAATTTGTGCCAACATTCCCGAGGCTGCGCTGCCGACGAAATTTTCGTCCTCATTCGATAACCTGTGACTATTGCGCTTACGACCAAGTGCTTTTTGGAAGAAATGCGTTAATCTCGATGTCATTAATTTTTCTCGGGCATAATGCTTTGTTGCCTCCGCCCAATCCGTGCCTTCGTGGTTGATCATTTTCGCCAACCTGTTCGGGCAACTTAACGCCAAGGTGGGTGTTCGTCGAGCGATGTGGGAGTCTGAGCAGCGACCTGATAGAAAATCCAAATTTGTCAGGTTTGAAGGTCAACAACACCAAATTGCAGGATCAAATTACCTGTTCTGGTTCAAGCATAACTAACTGAACGGATAATACGACTATTAGATAAGCAGACACCACCACAGAAAAGTTGAACGGCAGATTTGTCCTGCATCTTGCCCATTCATACGACGCACAGCAAAGGGAGCTCCATCCTGGAGCGATCGTTCATGGATCTTGCGACGAAGGTGCCAGGAAAGCCCAACTTTGACGTTCACAAAATAGGAAGAAAAGCGGCTTCGTTCTCCTTATTATCCTCAGGAAATGGATCTATAAAGTAAATCTGTTCGAGCCGAAACGAGCCGTCCACGCTTTCCTTGTTATGTGCTATGTACTCATCAGACCAATCCCCGTGCACGCTTTTGATTAAAAACGGTTGCTTCAGACGAGAGCCTTCTATTCCCGCAGTTCCGCACGTCAGCCTGCTTGGGTCGAAGGATGCATCCGTTCCGAAAGATATCAATTGTAGCTCGATGTCGGGAGTGGCGTATTTGCCAACGAAATCAGAGTAAGCCTTCGATAACTCTGATATCATTTCTGGACGTTTGAGACACTCGGTTGCGGTGCTTATCGCCATGCAATGATCATTCCAGGCTTTGTAGTCCTGACAAAAGCTGCGTATAAATGCTTCCCTGCTCCTGTGATCAGGCCCAGCGAATTCCGGTCGCTTGAACGTTCTCTAAGCCTTTTCCAAAGGGTCAATACTACTCCACGTACAGCTATGTGCGATTCACGCCCTTTTACACTGGACGACCCGTCGAAAACGTTCAACGAATGAATGTTGGCTTCGTCCGCCCCTTGGTGATTGAGGTTGGTCGCGGCGAAAGGTCGGATTGAAAGCCGACTAACCGAATGGGCTTCAATGTCCGGTCTCGTGAAATTTGCTGCACCAACGAGAGGACGCTGCCGCAGATGCGAGGAAATGCTGCGTGAGCAAAAGCGGCGTCAACAAAAGGCGACTTTGCCCCGCAATCCAGACACTCCGCCAGATTCCCACAACCGCAGTGCAGAGAATGTTCGGTTTGAGCCCATTTTGCCGATTCCTGCAGTGTGCACGAATGACCGCATAACAGATGCAGTCAAGGGCCCAGCATTCGCTTGTCAGCTAAACGCAGTGCTTGATGGGTTAATACGGTGTCCCCGAAAGCCAAATGCTTAGCGAAAATAATCAAACTAGCGGCTGATTAAACATAGCTTCGAATCCCACGTGCAATAGATTTAACCTAACATCGGAGACGCTATCATGACTGATTCAGGTGCAATTTTCTTTGGCTATCATGCTGACCCATCGCGCTCCAGCTCATTGCAGGCTGCTGCCTACACCGAGCGCAAGTGGTTTGACGCAGACCTTCGCTCCATCCTCTCCAAAACTTGGCAATGGGTGTGTCATGTCGAGAAAACACAAGAGCCGGGATCATATGTAACAGTGGATATTGCCGGTCAACCTATTGCGGTTGTGCGCGACAAAGAGGGTAAGCTTCGCGCCTTTTACAACGTATGCAAACACCGTGCCCATGAACTGCTATCAGGCGAAGGCAATACAACACGGATTATGTGCCCCTATCATGCCTGGGTCTATAAACTTGACGGGCAATTGGCGCGTGCGCCACATACTGAAAACCTAGAAGACTTCAACAAGGATGAGATTTGTCTCGATGCTGTACAGGTTGAAGAATTCTGCGGTTTTGTTTTTGTCAATTTGGATCCGACGGCTGCCTCTTTGTCAGAGCAATCCGGAAACCTAGAAACCGAGGTGCGCCATTGGGCACCGGATGTGGATCAACTCACTTTTGGCCACCGTTTGACCTACGACATCAAGTCGAATTGGAAGAACGTCGTGGACAATTTCCTTGAGTGCTATCATTGCCCTACGGCCCATAAGGATTTTTGTGACCTCGTGGATATGGATACCTACAAGGTTACGACCTACGGCATTTACTCCAGCCATATGGCTGACGCAGGCAACAGTCCAAATACCGCCTATGACGTCTCGAACGCCACGGTAAAAACCCACGCGGTTTGGTGGCTCTATCCTACCACTTGCCTGATGCGATATCCGGGACGGTCCAGCATGATCGTGTTGAACATTATCCCTGTTGGGCCAGATCGGACGCTTGAAACTTACGACTTCTTCCTTGAGACGCCGGAACCTGACGCGATGGAGCTGGATGCAATTCGCTATCTGGACGAGGTACTTCAGGTCGAAGATATCAGCCTCGTCGAAAGCGTGCAGCGCGGGATGAAAACGCCTGCGTTCACACAAGGTCGGATCGTCAATGACCCGGATGGGTCTGGCAAGTCCGAGCACGCCGTTCATCACTTCCATGGCTTAGTCTTGGACGCTTACGCAAAAGGTGCCACGTGACGCGGCCAAACATCCTTGTGGTCATGGCGGACCAATTGGCTCCGCATTTCACAGGGGCGTACGGGCATAAGGTCGCCAAGACGCCACATCTTGACGCGTTGGCCGCGCGCGGCATGCGCTTCGATGCAGCTTACTGCAATTCCCCTCTCTGTGCGCCTTCACGGTTTTCCTTTATGTCGGGTCAGCACATCAGTCGCATCGCAGCTTACGACAATGCATCCGAGTTCAAGGCTTCGGTGCCGACATTTGCGCATTATCTGAAATCGCTGGGCTATCGTACATGTTTGGCAGGCAAGATGCATTTTGTCGGGCCGGATCAGATGCATGGATTTGAGGATCGTGTGACAACCGACATCTATCCTGCTGATTTTGCGTGGACCCCGGATTGGGAGGCCCCGGACGAGCGGATCGACAAGTGGTATCACAATATGCAAACGGTCAAGGAAAGCGGCGTTGCCCACGCTACCTTCCAGATCGACTATGACGACGAAGTTGGCTTTGCCGCCAATCGCTGGCTCTTCGATGTTGCCCGAGACAAAGCACGTGGGAACGATGCGCCCTTTGCGATGGTGGTGAGCTTCATTCACCCGCATGATCCTTACGTTGCGCGGCCCGAATGGTGGAACCTGTATACAGATGATGAAATTGACTTGCCCGCCTTTGTGCCCGCGTTGGAGGATCAAGACCCCTTTTCACGACGTTTATTGGATGGGATCGAAGCGTCTTATGTGCCACTGACCGAGGAAGAAATCCTGCGCGCGCGCCATGCCTACTTGGCAAACGTCAGTTACTTCGACAGCAAAATCGGAGAGCTGGTTCAAACCCTCGAAGAAACGGGCGAGTTGGACAGCACCATTGTGATTGTCACAGCCGACCATGGCGACATGCTGGGTGAACGAGGGCTGTGGTACAAAATGAACTTTTTCGAGCACTCCGCGCGAGTTCCACTGGTCATGGCCGGGCCAGGCATCGCTGTTGGGGCCGCTCAAAATGCAGTGTCACTGGTCGATCTGTTGCCGACATTTATCGACATCGGTGGCGGTGATGAGACGATGATTGGAGAGCCGATCGACGGTCGTAGCCTTATGCCTCTGGCTCGGAGTGAAGATGATCCAGTTGATGAGGCGATCGGAGAATACTGTGCCGAGATGACGGGCTATCCTGTGATCATGATCCGGCGCGGGCCCTTGAAATATATTCATTGTGATAGCGACCCACCGCAGCTCTATGACCTGAGTGCTGACCCGATGGAAACGAATAATTTAGCTTCGGACCCAAGCTACTCCGACGCGAAAACTCGTTTTGCAGCCGAAGTCGCCGAACGTTGGGACGGCAGTGCTTTGCGAAAGAAGATAATCGCCACACAAAAATCGCGCCGTGCATTACATGCCGCGATGGAGGCCGGTGCCAGCGAGCCTTGGGACTACAACCCGCCGTCCGATGCAAGTCAGCAGTATGTACGCAACAATATGGATTGGACAGTGGCTGCACGCCGCTACCGCTATCCGCCATTGAAGGATTGAAACAAATGATGCTGAACGGAAAAGTTGCTCTCGTGACTGGTGCCCGCGGTGGAATCGGGCGCGCGATTGTCGCTCGGTTTCTAAGAGAAGGCGCAACGGTATTTGCCGCTGACCTCACACCGGAAGGGTCGTTAGATCAACACGACGACGACGGCAGTCATTTTGTTAAGCTGGATGTGACTCAAGAAGCAGACTCGGTTGCGGCGATGGATCATGTGCGCGCCGCACACGGAAAGTTGGACATCCTAGTGAACGCGGCGGGGATTGAGATCGAAAAAACGGTTGAAGAGACCACGTTGGAGGAATGGAATCAAAGCTTTGCGGTTAATTCCACGGGCACGTTCCTGACCTCGAAATACGCCATCCCATTGATGCGCGAAGCGGCGAAGACAGGGAATAGCGCAAGCCTTATCAATTTTGGCTCCTACGACGGGTTCATCGCAGACCCTGGGCTTGCGGCCTATTGCGCGACCAAGGGTGCAGTTCACGCATTGACGCGCGCAATGGCTTGCGATCATGGCCCAGAAGGTATCCGGGTGAATGCCATCTGCCCTGGCTATATCGACACTCCAATGCTGCAGAGCTTCTTCAACGGCGATGGATCCGGCGGAGGAGGTGGCAACATTGAAACGCTGCAAAAGGCCGTGCGCGATGTTCATCCAATGCGGACCTACGGGACGCCCGAGGATATTGCAAATTTGGTCAACTGGCTTGCCTCGGACGAGGCGCGCTATGCCTCTGGCCAGTTGTGGGTTCTGGACGGGGGGCTGTCTGCACAAGTGCAGCAGATGAAGCTCTGATGCCCAAGCCAGTCATTATCACTTGCGCGCCGACCGGAGGCATCCATACGCCGTCAATGTCTCCGCATCTGCCGATTACACCGGCCGAGATTGCGACGGCCAGTATTGAGGCGGCCCAGGCAGGGGCATCAATCATTCACCTGCACGCACGGCACCCGGAGACAGGAAAACCCGATCCCCGACCTGAGCTGTTCAAGCAGTTTCTACCCGTAATCAAGCAGTCCACCGATGTTGTGATGAATGTCTCGACCGGCGGCGGCTTGGGGATGTCGATGGATGAGCGGCTGCTGGCGGCGACGTCTACCAGCCCAGAGATGGCATCGCTCAACATGGGATCCATGAACTTTGGTATCTTTCCGATGCTGCAGAAATACACCGAGTTTCAGCACGACTGGGAACGGCCATTTTTGGAGATGACGGAAGACTTTATCTTTCCCAACACTTTCAAAACAATTCGTTACGCCATCGAAAAACTTGGTGGAGATCACGGCACCAAGTTCGAGTTCGAATGCTATGATCTTGGACATCTCTACAACGTCAAATGGTTCGTGGATCAGGGCCTGATCAAACCGCCATTTTTCATTCAGATGGTATTTGGCATCTTGGGTGGCGTTGGCGCAGATGCCGACCATCTGACACACATGCACAACACAGCCGATAAGCTGTTCGGAGCAGAGAATTACGAATGGTCGGTCCTTGCCGCTGGTCGTCACCAAATGCCATTTGCGACCCAAAGCGCGATGCGGGGCGGTAACCTGCGTGTCGGTCTCGAAGACAGCCTGTTCATCGGCAAGGGTGAGTTGGCAAAATCTAACGCGGAACAGGTCACGCGCATCCGATCAATCGTTGAAAACCTTGGCCTTACGGTCGCGACGCCAGCAGAAGCGCGCATGCGGCTCGCACTAAAAGGCGGCGATCAGGTTGGCTTCTGAGGAGACGCATATGCAGACGAACATGTTGATCAACGGCGAAATGGTTGAAGGCACCGGCGACGCCTTGAACATCCTGAACCCTGCAACAGGAGAGGTTATTGGTACCGCAAAAGAAGCCAGCGATGCACAGATCGAGGCGGCGGTGCGCGGCTCAGCAGAGGCATTTGAAACCTTTTCGGTTACGACCCCTGCAGAACGCGCTGCAATCTTGCTTCAGATAGCTGATGTTATCGAGGCGAACAGCCAGGAGTTGGCAGAACTTGAGAGCCTAGATGTGGGAAAACCCTGGCCATCGGCTCATGATGATGAAATGCCGCTGACGATTGATGTCTTTCGCTTTTTCGCCGGGGCTGCGCGCACCATGATGGGGTCTGCCTCTGGAGAGTATGTCGCGGGTCATACGTCGATGATCCGGCGCGACCCCATTGGCCCTGTCGCAGCCATCGCCCCTTGGAACTATCCGCTGATGATGGCGTCCTGGAAGATTGCTGCACCAATTGCGGCAGGATGTTCGGTGGTGTTGAAACCGTCCGAGATCACGCCGCTATCTACTCTGCGACTTGCAGAACTGTTACAAGATGTTCTGCCAAAAGGCGTGCTTAACGTGATCCATGGTCGCGGGCCCGGCGTGGGGAATACCCTGATGAACAGCCCACAGATGGAGGGGATCAGTGTTACGGGTTCTCCGGCGACAGGCATGGCTGCAATGCGGGCTGCTTCCCAGAAAATTAAACACGTTCATCTGGAATTGGGCGGCAAGGCGCCAGTCATTGTCTTTGATGATGCTGATCTCGATGCTGTGGCCGAGACGATCCGATATGGCAGCTACTTCAATGCCGGTCAGGACTGCGCACAGCCTTGCCGCGTGATGGTTGCAGACAGAGTTTACGACAAACTTGTGGCCGCGATTGCCGATCAGGTTGGCCAGATCCAGATCGGTGCACCGAAAGCTCAAGGAACGGAAATGGGCCCGCTTGTCTCTGCGACACAGCGGGATCGTGTAGCGGGTTTTGTGGATCGCGCACGCAGCAGCTCTGAAATCGTTTCCGGTGGGGCGTCTGGCGAAGAAGACGGCTTTTTCTACCAGCCGACAGTCATCGCCAATGTCGACAACACAGCAGAGATTGCCTGCAATGAGGTTTTTGGACCCGTTGTAACTGTCTCTCGGTTTTCTGAGGCAGAAGATGCGTTGAAGATCGCCAACACCGGAGCTTACGGTTTGGCCTCTTCGGTCTGGACACGAGATGTTGGGAGAGCAATGCAAATGACGTCCAAGTTGCGCTATGGATTCACCTGGGTAAACACGCATGGGGTTGCGACCCCCGAGATGCCATGGGCCGCGATGAAGGGCTCGGGCACGGGCAGCGATATGTCGGTCTATGCGCTGGATGCTTACACCGCAGTCCGTCACGTTATGGTGGCACACTGATGCGGTTAGCTGGGAAACGCGCCTTTGTTACCGGCGGCAAACAGGGCATTGGTCGCGGCATCGTTGAGGCCTTCGCAGCCGAAGGTGCGGCTGTCGCCACCTGCGGGCGCGGCCCTAAGCCAGATGATCTACCGGATCACGTAGCATGGTATACGCTGGATGTATCCAATCCCGAAGCGGTTGCACGTACTGCCCGAACAATCGGCCTGGTAGATATCCTGGTAAACAACGCCGGCGTTCAGGTCGAAAAAACAGTGACCGAAAGCTCAGACGCGGATTGGGATTTGGTGATGGGAGTAAACGCACGAGGCGTTTTTAACTGTTGCCGCGCCTTTGTTCCGAAAATGTCTCAGGGTGGTTCGATCATCAACATTGGTTCGATCTCGGGCAATGCCGCTGACCCGTCGATGGCGCTCTACAATGCTTCAAAAGCGTTTGTGCATGGGCTTACACGCTCTATCGCAGTGGACCATGGACCTGCGGTGCGCTGCAATGCAATCTGCCCGGGATGGATTGAGACCGGCATGCTGGACGCAGCATTCGAACTCGCCCATGACCCGGAAAAGGCTAGATCAGACGCGCTGGCACGCCATGCGGTCAAACGCTTTGGTAAGCCCGCAGACATTGCTGCGATGGCTGTTTGGCTAGCTTCTGACGAGTCGTCTTTTGCGACTGGCCAACTGTTCACTGTGGACGGTGGTATGACTGCGGCATCCCCCCTGAATCCGGGACTGTTCTGATGTCGGAAATCGAAAGAACCGCCATTCTCGGAGCCGGTGTCATCGGGGCAAGCTGGGCAGCGCTGTTCCTCGCGTCGGGTCGCAGTGTGACTGTATTTGATCCCGATCCGAACGCTGAGGCATCCGTCCGTAAATACATTGAAAAGGCGTGGCCTGCGTTGGAAGAATTGGGCCAAGTTGGCCACGCCACCCGAGATGCGATCACCTTTGCACCGACCGCAGCTGAGGCCGTGCGAAACGCGCAGTTCATTCAGGAGAATGTGCCCGAGCGGTTGCCGATCAAACATTCCACCTATGCGGAAGTTGAGCCAGAGTTGGGTGCTGATGCAATAGTTTCAAGCTCAACATCCGGCTTAACACTCGAGGCTCTCCAACAGGGATGGCGCGATCCGAGTAAGCTCATCTTAGGTCATCCGTTCAACCCGCCACATCTCATTCCGCTGGTCGAGTTGACGGCGAACGACGCAACCGGTTCAGATGTTCTGAACCGAACAGAGACGTTCTACGAAGATCTGGGTAAAGTCACGATCCGGATCAAGAAGGGCATGCCCGGACACGTCGCAAACCGCTTACAAGCTGCAGTATGGCGCGAGGCCGTCCATATGGCGATTGAAGGCGTTGCGAGCGTCGAAGACATCGACAAAGCGATGTGGGCCGGCCCGGGATTGCGGTGGGCCGCGATGGGTCCGACGACGCTTTTCCACCTGGGTGCAGGCGACGGCGGTCTGCGGGCCTTCTGTGACCATTTCAAGGATACATTCAATGGCTGGTGGGACGACCTGGGCAACCCTCGTCTTGATGAGGATGTCATCAATAAACTGGTCGATGGCATTAACGATCAAACTCAAGGGCAAAGTACCGAAGAGTTATCAGCGCAACGCGACAAGATGCTTACGGCGATGCAAAAAGCTACCCAACACCTTCGGACTTAATATCAGGCTTGAACATTGGCCACGCGCGGAACTCGAATGGAGTACGGCCTTCAATACGGTCTGCAGTTGGTGTGAGGCCAAAACGGCTTCGATATGCCCGGCTGAAATGAACTTGCCCGTTAAATCCTGATGCTTCTGCAATCTCGCTGAATTTCAGCTCTGTTTGGGTTACTAGTCCACGCGCGCGATCAAGGCGTATGTCACGGTAGTACTCGATCGGCGACTTCTGGACATATTGCCGAAACAATCTGCTAAGTTGTCGTTGCGAAATCTTCAACCTCGCTGATATTTCAGGGATCGACAAAGTGGCTTCCAAATGTGCCTCCATCAAGTCGATCGCGTCCCTTACCACCCCAGAGGTGACATACCCCAGTGGCTCCACGTCTTTGGGGTTCTGTGATTGGCCCTCACCGCGTACATTGTGATGAAAAAGATATCGCGCAGATGCATTGGCGATACTCTCACCATCGACGGAGTGCACAAACCGCAAACCCAGATCAGTCGCTGCGGAACCCCCGCAACAAGTGAACATCTTTCCATCCATAACAATCATGTTCTCTGACACTGTGGTATCATGGGCCATTTCAGCAAAGGCATCGATGTGCTCATAGTGAACCGTCGCTGTCTTGCCTTTAAGCAGTCCAGCAGCCGCAAGAACAATCGCACCAGTATCCAAGCCGCCAACGATTGCTCCGCACGCCTCCCACTTCTGAAGGGCCACCTTAAACTGAGATGTTCCGTGACGTTCAGGTGACCAACTTGTACTCACCAGAACCAACCAGGGCTTGCGCCCCGTCACGGCCGCCAATGGGGCAGTGTCAACGACAAGGCCGCTGCTAGACTCAACTGGTCCACCGAGGTCCGAGACATAGGTCCAAGAAAATCGAGCCGAACCTGTCAGGTAATTGGCTATTCTGAAAGGATCCACGAAAGACGTAGTCGCCGAAACATTGAAATGCGGACTCACCAGGACAACGATATCTAGCTTGCGATCAATTGGATGGATCATGGCCGATTCTGTAAAATGGAGTCCAAAATTGTCAACAATGAACTTATCACTGGTTCAAAAAAGTCCAATTACTAAGGCAAACACAGCATAAACAAGGGGAAAAAACCGGGGGAGATCAGCGCTCAATAAGTTTCTGAAATCCAAAAACCGACATTCGTTATACCGCGGCGAAAGTCCGTTTTGGCCGCTAGAAACTTAGTGTTGTTGCGAGACAAAGAGATCACAATTCGGGATTCCGCGTCCAAGCGCATTCATATCAATCTTTCACAGGCCAAAGCTTCTGATTTGCAAGGCATTCTGCAAGGCTCACATCATTAGCGCCAACCCATCAAATCTTAACTGGTCTCCCATCCGCCTGGATCATCTCATCACCGCCTGAGAGGCCTTCAACAATTACGCTACTTGTGGCTGTTTCGATTGCTGTTCCATCGACAAAGCATACGTAATTCATCTTGTTCGGATTGTTTGTGCTTATGCTGGCTAATGCAAGCGGAACGCCTTCTAGCAAGGCCCGGTCGTCGAAAAGAACCAGCTACTTGCCCCGCCATAATAGTCACCCGCTGTCGTCGATACCTCTAAAGGGTAGAGGACATAGTTATCAGTACCGTCTATAGTGGTGAACGTGGCCTTATAAAAAACTCTTTCTCCGCCAATCGTTTGCTGGGTTGTATCGCTTGAGATCTGCTGAGGTAAGTCACCGGATAACTTTGCACGATTTGCCCGATAGTTTGCACACGCACCATTTTGGTGCCAGATCAAATCCTTCCGAAAGTCTCTTTGAGTTCTGCGACTTGTTCTGCATCCAGTAGGCGGGTTGGCAGGCCGCGCAGTGTCACGAGCAGCTTGGCTGTTTCTTCTAACTCTTCTGCTGCAGAGACCGTTGAAAACAGATCCTCTCCCGATACGACGGGACCGTGATTGGCCAACAGAACCGCACTATATTTGCCATCCAGATCGCGGATCAAATCACCGGACGTCGGGTCGCCCGGCTTGACGTATGGAACCAGTTTGACTGTGCCGACACGCATAACCACATATGGCGTAAGCGGTGGAATACAGTCGTCAGGATCGGTGTCTTCCAGACAAGACAGTGCAGTGGCCCAGGTCGAATGCAGATGCACCACTGCACCAGCTTGTGGCCTCGTCTCATAGAAGGCTTGATGCAGAAAGACCTCCTTGGTCGGCTTGTCGCCGGAGACGTGGTTGCCATCCAAATCAATCTTAGCGATGCGCTCGGGGTCGATATCGCCCAAGGTGGAATTGGTTGGTGTCATGAGGATGCCGTCGTGCAGACGCGCAGAGACGTTGCCAGCAGTGCCGACGGAAAATCCGCGCGCAAACAGCGATGCACACAGGTCCGACATCTGCTTTCGCAGCGCCTGTTCTTTAGAACTCATTTGCCGGCCTCCATCATTTTGAGCGCCCTAGCGAAAAAGTCCGGAGCGCCGAAGTTTCCAGACTTTAGAGCCAGCGCAATGGGTTCAGTTTTTCCAACGCTCAAGACTGGTACGCCCGGGTCGATCTCTGGCCCTAGTGACATGGCCGGTGATCCCAGTGCCTCAGAGACAGCCTTGGCGACAGCTCCCGACGTCTCCCCTCCGGCAACCACCAATCGCTTGTAGCTCTTCTGAACAAGCTCGCGCGCGGTATCTGCAAAGAGATTGTCCAGCTTTTCCGCCACGGCTTCTTGGCCAAATTGACCTTGTACCGCGCGCACATCATCCGGGCTTCCCGATGAATAGGCGAGCGGTGCCTGACCCGGATGCGTTTCAAAGAAATCCAGAAGCGTTTGCGTAGTCACATCCCCGAACATAACACCCGGAACGTCAATGGCGAAGGTCGGATGGGATTTAGCATGAACATCGATCTGACCACGGGTCGCACCTGAGCAAGACCCTGCAAGGATAGCGGCGGGCCCAGCGATACCTGTGAATACACTGCCACCTCTTTTGGACGAAGCTCTTCTGACGAAGTTCTTGGGTAGCCCCAGCGCTATCCCAGATCCCCCAGTAATGAGCTGGGCATCCTTCAGAGCCTCGCCCCAGGCCAGCAAATCCTCGTCCGAAATCGCATCACCGATCACAAAGCGTTCGTCGACGTTCCGCAAAGCAGTAGCAATCGCCTCTGGTCCTTGCGTCACGGCGTCAATTGAAACCAACCCAACCGCTTCTTGGGTCTGATACTGCAACCACCGCCTGATGTCCGCATCCGTCATCGGAGTAAGAGGGTGATTTTCCATCCCGGACTCGTTCAACAGCTTGCCAAGCACAAATAGATGGCCGTGATAGATGGTGCGCCCCGTTGTCGGAAATGCTGGACAGAAAACCACCTTTTGCGCGCCCAGTTCGTTGGCCAACGCTTCCGCAACCGGGCCGATATTTCCCCGCCTAGTGGAATCAAAGGTCGAGCAATACTTGAAGATGAACTGGCGGCATCCTTGATCTTTAAGCCATCGCAGGGCTCGCAGGCCGTCCGCAACAGCTTCTTCGACAGGTGCAGTGCGGCTCTTGAGTGAGACGACACCCGCTTCGATCTCTTTGTCGGCCGGGGTATCCGGAATACCTGGAAACTGCGCGGTTCTTAACCCACCTTCCGGCTCGGCGCCCTTTGCCAAGGTGTTCGCAATGTCGCTCGCACCAGTGAAATCGTCCGCTATGACGCCGATCAGCATGTTCTAATGTCCTTCGTCGGCCCTGGATCCAGCCTATGGATGTGCGTTGCTGCTCCGACGGGAAAAATCTCGCGCACAAGTGGATCATGGCCGGGCACGATAAGTCGAGGATGTGAGGCTAACTTCTCGAGTGTCTCGAAACCATCCATCATGTCCTGCAAATCGACTACGATGGGAAAGGCTTTGCGGGCCATGAAATTCTCATAGTAATGCGAGGCGTCAGAGGCGAGAACCATCCACCCGGCTGCTGTTCTTACACGAACACATTGCAACCCCCGCGAATGCCCGCCGATACAGTGTACGGTCACCCCATCTGCTATCTCGGCCTCTCCGTCGTAGAACACGACCTTGCCTGAATAGAGGCGCTTTACGACCTCGCAGATATGGCCCGCCGAGAAAGGCGCGCGTAAGTGGTCGTGGCACATGCAGGGACCTGTAGCGAAGGCCATTTCCGCCGATTGCATGTGCAACTTCGCATTTGGGAACATATGCAGCCCCCCAGCGTGGTCATAATGGAGATGGGTCACGATAACCTCGGTCACCGCTTCAGGCATGATGTCTAATGGGCGCAAAGCCTCGCGTGGGTCCATCGCAATGGGACGACCACGGGCGGCTGCCTCGTCGCCGTCGTATCCGGTATCGACCAGTATAACTTTGTTGCCACGCTTGAGCACCCAAACGAAATAGTCCATCGCGTGAGGTGCATCGTGATTGTCATCCAATATGAAGCTGTCGCGTCGAGTGCGGGCATTGCGATCCGCGTATTTCACGGCGTGAATTTCCCAATCGTTCATCGGATGACCTCGGAATACTGGTGAACAGTCTTGGTGGCGATCATATCAGCCACAGCCGTATCGAAGGACTGGAAATGCGCGCTTTCCAGGTGGGCGGAGAACGCCACGCTGTCATCATAAACCTCATAGAGAAAAACTGTCTCGGGATCGTCGCCTAGGCAAACGTCAAACTGCTGGCATCCGGGTTCTTCACGCAAAGAGGTTGAAGCGTTTTCGACCATTAGCGGCAAAAAGGTTTCTCTCGTACCGGGCTTGAGAGTGAAGGTGACGGTAACCACAAACATCAGACGGAAAGTCCTTTCAGACGTGAGAAAGCGCGCTTTGCCACGGGCAGTTGGCTGAGGATCAGACCAACGTTGAGCACAAGTAGAATGGCCGCACCGGGTCGTGAAAAGAAGACCGAAAGATCCCCGTCCGACAAGAACAGCGATCGGCGGAAAGTTTCGTCAAACAGGCTTCCCAGTATAACCCCAATGACCAATGGAGCGATTGGGTACTTCATCAGGTTCATAAAATAGGCGACGGCGCCGACACCAAGCATCAGGTAGAGATCATTGATGCCACCACCGACGCTGAAGGACCCGATTGTTGTCAGAACCATCACAACCGGCAAGAAGATGGTCTGCGGTATGGCGAGTATTTTGATAAAGACCCGAGCAGTGAACAGGCCCATCAAGAACATAGTCAGGGATGCCAACACCAGGATTGCGACTACGCGCAGAATGATCTCGGGGTCTATCGTGGGGCCCGGGATCACGTTGTTGATCTTGAAAGCCCCCATTAAAGCCGCGGCGGGTGGTGAACCGGGAATGCCCAAAACCAAAAGCGGGATTAGCGCGCCCCCAATGCAGGCGTTGTTTGCTGTTTCAGAGCATAGCAGACCTTCCAATGACCCTTTTCCGAACTTGTCGCCCTCGGCAGATACGGTCTTGCCGACACCGTAGCTGACCCAACCGGCGACATCTTCGCCGACGCCAGGAAGCGCTCCCACCCCGGTCCCAATCACTCCTGACCGGCCAATGGTGGGCAGGTAGCGTCGGATGGAGCGTAGGTTCGGAAGGATGCGACCTTTCAGGGCCAGAACTTTCCCGGCCTCAACATGCCTCAAGCCGTCGATGATTTGGGGGATGGCGAAGGCCCCCATCAAAACTGGCACGACCTGAAACCCGCTCAACAAGTAAGACCAGCCGAAAGTATAGCGCGGCTCAGACAGAAGCGGATCGAGCCCCACCATAGACATTGCAAGCCCGATCAGACCGGCGATCCATCCCTTGATCACCAGATCCTCGCTCATAAGTGTGCCAGATAGAAGGATGCCAAACAAAGCCAAAAGTGCTTTTTCCGGACTCGCGATGTTCTTCGAAACCAAAAGCAGTGCCCAGACAAAAATCAAAAGCGTGATCGTCCCGATAACCGTACCGATAAAGCTGGCCGTTGTGGTCAGACCAAGTGCTTCGCCCCCTCGACCTGCTTTGGCCAGAGGGTAGCCATCCATGGCCGTCGCCGCGCTGGCTGCTGTGCCAGGTATGTTCAGCAGAATAGACGGGTAAGAGCCGCCGTAAATCGCGCCGACATAGGCCCCGAGCAAAGCGATAAGCGAATAGTCCAATGGGATCTTGTTGCCGAAAAATCCCGTCAGGATCGTCACTGCCAGCGTTGCGGTCAGGCCGGGCAATGCGCCGAACGTGATGCCTAGGAACACGGATGCAATCAAATACAGATAGGTCAGCGGGTCCACTGCCAGACCAACGAATGCGGTCCCAAACCCAGCCAGTTGCGAAAGGATAAAGTCCATCCGGTCAGTCTTTCCAAAACGGACGAAGCGTCACGTAGTAGTGGTATTCGATTTGCTTGAAGATCAGTCCCCCGCGCGCGGGCACGTTCTGTCGGAAAATAAAGGCCATCGCGCAAACGAGGATCAGCGGGGCCAATATTGCGACGACTGGCACTAACCGCAAAACGCGTTCGGAAGCCGCTTTGGTCAACACCACAAGTGATAGCGAGACCCATAGGGCCAGTGTAAACCAATCATCACTGTGTGCATTCCATTCCGCCTGCGCGGGAAATACAGCGAACGCAAAAAGCCCGGCAGAGACAACTGCGATACAGGCTACCAAAGCACGCCGCGCGTGACCGCCGTAGTAACCGTAAGTCAAAGCTGTAATCAGTAACCCCGAGCACAATATGAAGTCCACTCTGGGAACCAGCCCGACGACGTATGCAAGAAGGATCAGGCCTATTGTTGTTGCTCGATAGGCTTCCCACTTATCCCATCCGATCCCCAAAGCCGTGAGCGCGTTCTGGGCTCCACCTGAGCAGATCGAAATAGCCAGCAAGACGAAGGACAACACAAGCAATCCACCGAAGATGAACAACGGTACAATTGCAGCCGAGTTGTACCAGTCCGACCCACTTACACCTGCGCGGTTTTCACCCCAAAGTGGGATGTCCAACGTTTTCCAAAGGAAAAAGACGGACACTGTTATTAGAACAATAGCAGCCCAGAAGTCGCGGGTCCGCATGACCAGTGTTTCGTCGATTTTGTCCATGCCTGCCTCCTAGAGGAAAGGGCGCGATCAAACGCGCCCTTCCAAAATTGATCGGATTAGGGCTTCTCGATACCCAGCGAGGCTGGATCGACCGTGGCAGCGCCCAAATCTTGCAAGGTATAGGCAAAAGTAGCCTCAAGGTTCGCAAACAATTCTTGAGCTTCTTCGCCGTGTTGACCACCGACATCATAATTGTTTGCCTCAGCCCATTCAGCGACGGTATCGGATGCAATCGCCTGCTCGAACGCATCGCCGAGGGCCGCCTTCACATCATCTCCAGCCGAGCTGTGAACGGCAAATCCGATGGCTTGTTTTAGCGGCAGATACTTGTCGAGACCGTCATAGATGCCAAAGGCAGATGGCACTGTAGCTCCGGCAATCTGCGCATCTTCCGGTGTCAACATCGCAAGTGGCTTCAATTGTCCGCCTTCGATCAAAGGAGCTTGTTCAGCCAGCGAAGTCACAACCAACGCAACCTCACCTGCTATCGCCGCTTCCTGCCCGGGCGCTGAGCCTTTGTATGGAACAAACTTGAACTCTGCACCGGACCCTTTCTCGATGGCGAGAAGATTCAAGTGGTGGATCGAACCCGCGCCGGACGCGGCAGCGGGAATAGTGCCAGGAGCGGCTTTGGCAGCGTCGACCAGTTCTTCCAGAGTATTGTAAGGGCTGTCCGCCGGAACCGAGATCAGATCGGGTGATCCGCCAACAATAAACGGATACCAAAAGTCAAATTTCTTATCCCAACCACCCTGCACAGCAGCGGTGACGTTCGATTCAGACAGACCAACCAATGTGTAGCCATCGTCTGGTTGGTTCATGACGTAGACCATGCCGTTGGAGCCTGCGACTCCACCGGTTTGGTTGATCACATTGATCGAGACTGGAAGGTGTTTTTCCATTTCGGCCATGATCATTCGGTTGATCGTGTCCGTGCCGCCACCGGCCCCCCAGACCACAGCTGTGGTGATATCACGGTAAGGGTAATCCTGCGCGGCAGCAGCGCCTGAAATTCCGGTTGCAATCACGGCTGCGGCCGCCAACTGCCCTAGCTTCAGTTTCATTTCCAAGTCCTCCCAAACATCTTTGCGTTTATTATTGCATTTATTTGCGTATACATTAAAGAATGCGTTGTCAACGGACTGTAGTGAAAGCTGCTATCGCGCTATGAATGCGAAACGGGAAGGAAGCGGGCTAAGATGAAGAAAAGTTATGATGTGGCAGTGTTCCACGGGGACGGAATCGGCCCGGAAATTATGGCCCCTACGCTTGAAATTCTGCGTCAGCTCTCGCGCGGCAGTCCTTCCTACGAACTGGTGTTTGCAGACGCTCCGGCGGGCGCAGCCCACTACGCCAAAACTGGAGAATCGTTTCCGACTGGTTCACTTGAAACTGCACGCAAGGCTGATGCGATTCTGCTATCTGCAATGGGTTTTCCGGATGTTCGCTACCCTGACGGAACCGAGATTTCACCACAGATCGATCTGCGAAAGCAACTGGGACTTTTCGCTGGTGTAAGACCAGTAAAGGTAAACAGCGGACAAATGACCCCCTTGGCGCTGCCTCCCGGAAAAGAGATCGACTTTGTCTTGATACGCGAAAGCACAGAAGGACTGTTCTTCACCCAAGGCGCTGGAGAAGTTACCGAACACGAAGCACGTGAAACTCTGCTGATCACTCGTGAGGTTTCCGAAAAACTGTTCCGGTTTGCGTTTGAACTCGCCCAGAACCGCAAAAGAACCGGGCGCGGTCGGGGTCGAGTTACATGTGTCGACAAAGCCAATGTATTCCGCGCCTTTGCGTTCTTCAGATCGATGTTTGATGCAGAAGCTGCAAACCATCCCGAATTGCAGGCAGACCATGCTTATGTTGATGCCACTGCGCTTTGGATGGTGCAGAAGCCTTGGGAATTCGATGTTTTGGTGACTGAAAACATGTTCGGCGACATCCTTTCTGACCTTGGCGCCGGCCTTATGGGCGGTCTTGGATTGGCTCCTTCAGCAGATATCGGGTTGAACCACGCCGTGTTCCAACCCTGTCACGGCTCTGCTCCGGACATTGCGGGACAAGACATTGCCAATCCTTTCGCGATGATCCTGTCTGCAGCAATGATGCTTGAATGGTTAGGGTTGACCCATAATCATCCAGAACTGTCCAAAGATGGCGAACGTTTACGGGAAGCCGTGGAAATGGTGACTGAGAGCGGTCAAAACCTGACGCGTGACCTTGGTGGCACCGCCGGAACGCAGGACGCAGCCTCATCGGTATTGGAAGCATTGCTGGCATGAATACTCAACAAGCCATCACGGTCGCGTGCGTAGGTGCGGGGTATTTCAGCAAGTTCCACTACGAAAGCTGGTCTCGAATGCCCGGAGCGGTTCCGATTGCATCCTGCAACCGTGACATCAAAAAGGCGAAAGAAACAGGACTGGCCGCTTACGATGATCTGTCAAAAATGCTGGAGGCGGAAAAACCAGATCTCGTTGACATCATCCTCCCGCCTGTGGCGCAGGCCGATGCCATCCGAACGGCGCTGCACTCTGGAATAAAGTGGTTGATCTGCCAAAAACCTTTCTGCATGTCGTTGCATGAAGCTGAGAAAATTGTTTCAGAGGCCGAAGCGGTAGGAGCAACTATTGTTGTACACGAGAACTTTCGCTTTCAACCTTGGTATCGCGCGATCAAAGAGGCGATGACCGAGGGTCGAATTGGTACACCTCTACAAGCTACTTTCCGGCTTCGGCCTGGCGACGGACAAGGACCACGCGCCTATCTTGACCGGCAGCCGTATTTTCAGGACATGCCGCGTTTCCTGGTTCATGAAACAGCAGTTCACTGGGTAGACACATTCCGATTCTTGTTCGATGCGCCCAGCGCAGTTTATGCGGACTTGCGCCAAGTGAACCCCATTATCGCGGGTGAGGATGCCGGCTATATCCTGTTTGATCATCCCAACGGTTTGAAAGCTCTGTTCGATGGGAACAGGTGTCTTGACCACAGCGCCAAAAACCTGCGTCAAACTATGGGTGAAGCTCTCATTGAAGGAACAACAGGATCATTGGTTCTTAACGGCGATGGTTCAGTTGAACTCCGCGCTTTTGGAAAGCAGACGCAGCAGCAAATTCTACCTCCAAGCGATCATAATGGATTTGGCGGCGATTGCGTCCACGCCTTGCAAAGTCACGTCGTTTCAGGCCTTGTAAAGGGCACGCCGCTGGAAAACACGGCTCGAGACTATTTGGACGTGATCCGCATCGAAGAGAGCATCTATCTCTCGGCTGCGGAGGGACGAAAGATCAACCTGGAGACGCCGTGAAGGGTCAAGACGCAAAAACTCTTTCCAATACGCAACGCGCCGTTAGGGATTTGCGGCAGATGATCCTGTCCGGCGAACTTGCAGCCGGAACGGACCACCTAGAGTCGGAACTCGCCGAAACCCTTGGTATGTCCCGCACCCCGATACGGGAAGCTGCGCTCATGTTGGAAAGCAAGGGGTTGCTGGAAATGCGGCCCCGCAAAGGCGTGCGGATACTGCCGGTTTCATCAGACGATATGCGTGAAATCTACGACATCCTGACGGAGCTCGAGAGCCTCGCTGCACAACGCGCTGCCGAAGCGGGTTATTCAGAAGATGAACTTTCGGTACTTGCTGGATCAATTGCGAAGATGGACCGAGCCATCGAATCCCAAGATCTTGAAGCCTGGGCCGAGGCCGATGAGTTGTTTCATCAAGAGCTCGTTCGGTTGGGCGGCAACAAACGGGTCGAAGCGATTGTCGCCATGATGAGCGACCAGGTGCGCCGCGCGCGCGCAACGACCTTGTTCATCAGACCCCTGCCCGTCAAATCCAATGAAGACCACCGGGTTGTTTTCCATGCGATTAGTGAAGGTCGACCGGATGTCGCCCGTGAACGTCATCGAGAACACAGGCTGCAAGCCAAGGCTATGCTTTGCGAGATACTCGAAAAGCATCGGCTCAACAGCCTCTGATCTTCTCGTATCCAGCCATTAATCATCTAAAATATCTGCTTATTTTCGGTACTAAAGGCGCTCCGAATACTTGTCGATAACGGCAACCCGCAGTTGCCTCCTGCTGCTCTGATATTCTTTTTCTAGTCGCTCAAACAATCACTGCATCGATTGGGGTTGAAATAGTACGATTTCGTATTAATTTAGTTCGATATCGTACTATTGGAGAGTCAAGATGCCAAACCGAAGACGTTTTCTCAAGATTCTAGGCGGAGGCACAATACTGGCGGCAACGGGCGCGGCTGGGTTTCTCACGACACGTACACCCCATGAAGCTTTAGCTCCGTGGACGCCGAAACCGTATGATGACCCACGCAAGGCTGCTTTGTCCTACGCAATTCTCGCCCCCAATCCGCACAATTTGCAACCTTGGCTGATCGAGTTGGTTGGGCAAGACAAGGTGCGGATCCACCGTGATACAGATCGCGAGCTTCCGGAAACCGATCCTTACCACCGCCAGCTCTATATTGGCTTCGGTGCATTTGTTGAAACGATGGTTCTGGCAGCAGGTGCCCACGGGTTTGATACTGAGGTCGAGTTACTGCCAGAAGGGAATGACGGACCTATCGCAGAAGCGATGTTTGTATCTGGCGGGGCATCCGATCCACTCTCAGATCAAATCCTCAACCGACATTCAAATAAAGAACCGTACACTGAACAGCGGCTCTCTGAGGCGGAAATATCGGTCCTTGAAAACTATGCCACTCTGATTTCCGATGAGGATCTAGTGGCCCGTATTCGAGACCTCACAAAACGCGCTTTTGAAATCGAAATGCGAACTCCACAGACTCTTAGAGAATCCGTCGACCTGATGCGGATCGGCAAAGCAGAAATCAACGCAAACCCAGACGGGATTGAACTGCGTGATCCCATGCTGGAAACGCTGCGACTTACCGGCCTATTGGACAATGAGACCCTGATGAACGTTGATCACCCAGGCACTCAGGCGCACATGCAAGACTACTTCGCTATGCTAGACGCGACACCGCAGTACGCAGTTCTCACGACAGCTAAAAATACGCGAAGCGATCAAATCGATGCCGGGCGTCAGTTGATGCGTTTTTACCTGAAGACAACCGAAATGGGCCTGGGCGTGCATCCGGTCAGTCAGGCCCTTCAGGAATATCCTGAGATGGCCGATGAATACGCTCTGGCGCATGAGCTTCTTGCGTCACCGCGCCACACGGTGCAAATGTTGCTGCGTTTGGGGTATGGACCTGAACCAATTGCCACACCCCGCTGGCCGCTGGAGACACGAATTCTGAATGAAGCCTGAAGATGAGACCAACGAAGTTTACCGGTTCTTCACCGAGGTCGGGATCATCAATCAGTTGATCTCGACCAAGCTGGAAGCGTTCTTACCTGGTAGGATGACGGCGACTCAATTCGGAATTTTGGGCCATCTGGTACGGCGTCCCGAGGGTGAAACTCCACAGCAACTTTCGAACGCGTTTCAAGTGCCTAAAACTTCGATGACGCACATGCTCTCCAGTCTTGAAAATCATGACCTGATTACTCTTGAAGCCAACCCCAATGACAAGCGTTCGAAAATTGCTCGGCCTACACCGCAAGGCGCTGAGTTTTTGAAAGCTTGTATGGAGCGGATGTCGGAATCCCTGGCTCCAGTTTTGTCCGAACTCGGGCCTGAACCGTTCCATGAATCATTGCCTAATCTGACGCTCATACGCGAAACTTTGGATAGCGAGCGCGACTAGCCGAAACCTGCGCCAGCCGAAGCAAGCAACCAAATTTTCAGAACATCATGCAATCCGCGCCCGGCGGGAGCGGCGGCGATCCTTCAGGCAAAGTGGGTGTGTAGTCAAATGTCACAATCTTCGCGCCACCGTCGAATGCCACGAACAGTTGGTTGGATCCCGGCCTAATGGCGATGCCTTCTGGATCGGTTCCGAATTCCAACAAACTTTGCTGGGCGAGCAGTTGGCCATCTGCCGTGAACTCATACAGGCTGTTTGACCCTTCCCAGTCATCAACAATCAACATGTGGCCGGTACGCGGATCAATCGCGATGCCCTGCGCCTCACTCAAGGGAGGAGAGAGCTTCATGGTATCCAACCTCGCCGTCAAAGCACCCTCTGAGGTGAACCACGACAACCGTTCGGGGTCATCCTCTACGGTCACGATCTGTCCCTTGGCGTTGATCGCAATTCCTTCCGTATCCGCGAAACCACCTTCCAATTCGAAGGGTGCTCCCAGGCGTGATCCGTCCTTGGTGACACGTTGAAGACTGCCGAGACCATCGCCCAGCAACAAGTGATCCCCTTCAACAGCAATTGCTTTGATCCGAAAGAGATCGCTGGATATACGGCGCAATTCATCACCTTGCAATGTAACGAGAATTGCCTCGGGCCCCTCGTTCGCAATCCACAACCCACAAAAGGTCGGATCGTAGTCAAGACTTGCGGGCTGATTAAGTTCATAACGCCCTGTTTCGCGAAGCTGCAATGCCGTGGCCGGGGTCGACACAGCAAAAATCAACAAGGCGGTTGTCCTCACAAACACTCTGGATGCTCCGAGAATCTGCGTCAAAACTGTGGGGTGGAATCGTAACACGTCAATGCTAAGAGCACCTAAACTTCCAAAATCAGAGAGCATCATTTTACCTGATCAGAGACTTATAACACGGAAACTGGTTACAAGCGGTGTGGTTCGACGCATCTGGGTTCTGCCATAGTCCGTTGAAACTAGGGGTGTGCCGAAATCGCAAACCAACAACATGGCGCTTGCGAGAGTTACGAAATCAACACTAGCGAACGAAACAACCTCAGGCTTCATAGAACAAACTTGCAATCGCGTGCTCGGGCGTAGTCACCTAGGGCATAGGGTTGGAGAAAGCCAATGGCGCTGTGGAAGTTCGTGATTAGTGTTTATTGCGCGCTGTTTCTTGTCGCTTGCGCTCCGAAAACCCGCACGTATGAAAAGACGGTATCAGCTGCGCTACCGGCAAATTCCAGCACGGCTCTGGGTCAGGCGGCCAATCGCCTTGGGGATCCTAAAGACGGTCGGTCAGGCATCAAGCTGATCAGTGATGGAGAAGAAGCGCTCGTATCACGGCTGTTGTTGGCCACTGCGGCCGAGCGAACGATAGACGCGCAATACTATCTTCTGCACGACGATCCAACCGGTCACCTGTTCGCTGCCAGTCTCTTGCAAGCGGCGGATCGAGGTGTTCGTGTCAGGCTGTTGTTGGATGATATGGATACGTCCGGCTACGACGCGATGACCGCTGCGTTGGACAATCACAAAAACATTGAAATAAGACTGTTCAACCCGTTCTGGCGAGATCAGAGCCTGTTGATCGCGGGTCTGACTGATTTCAAACGCATCAATCGCAGAATGCACAACAAGTCCATGACAGCAGACAACGTGTTCACGATTGTAGGTGGGAGAAACATCGGTGCCGAGTATTTTTTGGCGCGGGAAGAAATGAACTATGCTGATCTGGATGTGCTGGCCGCAGGCCCAGTTGTACGCGAAGTGTCACGTAGCTTTGACGCTTACTGGAACAGCGATTTCGCTGTTCCGGCTCGCGTGGTTGTCGGAGAACCCGAAGAATTTGACCTGAGCGATGCACGCAGCAGGTTGAATGAATTCGTCGAGGAAGCGAAGCAAACGCAGTACGGCGCAGCGCTCAGAAAGTCGGCAAAAGAGAACTTCGCGGATGGCGCCCTGTTACTGGATTGGCTGCCAGCGAAACTTTATGCTGATCCGCCTTCAAAGGCCGCGGGCCTCGAGAACTCAGGTCCCGTTCTAGCATCTCAATTGCTTCCGTACTTTGAGAATGCCAGCAGCGAAGTGAACATCGTGTCCGCCTACTTCGTGCCGCGCAACAACGGTGTGAAATGGCTGACCGAACTCGAGAACCGTGGGGTCGACGTAAAGGTTGTAACCAACTCACTTGCATCTAACGACGTCGCACCCGTTTACGCACACTACGCCAAGAAACGCCGAGCACTGCTACGCGGTGGAGTAGAACTCTACGAGCTGCGACCCGACGCTTATCAAGTCCAACGCCGCGGTATTAACTGGGCTCAGTCCAGGTCAGGCCTGCACTCCAAGGCATTTGCAATTGATGACCAGTACTTGTTCGTGGGTTCATTCAACTGGGATCCGCGATCTGTCAACATCAACACCGAGATGGGAATTCTGATTGACTCGCCAGCATTGACTGCGCAGACGATGGGAGCCTTGGACGACGCACTACCCGCATACACATATAACGTGACGCTCGAGCAAGCTGGCCAGCTTAAATGGACGACAAGAGCCAATGATGGCACCATTCTTGAATACCAATTCGAGCCGACAGGATCGGCCTGGGATCACATAGTTGCCGGGCTATTAAGTATTTTACCAATTGGGTCCCAGCTTTAGGTTTCTGCAAACTACCTGATCGCTTGGCCGTCACCGGCGCCTGCGAAGATGGCAGCAAAAAAGACATAGGTCATCAGTCGCAGATATTTCCCAATATCTAATTCTTAATACAGACTAGATATTCATTTTATCAACTGCTGGCGGGATAATGCCTGCTACCAAAGTCAATGGACATGTTTATCATTCCAGGGAAGCTGAACGTTATCGGGCAAGTCCCGTTATCCGGTTACTTGAACAGTTAGGTTCAGCTTGCCGCGCCTTAGTGAATTTTTGCGCTTTGTGTTTCATTTCTAGCGATCGTCTAATCTCGTAAGATGCCGAAGGTAGATTGTTTTGAATAACTATAGCTGATTATTGTGCATCTTCAGTGAGAAAGAACAACTCAATGGGCTGCGCAAGGCCACGTATTTCGTGATCCCCACAGCTAACGAACATGTTCGGAGCAGCACTTGCAACGGCTGACGTCGCCAACACTCTCCGACCAGTTGATTTTGTTAAACCTTCAATTCGGCTTGCAACGTTCACCGCCCCGCCCAGAACTGTGAAATCAAGCCTGCCGGGGCTGCCGATATTACCATAGCTGACCTGCCCGACGTTAATTCCAATACCAACATCCAAAGGCGGTTTTTGAAACCCGTCTCGTCTGGTGTTGAGATCGTTCAAACCACTCAGCACACTCTGCGCTGCAAGAGCCGCCATTCTGCAGCGGTCGGCATGGTCTTTTTGCGCTTCAATAGTAAAGATCGACAGGATGCCATCGCCCATGAACTTGAGGACGTCTCCACCGTTGTCCTCTACGGCTTTAACCACCAGATCAAAATAGTCGCTAAGCGTGTCGAAGATATCTTCTTCCGGAGAGGTCTCGGAAAGTGCTGTAAAGCCTCGCAGATCAGAGAACATCACCACGGCATCCAAAGTTGTTCGCTCTCCGCGCTTTATATTGCCGCTCCAGACGGCCTCGGAAGGTCCATCTCCTAAATAAGTTCGAAGCAGACCTTTAGACGATTTTCGCATCGTGACAGGTTCCAAGGCGGAAGAAAGGGCCGGTAAGGCCGCTTCAATCAGCCTAAGATGTTCGGGCGAGAATCCATCCTTTGCCTGAGTAACGAACGTACATCCATGCAGCGATCCATCGCCGTAATAGAGCAAAGTAGCGTAGTAGTCTGTGCCGCCCTGCTCTGCAAATTCAAGATAGGATGAATGCTCTGTTTCCAAGTCCAGTCGCCGAAGACTTTTGTGAAGTGGCTTTCTGTTCGCAAGAATATACTCGAATGAACTCCCGACATAACCATCTGTCAACATCGTCTCATGCGTGACGTCGTAGCTGTCGGTGCCTTCAGGCGTCCAAACTACCCCCCAGGCAATAAGCAATGGGTTGGCAAAGCGCTGGCCAATGTTTGCCCGCCATAGCGGCACTCCGGCTTCGATCAAGGAGGAACAAAACTGTGACACCACCTTTACAGGATCACCGGAGCGACGACCTTCTGTAATCATCCATTCGGTCAGTCGAGTGACTTCTTCCATGGACCCAATTTAGTCGCTTGGAAACGATGAGCAAAGACAATTGGATTGGCAATGTCGGTTGCTGTTGTTGAGCAGCCTGATCAGACCTGTCCAAATTGATGCTCGGGCATCAACGGAATGTATTCCATCGGGAAGATGGTTTGTAAATTTAGATCCCGCGCGGTTCCAAACAGACCTATTTGAAGATTGCAGCCCTCTCTTGGGAAACCTTCAATAGAAACCAATCTCGCTGACATCTACGCGGGCCTCGTGATCTCTCCCGTAGGCTACAACTCCAACTGAGGTGATTTCGTCAGCAACGGGAATAGCGCGCAACATGGCACCTGAAGCCTTGAAGCCTGGGAGAGGTAACCAGACTTCGGTCCAGTTGTCAGAAGTTGCGAACGCGGCCTGATAGTATTGCCATGGAAGCACCGTGCCACGTGTCCTGAGGTGGACGAAGTATTGCTCGCCATTCCCCCGTACCAACAGCCTGACGCCCGATACACCCTCATCTGGTCGATCAGACAACTTGCGTCGGAACTGGATAAAGCCGCCGTTGTTTTTTGTGCTGACAGTTCCGGTCAACCGGGCGAACGCAACATCACGTTCCGAACGAAACTGCACCTGTCCTGAAGAAACTCCTCCCATGACGGTGTCGGCAACGTAGTCCCAACTCGTCTCCGGAGACTTGGAGAAGTCTTCTGCAAGATTTTCATCAGCCTGTGCCATTATAGATCCGATAATAACAAGACCTGAAACAAGCCCAGCGAAGTTTCCACGCATATCGTTTTTTCTCAGTTCAGTATTGCAATAGAAAGGTTCAAGACAGTGGCAAATGCGACCCATGCAAAGTACGGCAGGAAGGCTAGTGCGGAAACCTGATCCGAGCTCCTGACCAGAGCGATGAACATGACGATGACAGCCAGCAACGCGGCAATGATCACAAAGGCAATCCACGGTAGTTGCATTACGAAAAAGGTTGGGGACCACAAAAAGTTCAGACCCATCTGCACCCACCACAGCTTCATGGGCGTCGAGCTTTGGTCTGTTTCAAACTGACGCCAACCCGCCATGGCTATCAAAACATAAAGCACCGTCCAAACCGGCCCAAAAATCCAATTTGGTGGATTGAAAGCAGGTTTAGAAAGCTGCGCATACCAATCCCCGGGCTCGGTAAATATCCCGATCAGGATGCCGCCTCCCAACGCGAGCGCAAGAAATGCTATGCGGACCATCCAATTCGACATTGTGGGATAGCTTTCAGCAGCCCTTGGTCGTCACGTTGACAAGCGCTTCGGAAGAGAAGGTCGCAGTACTGGTCTCATCCGCGTCGGTATATGACACCGTGGCGCCTTCGATCTCCGACTCCGTTACGGTGATTTCGCGTTGCCCGATCGTGTCGTCCACATCGATGGTAAAGGCTAATTTGTCCCCGGCTGCGAGGGAAACGATCTCAAGTTCAATTGTATTCTGCCCGTCCACGACCGAAGGAAATTGACGCAGTGCATCCGCACCCTCAACGAATTCGAGCGGTTGGAATACCTCTACACCCGCGCCTTTTTCGGTAACGTCGAAAATCAGACGTCCAGCAGATTGCGACAAGTCAATTTTAACGGTCGAGGTTTCTACTTCGCACGTTCCCACATTTGTCAGAACAAAACGGTCTTTGGGTGCGCCTTCTATGAAGCGAATTTGAACTCCGGCTTGAAGCGAAGTGGCTGCAAATAGTCCAAGGGTCGCCGCAAGAATACTCTTCGGGAGCATATTTATCTCCTTCCTTATTGGTTCTTGATAGATACGCTTCGGCGGATCTCTTGGATCAGACTTATGCCCTTTGACTATGGTGGTTTAGCTGACAGGCCCTTTCGAAGTTCCATGCACCGCTGTCAGAACGACGAAGTCAAAACATACCATTGTCATTCTCGCTGTTTGCTGGAACTTCCTGAAGAACGTCCCAGTGTTCGACAACCTTGCCATCAGCATCCAGGCGAAAAATATCGATCCCTGCGTACTCGAGACCATCAGGCCAGATTTGATGGCAATGCAGAATAACGTGATCGCCTTCAGCAAACGCACGTTTGATGTCCACACGCTTTCCCGGGTATTCGGCGGCCATGCGCTCGAAATATTCGATAAAAGCTTGCTTGCCGTCGCCAACATGCGGGTTGTGCTGCGTATAGGTTTCCCCAACAAAGATATCTATGGCCTCGGCAGGTCGACACTCGTTGAACATCATTTCGTAGAAAGCGATGACGTTTTTCTTGTTAGTTTTGAGGTCCGGCATACTGATCTCCAAATCGACGTTTGTACCACCCAAAAATGTTGGCCCACGCAATTCCGGGGAGCAACCCGGCAAGAATCTCAATTACTAATCGACAAGAAGTTGCGAGCTTGATTTTGTGCTCCGACTATTTCGAGAGTTGGCCAATTACTCGGTGTCATCGAAGTCAATATGAATATGATTCCCATCAGGATCGGCCACGTGGATTTGGACCATCCGAGTCCCAGGGACTTCAGTTTTGCGATACTGGGTCTGACTCGAGATCAGTTTTTCTTCGAATGCGCTCAACCCCGTGGCTGAGAGCGCAAAATGCTCGAGCTTGAGCTTCACTTCGGAGCCAACGTTAGGTGTTCCTTCGTGACCCACAAGATGAACCACGGCGTCATCACCCGTATACAACCATGCTCCGGGAAACGGAAAATCGGGGCGGGCCCCGGGTTTCAAACCCAGGACATTTTCATACCAAGTAACCATCTCAGGCAACCTAGTCGTCACAATATTCACATGATCCAGCCGTTCAATTCTCATTAAAAACCCTCAAGCACAAGCTTACCTTTGGCTTTTCCGCTTTCGAGGATAGCATGCGCTTTCATTAAGTTTGTAGCATTGATCCTACCAAGTGTATCGGTCGCTGTGGATCTGATCTTTCCATTGTCTATCAAACCGCCGACCTGATTCAGGATTTCGCTTTGACGGTTCATATCTTCAGTCCCAAAAAGCGACCGAGTGTACATGAACTCCCAATGCAATGAGATCGATTTGGGTTTGAACGGCGCGATGTCGAAGGTTTCAGGATCATCGATCAACCCAAAGCGACCTTGAGGTGTCATCACCTCTCCAGCTTGGGAAGCATACAGCTGGGACTGGTTTGTTGAATAGATGAAATCCACGCTTTCGATACCTAGCGCCTCGAGTTGTGAGCCAAAAGGTTCCGCATGATTGATGACATGGTGTGCCCCAAGCTCTCGAACCCAGTCTTGTGTCTCGGGTCGGGACGCCGTCGCTATCACTGTCAATTCAGTGAGAGCCCGCGCCAATTGAATCGTGATTGACCCGACACCACCTGCGCCACCAATAACCAGCAACGTATTGGTTCCGCCGTAAACGGCATCTTGCACTCGCAAGCGGTCGAAAAGCATCTCAAAGGCAGTAAGCGTCGTTAGCGGCATCGCCGCAGCTGCCTTTGCAGGTATCGATTTTGGCGCAGCTCCGACGATACGTTCATCCACCAGATGAAACTCGGCATTGGTTCCCGGCCGGTTTATTGCCCCGGCGTACCAAACTGTATCTCCCGGACTGAAAGTCTCAACCGCTTCGCCAACGGCTTCGACGATCCCTACTGCGTCCCACCCTAGAATATCTGGTGCTGGACCTGCAGGAGCACGGTTTTGACGAATTTTCGTATCGACTGGGT
The DNA here is from genome assembly GCF_056542025.1 of Ruegeria sp. AF2. NCBI lineage: Bacteria > Pseudomonadati > Pseudomonadota > Alphaproteobacteria > Rhodobacterales > Roseobacteraceae > Ruegeria > Ruegeria sp. AF2. The sequence continues at coordinate 164,029 of NZ_JBQFZC010000004.1, read as the reverse complement.
TCACTGACACGGCCTGCACCTTCACCAACAAGTCGTGCCCTTTTGGCGTCGGTTTGTCGGCCTCGAAGTCGATTAAGGCGTCCGCCCGATCAATCGATCCTGTCTTAAGGTATCCCACGGCTTTCATAACGTGCTCCTTTGTCCGGTTCTTTATCAACCGATGACTGTCATCTCATTTAGCGTGAATTCTGCAACGGCGCCTTCTGTTGCTTCCAGGTAAGCCGCAAGGTGCTGAGCACCCATGTGGGTTTGCCAAAGCTCCCGGCTTTCCCAACTTTCGTAGAACACGAAATGAGCCGGATTGTCGTTGTCCTGATGCAAGTCGTAGTTAATGCAACCCTCTTCGGCACGGGTTATGTCGATGAGCTTCATAAGCTCAGCCTTTACGAGGTCGATCTTGTCGGGGTTGGCTTTGATGTTGGCGACGATTGTCAGCTTGGCCATTGGAATAGGTCCCTTGTGTTCTTGAGCGATGCGCTAGATTTACGCCGCAGTCATTTCGGGATAAACAGGGAAAGATCGAACATATAATCCGGAAATTCCGTTTAATGCTTTTAGACAATCTTCGCTTGTTTCTGACCATAGCCGAGAAAGGCAGTCTTGTGGCCGCGGCGCGCGAGACAGGGATGTCGAGCACGACAGTGTCCGAGCGGCTCGCGGCTCTGGAGGCACATTACGGCGTGGTTTTGTTCAACCGCACCACCCGTTCCATTAGCCTGACCGAAGAAGGTCGGACACTCGCTGATGGAGCAAGAAACGTTCTCAGTGAGGTTGCGGACCTGGACACACTTGTTCGGCACGGCGCCGAAACTCTGTCTGGTCCAATTCGCATAAGCGCGCCCATTGACTTGGGACGGAGCATTGTCTCCAAGGTTATTGCCGAATTCACCGAAAAGAACCCTGCCGTCTCAATCGAACTGTCCCTATCGGACGGTTATGTCGACCTCGTAGGCCAGGGTTTTGACCTCGCCGTTCGCTTCGGCAACATCACAGACAGCTCGCTCAGGTTGCGAAATCTGGGAAGCTACCAACGTTTCGTTTGTGCGTCCCCAAGTTACCTGGCCTCATTTGGAACGCCTGAAAAACCAGAAGATCTATTAAACCACAACTGCTTGATCATGAGGTTTGGCGACATGATCGACAACGTTTGGGAGTTTGGATCAGGACCAAATGCCCAGCGCGTATCGGTAAAGGGAAATCGAATAGTCAATGATGGTTCACTCATCCGCGATTGGGCGATTGCAGGCCATGGGATCGTATTGAAGTCCGAGCTGGATGTCGGCGACGATGTTCGATCTGGCAGACTTGTTTCTGTCTTGCGCGACTTCCTCCCACCGCCGAAACCTTTGCAAATGATGTTTCCACCGAGCCGGGCCCAACCACGTCGCATAACAGCCATAGCTGAGCATTTGCGTCGCAAATTTGGTGTGAGTTGAGGCCGCAGGGGAAGACACTAATCTGATGGCTGCTATGTCTGCTCAATGAATTTCAAAGTCGCATGTGCTAGCTCTGTGCCGGCATCTTCTTGAATGAAATGCCCGGCTTTTGGCACAACTGTATGATTTTGACCAACTGCCCCAGGGATCGACTTTTGGAACAGTTTGTCTACTCCCGCCATGACCCTGTCATCATCTCCAAAAACAGTCAGAAACGGAGTGTTGAGGGTCTTGAAGGTTTTCCATGCGGCTCGGTTGGCTTCTGAAGCTGGATTGTCGGGCGAGTCGGGCACCAACACTGGAAACTCTCGAGCGCCTGCCAGATAGCGCGCATCTGGGAACGGTGCGTTGTATGCTGCGACTTCTTCATCGGAAATCTTGGATGATGTGCCGCCGAATACAATGCGTCCCGAATTAAATTCAGGCACGGACTGCGAGTATTCCCGCCATGAAAGAAATGCCTCACTCAAGGGTGCGTCACCGGTGGGCAAGGCCGTGTTTGCCACAACTACGCGCGAGAACCGCTCGGGCATACTCGCAACCAACCGCAAGCCTATTAGACCGCCCCAGTCCTGGCAAACCAATGTGATGCCCGTCAGGTCAACTTTCCGCAACCACTCGGACATCCAGTCTACATGGCGTTGGTAAGTGTAATTGGATCGCTCTGTTGGTTTATCCGACCGTCCAAACCCAATCAGATCAGGAGCCAGAACTCGATGGCCCGCATCTTTGAATAACGGAATCATGTGCCTATACAGGAAGCACCAGGTTGGCTCTCCATGCATCAACAATACGGGCGGTGCATGTTCCGGTCCCTCGTCCAAATAGTGCACTCGGAGACGACCGCCTTCGGTATCATCCACATCAAGATAATTCGGGTCGAATGCGAAATCCGGCAACCCGTCAAACCAATGGTCCGGTGTACGAAGGAACTTCATTGTGAACTCTCCCAAAATACCCACGGTCTAGGCCAAGCAACTGTGATCGATAAACCTAAAACGGTCCAGTTCCAGCGTTTACCGACTTCAGGTTTGCAAGAGTTCGACGTATTTCTTCGCTCATATGCGGCAGAGGCCCTATTTCAGACGTCTTGAATCAGCTACTCCAACAATAAGTTTGGTCTCTAAAACCTTATTTTGTGAGTTTTTTGAGCTGAACCTAAGCACATCTGCGGGATCGCCGAGAAACTGCTCAGAAGAAGAGAGCAAGCCCGGACATTGAGACAACCAAGAAAAGTAGTGTCATGATTCCGCCTGAACGAACAAAATCGACCACCCGGTAGCCTGCTGGTCCCATGATCAACGCGTTCACCTGGTGTGTTGGGATCAGAAATGAGTTGGACGTTGAAATTGCCACAGTGAGAGCAAACACGGCCGGGTTACCGCCCGCCGATACGGCAATAGAAACTGCTAAGGGCACCAAAAGAACAGTAGCGCCTACATTGGACATCACCAGCGTGAATGCCGTTGCCAAAATGGCTATTCCTGCTTGCAGCGACCAGATTGGCCAACCCTTCAGGAGGGCCAACACATGCGCGGCAATCCAATCCGCAGTACCGGTGTTTTGAACTGCTTGGCCCAACGGGATCAGCGAAGCTAGTAAAAAGACTGTACTCCAACTTATCGACTCGTAGGCTTCGTCAATCGAGAGCACCCGGCTCAACACCATCCCAATAGCGCCGATCAACAGGCATAATGACAAGCGCAGATCGGAAAACAGAATTAGGCTCAACGCTATTAGGAAGAAGGCAAGCGCCCAGCCGACCTTGTGCGGCCGCAACTCTTCCTGGGGAAAGTCCGAGGTGACAACGACGAAATCCCTGTCTGACTTCAGTCGTGTCAGACGATCCCACTGCACGTGCACCACACACGTATCACCGGCCTGCAAAGGGACTTGTCCGATATGCGTTGCTGAATGATCTTCGGTTTCTACATGGCTCAGTGTTTCTTCGCCGCGCTGAATGGCCAAAAGAGACAAACCATGTGTCTGACGGAGGCGCAGATCAATCGGAGTTTGGCCGATCACTGAAGAACCGGGCGGAATAACAACCTCGGCCACCCCAGACTGCGTCGCGGCGAAATCATCCGCAAAGACATCTAGTTGGGGTAGGATCTCTAATCCGTAAGGCTCAGCGAACTGTTGCTCAACCACCCGACGCAGGCCAAGTACTGCAAGCCGCGCCGGGGCTTCGATCTTGGTATCAGCCATCGGCGCGATGACCTTGTGGCCACGATAGGACGTGCCAAGAATGTACATGTTATGGGCTACCATTAGATCCGCGAGCGTTTGCCCAATGATGATCGAGCCTTCCGGGACACGTATCTCGAACATATCAGCCCTTAGCCCATAGGTGTTTTCGACATAGGTCTGCATGGACCGCGCTGAGCTTGCGTCTTCCCCACGCTCCCGCTGCGCAGGGAGAACCCAACGACCAAAGAGCACAAAGTAAAGCACCCCAGTCAGCACCAGCATCACACCGATCGGCGTGACTGAAAACAGCCCAAATGTCTCCATTTGCTGGTCAGCAGGAAGGGATGAGTTTGCCGAAACAATCAGGTCATTCAACAGGATGAGGGGGGACGACCCGACCAATGTGATGGTACCACCCAGTATCGCGCAAAACCCCATGGGCATCAGCAACCTGCTCATCGGGATTTCCGTACGTGCTGAGATGCGGCTGACAACAGGCAGAAAAAGCGCAGCAGCTCCCACGTTCTGCATGAAGGAACTGATGACACCAACCGTTGTTGATATTATGGGGATTATCCGGGCCTCTGTCGTGCCACCATTCTTGAGGATCAAGGCCGCAACCTTTGACATAAGTCCAGTCTTATCAAGCCCCGCCCCAATTACCATAACTGCGATGATGGACATCACAGCGTTGGAGGAGAAACCTTCAAAGAGCTTAGATACATCGGCTAGATTACCCAGCCCAGGGAGATAGCTCAGTGCACCAAGCAGCACCATTACAAGAATTGCTGCGACATCAATCCGTATAATCTCGGTAACAAAAAGTAAGACGGTAAAAGACAATAAACTCAGTACGGCTATCATTTCGTACGTCAGTGCTGGTAATTCCATATCGTACTCCCAACCTAACGTTACCTGACTAGCAGCAAATACGAAGGACCAACTCCGCGCCGCAGATAAGGCCAATAGACATCGGGCCTGCTTACGCCGCTGTTTTCTCGGACGAGAAATCTGCTGAAACCTGGATTCTGCCAACCCAAAGAGAGGTAGATGACAAATTCATAAGCCTATCTAAGCATCACAATGCGAAATGAACTTTCACATTTTCTAAAATACACACATATGGATTTTCCGTATCGTTATCATTCATATTCAGTCAATTTTACTTGCCAAGTAGGGAACGCTCTGCGCGATGCCCTCACGACGGCTCAGCTCTGCATTGCTGTCCTCGCTTTTTAGGCCGTCCAGCACGATCCTGATCTTCTCTACTGCGGAATACTGTTGCGGGTCGCACCGCGAAAGGCTGCATTGAGCTGGAAGCGGCAGACTTCAAGCTTCACGTGAGCCACGATCATGGCATGAATCCAACTAAAATTTGCACTGTGCGGAATTATCTTTGGATGCCAAATTCAATGGGTGGCTGTTGCACCCTAGGCTTTGGTCCAAATACGCAATTCTTTAGACGAAATGCAAAGCTATTCGCACCCCTACAAACCGCTGTAGGTGCGCTCATAACGCTGCAATGCCGACATTGATTTCATTAAAAAATCTTGGAAGTTCGCCCATAACTCTGCGCGGTATTTGCGCATAAGTCTGCACGATTTGCCCATAAGTTTGCATGCTACATAGAACTCGTTGAACAAACAGGCTCTCAGGTTTATCTGCGATGCCCAAATGCAACTTACTCCCAATAACTAGCAGACGAGCGCCAAGTGTTTGCTTGGCCATCCCAAGCACTGGCGCTGACGCATGACGTGGGATTTATTCCGTCGCAATTGGATCCATGGACGTTTGCGAGGACAACGCGTTAACGCCCAAAATCAGCAACAGTCCAGCCTTGATTGAGCAAGGAATGAGCCTCCTCTTCTACCAGGAAGTGCGACATGCACTCCCCGTTTCGCAAAAAAGAGAGGCGGCGCTTGAACACGCAAGACCGGACTCATTCAGAACCCAATCGCGTTGTAGGTCTCCGTCGAGATCGACCTTCTCAACCGCACCCCAATCTAAGTCAAATTGAGCGTCGTTGAATTCCGCACAGGCTCGTGCCGCCAGATCAACCTTCGCCTGCAAACCGGGCGTAAGGCGCGATACATCAGCCGCGACATCTGGTGAGGTCCAAACAAGGCCCGAAGCAAGCACAATCCCGGCGACCAAACACTTCATCTGACGCGCTATTTGGAAAGCTGGTTGGCACAAGGTATCAATTGCACTGATCATATCGGTAGTCCCCATATTCCAGCCAGTTTGCCGAGCCTTCGTTAAAAATCAGAAACTCGGACCTGTCCTCCCCAAGCAGGGCCACGACAAATTCGGCTGGCGGCTCAGAATTTCCGAAGTAACTGTAAGCAGTCATGGCTCTGATCGACTCGCCGTTGACTGTTACTCGCGCGTCCCACTCTTCCCCCGAGTTGTCCAAAATTACGGGTTCGATCACGCGCTCTATCGCTCCGCCACCACAATAGACGATGCCTTCGGGGGGTTCGTAGTAGGACCGCTGGCTAGGATCTGAATCGCAGGCGGAACGAAGGGACCGAATTGCCGCGCTGGAACCTTTCAAGTCAAATATTCCGTAGCTGACATCTTGATCAATCATCGACAGGTTAACCGATGCATTGGCCGCAAGCTGGCCCAGTACAAAACCATAGTCCTCTTGACTATTGAAACTGACCTCGACGGGATAGTTATCAACGATCTGTACGGCAGCGTTTTCTGCGCCAACCTGAAATGCTCCAACTTCGGTGGCTCCGTTCTTCAAGAAACGAATGGAAAGCCCCTGCTTGTCCGTAATGTCCTGGCTGTCCTCATATCCAGCCGGAGCAAAGCGAATACGGTTACACTGAAGTTCCAGCGTCATGTTTCCGGTTTGAATAAATGCATTGGGAATAGGCCCAGAGTTGAACGACCACTCCGCTGATGCAGTGGTCGCCATAACCATCATTAGCGTCCCAGTGGAAATCGTTTTGAAACTCATTTTCTCTCTCCATGGTGTTACGGTTCGCACTGTCATTCAGCCTGAGATTCCGGCCAATTGCCCCGGCAACCAGGTCAGGAAACAGGTTCGCCGTATTCGTTTGCGCCTTCTTCCGAAGGGCGCGTCAACCACCAGATCATCAGAATGGACAGAACCAATTGAAGAATTGAGACAACAACAATACCGGTCACGCCCAGGACTGCCGCGGGTCCTCGTAATGCGTCAGGGTTCTCGGTCCCTTGCTCCAATACCGAAAAGAACGCCACGCCACCCAGCATAACAAAAAGCGTTGTAATGCTGAGCGCCATCGGCAGCAGCAAATACCAGCCAGGTCGTCCTGTATCATGCAGCCTTCGCCAACCGGCGGCCAGCATAGGTATGAGAACAGCCAGTTGAAAAACAGAGGACAGAACCCGAGATCCTTGCCCTGTCTCGGGGTTAGTCCCGAATAGGATCGTATCCAGCACAGCTAAAGCCGCACTCACGAGAACCACAAACAAGAAAAACCACCAGTATTCTGAGCGTATAGCCCGACCGGAAAACTGGAAGTATTTCGAGAAACACGTTTTAACGGCTTCACCAAATCCCATTTTTCAATCCTTTCTTAGTTTCTGTGCGGCCTCAGAACGCCTCGCGGACCCAAAAGCACGTCTTCGCCCTTCTGGGTTTTCCCGCCTTCTATTTTTGTTTGAACGCCAAAAACCTATCTTTCAAAAAGGTAGCGAAATTTACGCGCGGGAAAAATGTTGATTTATGAAAAATAAGATTCAAACATGCGATTTCGACTAAGCTTTATTTGACCCACGTTGTTATCGGCCCCGGCAATCAACTCGATATCGTTCCCCCGACCAATCCGTTGGCGACAAATCTTTGAGATAGGTAAGCACCGGATCGAGCTGTGCTCAATTGGCTGAGTAGAAGCGGACGCTTCAAAAAGGAGCATCCAATTTCACTAGATTCGATGGACCCTGATGGAGAAGAAAATGACCAAAAAGACAGTGATGATTGCAGGCACAACTTTGTTTGCATTGCTTGCGGCATGTGACGAAACGAGTACGTCTAGCGCGTCCGCCGAACCCACACCCGCTCAGCAGGCATGTTTGCGAGATGTGGCCAAAACCACGAACAATTCGCAAGTGGTTGTGCTCTCGTCCGCGTTTAGCGAAGCTGGAACACAAGTCACTGTCGGCGTTGGTGAGGATCGTGCTCCTTGGAATTGTATTGCTTACACGGATGGTGCGACAGCTGGTATCGAGTTCCTGGGCGACGAAGGCACATTGTAGTCTGTTTGCTGTGTATCTCGAAAGCACCAGTCGTGATCAAATTTGAATAACGGCAAGCTCAGACATTCAAACCTCGTAATAGGATTAGGCTCTAACATTCTCAATCATGCAAAGGTTGTAGAAAATGCCCGTAACCAACTCAGTTGTAATTGCGATCATTTGCACTTTTGTGGCCATTGTTTCGGTTCCAAAATACAGCATTGCACAAACCTGGGACATAGCATCACGGCACTCGGTCAACGGCGTAACGGTGTATGATACGGATGAGCTGTTAACTTTTGCCGGTCAGTTGGCCTTTGATCGGTCAGGGCGCATCACAGCGGTGGACGTCGCATCAACGATCACTCAGATCTACCGAGAAGACGGTTATTTTTTGGCTGAGGCCTGGCCCGGTCCTGATGGACAGAGCATAATTGTTAATGAAGGGCGCATTCAAACCATCGAAATTGAAGGTGTAGATACGCGTACATTCCAAACACTAGAGAAGATTTTTCAGCCCCTCACCACCTCCTATCCCATAACGCTGAAACGATTTGAGCGGGCAGTGATGCTGGCCGAGGACATACCTGACTTGGAATTGTCGACCGAACTTGATTACCCGGATCAGACTGGTGCTCGGCTGAGAGTATTGGGAGAGCCACTGCGAAAACAAGCCGGTAGTGCGACACTCGACAACCCTCCGCGTGAGCTTGGAGAAGCGCTTAGTTTTTATGTCGTACAAGAGTTTTATTCGACGCTGACCGTCGGAGATTTGCTGCGATTTGAGGGATCAGGCAATTACAATTGGGACAAAGACGATGAACACTCATTGTGGGGCGCTCTTACCTATCGCACGCCGCTGAACAGCAATGGTCTATACGGTGAGATTTTTTATGGGAACGTCAACGCAAAACGCGACATTTCAGGGGACTTTGCCAGAACAGATATTGACGGCGAGAACTTCACCGTTGCGATGGGTTATCCTGTGATCCGCGATGTTGCTCGTTATGGATACCTGCTTTTGGATTATCGCCTTTCAGAATCGGATTCTGTTAGCGGTGGCGTTCCATTGTCCAGTGACGCAAGTGTTGTTGGCCTTACCTATCTGTACGGGCAAAACTATCCAAAGGGACAAGCTCTGGAAGCGGGGCTAACCTTATCTTTTGGTGACAATGACAACGACACGACAGACGCGAGTTTTGACGACGGGGACTCTTCTTTCTGGCATCTACGAGGCGGCGTCGGATACGAAAGCCCACTTACGGGCTTGTCGCCCAACACAGCTTGGCGCACCGAGATCTGGGGGCAGTACACAACAGACCGGCTGCCCTCTGTTGAAGAGTACTTCCTTGGTGATCGTTACGCTTTGCGCGGATATCGGTTTGACGAAGTAGACGGTGATTCCGGGATTTCTGCGATATTCGAAATATCTCACTCCTACTTCCCCAGCTCTCAGAGCATTCATCGGCTAACGCCCTTTGCCTTTTTCGACGTGGGTTACATCTCGAACAATGACCCTGCGAGTTTTGAAGTTGATAATGCTACACTGGCATCCACAGGTCTGGGTTTGGACATCGAGTTCAAGCGAAACCTATTTCTGTCCGGATACGTCGGTGTCCCTTTGAGAGACGGCCCTTTAACCGAATCTGGCGATCCTGGCGCGTATCTTGCTCTGACAACAAGTTGGTGAGGATGTTATGAAACGGAACCGCATTGTTTTACTTACTGCAGCTTGTTTGATTGCAGAACTGGCCGCTACTCAGGTCGTTGCCCGCGGAAATCACTACGGGTGGTGCCGAGGCGTAGGGAACCCGCACCAGTCGAGCCAAGGATGCGGGCAGGCTGGTGGGCAAGGGGCAGGTAATCAAGTTACTGGCCCAACTCAGCCGGTGGCAAATCAGTTGCCGCCTAAGGGAACGCAGCAAACACCCACGTCCGTTACTGTTCCAGTCCTTGCTCCGGGCGCGGTTCCGAACGCAACTCCCGGTCAGGTTCCTATTGCGACACCAATAGCGGTTCCTGGTCAGGTTCCCACACCGATAGTAGCGCCGACGCTAACTCCGCCTTTGGCGCCAAACGCGACACCAAACCGGGTTCCGACAGCCGTTCCCAATCAAGTTCCACCATTGGCTACCGGTCCTACCGCGGTGCCGCCGCAAGTTCCGACTGCAACTCCTAATCAAGTTCCGATAGCTATCCCTGGCCAGGTTCCGCCTCAACCTACCGGCCCAACAGCGGTACCGCCACTTGTGCCAACCGCAACGCCAAACCAAATACCAGTCGCAGTTCCTGGTCAGGTCCCACCTCAGCCCACTGGACAAACTGCTGTGCCACCGCTCGTCCCGACTGCAACACCAAACCAGATTCCGGTCGCAGTGCCCGGCCGTGTTCCGCAACCCAGCGGTACTACGGCGACACCCCCGCTTGTCCCAACCGCAACCCCCAATCAGGTTCCCACGGCGGTTCCTGGCCAGGTTCCACAGTTGACACCGAAACCGACGGCAACTCACGTGGCCGTCCCAGGACATCCGAAACCTCAAGGCGTCGTGACAATCATGCGCCCCAAGCCGAGGCCGACAACCGGTAGTGTCCAGCAACCCAGCACAACACAAGTGACCCACCATTTAACCCACCAAAGTAATGCGAAGAAACACGATCACGTCGCATCAACACCTGGACGACATGACCCGCATGACCTACCGAGATTCCGCGACGCGGCAGCCAAGGAAGACTGGGAATGCGTAGCCAGCGGATTCGGACAGCGCCGGTATGATGCTGGGCGAGGCGTATTGCTGAACAACGGAGCGTTGCGGCACCTCGGAAACGTGGACGCTATGGCAAGGGATGTGCCTGCAAGGCATCCAAAACATTCTGGATGCATTATTTCGGTCAAACGAAAGCAGCGCTGAGGCTCGCATGGTAGGTTTTACTCGGACAATGAGATTAGTCGACCAATAGTTCGTCAATTGTCATCTGGATAATTGGATTTCGTATTGCCCATATTCCCTGGCTTTTACGTTGGCTGACGTAGCCCAAAAATGCTCTGTACCTAAATTTGCCTCAATTAGGCCAACAATCTAAAGTGCCGCACTTCCAAGAAGAGCCTCCGACCATCTGGGACGGTCAGGTCGGGCAAGCGAAACTTTGAACGGCAACTTTGCAATGTCAGCTTTCTGCGCATCGCAGACCTTCGCGAGAATCCAAGTTTCCTTAGAGTGGCCCTTTGCGGGATTGAGAAATGCAAAGGGTCGAAACCACAACGACTAGGCCAAAACTGATTGAATTCGTCGCCAATGCCGACAATCGCGCAGCGCAAAACTGTGGGCGAACTGCGCAAATTTATGGGGTGTGCGAAGTGTTATGCGCAAACCTACAACCGTGTAGGTGCGCTCATAACGCTGCACTCCCAACATTGATTTCATTGAAGAAAATCTTGGAAGATTGCCCATAACTCTGCGCGGTATTTGCGCATAACTTTGCACGATTTGCCCATAAGTTTGCGTGCCACAGAGAACCCATCGAACAAACCAGCTCCTATGGCTTATCTGCAATTCTCAAATGCAACTTATTCCCAATCGCCAGCAGACGAGCGCCACGTCTTAGCGTCCGCATCCCAAACACTGGCGGTGACGCAAGGCGTTGGGTTTATTCCGTCGCAATTGGATCCATGAATATCCGCAACAACAACGCGTTGACGCCCAAAATCAACAACCGTCCAGCCCTGGTTGAGCAAGGATTGAACCTCCTCTTCAATCAAGAAGTGCGACATGCATCCGCCAGTTCCGCAGTAAAGAGATGCGGCGCTCGAACACGCAAAACCAGACTCATTCAAAACCCAGTCGCGTTGTAGATCTCCGTCGAGATCGACCCTTTCAACCGCGCCCCAATCTAAGTCAAACTGACCGTTGTTGAACTCCGCGCATGCCTGCGCCGCCAGATCAACCTTTGCTCGCAAACCGGTTGGAAGTTGCGAAACGTCAGCCGCGACAACTGGTGAGGTCCAAACCAGGCCCGAACCAAGCAGGATCGCAGATACCAAACGTTTCAAGTAGCTTGCCAATTGGGAAGCCGGTTGGAAGGTGGCTTCAGTTGCATTGTTCATACCTGTAGTCCCCGTATTCCAGCCAGTTTGCCGCGCCTTCGTTAAAAATCAGAAATTCGGACCTGTCTTCCCCAAGCAGGGCGACAACAAATCCCGCCGGCGGCTCAGAGTTTCCGAAGTAACTGTAGACCGTCATGGCTCTGATCGAATCGCCGTTAACCGCTACTCGCGCGTCCCACTCCCCCTCTGGATTGTCCAAAATTACGGGTTCGATCACGCGTTTCACCGCTCCGCCACCACAATAGACGATGCCTTCGGGCGCTTCGTAGGAGGTCTCTTGGCTAACTTCTGAATCGCACGCAGAACGAAGGGACCGAATTGCTGCGCTGGAACCTTTCAAGTCAAAAATTCCGTAGCTGACATCTTGATCAATCATCGACAGATTAACCGATGCATTGGCCGCAAGCTGGTCCAGAACAAAACCATAGTCCGGCTGACTATTGAAACTGACCTCGACGGGATAGTTGTCGACGATCTGCACGGCAGCGTTTTCTGCGCCAACCTGAAATGCGCCAACTTCGGTGGTGCCGTTCTTCAAAAATCGAATGGAAAGCCCCTGCTTATCCACAATGTCCTGGCTGTCCTCGTATCCAGCCGGAGCAAAGCGGATACGGTTGCACTGAAGCTCCAGTGTCATGCTTTCAGTCTGAATAAATGCATTGGGATTAGGCCCGGAACTGAACGACCACTCCGCCGATGCAGTGGTCGCCATTGCCATCATCAACGCTCCAATGGAAATCGTTTTGAAACTCATTTCTATCTCCATGGTGTTGCGGTTCGGACTTTCATTCAGCAGGAATTCCGGCTTGTTGCCTGGACAACCAGGTCAGGAAACAGGCTCGCCGTATTCGTTTGCGCCTTCTTCCGAAGGGCGCGTCAACCACCAGATCATCAGAATGGACAGAACCAATTGAAGAATTGAGACAACAACAATACCGGTCACGCCCAGGACTGCCGCAGGTCCTCGCAATGCGTCAGGGTTCTCGGTCCCTTGCTCCAACACCGAGAAGAACGCCACCCCACCCAGCATAACAAAAAGCGTTGTAATGCTGAGCGCCATCGGCAGCAGCAAATACCAGCCAGGTCGTCCTGTATCATGCAGCCTCCGCCAACCGGCGGCCAGCATCGGTATGAGAACAGCCAGTTGGAAAACAGAGGACATGACGCGAGATCCCTGCCCAGTTTCTGGGTTGGTCCCGAATATGATCGTATCCAGCACAGCTAAAGCAGCACTCACGAGAACCACGAACAAGAAGAACCACCAGTATTCTGAGCGTAAAGCCCGACCGGAGAACTGGAAGTATTTCGAGAAACACGTTTTAACTGCTTCACCAAATCCCATATTTCACTCCTTTCTTACTTTCTGTGCGGTCTCAAACGCTTTGCCGCTCAGGAGAACGCACTCGCCCCTAAGGATGCTCCCTCTTACCTTTTTGTTTGAAAGCAGAAGCCTATCGCAAGAGAGCGTAAATAATTTTACGCGCGGAAAATATATTGATTTATCAAAAATTAGATTCAAACATGCGAATTCGACACAACTTTATTTTACCTCCGTTGTTGTCGTTGCTGCTCGCTGTGCCGAGCCCTTCCGACTGCTGGAGTGAGTGCTGGCGGTCGGAAGGCACTTTACAATGATTGAGCGCTGGGAGGACGCGATGCTTAGACTTAACGTACTCGCCCTCTGTCCAGAGTTTGCTCTAGCATTTGCTAGTGACGTCATTCGGCCTTCACACGTTATTGTCGGCCCCGATAGTCAACGAAATATCTTCCCGCCGACCAAGCCCCCCGCGGCAAGTTTTGGGAATGGTAGTCACAGGATCAAGGTATGTTCAATTGGCTGCACAGACGCGGGAGCTTCAAACAAGCGCATCCAATTTCACTAATTTCAAGGGAACCAGAGGGAGAAGAAAATGTCTAACAAGATGGTGATGATTGCAGGCGCGACATGTTTCGCACTGCTTGCGGCCTGCGACGATACGAGTACATCAAGCGCGTCCGCCGAGCTCACGCCGGCTCAGCAGGCGTGTTTGCGAGATGTAGCTAACACGACGAACAATTCGCAAGTTGTGGTGCTCTCATCCGCGTTTAGCGAGGCGGGAACACAGGTCACAGTCGGCGTTGGCGAGGATCGTGCTCCTTGGAATTGCATTGCTTACAGTGATGGCGCGACAGCTGGTATCGAGTTCCTGGGCGACGAAGGCGCATTGTGACCTGTCTGCTGCGTAGCTGAAAACGGCTGCGCAGCACTGGCTTGATCTGCTGAGGCTCGACTTGGTTTGTAGAACCACCATCATCGTATTCGCGGTCATGTACCTGTTGGCGTTGGTTGCATTCTTGACGGGCACATTTGGCTGGTTGGGACAGGAACGAGACCCTTTGTCCGGAGTGTTCCTGCTGCCGTTGGGACTACCTTGGATACTTGTGGCGGACTTATTTTCGGATTCCGCCAAGCCGTGGTTCGCGGCGATTGCTCCGGCGCTCAACCTGTTAGCGCTGGTTTTGATTTGCAGATGGGCACGCAGATTGCGCCAGTAGTGGTGGCTGAACTCTTTCTCACCAAAAGGGAGGAAAACATGGGAAAAGTAATCTTGGGAATTGTGATCGGGCTCGTCCTCGGCGTGGTTGGGGCGATGACCTTGGGTGGCGGGGCCGCGGTGGGTGTCGGCGTTGCGACAGGCTTGTCCGCCGGTGTCTGCACCACATTGAAAGGAGCACAAGCTGAGAACCTTATCACCGCCGAGCAAGCGGATCAGATCCTCAACCGCGTAAATTCCGAAATGGCGTCACTGCAAGGAATTGAAACGACGGACGAGATCGTCGGCAGCGCGCAGGCATGCGATGAATTTCTGTCAAAGTTACGAGACGCGAAGTGAGGTTCCGCTTTGTACGGAACAAAACTCTAAGGATCAGCCAGCAAGGGACCATCTGATGAAATTCGCTGTACTCAAAATCCTCGCACCGATGTTCGCAATCGCAGGCACGGCTTCTTTTGCAATGTCTGAAGCAGACGACGCGTGTATCGATCATTTGCGACAGGTTGGAGGACCAGACGGTCAATCAGGTACGATTGAAAGCTCAGAGTTCTCAGAAGCGGGCACGCTCGTCATGCTACGAGACGCAGGCGGAACACTTTGGCGCTGCATCGCGTACAAGGATGGTAGCATCGGCGAGATGTCGGTTGTCGAAGCGATGGATGATGGCGGTGGAGCCATGGCAGGCGCCGCCGGGTCTACTGGTAGCCAGCGTGTCAAATTCGATGCTGGTTCCACCGGCGCCGAACTCGTTGGTGAACTCGCGCCCGGAGCGTCACAGCAATATGTTCTCGGGGCAAAAAACGAACAGTTTCTTTACGTCCGCGTTGCTCCGCGAAATGGCTCCTTGGACTACGTTATTCGTAACCCCGATGGTTCTGAATTGTTGGGATTGATGTCGGCGGACAAGGAGTATCGAGGACAGCTTTGGCAATCTGGTGATCATGTTGTGGAGGTTATCAATCGCAGCAACTCTTCCGTCAGCTACAACGTAATTTTCGGAATTGAATAAGTGATCGACTAGAAACCCCAAAACGTATCCCCCAAAATGCTAGGAAAAACAGATGAAATCCAAAGTGCTATTGGTGATAGGCACAATGTGCATTTCTGCGCTTGCAGCATGCGATGAGAGCAGCGGTTCGGTAGATGCAAGTGCACCTACTGTGGGCAGCTCTAGCGATCTTTCTTCATTTGAAGGGGCAAGAGCGGGCCAAGCTGAAATGGGTATTCAAAGTCTCGGGTTTGAACTCATCCGAAGCGAAGGGCTGACCTCGTACTGGTTTAACAAAGAAAGCGGTGCCTGTGCTCGGATCACGACATCCGAGGGAAGGTACTCAGATGTAGCTATGCTGCCATCAGGTGACTGCTGACACATTTCCATCGATCCCAAATCTGAAAGAAGGAGCTCACATTTGCATTTCGACCTGGTACACGCGGCGGTCATCGTTGTCGCGTTAATCATCACTAACCTGGCATTGAAATCGGCTGGCGTGATCAACGAAGAAAACAAGCACCAATGGAACTGGAAAGTTGTTCTAGCCTACTTCGTGGTCGTCGTTATCATCAACCTGGTGTGGCCCATTTAAAGTTTCACAACGTTAAGTTAACCGCCCACTTGAAATGGTTATCGTGAACCAGCCCTTCCGAGAGTTTATCAGGACGGAAGAGTGTAACCATCAAGTGCTCAAGAATAGGAAGGAGCTGGCATGCGGTTTTTGATGTCCCTCATATTCATTGGTGTTCTCGCAACCGCTGCGAATTCTGACGTGACCAGTCGAAATGGCGGTCCAAGTAACAGTCAAATGCTCTCAAAGGGTGGTGATGGAGGCGTTGATGGTGTCGCTTTCTTTCGCCCAGTCTTAAGCGGAGTGTTGTATCGATCCGGTTTCAAGGGCGGCGACAAGGATCGAACAGGCCTAAGTGACGGTCAACGCGAAACTCTGTGCAGTGAAGGGTTTTCAACCGGGTTTTATGCCGACTTCGGCAAAAACACTGAATACGGTCGCACCAGTTGCGGAAACGGATCGTTTGTCTATCAAAGCGCCAGATCCTCCCGACCCGGTGCTGTCATGGCGTCCATACACGAGGTGATTGAAAACCCAGGAAAGGGCCCTGTCCTGGTGCACTGCATGTGGGGCGTTCATTCCTCAGGTGCATTGTCGGCGATGGCGCTCGTTCAGTTTTGCGGTTGGACAGAAGAAAGGGCCAAGGAATATTGGAATGATGCCCGAAACGGAGCCCCTTGTTCAGGCGGGTGCGACCAGTGGATTGACTCAAAATTTTCCAACTTCAGTGTCGACCCAAAATTGAAGATCTCCAACGAGCAACAGGCAGCGATTTGCCCCAAATGATATTGGGAGGACTATCCAAATGAAGTTCAATCTTCTGGGGTCACTTGCTTTAATTGCACCCACTGTCTTGTGGGCGAACGACGATGTTCTCGGTGAAGCCACGACATTTGATAGTCCCAACGGCGTTACTGAACGCTGTATTCGGATCGAAAAAGTTCCATCGGGCGAGTATAAGAAAAGCGATCTTGAGGAAGAAACGGCCTATTGCGAGATCGATTTCTATGCCTCCGAAATTGCTATTTGCCCAAAAACCTGGAGCACCAGCCCAGGAATGGCAGTCTACGATATTTCGGAAGGACCTTACGTGGGGAACCGTTCTGAATTCGAGAGAAACGCTTGCAAAGAGGGGAAGGCGGCAAAAGATCTGGCTAAGGACAGGGTGGCTAAATTCAAGTCCACCATGAACCAAAAAGGCACCAGTGGAACCTTTTCCACGTCTTCACTGCTTTACTATCATTTCTCCAGATATTTCGACGCGACTGTAAAAGTTCCAGTCGCCGTTTGGCGTAGCATGGACGCCCAGGCGCATTTTTCCGAGGTCGCCGAGCCTGGCCTTGCGATTTCTGGTGGCTCTCATGGCGGGCGCATGAACCACGAAGGCTGGCGGGTCTTCGCAGCTGCGGATGCTGACCCGAACTCATACCAGCCAACCGACGATCTGTTCACCGCAGATCGAACGCAAATATTCGGTGTGCTGCTTGATAGCCCTGGGCATCGATACGGCTCGGAAATCAACGGCACCCGTAAATCTGGTTGGGGAAAAGGTCAGAACCGCGATTTTCAGGAAACTCCTGCTTTCTTGGCTTTGCGTTCTTCAAAACCCTTGCCAGAGGCCATTGTAGTGGGCGTCGGAGAAGGTCGAAGAGACCGGATGATCAACAAGGATCTCGGTCCCGATGTCAGCGACCAACAGATGGCATTTTGGATGCAAGAACTTACCGAGATTGTACTCCTCGATTTCATCTTTAGCCAGCAGGACCGCGTAGGAAACATAGACTTCACACCCTATTGGTATTGGGTCGAAGACGGAAAGCTGAAGCATAAGAAAGCCAAGCACCATGAGCCAAACGATGGAGACGTTCCCGCCGACGCGTTATTGATCCGTCGCAGCAATCTAAACGACAACGATGCTGGCGGGCGTGTCGAGTATGCCAACTTCGCGAAATCCACTCAAATGCTGGAGAAAATGCGGCACTTCTCTCCAAGCGTGTATCGGCGCTTGGTCGCTTTGAATAGTGATCTTCAATCTCAAGGTCCCGTCTACGGCTGGCTATCGCAAAGCCTTGGGTTGTCAGACAGGCAGATTGCACAAGTTGTAAAAAACACCGAGCTGGCAACGTCCATTCTCCAGGACAATTGCTCAAATGGCGATTTGATGTTCGACTTGGATCCTGTCGCATTCTTTTTGAGAAACAACACCGAGGTAGAGACAGTGGATTGTAATGACCCGTAGGCTTTCTACGCTTTTCGCGGCGTTCATTTGGACCACTCTGATCGCCTGCAAAGCGGCGGCATTGGATGTTATCGTCATATCGGATCTGAACGGCAGCTATGGTTCGGTGAAATACGATGCCCGCGTCGACAAGGCGATTAAGCGGATAGTCGAGATTGATCCAGATCTGGTGATTTCGACGGGCGATATGGTCGCGGGACAGCGCATTCCCAACTTGTCAGACAAACAGGTCAGAGAGATGTGGAAGGCGTTTCACGAGGCCGTATCAGATCCTTTAGAGGCTGCCGGCATTCCATTTGCGGTCACACCAGGAAACCATGATGCCTCCGCCTACCGAGGGTTCGAGCGTGAAAGAAAAATATACGCAGAGGAATGGACTCCGAGAAAACCAAGCGTCGACTTCCTGGTTTCGGATGACTACCCGTTCTTCTACGCATTTGAGATGCAGGGCGTAACGTTTGCATCTTTGGATGCTACGACCTTAGGGCCGCTATCCGGTGATCAGCAGGACCGACTTGTGGAACTGGGTGCAAATGGAAATCCGGTTGTCACTTTCAGTCACCTCCCACTTTGGCCCTTCGCGATCCAGCGCGAACGCGAAATCATCGGTGACCCAACACTTGAAAAAATCTATTTGGAAAGCGGTGTCGTTCTGCATCTGTCAGGCCACCATCATGCCTTCTACCCAGGCTGGAAAGACGGTGTGGCTTATGTTTCCCAAGCTTGTTTGGGAGGTGGCCCGCGACGGCTTATTGGTGACAATGTCAAATCACCTCACAGCTTCACTCATGTTACGTTCCAACCAAGTGGAGAGTTTGGGATAGCAGTATATCGAGGGCCTGATTTCGAGAGGTCAGTAAACTTCAAATCGCTCCCGAAAGAGATCAGATCCCCGAATGCGGTGCTGAAACGCTTAGACCTTGTGAAATGACTAGAGGTTGAGTTTCAACTCAACTTTTTCAGGGACCAGATCGTTTATCATCTCTTCGATCCGAGCTTCCGACAATCCACCCGAGGTAATGAAAAGCAATGAAACGCGAGATTTGCCGGGAACGTGGTGTCTTCTGACCAGCTTCCAGCCAGCGTCTGCGGCCATGGCTTCAATGGCTCCGCTGACTTTCAATGAGTGCTCTTCGTCTGAAGCCTTGAGCGAAATTTCCACGCCCTTGTTTCGCCCACCGAGCCAAATGAAACACCAACATACAACCGCCACCAATGTGGCCATCAAGGGCAAGCCCAGCCCTACCGCCAGCCCAAGCACGGTCACTATAATCATTTCCACCGTGTCGACCGGGTCATCCATACTTGATCGGAACCTCAACAGGGCTCCTATTCCAAAGATCACGAACCCGATCATTGATCCGTGCTGGACTACCAAGAATCCAACCGCCATGCCGACAAGCGCGTATAGGAAGAACAGCCTCGGCATCATGATATCACTGACACTTCTGCGGGCTCTCCGCCTCACAGGGTGATAAACGATCAGTCCAGTCAAAATGACAGTGACGATGACGTCGAGAGTAAAAAAATACAGTTCCTGTTTACCACGAAACTGCGTCCAACGTCGTTCGATAAGTATTTCCGACTCTGAAGTACCGGCTAACATGGTCGCGGGGTCGATTTGTGACAACGCAGCACTTGGCAACAGCACCATCAATAACCCTGCCACAAGGGGGAAAGTCTTGTTCAACTTAACTTCCTTCCTGCTTACTCTAGCAGATTGCGTTCCGCCAAAGGCACATCTTGTCCAATTCAATCGCAACAGGCGGGATCAGGTAAAGAGATTACAGTGCATTCTTCGGACATCGTATCCGGACTGTGATACGAACGCTGATACAGGGATGTGGTCCAAGCGCGAGAGAATCCAATGACAGAAAACAGAGTGTTTTCGTCAAAAGCTGAAATTTCACGGTGTTTCTGCAAACTTAGACGACTCGCTTTTACGGCCAGCTTGGTTGCGGCAGCCTTCTTGCCTTGGACCGATTTTGCCTACGCCGAAAGTGCTGGTTTGGTTCTGGTCGATAAATTCAAGGTGGCAGACAAATCAGAGGGATTTTCAGAGCCTTCCGGCTTGGCAATGTCTAACGCTGAAGGCTTTTTGTGGTCTGTAAGTGATGCCGAACCTAAACTGCACCTACTCGGAGTCGACGGGGTATTAGGAAACTCTTTCAAGTTGCCAGGATTGGCAGGATCAGATTTGGAGGGTGTTGCACCTCGAAAGGATGGGTCTGTTTTGGTGCTTCAAGAAACTGACCGATCAATCCTAGTCGTTCACCCAACTGACCCCATTCAACTGACGACAATACCTCTCGCATCTCTTAAAGGTTACCCGACCGCCGCTGCATTACTCGTCGGCAACCCTTTGAACAAAGGACCCGAAGGCATCGCCGTTGACCCGAAATCCGGGCGGGTGTTCGTTGGCATTGAGGGACAACCAAGGTTGTTAATGGTGTTATCGCCAGAGCTAGACGAAATTATTGAGATCATTCCTTTAGCCCGCGATGCAGGTTTTATCTCCGAGCGTGTAGATGATGATGAACTGGATTTGAGTGGCCTGGCATGGTCTCGGTCCTCGCGTTCTCTTTGGATTGTGAGTGACAAAAGCCGTCAGATCTTCGTCTACAATCCAAAATCCAAGTCAGTAAAGTCTATCAGTTTGACGTTCACAGAAGATGGCGAACAAAAGGAAGTTAAACATCCCGAAGGAATCGCTCTCGATGAGACCAAAGGGCTTCTCTACATCCTGACAGACGACGCCAAGAAATCACGGCTTTATGTTTTTAATATCCCCAAATTTTGATCGCTAGAGAATGAAGCTCACATCGCCACAATAGCTGACGCAAGTTGTTGCAGCTAGCTTACCACTCCTCTTCGTTGGTCCACCCTAATCAGAACCGAACACTTAAGTTGGCACCCAGGCCATGTTCTTGGCCATTGGAGCGAACTGAATAGCCATATCCTGCCGTTAGTCTCGCCAGATCAGAAATCTGATAGCCCAGTCCAAGCCCAAGAACGAAACCATTGGCGCCTCGGTTTTGTCCGACTTGCGTGAATGTCCCAAATATCGGGCTCGTGACAGTGATTTCGTGTTCACTGTCCTTGTTGGCAAAAAAATCATACTCGTAACGAGCAAAAGCGATTGGGGTTAGCACACCATTCTCTGTCAAGAAATCCCGCTGGTAGTCAATTCCAATAGAAGCGACCAGCGATTCTGCGTTCGCTTTTTCAATCGAGTAATTGAAATCACCACCGCCCGTCTCTGTGCCTGAACCTTGTTGGATTCGCCCGTAGTTCAATCCAAAAACCGTAGAAACCCTTGCACCGCTGTCCAGGTTAAACAGCTTCCGTGCCTGGATACCGGCATGGATGCCCTCTTGGTCCAAATCCGATTTAGCCTCGCCTCCCGTAAAGCCATCAACAGAAGGGTTATTTCGCTTGGCGTCGGTTTCACCGAACATGTAACCGACCAGCCCGGAGAACTCCCAAGTTCCGGTTGTTGTGCGCCCATAGACGCCCACATGATAGCTGTCGGTCGAAAAGTCCTGATCGACTTGATCGTGTACATCCATGGAGGATGTCCCAAAACCTGCGTACACGCCGACCACACCTCTATCGGTGCTTGCGACATCCGCTCCGACCAAAATCGTGCCCAGCGAATAGTCGAATGTCCCAAGGCCATTGCTTCCATCAACGTCCCCGCTCACATAGGCCGTGTCGATCCACCAGCGCCGATCAGAGCAGTCTATTGCGCCGCTTGGGCTCTGGGCCGAGTCGATGTCGCCTTCTGCAACGGGTTGATCCGCATTGCTGAAGCCAACCGCTTGATACTTGCGGCAGTCAGCATGGCTCAGCACAGTGTTTGTTATCAGGTCAAGTTGCTCAAGCCCAACGGTCAAATTGGAGGAATAGGGCTCTGCGTGCACACGATTAAACCCAGCCAAACCTGAATTGGTAAGCGTGTTAACTGCATTGCCCAAGGTTGTGCCGTTGGTCAGAATGGTTCCAGGTGACTTGATTGCAGTGTTGGCCACCGCACCAGCGAGATTGCTTGCATTGGGTGATCCTACAACTGCTGGATGCTGCGGTAAGCTCGAGACGGGGAGGGTCGAAAACGCTATGTCGATTCTACCGTCCGCGGTTGGCGTGTTTGAGATACTCAGACTGGATAGGGCGGGCAGAGATCCTCCGGCAACAAGAGTTGGGGAGTTTCCATCGAAACGCGAGGCTTGAAAAACCGTGTAGTCGTTGCCAGCAGCATAGTCCTGCGCAGTCAGGCCGGGACGAGCGGCTTCGACTTGTATAGTGGCGCGGTTAATCCCTGTAACGGGCCCGCTGGATGACACCAAATCGGCTTTCTGACCGGCCGTCGGATCGACTTCACTTAAGATCCTTGACCCAGTTTCAAAGGCGATACCGCCACTATTGTTAAGCGTACCAATTGAAAAGCCCGGCGAAAGCACCCCTCCGTTCTTAACTGTGAAGTTGAATGCGTTCACGGTTCCCGTTCCGGCCAGCGTGCCAAAATTCTCAAAGTTTACGGTGTTCAAACTGCTTGCTGCATCGAGCCGAACGGTCGTGCCTGCCGCTATCGCCATGTCACTGGTTGAAGAAATCGAACTATTCGTCAGTGTGAAATCAGAAGCCTCGGCAACCCGGGTCTGGATATAGTACGCCCCGAAAACCACTTCGGTAGCCCCCATAACGGTCAGGTTGTCGTAGGTTAACGGTCGGTCTGACTGGAAGTAAACTTCAGTGGGGTCGATATTCGCGCCGTTGAACGGAACGAACGTCATTGATCTGCCGGAACCAATCGAAGTTCCAATGAGGTTCACTCTGAGCTTCCCGTTGATGTTTGTTGCCAATGCTTCCCGGGATACAAAGTCTCCGCTGCCTGCGGCGACATCAACATTCAGAAGAGTTAAAACTGAAGCATTGCTTGGAACGGTATTTTGGCCAGGAACATACAACTCAATTTCACCTGAGGACGTGATAGAGGAGTTACCAATTGTAAGTCCTGTTATGGGTCCGTTTGGGATCGGCAGACACGTGCGTTCCGTCGTTGAGATTGTTTGATTAACGCGAGTGCTTTCAGATCCAGAAGCATACTCTATTCGAGGAGACCCCAATTCTACGCAGGCCTGTGAGCTTTGGGCTTGTGCTTTGGTTGGCGACATCAAATAAGCCAAAATTACGAATGCGATATTCGCCAGAGTGATGAGCTGAGCAATTCGACTTAGTGGGAACGGCCTATTGTTTGTCACCAACTTTCTCCTCTCGCAGTACAAGCGAAGCTACCTTAACTTAGGACTTGAAAAACAAAGTTTATCTTTTTGGATTTTTTGTTGTGGCATATGAGCAAACTCACAACACGGGAAGGTCTGCCCAATGCAGACCTGCTCGTGCAATTACTGCGAGGCAAGACAAGCCGGGTTTTGCATTCCGACCATACGCACCTTTGCGTAGAAGCCGTCGCAAAAGGTCAAGCCTTGAAACGATTTTCCCGAGCTTGACGGGTGCTGAACAGCGCCATTGAGTATAGGCATGGATCATTGGATTTCGGAGTCGATAGCTAAGATCAATGCAGATGCTCACCGCTCCGCCGATACGCACCTTTTCAAGCTAGTAGGCCAAAACTTCTGGACCGAGATTGATCTTATCGAGGGCGCGTCCCTTATTCAGAAACTCGACGAAACCAATTTGAATTTTGAGTTTCAGAGTTTGCCAATTTTCGACAAGATCTGAAAGCTGGTTGACTGAATCCAAGAGAATGAAACAATAAACTGAGCAATGACACGGAGTACGAAGATACTGTTGGCGCTCACCGTATTGACGGTCGGGTTATGCATGTTCCTAGCGGGACGTGCGGTCGAACGTTACCAATATGAGGAGGCCTGCCTAGACTTGGGCGGAGGTCGCCATCCTGGAGATTACCCGATTTGCGTTTTGGAACAGCGTTCTAACTGACGGACGCGTCTCAGTCACGCGGTGATTGGAACAACGAAACTACGAGCACAACGACGCCAATTGCTGCGAGAATGAAAGTCAGCGGCAAAAAGAAGCTTTCTTGCAGAACGCCGTTTGGGTCGACACCGCCATAAAACAGGTGCTCTGAAAGCCCACTTAGTGCTGCAAGGAAAAGGATGACGATACCAAAAAGGCGAAGTTTGGTCATGTCAGGTCTCCAACGGAATGGGCCAATAGTTAGCATCGTTTTTCATACCTGTGAATTGAGGAGCCTAGTTCTTCAATACCTTGATTGCATCGCAATCCAGCCGTAGGCGCGTATAATGCGAATATGACAAGAGATATTGAAGCTAACGCTAAGACAATCGCTGATGCCCTGACCTCTGCCCGGCAGATACCTAAACTGTCTTCAGAGGCAGGACAGCTATCGCTGGATGACGCATATTCGATTGCTAGTCGTGTCCGCGAGATTTTGGGCAAAGAAAGAGTTGGCAGAAAAGTCGGCTTCACGAACCGCACGATTTGGCCTGTTTATGGTGTGGATCAACCCATTTGGGGAGAGGTTCACTCAGATGGGCTGTTTTCGACTGATCAGCCGGTAAACTTGGCAAGGTATTCAGAACCGAGAATCGAGCCAGAAATCGTACTTGGCCTCGGCGATGCGCCGACGGCTGAAATGAACAATGAGCAGTTGGCAGGTTGCGTGGAATGGGTGGCCCCGGGATTTGAAATCGTGCAATCGATTTATCCCGACTGGAAATTCTCAGTCGAAGATTCAATCGCAGCACAAGGATTGCACGGCTGCCTTGTTCTTGGCGACAAAATCGCGGCGACGCATGATGTTTTGATCGGCTTGGCCGAAGTGCCACTAGCATTGTTCAAGGGCACCGAGGCCATCGAGTCCGGCAAAGGTGAAAACGCGCTTGGAGGCCCAATTGAAGTCCTGGCTCATCTTGTATCTCTGCTCTCCGAAGCCGACCAGCTTCAGGGAGGCGAGCTGGTTACAACCGGTACTTTGACAGACGCATGGCCAGTGTCTCCGGGTGAAGAATGGTCAGCTGGTTTTAGTGGCGTGATGGACACCGAGCTATCGGTACGATTTACATGAGGCTTTGATAGATTGGTGACGCCGACTGCACCAAAGAAAAGTTGCTCTCAATAGCTGACCATGATGGTCTTCCACTGGTTCCATCAATTCTGGGAAGCAAATTACACGATGCTATCCAAATCAGATTACATGATGTTTCTCAGGCACCCTGCCTGGCTATGGATCAAAAAACACGCCAGGCATCTGTTGCCGCCAATTGACCCCTCATTGCAAGCACGCTTTGACGAGGGGCACGCGTTTGAGCCTTATGCAGAGGAGCTTTTTGGTGATCTCGTTCGCCTCGGTTTTTCAGATTTTTCTGAATACCAAGCTCTGCCTGCACGCACTCTGGATGCTTGGAGAGATGGTGCGAACGCCGTGGCTCAGGGACGCTATGAAGATGGAACCATAACTTGCATCTCCGACATCGTGAGCCGCAGCGGCGATGGGTACGTTCTGACAGAGATCAAGAGCGGAACTTCTGCAAAGCCCGAACACACTTTTGATCTCGCATTCCAGCGTGTCGTGCTTGAGGCAGCGGGGTTCCCCATTGCGCGCTGCGAAGTGGCACATGTGAACCGTGATTACGTCAGAAACGGCGAAATCAATCCGCAAGAGCTTGTCAGCATCACTGACATCACGGATGCGGTGACTGAGCAGCTCGAAAAAACACGCACGCGTATCGATCAGGCATTGAGCGTCGTTGCCAGCGGTACGATGCCTGACCCGTCCCCCGAACGTGCGCGCCTTAAATCCTACGGTGAATGGCTGGAAATTCGCGAAAAACTCGACCCACCTCTCGCGCAGGACAGTATCCACCGCCTTCCGTTCATGAATTCGGAAAAAGCCTCCGAACTCATCGCAAATGGGATCACAAAGATTGACGAGATCAGCGATCCATTTGTGTTGGGCAAGTCGACGCAACGCTACTTGAGAGCCACGGCGAATGGTGGGCGCACAATCGATCATCAGGAGTTGAGCAGGTTTCTGAGCGAGATTGTCTATCCGGTTTATTATTTTGACTACGAGACGTCTCAGAGTTTGCTGCCACCCTGGGACGGAACGCGTCCCTATCAGCAAGTGGCTTTCCAGTATTCCTTGCATGTCCAGCATGAGCCTGGCGGAGAAATTGAGCACAGGGAGTATCTCCACCGAGACGCCAGTAACCCGATGCCAGCCTTGCTGAAAAGGCTTCGTGAGGACATAGGAGACGTTGGCTCTTTAGTGGTTTGGTATGCGCCGTTCGAGAAATCGCGCAATACGGAAATGGCGGAAACTTATCCAGAGCATGCAGAGTTCCTGGAAGGCCTAAATGCACGCGTTGTAGATCTGATGAAGCCGTTTGCGGATGAAGTGATCAACGATCCTGCGTTCAAAGGAAGCGCCTCTATCAAGGCCGTTCTTCCAGCGTTTTTGCCAGAACTTTCATACGATGATCTGGACATCAAAGAGGGGGCGAGCGCGTCTCGCCTTTGGAAGGACGTAACACTGACCGAACCGGATGATCCAGCGCGCGAGAAGGTCTATTCTGATCTTGTGGCGTATTGCACGCGCGACACTTGGGCAATGGTCGCAATTCATCAGGAATTGCTGGCGATGTGAGCTGTGGCGCGAACCTCAAAACAACTGGCGGTGCTGCTCCCCTACGAGACTAGGCGATTTGCCGGAGTTACGGCGCCCCCAAGACTTAGTCTTGCCAATCCAGCCGATACAAAACGTGGTGACCGCGTAGACCTTTCAGGAGTCTGGGTTCTATTTCAGAAAAAGAGAAATCGGTTCGTCCTCCGACCATAGCGCGAGTCGCATCTGAAACGAGTATCTCGCCTGCCGCACCAACGGTCGTTATGCGTGATGCTTTGTTGACCACCGTACCGAAAAAATCTCCACGAGATTGCACGACATCACCAGTGTGAATTCCAATCCGAACATCGAAAGATGGCTCCGCGGATACCGATGCAATGGCCTTCTGAATCTTGATAGCGGCCGTCAGTGCTTCTTTCGCGGACGGAAAGACGGACAACGTTCCGTCTCCGAGGGATTTCACGAACTGGCCATAATGCTTTTCAATGATCGCCGCCAAGACTTGGAAGTGGTTTTCGATCAGCACCGACCAACGCTGATCGCCCAACGCCTCCGCCAACGTTGTACTGCCTTCTACATCAGTGAAAAGTACCGAAGCCAAACCTTCGGTTTGGACCAGCTCGGGTCCATCTTCACGCGCAGCATCAACCAATTTTTGGATGGCTAGCTGTTCCTTACCCACGAGTTCAATATTTGGAGTGGGCACTGAAGCGTGGCGATTGATGATCTTCCAGGCCGCTCCCTCCAGGACAAAAATCAGGACGGTGCGGTAAAATACGGCTTCATCAAAGCCGACAAACTGAATCTTATGGACGAAGGATGACCATCCCGTGTCTCCGTTTTCGAAGGCCTCAGCTTCAACTTCTTCGAAAACGACGGGAGCAGGGATCTCCGCGAAAAAGCCGCTAACCCCATCGCGAACTGCTTGCCCACTCCAAAACTCTCCTTCGCCTGTCCCAACAAACCGTAGTTCATCTACCTTCGACAGAAAATCCTGCAACTCGTCAGTATTCTTTTTGGTTCTGAGTATTTCATACCAACGCCTCGAAACTGCCAGCAGTTCAGGTGAGGAACGTATCATCACAAATGACTCGAGACGCTAAATGGAATGAGACTTACAAGGTCTTGCAACCGGGATCTCCATTTTCGAAAGATGCAGGTCAATGCCGCCGCTGAGGTTTGGTCAGATCAAGACTTTTGTATTTCTCCAGAACGGAGCGCATTAGACGCAGATAAAAAGACGCGCGTCGGTTCAGAGCGAACTATCGACGGAGTTTCTGAGTTCGATTCCGGATCACAGGGTATCGAATCGCTTCGCTGTCTGAGAGCTACTCGATGCTGTACTGACCCGCAAAATAACATGCATCAGTGTATCGGGCACACGCTAAGCTAGAAGGTTCCCAGAACTACGCGGTGAATTTCTAAGTACAGCACGCTCCGTCTTGACATGGTTATACGAACTGGTTCAGCTTGCGGACATGACGTTCACACGCATCCACTGCCATCGAATATCGGCCTGAGGTCGATAACCCACGCAAAATCCGTGGGAGGCAGCATTGGTATGCGGGCGAGGCTTATATCCTTGTAATTGCTCCAGATTAGAGTGCACGAGTCGGTTCGATTCCGACGCCTCCTACCATTCTCAGGAGGTGTCCAACATGGCGGACGACGTCACGAACGCAATTGATTTCAACGACATCAAGCAATCGGTCGAGGAGAACCTCGGAAGCACACCCGAAGGTTGGTCCGGCTTGGTCACGGTGCTCTTCACAGAGGTTAAGGAATACTGCGATCTGAAGGGTGCCACCTACCCCTTTGTCCTTCAGATCAAAGAGAAAATCGGCGAGCTCCGCATCTACCACCGGTGTGATGATCGACAAATTCAGTCGATGATCGCTGCGACGATTGCGCGTGCAAATCACAGCTGTGAACGATGCGGGAATAGTGCCGAGACCCAACTTCTGGACGGCTGGTACAAGACACTTTGTTGCTGGTGCGCGCATGATGTCGCGAGCAAGCGCCACCCTAAAAGGAAGAGGCTTTTTGGCGTTCGAAAAAAGCCTGCTCGAGATCGAATGACCTGCTCAGTTTGTGGCTATTTCGGTCAGATCGACCGAACGGATGACCGTAATCGGTGCCCTGCGTGCGTGAAGAAGGAATGGTGATGACCGCCGAACAACAAGTGACCTTCAATAAGATTATGGAAGACTACGATGATGAGAACTACGCCCGGAAGCTCATGAATACGGGCTCACTGGCCACCGGTCATGTCCCGCTGATTGCCCTTTGCCAGATCTCGAGAGGGGTCTTCCATCTCAACAAGACCAAGTTCTGGAGAATGTGACTGATGGATGATGTCGAAAAGAGTTGGAAGGAATTCCGGGAAAAGGTTCGAGGTGTGATCGAGGAGCATGGAGCTCCAGATGATCTCCGCTCATTTGACGCCTGGTACGCCGAAGAGATGCGTTTGGTGATGGCGCACAACTACCCAGCTCCGCACGTCTCTGACGTCACATGGTCGGCGGAGTGTCTGCATGTCGAGTGTGAAGACCGCGAAGTGGTCGACCGTATGATGAATGCTATGGCGGAGGTTTCACACGATCTCAAAGAGGCGCGGGCCCGGAGGTCAGTGATGGGCAGTGTTGTCGACTGGAATGATATTCATCGAAGCGTCTTCAAGCAGCTTGGTGAGTATCGTGCCGGGTGGGTGGAGCAGCTTACGCTTGCACTTGAGAAAGTGAAGAGGTTGATCGACGAGCAGCCCGACCTGTTTGGTGATGAACACCCGTCCATCGTTCAGATCAAACAGAAATTGGGAGGTATGCGCGTCTATGAGGGCCCAGGCTGCAACCAGGCTACGAGTGAAGAGATTCAATGGCGTGTCGCTCAGATTGAGCAAACCTGTGAAGGTTGTTCTAATTCTGCCCAACGCCAGACCATCCTTGGGTTTGTGACGACGCTTTGCAGCTGGTGCTACAATGATGCTCTGCGGCGGCGATTTGAGGGCGCCGAAGAATCCTGGCCCGACAGCCTGAGGCTGGACATTGTGAAAAACTATCCAGACCTCGTTTCTCCGGATTGCGCATCTCTTGTTCCTGCTGTCGGAAAGGGCTGGCTCGTGATGATTTCGCAAGCACTCCACAAGCTTTCCTTCAGTCAGGATTTCAGGGCACTGGACCCTGGAACTATTCAGATCTCGGATATTAAGAAAGGCCAGGATGGCAAGATTTCCATCGGTTTCAGTCGATACCACGATCTCATTCAGGAGTACGCTGACTGGATGAAGTTTCGATGCGGTGTGACGTGTGAAGAGTGTGGCCACGTTGGTGACATCGTTCGGACAGCCGATAGGTCTCAAGTGCTCTGTTCTCACTGTTATTGTACTCGGGAGAAGTCTGATGGGTGATGACGACGACGTTGAGCTGGATGAACAAACCTTGCGTTTGCTTAGGCTTCGGGAGGCTGAAATTGCGGCTGGTCGAGCAAAACTAACCAAGCCGATTACCTCGGATGAGATCCGGTCTCGAAAGGTGCCTGATCCGCAGGGTAAGCCAGATGAGTGACGAGACTACAGAAGAGGAAATCCCAATTTTCGTAATCTGCGAGACTTTGGTGAACGGCAAACTTCGAGAGATTGAATGAAAAGAGATCACTGTAAAACCAAACAAGATCTTAGTCTTGACGATCAGTGTCGAGGATGTTGAGCGATGACAGATGATTTTTCAGAAGAAGAGATCTTCGGGCGCCCGTTACAGGATGTTCCTCTGAATGACTTGATCGCAGAGTTGCAAGCTCGTCGCAAAGAGGGTCCGGAGGTCTGGCTTGCATTGCGCAAAATGATTTTCGAGCAAATCGCCGATTTTGCACAGCGTCCGGCCGACGCGCCCAAATGGCGGGATGAATGGGTCAAAGAGAACACCTGGGATCTAGTGACTGACGACGATGATGTCGAGATCACTGATGGTAGCGGCAACGTGTTCGACGACCTCGGGATTGAAGACCCGAGGAAGAAGACTTAGTGATGGGGCCCGAGCATTTCAGCTTGATCTTATCCGCCGTGATCATTGTCGCATTGGCGATCTACGTCAGACACATCGTCTACACCGCTGGAAAAGATCGCGAAGTCGATCCAGAGCGAGTGCAAAGGATCATGCGAGATCTGGACTACAGCCACCTGGACCGAGTGATGAACCGGCGAAGGAAGGGGTAGCGGGATGTTGAAGGTGGTTGTCTATGTTGGTGATCAAGAGGTCGCCCGAGCTGTGGCTGAGAACGATTCAGAACTCGCGGACGTGTCCGATTACAATATCCGGATGAACGAACGTGCTGCCGAGCGGTTTGGCATTCAAGAAAAAGGTCTAGGCGGCCGGATTAAGGGCCACCCTCGAAATCAGACGGTCTGGAGGCTCGTCCGCAAGATCGCAGACCTTTGGCTTGCGGGGACCGGCGCGGGCGAAGAAAGCGTTGAGGCAGAGCTGCTGCCGATGATCCGCAAGTCTATCCGCGAACTAGATGAGAGGGTCGAAAAGGAATCGAACCAGAGCGAAGACTGGAATGCTGTGATCAAGCAGATTTCTGATGACGAGCCGTATTCCCTGGGCTTCTACGCTGACAAATTTGAGTCGTGGACAGCGGACGAGATTGAAGCTCTTCGATGTGATGTGGTTGAGACAGCCACACAGGAAGAACTAATGGCCGAGGTCGAACGCCGGCGAAGAGCTGGTCTACTGCACAAGGAGGCCTCGAATGATGGCTTCTCAGATCTGGTTGATGATCTCTGGGGCAAACTCGATACATACCCAGACCGCTAGTACAGCTTACCTGCCGCCATTACCCAAAATTAAACATAAGAAGTCTATGGCGACTGTCGTTGTAGTAGTGCGCGCTTCTTCTTAGCGCCTCTCCTGCTAGGAACCAAAGCGCCCCGGATAAGCATTTCCCCAACACTGCTCTGCGGAACCATGTACTACCAGTCTCTACGATAAGCATGGTTGACCGCAACCAGCCCAAACCGGACATTCGCAACAAGACTTTGCAATTTCCGAGATCAGGACAAAGCGGTCGATGACGAGAAGCCTAGAGTTTTTAAATTCCAGTATCGAAAATCGAAGGGCGCACGGCATCCTCTTACCTTCGAACAACAAAGTTTTGGCGATGAACAACGTACACTGCTCAAATTGAATTCAAAAAACGCTCTATTTCCACTAGGGCTTTAGGCCAGGCAGGATCATACTCTGGCATCGTATTGTTTGCTGTCTCAAGGCCAATAAAGCGCGCCTTCTGGATGCCGGAGGCGAAAATCCTACCTTGTTCAACACTGTGCATCCTGTCTCGATTAGCGTGCATAACCAGAGCCGGACAGGTGATCCGCAGAAGTAGATCGGTTACGTCGACCCCTGCGACCAGTGGTCCAATCTTGAGCCAATCCTGATGGTCCATTGCCACTTTCATAAATTCTGCATAAGTGCGCTGGTCATGCGGACTTGCGGTTGGAGCAAATGATTGCGCCATCAAGTCTCTTGCAGAAGGGTATTCATCGTTCCAGCCTTCAAGACTCATATCCATCATTGCTTGCCCAAGCGCGGCAATTCCGGGCTGTGAACGCACCGCGAGTCCTTGTGCAAATCCACCGAGTAGAACCAACCCCGAAACACGGTCAGGATTATTTGCGGCAAAAGCCGCGGCAATGGTTGCCCCAAAAGAAATGCCAAACAGTGGAACTTTTTCGATCCCGGCTGCGTCCAGTACGGCCTCAACATCTTCGACGATCCGATTCAAAGACACATCCTGCACGCCCCTCTGGGACAAGCCATTGTTTCTACCATCAAACCGATAAAGGCAGTGATTTTCAGAAAGCAGCGGCAACCACCCGGCGATGGTGTTCATCGTCCAATCGTATTCCAGATGCCTAAGCCAGTTTGGTGTGACCAGTAACTTTCTACCACTTCCAGTGGATGTCCAGGCAAGCGTTGTACCGTCTTTTGATTTTGCAAAGCGGACGTCTTGAGAGCTAGCCAGCAGCTTGTTCTTTGCGCGTCTTTTGTCACCATCTAAATCAATAGAGTAGGCTTCAACTGGATTTGGAATTCCCTTCAACCGTATCGAGCTTTCTGGTCGCAAAGCAACCGCCAGCGAAGTTCCCGCAACTTCAGCAGCTGTCTTGCTGACGAGACAACTTCCAATATGCGCGCTGGACTGAAGGCGCGACGCAACATTCACGGCCTCTCCGAACAAGTCTGTGCCATTTGGCATTACGTCGCCAACGTGGAGACCTCCTCGAAGTGTTACGTCTTCATCTCTCATCTGATTGAAAATCTGGCTGGCAGCATTAATTGCGTCTGTGGCTGCAACAAACTCAACCAAAGCACCATCTCCCATCAGCTTGAATATTCGTCCTTTGTTTTCATGGACCAACGGTCTGATCACATCGTCCAAAATGCGTTGTAGAGTGTTCAGCGTGGTCTCAGCATCCTCTGACATGCGCTTGGTATAATCGACGACATCGAGGCTTAGGATCGCAGCAATTTTCCGCTTCATCAGTCGATGTGATCCTTTTAGCTAAACCAATTCCTCTGAACCAAAATTAACAGACGAATAGATTTTTGTGACCAAAACTTGTGCCTGGGTATTTTGCTAAGCCTGCAAGTTCCCAAAGTTGCGTTGAAACACACAGCCGAGCAAAATGTCTTATTGGCTGGCGAAACCTAGAATTAAGGTGAATGATTAACGCATTTCGCGTTGTTAACTAAGGTTCACTTCGAAATATCAATTCTAAAAGTGTCAGTCCGTAGCTCTTCTCATCTGTGACCGATGGCAGCCCGAAGCGGAACTTCGACTCTGAGCTTTGCAAAATCTAAAAAGCGGACGGCAGCTACCATTGGTGCGAAAGGCTTGAAGGTATCGAGCGCTTCGCCACGGCGACAATTTAAGAAAAAGTCACTGCGAGAAACAAGGTGGCTGAAACTGCTCTCTGACAGGAAACAGGCGTCCCCGCACACTTTCGCGCAATTCGAGCTTAGCCCAAGGTGTTGCCGGTGATGAAGGTGTACGAGCTTTCTACCAGATCGATGACGACATCCAACTCTTCTGGTGTGGTCGGTGTATATATCATGACAAAGCCGCTCCACCCAGGACGTTGCTTGGCCCAAGGGTGAGCTACGGCCCAGCCAGCCTCAATTGCCCGTCGCGCCGTTGCCGGATGCAGCGACGCGTGCAAGCTGCCATCAGGATGCATATGCGCAAACTCAAACCCACCCACGATAGAGTTCGGTTGAGACAGCAGCATGTCGGGATCAAGCTGAAAACCAATCGCGCCAGGAAGCGATATGCGTGTCGGGCCAAGTGTGACCCCTGGGAGTTGCGCAACACGCTCCAGCAATAGCTTGGCCAAGTCGGTATCAATTTCGACACCAATCTGAGTATGCGGTACGCCGCTTGTCGTTTCAGGACGGGGTGAGGTGCGCTCCGGCAAGGAACGCTCTTGTGCGGATGCCAAGGGGCACGTCAATGCCACCGCCGTTGCAGCAACCGCCAATGCTCTCAGGATTTCATTCATCGTGTTGACCATCCGCCAAAATCAAGGAATGAGCGTTCAGCGCAGTATCGGCGCCCTTGCACACATCATTCAGCCTTTAACGCTTCGATATTGATCAAGAGCTCTATCTCGTCGCTCACCGCTGGCGCAAATGCCCCAAGTCCGAATTCAGACCGCACGATGGTCGCCGTGGCTGCCAGGCCCAGGGTCGGCGTGCCCTCTTTTGGGCCAAACGGGTATGGAGCTGACTTGTTAAGCGTTGTTTCCAAAACAACAGGTTTGGTGATGCCATTCATGGTCAGGTCGCCAGAAATATTCGCGGTATTGTCTCCGGTCACTTCAATGCTGGTCGAGGCGAATGTGACCACGTCACTGTCACTCGCGCTAAAAAAGTCATCGGACATGAAGTGTTGCAGACGGGCGTCCCAGCCCGTGATCATGGATTTTACAGGCATAGACACTAAGACAGATGATGATGACGGATCATCTTCGTTGAACTCTATCTCACCGCTAAAACCTGAGAACATTCCAAATGTTTCTGAAAAACCGATGTGGTCGTAGCTGAACAATACCTGGCTATGTCCAGGATCCAGCTCGTAGGTGCCACTCTCGGACAATGCGTTTGTCGCGCCCATCGATAAGAGTACCGCCAGCGGGGTTGCTGCCACTTTGAACATTGATACGCTCCCATTTTGACAAGACGTGTTCGCGGAATCGAGTATTGAGCTTTAGTTTTTAGCTGGCCATACTTATAGAACATAATGTTCTACAGCGCAACAAGATGTTCTATAGGAGGGGCGATTGAAAGAAGATCCTAGGCTGATCGCCACACGGCAGGCCGCGCTTGATGCTGCGCAAAAGATACTGATGGATGAAGGCGTGCTGCACGTAACTCATGGCGCAGTTTCAAAGGCAACAGGCATTTCGCGCAGTACACTTTACAGGCACTGGCCAGATGCGCGTAGTCTGCGTGATGCAGCATTCCGGCGCATCGCAACACCGCCGAACATACCGCCCAAAACCGATGGCCCGCTACGATCTGACCTGCGCTGGTTACTCGGTGTATTGATGGGGGCCTTGAATGACACACCATGGGGCCAAATCGCGCCTCAGGTGGTCGCCGCTGCGTCCACAGATGAAGAAGCACGGCTGGTGATCACGGAATTCATGAAAGACAGGTTCGCAAGTGTTGAAGCAGTATTTGCAGCCGCAATAGACCGCGGTGAGATTGCCGCGGATGTTCCGGTTGAACAGCTTATAGAACTAGCAGTCGCGGCACCTTATTTCCGCAAGCTCATACGTCACGAGGCCTTGGACGAGGATTGGTTGGATCGACATGTTGATCTGCTTTGCAGTATCGCGAAAACCAATTCGGGACAGTGACCATCGCCTGACTTTGCAATCAAAGCGACCTGCAACAGGCGCGAGATTTCGGCAGAGCAGCAGATTAGATCAAAAGCATATCCAGCTAGTTCCCAATAGCGGTTGCTCCAAAAGGTCTCGGCAAAGACTCGCAATGATCGTTCTTCGAATTTTGCAAAGTCCGCGTTCTGCGCATTTCTGTAGTTCGGGCAACGCGCGGCATCGGCCAAAGTGGGCTCGATGCGGCCATTCTCCGCGGCTTGCATGTTTGGCAGGTCCAGCCCAATCCGGACACTTAATCCAAGACTTTGCAATTCCGACTTGCGGACAAAACTGACCTTGGCGTCTACACCTTCGCTGACGCAGGATCCACCGCACTGGCAGCAACAGCTCTTCCCTTCAACAGGGAAAATCGCCAAAGCGGCCGTTCCACAACGGGCTTTGGAGCTCCTTGATCGCTCTTTGACCAGACGGCGCTCTGGCATGGAAACGAAGGGACTTGGCTCAGCGCATAACCAAAGCTAGAGAATAGGCGTCAGGATCATGAAATTGGGCTTCTTCGCGCAAGTAGGGCGAAGACAGGCAACATTGTTACGATCCAGACCACGCTATAAATTGCGGATGGTATGGCATATTCGCTTAACCCATTGGTGTTAGGCAACAGCAAAGTGGCAATTGCGATTCCCAAAGCTCCGTTTTGAACGCCGGTCTCAATTGAAATCGTCTTCGCCTCGATGTCTGTGCATCCGAGCATCCCTGAACTCATGATGCCAATAAACGTGAGTGACGCACCTACAACAAAAAGTGCGGGTCCAAGCCTAAGGTAGTTATCCGCGACCACCACCCAGTTTGAAATGATCGCGCCTCCGATGACCATCGCAAAAAGTAGCATAGAGACCTTGCTAAAGACTGGTTCGACCGCGGCTACAATCCGCGGCGCCAATGACCGCGCGGTCACCCCGACTAGGATTGGAGAAGCTGTTAAAAAAAACATCGCTAAAGCCGTCGAAGAGATGTCGATAGCGGGCGCAGTTGCCCCCATGAACATCTGCATCGAAAACTCCAGGATAAGCGGTACGGTAACGACACAAGTCAGACTGAAGACTGCTGTAAGAGTAACGGACAAAGCAACATCCCAATTCGAAAGCTTGGTTACGATGTTACTGATCGCCCCGCCCGGACAGGCCGCTAAAATCATAATGCCAACGGCTGTCTCGGCGGAAATCCCAAAGATAAAGGTCACTATCAAAGCGATGCAAGGCAGCAAAATGATCTGGTTGAGAGCCCCGACGCAAAAGGCCCGTGGACGTCGTCCGATGCGTTGAAAGTCAGCCGCTGTGAGTCCGAGGCCAAGGCAGAACATGATGACAACAACTGCGAGCGGCAGCAGCACAGATATAAAAATTTCGCCCATCTACCATGACCTCTATGACTGCATGCTTCCGCACGCTTTCGGACGATACCGCTCAGAAAACCTGATGACGAGTTTTATCAGTTTGGCGCATTGATCCTCAAGCGCCCGAAGATCGAGGCTGTCTCTATTTATTATACCTATCACAGGGTTGGACGATCTGGTGTGAAAGAGCTTTCCAGTGCTAATCTCACTGTATGGCAAGTGTAACTTACGCATTCGCCCGCGCGATGGCCAACGCCGCCGGGATGACGCTGAACGACGATGGCGCCCTGATTTCGAATGGCGCTGTCGTGCTGCGTTTGCCAGAAGCTCAAGACGGCCAATTGGCGGATGATGCGTATTTCGATTTGATAGATTGGATTCGTGCGCAACAAGCGGACGAGGCCGCGTTGGTCGAGGCCTATGCAAACGCGATTGCGACCGATGATCTCGGCGTACTTGGCCTGGCCGTTAAGACAGCTCCGACCTTGCGGCAATCATTGCAACGGATCGAGCGCTATTTTCGTCTCGTCACGGACACCGCAGTTTACAGACTTGATGAAACCAGCGATCCGGTCCTTTGGATTTTTGAGGGACAAACATCACATCGCGCTGCCTTGGAGCTGCGCAACGAATGCGCGCTTGCGGCCTTTGCGAGGAACATGTATCGGTTTGTGGGCGATGGGTTGTCGCTCGCATATGTCTCGTTTCAGCATCCATGCAGACAAGAACCAGAGCGTTACGCCGAATATTTCGGGTGCCCGGTTCGATTTGGGAGCGCCCACAACGCCATTGCTATGCGCCCTGCTATGCTGGAAAGCGAAAATCGTCTTGGCGATCCGGGGTTGTCAGATTTCATGACGAAGCACCTGGATGAGGAGTTCAACTCTCGCGATGACGACACCTCACTGAGCCAAGCAATTGTCCACCGGCTTACACCGGCCCTGAGTAACGGCGCGCCGCAAGCAGCGCATGTCGCACAAGAGATGGGAATGAGCGAGCGCACGCTTTACCGCAGGTTGGCCGAGGAAGGGCTGACCTATCGCGACGTTCTTGGTCAGGCACAAGTTGCACTTGCTCGTGACCTGCTCCGTGACGGTAAGGCTTCCATAGCCGAGATCGCCTTTATGACCGGGTTTTCGGAACAGAGCACGTTCAGCCGCGCCTTCAAGCGCTGGGTTGGCCAGGCTCCGGCACGATTCAGGCAGCAAGCGACCTCCGACTAGGCACACACCTCAAGACCACATGGCAGGTTCGGCCAAAACCTTGGCAGGGCGGGCCGATACCTCAATCGATGTGGTGCATAGCTTCTTCTTTGTCAGATCCACCTGGGGCGCCGCCGAGTAAAGCAAACCCATTTGCCCCTCTCAGACAAAGGAAATTTGCAATGAGCAATCATGACCACAAACATGGAGCAAGCTGCGCTTGCGACGTCACGCCCGAACGCGTTGATATGGCGCGCCGGCGACTCTTGCAACAAGCCGCCGGTGCGGCCGCGGCAGGTACAACAATAGTGGCTGGCGGGCAGGCCCTTGCCGCGACCGGCGAAGCACGCGCCTACTATGCTGACCCGGAAAATCCAGGCCTTCCCCAAATCGACATGACCATCGAACCGGGGCGTACTGCGCTTGTGGTGACCGACCCCCAGATTGATTTTTTGTCAGAGGACGGTGTGACGTGGGGCGTCGTTGGCGAAAGCGTGACCGAACAGGGCACGGTCGACAATATCGAACGGCTTTTCATTGCCGCCAAGGCTGCGGGGATGCCGGTCTTCATCTCGCCCCACTATTACTACCCACATGACCACAAGTGGGAGTTCGAGGGCACTCTGGAAGCGACGATGCACAGCATCGGCATGTTTGACCGCCTGGGACCGCTCAATTTGGACAACTTCGAGG
This sequence comes from Ruegeria sp. AF2, assembly GCF_056542025.1. Classification (NCBI taxonomy): domain Bacteria; kingdom Pseudomonadati; phylum Pseudomonadota; class Alphaproteobacteria; order Rhodobacterales; family Roseobacteraceae; genus Ruegeria; species Ruegeria sp. AF2. The sequence goes on along the minus strand of NZ_JBQFZC010000004.1, from coordinate 124,914 downwards.
GCTCAGGTGCCGACTGGATGCCGCAATACAAGAAGTACATCGAGGATGGCGAAACCATCATTTGCTCGCCACACAAGGTTTACAGCCCTGCTCAGAATGACCTGAACCTGCAATTGCGTAAACGCAAGATCGACAAGGTGATCCTCGCGGGGATGTCGGCGAACCTGTGTACGCAGGCGCATCTCTACGAGCTGCTGGAGCTGGGCTACGAAGTCGCTGTCGTTCGCGATGCCACAGCCGGGGCCAAGGTGCCTGAAGGTGACGGGTATCTCGCCGCCATCATCAACTTCCGCATGGTCGCCAACGGCGTCTGGTGGACCGACGACGCGGTTGAGCGCATTGGCCAATCGGCCTGACCCAAATCGATCTTCAAATTTGATCCTAGCATCCTGAAAGGACATATCATGACACGCATCTTTACATTTCCCGCGCTTACAACAGCGTTGACTCTCGCCCTGGCGGCGGCGGCATTGGCTGACGATGAATACAACGTTTCGAACAGTCTTACCTTGACTGGGCAGCCCCTCGGCATGCATGGCGTCGATCCTGTATCGATGTTTGAAGCCGAAATACCCGAAATGGGCAACGCCACTTTTACATCGGCCCATGATGGAGTGGACTACTATTTTGCGTCGCAGGCAGCGAAAGCCACATTCGAGGCGGATCCGACGGCACATCTGCCTCAATTCGGCGGGTTCTGCGCCTTTGGCGTCTATGTAGGCAAGAAGCTTGATGGCGATGTTCGGTATGCCGATATCGTGGACGACAAGCTCTATCTCTTTGTGAATGAGGAAATCTTCAAGAAGTACCTTGAGGACAAAGAGACCGTGATCCAAGGCGCCCATGCCAAGTGGGCAGACATCCACCACACGCCTGTCGGCAGCCTTTGATCGAGGAATTTGGTGGCTTTTGCCGGTCGGAGCCACCGCTGCCTCTCCCCTCCCCAAAAGGCCGGCATTTCTCCAAGACACCCTGTCCGCAATGACAATTCGCGTGTGTCGAAAACTCTTCCCAAAGGAAACCAGACATGACTGATTTTGAGACATATACAATCGCCTCAGCCCCTGATGCCGCGAAACCAATTCTGGAAGCATCGCTGAAAGGATATGGTTTTGTACCCAACCTTTATGCGGCCATGGCCGAAGCGCCCGCAATTTTGGAAGGCTATACGACACTTTCCAGCATCTTTGGAAAGACCAGCCTGTCAGAGACTGAGCGCCAGATCATCCTTATGACTAACAACCGGTTGAACGGGTGCAAGTACTGCATGGCCGCCCATACCACTCTTTCACAGATGGCCGGTGTCCCCGAAGACGTGATCGCAGCGTTACGCGATGGCAGCCCTATCGCCGACCCCAAATTGGAAGCGCTGCGCAAATTCGCCATCGTGATCAACGAAAGCCGAGGCTGGCCCAGCGACGCACAGGTCGAGGCGTTTCTGACGGCTGGTTACACACGCCGATCTATGCTGGAAGTCATCCTCGGCACAGCGTTGAAAACCCTGTCGAACTATACGAACCATGTGGCGGAAACCGCGTTGGATGATGCCTTTGTGCCAAATGCATGGATCGCCTCGGTCGCGGCAGTGGCTGAATAGCGGACCAAACCAGACATTCTCCAATCGAGGCGAATGTCTGGTTCAGTTTTTGCGTTGAGTATACGCTATTCGATCAGTCGTGCTGCGACGTATCCCACCAATGCGCATCCATGAACTGCGGGATCGCCTGCGTTTTACCGCTCAGTTTCCCGACGGTGCCTTCAGTCAACTCAAGCGCCATCCATGCCTCGGGTGCCGTCAACAGATCGGGGTAAGGCGTATGCTTGTCGGTTGGGACAAACCCGTAGCGGGGATAGAAGGTCGGGACACCCAACACGAACACGGCGTCAGCCCCGATAGACTTTAGGTGCCCGATGCTGGTCTCCATCAATTCTTTCCCGACACCTGTACCCTGATGGTGTGGTGACACGCCGCACGGGGCCAGAAGGTAGCATTTGGTGTCGCGGTGGTCCGTAAAGACAAATGGCGTGAACAGCACGTTGCCCGCTAGTTTCCCCTCTCGTTCAACACTGATCGAGATTGTGTCTGGATTGTCGAGAAAGGCTTTGGCAAGCTGTGCAATCGCCTCTCCCTCAGCTTCTCCATCCGCTTGACCAAAGGCCTGTCGGTGGATGCCCAGAATGGCGTTGATGTCTGTTTGTTTCATAGTGTTCTCCTATCGTTGATTCATTTGGGCTCGTACGGATTTGATCCCCAGCGCAGACGCGCGATAGGGGGCACCGTTTTTCGAGCGGATCAGGCGCTTTTTAAGAAGGCGCTGAAAGATATTGAGGGTGCAGTCAGACAACACATGACCGCTGCGCGTATAGCAGGTGACATCATGTACTTTGCCGTTCGGCTGGTGTTCAAATTGGATGGACCCGCCAAGGGCGAGTTCATGCAAAACACGTTGCTCGTGCTTTGAGATGTTCATTGGGATGTCTCGATTTTACGAAAGTACAGAAACAGGGCACTCAGCGTTGCGCTTGAGTGTGCCTATCAATGTTGGTGTTCCTGAATTTGCTTCGCCAGGAACGGGCGTTAGGCCCGGGACTCTTTCATAAAATCTCCATAATGCGAGGCGCTACGCCTCAGACGAGACGGTCAAATAGGCATTCAAACGAGTCGCGTCAATATGGACGGCGGCCTTTTTTGGGGAGGCGGCGTGTTTCAATGCAGTCTTTCGCCGCGACACGCGTTTGTGGGAGGAATGGGCTCGTTCCAGTCGCTCGCTGTGCGGTGTGTGATTGACTGCATTGTGTAGAAAGCGGTAATTTGACCGCCGTTCGGTCCATCGCAAAGTCATTTCACAGTATCACATTAAACTGATCCGCAATTTGCACCCCTAGTCTCATCTGCTCTTCAGGTTCCGTGTTACAATACTCATACTGGCGTGGGACACACAACTTCGATCAGAGATGGCCCGTCGCTGGAGAGACCGGCAGAGAGCGCCTTCGCAAAGCTGTCCATGTCATCTGCGCGTGTCCCCGGAACACCATGGCCCTTCGCCAGAGATACCCAGTCCAGTGTCGGGTTATCCACGTCAAACATAGCTTGAGCATTCTGACCATAGCTCGCCACACCGACATTTGTGAGTTCATCGCGCAGGATTTGATAACCGCGGTTCGCAAACACAACGATTGTCACGTCCAGATTTTCGCGGGCCATGGTCCACAATGATTGAAGAGTATACATGGCGGACCCGTCGCCGGTTAGTGCGATGACTTTTCGGTCGGGGCAGGCGATAGCCGCACCCGTCGCACAAGGCAAACACAACCCAATCGCGCCGCCGGTGCCTGCGAGTAGGTCATGCGGTCGAGCGGTGGCTGTCGGTGGAATGACGTGAAACCCGGACGTCACGGACTCATTACAGATGGTCGCGTTTTCCGGGATCAGTGCTGCCAACGCCAAACCAACTTTTTCGAGGGTCAACTGCCCGCTGGGAATGTCCGGCAGATCGAGCGGATGGGTTTCTGCCACCGTTTTGCTTGTGACCCCGACCGCGTCGGCGAGCGCTCGCAGCGTCCACTCGATATCATCTGTGGGCGTACATAAGTCGGTAATGGGGCAATACGGAGGTTCGGGTACGCTTGGTTTCCCGGGATAAGCAAAAAAGGCGACTGGCCTGTCTGTGCCAAGCAGAGTGATCGAAGACGTTGCATCAAGCTGAGCGATCTTGGGCGATATCGGATAGACCAGTTGATCTAGCTTTGCTGTTCCTGCGCCCTTGGAAATGCGCGGTATCAGAGTATCGGCCAACAACCGGCACCCCGTCGCGGCAGCAATTTGTCCCGCTAGTTCACGCTGTGGTCCAAACAGGGCTGATCCGCCAATCATCAGCGCGGCGTTCGGCGTTACAAGACGGGCTGCCGCGGCCTCTATCTCGCCCATTGACGGTCGATGGAGGCTTTCACTGGTGTCCAAACGGTTTGCCGCTGCGTTCGCTTCGTTCCAAGCTGTGTCGGCAGGCAGGACAAGGGTCGCGATCTGGCCGTTTCGCGCGCGGGCTGCTTGAACCCCTGCCGCTCCATCCCTAGCTACGTCGGTGGCATTAGACGATACTCGCGTCCACTGACTGACCGCTTGGCTGACACCGAGGATGTCTCCCTTCAAAGGGCTTTCGTAGCGCAGATGGTGCGTTGCATGATCGCCCACGATGTTAACGATCCCGGACCCTGCTTTTCTGGCATTGTGCAGATTAGCAAATGCGTTGCCAAATCCTGGTGCAAGATGCAGCAGCGTGCCCGCAACATCACGTTTCATGCGAAAATATCCGTCCGCCGCCCCTGTCGTTCCTCCTTCGAACAGGCAAAGAACGCAATTCATCTCCGGGTGTTCATCCAAGGCAGCGACAAAGTGCATTTCAGAGGTGCCGGGATTTGCGAAGACTGTATCCACGCCATTGTTCAAAAGGGTTTTTACGAGTGATTGAGCGCCGTTCATTTTAACCCTAGCCTGATTTCAAGCGATCATTTGATGACAATGCTCGCACGAAAAGACCTTCTTTCTGAACATATTTTCCTCTCGACACTACACTTTACGACGCATGGCACCGCAACCGCTCGCGACGTGGAGCAGTCACCGGACTTAAGACCGTGCCTTTTGGCGGGGCCAAAACTTAGAGCGAAAGCAGTCAAACACTTGGTGAGATAGACACCGCGCGAGCACGCCCGCTTTGGGCTCTCCCGGCACATTCGCCGCGAGATCCATGAACGACGGCTTCGGGAAGGAGCGCCTTTCGCGGCGTGGCGCACGAACTGGCAAGATGCGGCCAAAGCAGACTTTCAGTCGAATAAATTGAAAGTCTGCTTCTCGGTCGCGGCACATGCTTTAACTGAGGTGATGCACTTCTTGCATGCCGTAGACCGGCGTTGGTACACCCTCCATTCGGGCCTTTATTTGCAGCGACAGGAATTGTGAATAATGTCGGGACTGATGCAGGTTACCACCATGCATCCAGAGGTTTGGAAGCTGTGTCGGCTTCCACATATTGCGTTGCTCGCCTTCCCAAGGCCCCGGGTCCTTGGTTGTGTCAGAGCCCAGACCCCAACACTTCCCAAGCCGATCCGCCATGTCCTGACCCATCAGGTCAGCAACCCAGCCGTTCATCGAATTATACCCGGTCGCATAGACCACCAGATCAGCATCCAGATGCGTTCCGTCATCAAGGATAACTCCGGTTTCATCAAGCGCAGTGACCTGACCGCGTTTCAGCTTGATCTCACCATCAATGATCAACTGGCTGGCCCCAATGTCGATGTAATAGCCTGATCCGCGGCGCAGGTATTTCATGAACAGCCCGCTGTCGTCGTCGCCCCAATCCAGCCAGAACCCGGCCTTTTCCAACCCATCATAGAACTCTTTGTCCTGTTCTTTCATCGCGGCATAGGCTGGAATCTGGAATTCGTGCAGAATGCGATAGGGCAGCGATGCAAAAATCAGATCGGCCTTTTCGGTTGTCATACCAGAACGCACCGCACGTTCAGAATAGAGATCGCCCAGTCCGATTTCCATGAGGGTGTCCGAGCGGACGATATGTGTTGATGACCGCTGCACCATTGTTACATCGGCATCGTTTTCCCAAAGCGCCGCGCAGATGTCGTGGGCCGAGTTGTTGGACCCCACCACAACGACCTTCTTACCGGCCCATTTGTCGGGACCTTCATGTTCCGAGGAATGCACCTGCTCGCCTTTGAAAACATCCATACCCGGAAAATCAGGCATGCGTTTCTTGCCGGACATCCCGGTCGCCATGATCAAATGCTTGGGCCGCAGTACAACCTCTTCGCCGTCCCGGTCCACCGTGATGGTCCACTCGCCCTTGTCTTCATCAAACGTGGCGGATTTGGCCGTCGTTCGCGTCCAATAGTTCAGCTCCATCACCTTGGTGTACATCTCAAGCCAGTCACCGATCTTGTCCTTGGGCGAGAAGACGGGCCAGTTTTCCGGGAACTTGATGTAAGGCAGATGGTCATACCAGACCGGATCATGCAGGCAGAGGGATTTGTAGCGATTGCGCCAACTGTCGCCAGGCCGGTCATTCCGTTCAACGATGATTGTCGGGACGCCGAGCTGTCGCAGCCGCGCGCCCATGGCGATCCCACCCTGACCACCGCCGATGATGACGCAGTAGGGCTGTGTTTTGTAACCCAGTTCAGCCTCTTCTTGGGCCCGTTCTTCCGCCCATGTGGTCCTGTGTTTACCCGCACCATGCTTGGCCCCAAGTGGGCGGTTGAACCCTTTGGGCTCTTCATGACCTTTCAGCTCGACCATCGTGGTCAGCAAGGTCCATATCTTGCCATCCTTGAGGCGGATTAACCCAAAGCCGCGTGCCACTTCGGTTTCGAACTTGATCCATGCGGTGGTTATTCCGCCATCTTCAGTGGGCACTTCACTTTCAGCTATTTTCCAACCGCTCGGCTTTGTTGTGGCCAACTGGTGCGCGAGCATATCTGCCACCTGCGCCTTGCCTTCGACCGTTTTGATATTCCAGGTAAAGCTGACCAGATCGCGCCAATAGCAATCGTCCTGGAACATATCGCAGGCGGCATCGATATCGCCTTGGGATAAAGCCGCACCGAAGTCATCCAGGAACCCCTGCACCTGATCCGAGAGTGTTGTGTCGAGCATGTCATCCTCCCTATCTCCACGGAGCAAAAGGCTGACAAATCCGCGTCCCTTCGGGCAAGTCGATTTGGCGGCTCAACGCTTGACTTCGGCCAAAAAACCCAAGACTTGTTGCGCGCGCAACAAGGGCGCAACACGAAGGCATGTGCGTTTATGCAGGTGGAATAAGCCCGGCCTTTCGCACACGGCGCAGGATTGTCGACCGGTTCACGCCAAGGCGTCGCGCCACTTGAGACATATTCCAATCGCAAGCACGCAGCAGTGCTTCCAGATCATCTGAGTCCAGCTTTTGCGCAGGGGCGAGCGCCGGGGCTGGCAAATCCGTCAAGTCGATGATGTTGTCCTGACACAGGGCGACCGCGCTGTGCAGCAGATGTTCCAGTTCACGAATATTGCCGCTCCATAGTCGTGATTTCAGATCGGCGCGCGCGACTGTCGACAGGTGAATATCATGGCTTGCAAACCGTCGAAGCAGGCGATCAATTAGCCAATCCAGATCCGCTCGGTGGCGCAAAGGCGGCAGAGAAAATGTGGCCCCCGCAATCCGGTGCAGCAGATCTTCACGCAGACCGCCCTGCAATCCCGCCGGGGGCTGCCGACATGAGGCAATGATCCTCAGATCAGCCCGCCGCTCAAGCACTGCTAAAAGAGAGGCCTGTGCAGGCTCGCTCAGGTCTTCAACACCGCGCAGGTACAGCGTGCCGGGGTCGATGGTTTGGCAGAAATCGAATGTCTCGGTATCGCAGCAGATCACTGTGTGGAAATCCTGTCTCGCAGGATCGGCCATGTGGATCGCACGCGCCAGTTTGGTCTTGCCCGTGCCGCTTTCACCAGTCAGCAAAAGCGGCAGGCTGGTCGGTGCAAGACGTGCAGCATTGTTCAAAAGCTGCTGAAGGTCCGCATCCGGCCCAGCAAAACTGCCAAGGGCTCCGGGCAGAACCTGTTCTCGCTTGCGCAGGGCCGCTGTCATCTGCGACGTCTGTGGCGCAACGGCATGACCATAGAGCGCGCGCCCGTCCTTGAGGCGCAATACCCGGTCTTCTGAGGGCCTGCCGCGCATGAATTCGGGCATGTCATCAACACTGATTTCAAGCCAGTCCTGCAATTGCGACCCGATCAGGTGGCCCGAACCGTCCGGGTCCAGTGCGCGTCGGGCCCCCGAGGTCATACCAATGATCTTGCCGCTTCCGTCCACTGCAACCGCCGCTTCAGGATCGACCTCAAGAAATTCGGGGCTAGCTGAAAAGCGCAGGACCCAATCGCGCCTGGTCGATGCCATCAGGTTTGCCATCTCGACGCGACGGGCGGAATTCGTCACCAATGTCATGGCCAGATTCTGCGACGCCTTAGGCGAAGGGCCACGCAACAACGAAACATCCAGAACAGCCGCAAGACCACCTTTGGTATCGAAAATAGGCGCTGCCGTACAAGACAGCGGCGTATGCGTGATCGAAAAATGATCCCCCTGATGGATCGTCACCGGCTGACCTGTAACGATGCACGACCCTACCCCGTTCGTTCCTGCCAACTCTTCCGTCCACTTGAATCCCAGATGAAGACCGGCAGTTCTGAGTTCGTCCTCAAAGTTCCGGTCGCCAAAGAAATCGACGCAGACGCCATCCGCATCAGCAAGCAGCAGGACGTAGTTCTGCCCTGCAACCTGCGCAAACAAAGATTGCAGCCCCGAGCGCGCTGTTGTGATCAGACGTTCCGATTGCTCCAGATGTTCACGGAATTTGGTGTCAGGCAGGATATGCGCGGGTTCCTGCCGTGAGGGATCCATACCATAGGTTTCAACGCAGCGCTGCCAGCTGTCCGCGACAAGCCGGTCTCTCCCTGTATCGAACCCGCTTAAGACACGGTCAATCTCTTTTGTGTGCTGGCGATCCAACAGCTTCCCGCCCTACAAATCCTCTCTAAAATTAGCATGAGGATGGCTTCGCGCCTATGTTCAAATTTCGTCTGGCAAACGTATTGGCGCTTTGCTTCGTCAAGCTGACCTTCGTTGAACGCGCAGCATTGAGCCCTTTCGGACTCTCCTGGCACCTTCGCCGCGATCTGCGCCAAGGGCCGGTCTGATAAGGATCGACGTTCGCTGCACGCGGCATGAACTGATAAGACGCGGACAAACCTGCCCTTCGATGCTGCTCCATCAATTTCCGTTTTCGGTGTGCGGTAGCGTCGTCGATGCTGTATCCAGCTCGACACTCAAACTTGCGGCCAAATCGAAAAACTGTCGTCGCACGGTCTCGGCGTAAGGATTGGCCTTCTCAATCGCTTCGAATACTTCAGGCGCATCGTGTTGAACCATGGAAATCGCTTCAGATAACAAGTCAAAGCTTTTCGTTGTCATGCGCGTTGGCAGCGGTCCCATTCTCAGTAGCACTTTGGCAATGAGGTGCGTGAGTCCCTGGACAACTGCTGCTTCTTGGTCGTGATCTTCTGGTGTTGTCATGATGACGGTCAGTCCGAGCGCTTTGCGTAAAAACGCAGCCAGCCTTGTATGCCGGTTTCCCTGAATGGGGCAGACCGCGATCTTTAGACCCTCAATACCTGTCGCGGCACTTTGAGGACCAAACAAGGGGTGGGTTGCGACGATGTCTACATGGTTCGGCATCAGCCGCCGCATGATTTCTGCGGGAATTACTTTAACTGAGCCAACATCGACAATCAGCGCGCCGGGTTTACAAGCAACCGCGATCTCTCTGACAACCGGCTCGAAAGAGGACACTGGTGCCGCAATGAGGATCACATCAGCCTGCGATACTGAGTGCAAGGATGATAGACGCACGCCGAGTTTCTTTGCGATCTTGGCAAGGTCCGGCGACGGATCGTAGGCCGATATCTCGAAGTGCTGTCCGAGATGAAGTGCTGCAAGTTGTCCGAACGCACCAAACCCCACGATGCCTAGCGACGTATTTTGACTACTGCTGTTGTTGTTCATTTTGCGACCTTTGAATTTGCCGCCCGGCACAAGGTCGTTTGCATGTTGACCGCTGTCAGGGGCAGCGGAAAACCAATGATAAATTGCCCGCAGCTATCGAAGCTGAGGATAATAGTCCTGCGATGCGAAGAACGATTTCACCATGAGGTCAGCGATAAGGCACCCAAGAGCGCAGAGTCAACGATATTGCTGCCTATAGGCTATGATGCAGCACTCTTTAGGAATGGGCTCAATCCGAACATGTGTCGCTTTCTGAACGAATTGCCGCTTCGGATCGCGAGACTGCAAACGCTGTATAATTGCGACTTATGTTAAATCTCGAAATCCCGGCTTTTTGTCGCAAAGCCGGTGCGAATTTCCGACAGTTTCACCCAACACCGCGTGATCAATACTTGCGCAAGTACTTTGACCCCCACTCCCCAAATGACATCTTGCAGTTGAGTAAAATTCCTGCTCTCAGCTATGGCATTCGAAGCAGCAGAAGAGGAAAACCGTGTTCAATCTTATTGTTTCAGGAGGCTTAGAAAACGACCGCCGCGGTTCAATTATGGCCGACCGTGTATTGGAGTTTACTTCGGACGAACTTGAAGCGAAGTTCATGCCAGGCGGTAAACTCGATGTTTTGAGTGTTATGTCTCTTCCTACGCTTTTCATGGAAGAAGGTAGAAGTGACGAGATTGCGAGATTCGGACAGCTTACGAGAGTTGAACTTAAGGGAACCGACTATCACCTGCATTACGCGATAGATCCAGACGTTCCAAATATGACTAATGCTGAAGTTTTTAATTTGGCGTCTGAACTAAATATTGAAAAGTTTGAGTTCAATCGAAACCACTGGGCGATCAAAGACGCAGACTTGTTTCAAGTTTTGTACCGTCAGAAAGTAGGTTCGCGCCCTGTGCCAACTGTCTTCCAGTTAAGCGAAAAGCCAGTGAAATCGAACCTGATATCTTTCATGATGCCCTTTTCAGGATCTTTTTCATCCGTCTATGAAGAATTAAAGGATGTCCTTCAGGCAGACGGATACCAGTGCCAACGGGCAGATGACATGTGGGTACACTCTCACATTATGACCGACATCATAGAATTGATATGCACATCTGCCGTTGTCGTTTGCGACCTCTCAAACAAGAATCCCAATGTTTTTTACGAAGCTGGAATAGCCCATACGCTCGGGAAAGAAGTTGTACTGATTACGCAATCGCACGAAGACGTTCCGTTCGATCTGCGCTCTATACGCTACCTTCACTACCACAATAATGGTGAGGGCCGGAACAAGCTAGCTGGCGAGGTCTTGGCACGAATTCAAGCAGTAACGTAGCTTCCACTATGTCCAAAAGTGTTTCTTTAGAACGATGGCGATCTGACACTGAGATGTACAATTATTGAAACGTTTGTTTGCAATGAGTCTTCAGCTACATCTCCATAACATCTTTGTCATTACAACCCGTTGCCGCCTCTACGGCACTCTTTTTGGATAGAATGCTGCCTAGTTGATCTGCTTGTGTTTTGAGTTCCAAGTCGTCCTTCGTATGAAAGCACAAGCAAGTCTCTGAGTTCTACTAGGTGCCCGCGTGTTGCAGAACCCTCGGCTTGCGCACCGTATGTAGCGATTTCTTGGTTTGAGAATTCAGTGAGCAGTTTTTGTGAAGACGTTTTTCGCGACTTGGCAAGAACTGCAAGAGGGACGAAACGGCTCTGGAAGCGCGCTAGCTGTTCCGGCGAGATCAAATAACCCTTGTTCGGACCATGCGAAACTTCGCGAGCTTCGAGCAGACCAAGCTTGCACCAGTGCACGACTGATTGAGGTTTCCAACCAGTGACCCTGGCAACATCCTGAGCTGTCCAGTCTTTTGAGAAGCGCCCTTTACTCAGTTCTCTTTCCACGTCGCTTTTCAGATACTGGAACTTACTTAACAAGACTTCGCTATTCGCGTTTACAGGCACGATCTCACAATCAAAGATGCGCTGAAAAATTTGGATGAGCACCGAACGATCCGTTGTTCTGCGAAGATTTAGATCCACAAAACTAATCGTCTCACCATCCCGTTGGACCGCGGAGGCACTGATACGAGCCAGCCGATCTGCAAGGGCAATTCTGTCAAAGCCACCGTCAATCAACGGGGGACGATCTTCCAAAGCAATTTCGCTGACCACAGCAGCTTCACGCAAAAGCTCAAGCTGCTTTCGTGAAACTCCAAGTAGGTTTCGGATTGTAGTGCCGTCGCAGTATCTTTCTCGATCAGCGAGGATGTTATGAACTTCTAGCCGAGGAATAACAGTATGAGTGTGCCCATATCCGCTCCGGCTTTGTTTGCCGGCAATCTGTTTCTTTTGAACCGCCTCAACCAGCCTCTGCGACGTGATCCCAATCTCTTGAGCAGCTTCCTTGGCAGACACCCATTCTCTTGATTCATCGACTTGTAATGAACCGAGATAGGTTCCGCTGAACTCTTTTGAAACAACTCCACCCAAAGCCTTGTGAAATGGTTCATATGCAGGATCTTTGAATTGCATGAACCGCTGATACCAATTTCCCAATCTTGCAGGCGCGGAGTTCAATGCTGGGTCAGCGTTTACCAGACGTTCGCGAACGTGATCTTCAAAACCGTTTGGCCAGTTTTCTAATAATGAAGCAACCGGCTCAAGCAGCACAACAGCCTCCTCTACTGTTCTCGGCAATTTGGTCTTAAGAGCCTTGCCCGTTCGATTTGTTGAGAAGGACGAGGCTAGGAAATGAACAAAACGGCCGATATCTGCTGGAGGACTGGACACCAACTGCTTCGGAAGACCAGAGACTTCACTTGATGGAATGCCCGAAATCAACTGCGAGATTAGAACCTCATGTCGCGGCGCTGTCTGAACTGGAAGTCTCGACAAATCCGTTCCGCAAGAACATTTTCCGTGCCCTCCATTTTCGGGCGTAAGAGCCTCTGAGCATCGCGGGCAGGTATCTTCCAACCTGCACGTGTGCTCAGGGCACGCAGTTACCAGCGTGTGACGCCAGCTTTGGTGATAGACCTTACCGTCTGCGATACAGATTGGGCACACTGGGTCAGACCGGTGCCGTTCATATTGCCACTCGCGGCATGCGTCTTTTGGCTTGGCTTCCGGTGCGATTGCCGCGAGCTCGCCCGCAGGTAATCCACATTTGCGCTCCAAGTCATCAATGCTCTCGATCAGAGGGCGTCCGTACCTAATACCAAGCTCCGAGAAGAAATCCCCCGTGTCGATGAATGCGTTGAAAGCAGACAATCTGCGAAGGAAGCCGAGGAGGCTTTCATCAGGTTGTGGATTTGTTGTTCTGGCCAGCATCAATAGTGTTCCAACACTGAAAATTCTTCCGTCGTGGAAGGTGCAAGCTCAAGGTCGGCTTCCTTCATGACGTTTACGAACGAACGGACCAAATCCAGTTCTTCGATATCATCAGATTCAAAGAAAAAATCTGGACGGTGTTGGGCTTGAAGAACGGAGTTCGCTGCCTTGGCGAGGCTGGCGTAGCTCAACACATCATTCTCGATGTAGGCGATTGCCCCGTGCAAGACGCGCATAACGATCCCAACGCGGCCGCCAGACACTCCGTAAAGGCGCACCACAATGTCATGAGGGTCAAAGTCAAACTCTAGGCCGGCTTCTTGCAAGCTGTTGAGTGGCGATGCGATAGCGCCAGCGAAGTTGGTCTTTTCCTCTTCAACGGACCAGGAATAGGGCAACATGTAAGTGGATTTCATTGCCCGATCACGGCACTGTTCGTTCTCATCCAGAATTCTCTGAAACTTGGGCAACCCGCAGAGGACCAGCGTCACACCTGTGTTGTCCACGAGGCGTTTGAAATGGTCGGTAACGCCCCGCTTTGACAGCCGTTCACCACGTTCGGCGCAGTGATTGCACTCGTCCATCGCAATGACACGAATGCCCTTGCTCGTGATTTCCTTGTATAGCTGTGCCTCGATCTCTGACGCAGATGACCCTCTCTTACCGCTCAGTTCCAGCGAAGCCAGCATGGATCGAACAAGCATTTTGTCATTTGGCTTGTTGGGGATGGAACCGATGACAAAATCGCTGTCATAGACCCATCCCTGGTATTCAGTTGTTGGCTTACCGATAGTATCCCGCAGATCCTCGAGCATCCGACTTTTTCCGCACCTTGTGGGACCAAGGAAGGGCACGATTGACCCACCGAGCCGCTGTGCAAGGCTAATGGCTTCAATCAGTTCACTGCGCGTTTGTTGATACAAGGCGTGATAGACGGCTTGTTTCAGGACGTGACTGTAGTTCTGGTGACTCAACTGTGCCTCCGGGTTGATTTTTTCGGCATGTTCCCGGGCAAGCTAACTGTCGGCTTGATCCGTTTGCGTTTGGCTGAGTTGGTGGGATCTTGACCTGGTAGGCGATCCGAACGTTCAATTAGCTCTTTGTTGCGGGTCGCTGCGATCTGCTTTGCCCGGCGCTTCTTCGAAGTAAGTTTGTCAGCCTTGTCTTTGAAGTCTTCGTAAATTTGAAGTTCGGCTAGAATTGCCTGCGTTTCGATTTCCTCCACATCAGGCGTGCGCAACGCTTTTCGTGCGACATCCAACTGCGCAAATGACAACGCGGGGCAGTTTTCTCTCTTTGTAGGGACAAAAAAGTGTTCGTGAGCCAGTTCGTCCCAGACAGCGATTTCTCGGATGTCATTTGGGTCGTACCGGATCTGAACCTTGTTTCTTACTCCAACGCGCTCAAGATAGTTCTTCAGCTCGCACGAGGCGTACCGAATGTTCTTGAACATGATGCCATCTCGTTCGGCGACACGAACTGCCTCTTCAACCATAAACATTTCTCTGACTTGGACCGCAGATGGCGCGGGGGGAAGTAAGTGGCGTCTACTCAGTCTGTTCCATGCGGCAACGGGAGACTCATTGGTCCGTAGGATGTTTTGCACTCGCCGTCTTTGCTTTTGAGCGTAAATGTCATAACGCCACCTTTGAAGCATTTCTTCGACTTCGCGAATGGTATAGACAGCTTCTGCTTCCGCGATTTTTGTGCGTTTTTTCGCGCCAATTTCTGAAGTTTGGGAGGCCCCCTGAAACTGGGTAATAAATCGACTTAGTTCTCGGAAAAACCTCTCAATGAATGGCTTCTTATCTGGCTGGCCTGGAACGCACTTCAACCAGTCTTGTGCCGAGGCCGACAGGACTGACCCAATAATATCGCCAGAGTTTTCTGAGCCTTGGTCTGATACCGTCAATTGTGGCGTACCGACGGCCTGAAACCTGTTTTGGATTTTGTAGCGATCAAAGAACGCATCCGTTTTGGGTACGAAAACCTCCTTCATGGTTCTCGCGGTCAGACTGGATGATGGAGCGCCCCAAGACACTTGAAGGTCCAGAATCAGGCCCGTTGCGCAATCGATTACCGCACACACTGTTGGACGTCCTACTGGATCTCCGTCATCATCTACGCACCACATGTCCAAAGTGGTGGAGTCCGCCTCAAGACGTGCGAACGGAACTTCAACTTTCTGGAGATTCATCGCGAGCAAGTATTGTTTTCTTGCTTCCGCACTGCCGAGCCTAAGTTTCACAACATCTGCATGTGGCAATAGCTGAATAATCGCGTTTACACATTTGCTACCGCATGGTCCGGGCTTGAGATCCAGTTCTTCACATTTTTTCTGATACTTTGCTTTGGCAAGCCTTGCGAGAGACGTAACCGTCATGCGATCCGAAGTCAGAAACCGTTCTTCGAGCAGATCGTAAGTGACTTCTTCAAACAAGAAGTCGTATCTGGGCGCTCGGTTGCCTTTGTTCGTGTGTTTGGGTCGAAGCCCTGCATCGCCTTTTGAACGGTCCAGCTTATCCCAGGATTGAACAGTCCTTAGTGAGGGAAAACCATTAGCTCGGAAAGACGTGTATTTGTCATCCAAGAAGTCTAGTACAAGTCGATTGTAGGCTGCCTGCCAAGTGAGACCACCTCCTCTATGCACTCTGATCGCTGTGATAACACGTTTTTTGAAGCTTAGTTCTTTCTGCTCAGAAGCGTTGAGCATTCGGCGCAGTGACCTGGCATCTGCGTTCGGATCGAACGCCATCTCGGAATGAATGAGTTCTCTGAATCTCTCAAAGCTGATGTGCGAATAAACACCGTCCTTGTCAGTCAAGGAGACTGAACCGTCGCGCACTCCAATTTCTACTACGGTGAAGGTCTGTTCTTCGATCAGAACATGCCAGCCAATATACTGTCGCTGAACGTGGGTCACAGCTCGATGATCTCCAGATGATTTGTTTTGGGAGTTGGGTTCAAAGACGCAAACGAAGCCGGCCCAAGACGTCGACTAAAAAGATCCACTGCAAGAAACCCGGAAAGGATAGCGCAAAGGAGTTCGTCCGAACCAAGATCAAACTCGGAGATCAGCTGACCAAGACGGACACTTTCGGTTGGCACTTCAGCAAGGACTTCTAGAGTTTTCTTCGTTGGTGGCCTGTCAATAACAGCCTTCAGCGTGCGGACGTTGTGAGCCACGATTTCCGTTAGCGTTTCGTCTGTAATCAGTGTCCAATGATGGCCAACAGATTTGAAAAACTTTGGCAAAAAATCCCGATGAAGGTCCTCGTTGACCCACCTTTCAGCTTTGGTTTCAACGAAAGCTGCTCGACCATCCCGCATTCTGACGAGGAAGTCGGGTGTGTAAGGCTTGGGGCGATAGCGCTTTCCGACAAACTCATCGATAAGATACTCTTTTTTCGCATAAGACCTTCCCGATAGAAGATCATATGTGCAAGGTTGGGGCCGGAAACTGGCTACACGCGGATCCAACGCCAACGCAAAAGCAGTCGTGGCCTCCAATGTGCTCTCCAATTGGATGTATCCAGCACATTTCGGAGCACTGACGTAATTTGCTCTCTTTTTTTGCCCCGCTTTTCTTACGATGCGGGATGTTGGGTGTGATTTGGGGTCTTTTTTCATGAATAGATGTCTACAATATTGGCATCTCCAATATCAATACAATATTGGCGCTGCCAATAATGGATAAATGTATGGTGCAACAAGGCAACAGCCTCGAGAGCGTGGCAAAAAGAGAAAACTGGATAGAATTTGGAGGTGCTTTGTCCGACGCCATGGACAACCCGAGCGCCTATGGACTTCGAACATCCAACGAAGTTCTTAAAAACATTGCAGATCTAACCGGAAGAAGACCTCACAGCCTCAAGAACCCGCTCTATGTAAGCAGATGGTTAAAAGAGAAACATCCTGAGGTTTACCAAGCCAAACCGGCCTGGCTGGGTATGACGCTCGTTATGTATTTGATGAAAATAGAAGAGTTGGATGCCGCAGAAGCAAAAAAGATAACGCCGAAAGTTTTTGAAGGTCAGATGAAGCAGATCGAGCTCAAGGCTATCTTCGACGACCTTAGAGAAAGAAAAAGCGATCCTTCCATAACGACCGGAAGTATAGAGCTTTCCGCGCCTCAAAGAGCACAACGATTTAACGACTTTGTTGACGACTACCTTAAGCGCTTTGGGGCTGAATTCTTTGAATCGGACAGCGTATCTATCCAGCCCGGAAGAATTATCGATCCTATAAGCCCGGACCTTGTTGTGAACCTGAGTTCTGGTGAGCGTGTTGCAGTAGAAGTAAAGTCTTACCGAAACCGGGTAGACCGGCATCAGTTCATAACAACACTGGGGTATTTGGCACTAATTCAAAAACTTGTGCCAGAAATTCTCATGATTGTACCAGAAGGAAGCGCATATGACTTGCGTAGGATGAAGGATCTGCGCGACAAACTCTCCTTAAAGGGTATTCGCTTTGCGACAATGCCCGAAAAGAGAGCTGAACGAGCTACAGACCTTAGGGTAACCGAATAAAGCTATTTGCAGGCAGTAAGATTGAAATGAAAGCATTCGAATTCGACAGCAGTCTCATTGAGAACTACGCGCACTTTTCGCAATCGTTCAGCGCCTTACGCGCGACAGATCTAAAGTCGCAGGTCGAAGCACTCTATCAAGACGGCCATTTCTGGCCGGACCCGCTCTTGTCATTGAACCCACGCTATGAAGAAGGCCCGACAACTGCTGAACTCATTTCTACGGGAGATTTGGATAAAGCTACCGGTGAAATTTTCCGGTTCGGAGCTGAGCCACTTCGGTTCCATCGGCATCAAGCTCAAGCAATCGCTAAAGCGCGTGCAGGTCAAAGTTTTGTCGTTACGACAGGTACGGGATCTGGCAAGTCTCTCTGCTTCTTTGTTCCAATCGTCGACGCTATCGTAAGGGCAAAAAAAGCGGATAAATCTCGGCGAACAAGAGCCATCATTGTCTATCCGATGAACGCTCTCGCAAATAGCCAGATTAAAGAAATCGAAAAGTTTATTTCTCAGTCTGGCCTACCCAAGGAGCTCCTACCGACTGTCGCCCGCTACACGGGTCAGGAAGGTCAGGAGGAGCGACAACGCATCGCGGCCAATCCTCCCGACATCTTGCTAACAAACTTCATGATGGCGGAGCTTTTGCTAACTCGCCAAGACGAGCAGGACACCCGAGTCGTCGAGAACACAAAGGGCCTGGAGTTTATCGTTCTTGATGAACTTCACACCTACCGCGGACGACAAGGTGCTGATGTAGCTATTCTGGTTCGGAGATTGAGAGATCGGTGTGCGGGAGAAAAAGCACCGATTTGTATCGGCACGTCGGCAACTATGGCTAGCGAAGGAAGCGACGATGGGCGGGCTCTGGCCGTCTCACAAGTTGCTTCACGACTGTTCGGTGCCAGCATCGGTCCCGACGCCGTTATTGACGAGGCGCTTCGGCGTTCAACTGACGATTCTATAGAGCTTGCAGATGTCACCCCCGCTCTTGGAGAAACGATTAGCCAAGGCATTCCATCAGAACTCACTGACGACGAACTTAGGAAGCATCCTTTAGCTGTTTGGTGTGAGCTGGCACTCGGTTTGGACGATGGCAAGGATCTTAAGCGCAAGCGACCAATTCCATTTGGAGAAGCTGTTCAAGAGCTAATGAAAACCTCCGGAGAGAGCGAAGATCAATGTCAGCAGGTGTTGGAAACCTTTCTCACTCTCGTAAGTCTGCCCGAAAAGGAAAGAGGCGGATCAGGTGATGCTGCATTTCTCGCGTTCAAGCTGCATAGGTTTGTTTCCGGTGCTGGTGAGTTTTTCACCACCCTAACCGATCACCCGAGAACTGTTCTTTTAGATGGCCAACTGGAGGATCCGAACAACCCTGGCCACAGAATGTACCCGACGCGCTTTTGTCGCGAGTGCGGTCAAGAATATCACGTCGTCACAAAAGTGGAACGAGACGGCCTAACCAGTTTCATTCCTCGAAACATTGATGACACCCCTATCGACGACGATGAAGAAGAAGACATTGCCGGATACCTGACCCCTACTGGTGAAGGCGACGCAGAATACCGCTTTACTGGGGACATCGAGAGCTATCCTGAAACCTGGGTTGAAGAGCACCGCGGTGTCGAACGATTGCGTTCTTATAGACGCGCACGCGCCCCTCAGCCCGTGACGGTTGGCGCTGACGGTCGTCTAGGTTCAAGCGGAATGGACTTTTGGTTCTTGCCGGGAAAATTCGGTTTCTGCACCTGCTGCCTGCATGAGCCGCCAACTGGCATGCGCGAAAGAAGCAAATTAGCCGGCCTTTCAGGCGAAGGCAGAAGCTCTGCGACCACGTTGCTGGTCTCAACCGCGCTTGAATGGTTGAACGCTCCAAGCAGCAATGTCCCGAAAGACAAACGCAAGCTTCTTGGCTTTACGGACAATCGGCAGGACGCAGCGCTACAAGCTGGGCATTTCAACGATTTCCTGTTTGTCAGCTTACTGCGTGGAGCAATTCTTCGGGCTGTGTTGGACGAAGGGTCCTATGGGTTGCGCGAGGAAGAGTTTGGACTGCGCGTCGTTCGTGCTCTCGGGTTCACAGCTAACAACAAAGATGCACGCGTTCACTGGATGCTGGATCCGACGGCGGGTACGGTCATCAGAGGAGAAGCAGAGCGCGCACTCGCGAAGGTCATGGCACATCGCGTTTGGACAGATCTTCGACGCGGTTGGCGTTTTACAAATCCAAGTCTGTCGATCTTGAATCTCGTCGCTTTGGACTTTGTTGGCCTCGATGAAATTGCAGGAGACCAGGAACGCTTTACTGCAATTCTTCCGGAGTTCGGTGCTTTACCTACGCAAGACAGACGCGAGGTTCTGCGCACGTTCCTCGAAGCCATGATCGAAGGTTTGGCCGTCCGGACAGAGGCACTCGAACTGCCCATACTCGACACGACCGCCCAGAATTCGAGAAGCCTGCTGCGAGCTCCTTGGTCGATTGATCAGAAGGAAAGTCTTCAAGGGCAGTCAATTTTGTACTTACAGCCTCCGAGGCGCGGCAACATCGGCCTTAGGGAAGAAAAAACAATTCTACGTGCTGGCCATAACTCTAGAATTGCCAAGCTAATCAATAAGCGCAGCATGCTCGGCGTCAAACTAGGCAAGGACGATTACCTGAGGGTGATGGAAGAAGTCCTTTCGTACCTGAGCGAAGAAGGGCTGCTGACCCCAGTGAGCCTGGATGACGACCATCAGGGTTGGCAACTTTCACCGTCGGCTGTGCGATTGGTGCCTGGCGCTGCGGTGAATGACGCCCAATTCCGTGGAAACGCCTACTTTCATGATCTTTACACCAGCATCGCGGCAGATCTCAAAGGCGGACACAGCAGTTATTGGGGTCTCGAGAGCCGCGAACATACGGCACAGGTGACCCAGCTACAGCGAGAATGGAGAGAATGGCGTTTCCGGTTTGAGGATGATGATATTGCCAAGCTCGAGGAGAATGCTCTCCAAATCAAAGAAAGCGGTGAGTCAGTCCAGTTTTTGCCAGCAATGTTCTGCTCACCTACAATGGAGTTGGGCGTCGATATATCTGCACTGAACGCGGTTTATCTTCGAAACGTACCCCCGACGCCTGCAAACTACGCACAACGCGCGGGACGCGCCGGTCGCTCAGGTCAGGCAGCTGTCGTCTTCACTTATTGTGCAGCGCAATCACCACATGATCAGTACTTTTTCGAACGTCGGAACGACATGGTCTCTGGTATCGTCAAACCACCGGCACTCGATATCACCAATCGTGATTTGGTCACTTCCCACCTACACGCTGTGTGGTTAGCAGAAGCGAAACTCGCACTGTCACCGGATATTCCGCTGATCCTGGATCTTGAGAATGAAGACTATCCACTCAAACCAGAGATCTTAACCGTTGTTCAGGCATCAAGCCTAGTGGAGCGGTCCAAGGCGCCGATGGGTCGCGTGCTAGCACAAATTCTCCATTCTCTGGGTGGGGAAATGCCGAAATGGCTGACGTCCCCAGAAGAGTTTGTGGCAGAGGTTGCAGCGGAAGCACCGCGCGAGTTCGACAAAGCATTCAACCGATGGAGAGAACTTTACAATTCTGCAAGAACACAACTGATTGAAGCCAACAAGAAGTCCCAGCAGGCTGGCTTGTCCGCTTCTGACAGGCGAAAGATCAGGGCCGCGCAAGCCCAGGCCAACGACCAAATCACAATCCTTGAGCAAGGAAAGGCGTCAAACGGGTCCGACTTTTATTCTTACCGCTATCTTGCCACGGAAGGTTTCCTACCGGGATACAATTTCCCGAGGCTTCCTCTCTATGCGTTCGTGCCCGGTGAGGGGAAAAGCGGGGCTTACTTACAGCGCGCAAGGTTTCTTGCAATCGCAGAGTTTGGACCAAGAAGCCTAATATACCATGAGGGCCGCGCATTCCGGGTTATGAAAGCAAAACTGCCGCCGGAAACACGGACTGCCGATGGGCAAGAACTGGCAACAAAAGAAATCACGATCTGCCCAAACTGTGGCGCCTCGCATGAAGAGGAAGTCGAACGTTGCCATGCCTGTGATCACTCTATGGCTGGTGAGCTGCCCGTTAAGAGAACTCTCAGAATTGACAACGTTGAGGCGGCCCCTGCGGAGCGTATCACTGCAAATGACGAAGAGCGTGTCCGGCAAGGTTTCGAAATTCAAACCGTTTTCTCATGGCCGCAAAAGGCTGGAAAATCTAACATCACTGAAGCGCAGTACCTTGCCGGAGGTAAGCGCCTGCTCGACCTGCAATATGCGAACAGCGCAGAGATAAGCCGAATTAATAAAGGGTTACGACGCCGCAGGGACCAGACTGTTCTTGGTTTCCTGATCGACCCACGGACAGGATACTGGGCGAAAACACCAGACGAAGATGCAGATACGGATCCCCCACCAGACGCTGTGCAACCAGTCCGGATCGTGCCAATCGTACGCGATCACAAGAACGCCCTCTTGTTCAGGTTTCATCGCCCCGATCTCTATGAACCAGAGACCTTGGCGACCGTTCAACATGCACTGATGCGCGGCATCGAAGTCGTGTTTCAGCTTGAAGAAGGGGAGATACTTGGTGAGCCGCTACCAAAACGCGATGATCGGCGCACGATTCTGGCGTATGAAGCAACAGAAGGGGGCGCCGGCGTCCTAAGTCGCCTTGTAGAAGACGAGAACGCGCTGCGCCGGGTTGCGCTCGCAGCTCTGAATTTGATGCACTTCAAGGAAGTAGATGCGGCCGTCGCGGACGGTGATGCATCGTTACTCAAAGATGCGGACGATGCATGTGTCCGCGGCTGCTACCGATGCTTGCTGTCTTACTTTAACCAGCCAGATCATGAGTTGATTGACCGAGTAAGCGACGAGGCCAAGCAACTCTTGGTGGATCTTGCAAGGGGCGAATTGACCACTTCCGCGACTTCAGGAACAAGCTCTTCTGCCGAAGCTTGGATTAGTGCATTTACTCAAGCGGAATTGCCATCTCCAGATGCAAAACCGATCATGTTTGGCGAGCAGCAGGCGCAATTCGCCTGGCGGGATCACTACGTTGCAGCAGCAATCGGGCAGGCTTCCGAGCAAGCAAATGATATTGCCGCCGAGAAAGGTTGGACAATTGTGTCACTGCCTGCTGAGCCGAATGAAGGTGTTCCCACGGAACTGATCGAATTACTTGGCGGAGCACATCATGACTGAAGCATTCTCACCCGGAGACTTGGTACGGGCCCGCGGTCGTGAATGGGTCGCACTACCTCCTCCAAAAGAAGGTCTTCTCGCGCTCAGACCACTCACTGGAAACGAGAAAGATACTGTCGTTCTTGATCCAACCCTGGAGTTGGAAAGCGTTGAAGCCGCGCGCTTTGATTTGCCGGATGACGCTGCTGTAACGGTACAATCGAAAGCCGCTCTGTTGTCGGACGCACTTCGGCTTACTCTGAGGCGCGGCGCTGGACCCTTTCGTTCAGCGGCAAATCTCGCCTTCGAACCCCGGATTTATCAGCTAGTTCCTCTGCTCATGGCAATGCGCATGCCAGTGCCAAGGCTATTGATTGCTGATGATGTTGGTATCGGCAAGACGGTCGAAGCCGGACTTATTCTTCGGGAGCTGATGGATCGTGGAGAAGTTGACACTTTTTCGGTCCTTTGCCCTCCCCATCTTGTTGATCAATGGATCATGGAATTGAACTCCAGGTTTGGGATCGAAGCTGTCGCCGTCACATCTAGCTCTGCTGCGCGGCTTGAGCGAGGCCTGCCGCTGGCGCAATCTCTCTTTGACGCATATCCGTTCACGGTCGTCAGCTTGGATTATATCAAAGCCGACAAACGCCGAGACGGATTTGCTAAGGCTTGCCCGGATTTCGTGATTGTTGATGAAGCGCACGCATGTGTTGGGACGCACAAAGGCAAGCAGCAGCGCTTTGAACTATTGTCTGGTCTCGCAAAGGATCCTGAACGACGGATCATTATGCTGACTGCAACCCCGCATTCGGGAGACGAGGAAGCGTTCTCACGGTTGCTTTCACTCATCGATCCTGCCTTTGCCTCGTTAGCATTTGATGATGCTCGATATCGTGAAAGACTGGCACGCCACTTTGTTCAACGCCGTAGAATCGATCTTGTTTCAAAGGACTGGGGAGAAGATCGCGCGTTTCCAAAGCATGAAACGACGGAAGCGTCCTATCGGCTGACCCAAGAGCATTTGGACTTCCAAGAACAGGTTTTGGACTATTGCCTCGGTGTTGTCGAAAGAGCTGGAGACGCCCAACGAGATAGGCGATTGGCATTTTGGGGCACGCTTGCGCTGATGCGTTGTGTCGGCTCGTCGCCAGCGGCTGCATTGAGCGCTCTGAGAAACCGGATGTCCAACGAGGCAGATCGGTTGGAACCACAGGTTTTTGATGAGGACGGCGATGATGAAGACGCGGTGGATGTTGAGCCCAGCGCATCTTTCTCCGTGGATGAAGCATTAGCCGATCTCATTCAGAGCGCGGAAGACTTGGTAGCGGCCAAAGACCCAAAGCTCGCAGCGCTAATTGGCATTCTGAAACCGATGATAAAGGATGGAGCCAATCCAGTTGTATTCTGTCGATACCTGGCAACGGCGGAACATGTAAGGGATGGATTGAGAAAAGCCTTCCCCAAATTGACGGTTGAGGCTGTCACCGGAGTGCTGACCCCTGATGAACGGCGTGATCGGGTTGCAGACATGGCCCCTGACGATGACGAGGAAAATCCACCTCAACGCATTCTAGTTGCGACGGACTGCCTCTCTGAGGGGATCAACCTCCAGCAAATTTTTGATGCGGTTGTTCACTACGATCTCAGTTGGAACCCAACTCGACATCAACAACGAGAAGGTCGTGTAGATCGTTTTGGCCAGCCGGCCGAATTGGTTCGGTCCATCATGATGTTCTCTCCCGACAGCGCCATTGATGGCGCCGTGCTAGACGTAATTCTCCGAAAAGCGGAAGAAATCCGTAAAGCGACCGGGGTAACTGTTCCACTGCCCGACGACCGGGCTCCCGTTACCGACGCGCTCATGGCCGCGATGATGCTCAAAAAGGGTGGAACCCGACAACTGGCTTTTGATCTGCGCCTCGATGACGGAACCCAAATTATGGAAGCAGTTTGGAGAGATGCGTCCGAGAAAGAAAAGGCGTCACGTGCACGCTTCGCCCAAAACGCAATGAAACCAAACGAAGTGGCTCCGGAATGGGAAAAAGTCGCAAACCTGCTTGGATCTCCAGAAGACGCGAAAACCTTTCTCGAACGCTCCATGTCTCGGTTTGGTGTACCGCTCGAAGAAAAGAAATCGCTCGTACGCGCTCACGTTCATGCGCTTGATCTTCCACTGAAGGAGCGTTTGGAACAAAAGGCTCTGACTGGAACAATTAAGCTGGCCCTGTCTGAACCGGCTCCATCTGGTACAGCTCTATTGACGCGAACGCACCCGCTTACTGCAACGCTTGCGGAAACACTGGTCGAGGCGTCATTGGATCCAGCCTCATTGCACGACCTCGGCATTGGCAGACTGGGAGCTTGGCCTACCAACAAGGTCGAAAAGGTCACAAGACTCGCCTTGTTGAGAATTCGCTACAAACTTCGGGTTCACGCACGAAGAGAGCGGTTACTGCTTGCCGAAGAGTCCGCCCTGGTGGCCCTAGAAGGCGAACAGTTGGTTTGCAGCGGGGATGATGCGCGCCAGCTTTTGAGCGCAACAGCTTCCGGAAACCTTGCCCCAGTTGCGCGTGAGAGATTCGTCAAACAGGCACAAGCGCAACTGCCCGGATTGCTAGAGGGTCCAATTGCGAAATACGTTGCCAAGCGCGCAGATGAGCTTGTCGACGACCATGCAAGAATCCGTGCTGCAACCGGTTCCGGATCGAAAGTTACAGTGGAGCCACTGCTCCCGCCTGATGTCATCGGACTGTTTGTTTTGATGCCAAGCGAGGAAGAATAATGGCTAGGAAACAGGTTGTTGATCTTTCGTCTTGGCCATCCCTAACTCTGGAAGGCAACATCATTGCGCCGGCAATGGTCGCCAAGGTCGACCAGCGCGGAGCCTCTGAGCAAGCCGAAGAGGACTATGGCGTCCGAAAAGGTTTGAGCATTCGGGAAGAGATTTCATTGGCTTTCCGAGTGGGGCAATCGCATTTCGACGATTTCCGAAAATCTGAAACGCCATCAACTGAAGCAACGCGTCGGTTTGTGCAGGGTTTGTTGAAAGAAGCCTTCGGATTTGATGACATGGCTGCGGCACCGGCGCCGGTTTCGCAGATCGCTGGAGGGCGCGCACCAGTCGTGATCGTTCCGCCAGAAGAAGAACTCGATAAGCGGAGCCCGACGCTTTCAGTCGAACGGTCTCTCTCACCTGCGTTTGCGCTGCAAGACTACCTTAACCAACATGAAGACGCCCTCTGGGGTCTTGTCACGAATGGTAAGTCGCTTCGGCTCATGCGCGACAATGCTTCGCTGACCCGTCCTGCCTACGTAGAAGCAGATCTGGAGCAGATCTTTTCAAACGAGGACATAGCCTCCTTCGCGGTACTCTGGCTGCTCATCCATAGATCCCGCTTTGGTAAAGCTGAAACCCCGGCGACGGATTGCGCATTGGAGCGGTGGCGCGAAGCCGGGTCAAAAGAGGGTGAAGCTGCTCGAGACCGATTGGCGGACCAAGTTCAGTTGGCTCTGAAATCACTAGGGTCAGGGTTTCTGGAAGCAAACCCGGATCTCCAGAACCAGCTGAAATCCGGCGAGGTGCCTCTGACCGACTGGTTTAACGAACTGCTCCGACTGGTTTATCGGCTTATTTTCCTGATGGTGGCTGAGGACCGCAACTTGCTTCATGCGCCCAATGCCAAGAAGGACGCACGTAAACTCTACGTGGACGGCTATAGCCTGGCACATCTGCGGTCACAGTGCGTTCGACGTTCCAGTTGGGATCGGCATCACGACCGCTACGAAGGTCTCAAGGTGGTTTTCGGCGCCTTGACGCAAGGTGAGCCCAAGCTGGCTCTACCAGCATTAGGTGGCCTGTTCGCACAGAATAAGACTTCTCGCCTCGACACCGCGAAACTCCGCAATAAGGCTTTTATGGAAGCTCTGTACCGACTTGCGTGGCTCAGCGACAAGTCCGGCATTATGCCGGTGAACTGGCGCGCGATGGAGACCGAAGAATTGGGGTCCGTTTACGAGTCTCTTTTGGAACTCCAACCTCAGTTATCCGATGACGGCAAAGAACTGCGTTTTGCATCGGAAGCCGCCGAGCAGAAGGGCAATCAGCGCAAGACCACCGGCTCCTACTACACGCCCGACAGCCTCGTTCAGGCGCTCCTCGACACGGCGCTCGACCCTGTGCTCGACAAGACAGAGGCCGAGTCGGACGACCCCGCCAAGGCGCTGCTAAAGCTTTCGGTGATCGACCCAGCCTGCGGCTCGGGCCACTTCCTGCTGGCCGCCGCCCGACGCATCGCCACACGGCTAGCGCGTATCCGGGCCGAGGGGACACCTTCGCTCGCCGATTTCCGCCATGCACTCCGTGATGTCGCGCGCTGCTGTATCAATGGCGTAGACCGCAATCCGATGGCGGTGGAATTGACCAAAGTCGCGCTCTGGATCGAGACGGTGGACCCCGGCCTTCCCCTAGGGTTCTTCGATGCGCAGATTCGCTGTGGCGATGCGCTGCTCGGTATCTTCGACCTGAAAGTGCTGGAGGACGGTATCCCCGACGCCGCCTACAAGCCGTTGGCCGGAGACGACAAGGACACAGCCAAGTACTACAAAAAGGCCAATCAGGACTCGACAAAGGGTCAAGGTGGATTCGACTTCGGCACCGGTCAGGCCTCCATGCCCGCAATGAAACCGCTGGCGCTGGATTTCTCAGGCTTCCGCGATCTGCCTGAGGACACGGTGGAGCAGATCGGTGCAAAGGCAATGCGGTTCAAGGAGCTGCGCAAGGGGCAGACTTTTGTTCGCGCCGCCGCGGCTGCGGACCTCTATGTGGCAGCCTTCCTGCTGCCCAAGGTTGGCGGCGCACCGGCAGGGGCGTCAGCCCGCACCGTGCCGACAACCGAGGAACTGTGGATGGCCCTCAATCAGGGCAAGATGCGACAGGCGATGTTGGATGCTCCGAAGGCCGCGCGCAGAGCGCGCGCCTTTCACTGGCCGTTGGAGTTTCCGGACATCATGCAGCGCGGCGGGTTCGACGTGGTGCTAGGAAATCCGCCTTGGGATACAATGAGCCCTGACTACAAGGAGTTCTTCTCGGTCCACAATCCAGATATCCGCCACATGTCGCCCGCCGAGCAAAAAGTGGCATATGACCAGTTACTGGCAAACCCAATCATCGAAGCGCAGTGGGATCAGTATTGCGCCGATCTCTACGCGGCCGTCCATTTTATCAAGTCCAGCGGACGCTACCGGCTCTTTGCCGAAGGCAATCTCGGAAAAGGAGACTTCAACGTCTACCGCATGTTCGTAGAAACGGCGTTGGCGGCAACCAAAGAAGGATGCGTCGCTGCACAGTTTGTTCCCGAAGGCCTCTACAATGGGGCGAATGCTACCGCGATCCGCAAAGAACTGTATTCCGCCTTCAGATTGGAGCATCTCGCAGGTTTCGAGAACACCAAGGGAATCTGGTTTCCGAGAATCGACACACGCATGAAGTTCTGCCTTTATGTCGCTTGGAAAGGTGAAACGACGAACGCTTTTCATGCGACCTTCCGCGTTAACACATCTGGCAAGCTTCAAGAGTTCATGACAGGCGGCGGCCTGAACATCCCTATCTCGGTGATCGAAGAATTCTCGCCGGACGCGGTGGCGGTGATGGAGTTCGCTGCACAATCTGAAGTCGACATCTGCGCCCGAATGTATGCGTTTTATCCCAAATTCGGAGCAAAGATAGAAGGTTTGCCATATCGCCACTACATGGCCGAAGCACATATGGGTAACAATCGCGACTTGTTCTCCGATGGCGACGAAGGCTTGCCAGTCTTCGAAGGTCGGATGATTGACGCCTATGACTATCGCGCCAAAGGTTATGTCTCAGGTCGTGGCAGGTCAGCAGTTTGGGATGACTTTCCGTTTGGTTCGCCGCAAAAAAGGATCCAACCTCAGTGGCGCATACTACCTGAAAAAGTGCCTGACAAGCTGGGCAGGAGGACGGACCAATATCGGATTGGATTCGGCGATGTAGCAAGTCCGACCAACCAACGTGCGCTGATCGCAGGCCTCATTCCTCCAGCGTCAATCTGTGGCGACAAGGTTCCTACCATAATCCTAAGCGGCGATGAACAAGATCATTTGCTTTGGCTGGGAGTAGCAAATTCTTTGGTAATGGATTTTCTTGTGCGAAAGAAAGTTTCTTTGAAGATGTCTTTCACCGTTATGGATAGCCTGCCATTTCCGCGTGACTTCCAAAAAACGCCAGCGGCGAATGAGATTGTTCGAAGGGTTTGTGCGCTGTGCGCGGTGGGCCCTGAGATGGAGGAGTTCCGTGAGACGGCAGTTCGCGATGGTATCCTTGATAGTGTTGACTGCGTGATCGAGAATCCTGACCAAAGAGCGGTTTTAGCCGCTGAAATAGATGCTCTGGTCGCGCGCGACGTATTCCAGATGGAGAAGGAAGAAATGCTCTACATCCTCGATCCTGACAACATTTTGGGTAAGGATTGTGGTGTCGAAACCTTCAAGGCGCTTCGCAATGCCGAACTGCGTGCCTTCGGCGAATTCCGCACTCAAAGATTGATCGAGGAAGCATGGGACCGGATTCAAGCTAACCGCGACTTCAGCGCGAAGGGGATATAGAGGATGGAGTTCTTCCTGGCCTTGTTGTTCGTCCTCGCTCTGCTGGTCTTTTTGCTCTGGCTCTTGCTGGCGCTAATCCTCCGCGGGGTGCGCGTAGTCGGGTGGGACACCAATATCTCGTTTGAGCGCGCAGGACGCTTCATCGGGCAGTGCAACGTGCCAGGCCTTTCACCGATCCTGCGGTTCTTTGCCGAAAGAAAGGCTGAACGGGACCGACGCGAGGAGGAAGCGCGACGCAAAAAAGCCGAGGCCGAAGCCCGCGCCTGTGCAGAGCGCGACAGGGCACAGAAGGAACATGATGAGCTGGTCGAGCGGCCAATCCCCCCGGATATCAAGCGGGATATGCGCGCCTTTTTGGATGGCTCGTTCGTCGGTGAAGACCGCTCGCCATTGGCCTATGTCGGATACAGGGTTGGAAAGACCCGTGGTCTCGCCAGTCGTGAAAGGCAAGGGCGGCTGGATGTCTGTTTCCGGATCGAGATCCCATCAGACCTTGATTCCAAATACCAGGGATGGGGCGCACCCGCGACATACCAGCGGTTCCGTTCAATTGAGAAGCATCTGAAAATGTTGGCCGATTTGCGGCGCGGTCGAAACAACCAACGGTTTGCTGTTGCGGATTGGGAAGAAGACCGCCAGTGGTTTCTGCGCGAGTACCGCGAATTGGCCGGGTTGTTGCGGCGCCACCCTCCACGGCGTTACTGGTGAAGGATAGCTATGGCAATTGAGTTTCCCCAATCCTTTGTAACTTATTCCGCCAGCGAACAAGCGGCGTGGCAGAACGGCTTCCGCAAGAAACTCGGCCAAGAAAATGGATGGGCGGCTTTTGGATCGACAACGGCGAAAGGAACGATTTTTCTAGCATCAGGCAGTGATAACGGATCCTGGTATGTCGCAATCGACCACCCAGGCGTTGCCGCAGAGCTTCCGTTTCCAAAAGCTCGCGTTACACACCCCGGTATCGCCGCCTACAGCGCCGCACAGATGTCCGAGCTGTATCCGGTGCTAACACGTGTTTACGAGCTGTCCGTGAGCCTACCAGACGGCCCTCTGGAGGAGTTTCAGGTTGCAACCGAGGGTTTGCCGGAGAAAACCGAAGCAGAGCGGTTGGTCAAGCAGCGCATCGGTCAGGATATTTTCAGAAATCGTTTGATCTCTTATTGGCAGGGTCGCTGCCCGATTTCGGACATTTCTGACACTGAGCTCCTTAGAGCCTCACACATTAAGCCGTGGAAAGACTGCGAAACTGATGCTGAGCGGTTGGACGTCCACAACGGGATTTTGCTGTCAGCATTATGGGACGCAGCATTCGACAAGGGTCTGGTGACTTTCAAAGACGATGGGACACCTTGTTTTTCGAGTAAACTTTCCGCGCCGGCAATGAGCTCGTTGTCCGGACATTCCAAGCGGATCTCTGGTCTAACTGCTGGGCACAAGGAGAACCTGATCTGGCATCGCGATCAGGTGTTCAATCCTTGAGAAACTGAAATCTATCCTTCGACACCCGCATAAGGCGACTTACCTCCTCTCCCCTGCACTATTATCACGAAACCGTGCAAACTTATGGGCAAATCGTGCAAACTTATGGGGTGCGTGAAGGTTTGTGCGCGTCCCTACAAACCGCTCAAAAATCCAAATTCTCCACGCTCAGAGCATTCTTTTGAATGAATTCACGGCGTGGCTCTACCACATCACCCATGAGTTTGGTGAACAGATCATCGGCCTCGACCATATCATCCACGCGTACTTGCAAAAGGGTCCGTGCGTCCGGGTCCAGCGTTGTTTCCCAGAGTTGATCGGGGTTCATCTCTCCCAAACCTTTGTAGCGTTGCAGCGACAAGCCCTTTTCGCCCTCCTCCAGAATCGCGCGCAGCAGGTCGAGCGGGCCGTGTATGACTTGACCCCGATCGCGACGCACCAACGTTGCGGGGGTGTTGTAGACCTCTTGCAGGCTTTGGGTGAAACTGCCGGTTTTACGGGCCTCACCCGAGCGCAACATGGGGCCGTCCAGTGTGCGCACTTCTTCCACACCGCGCAGGATGCGCGCGAGGCGGATGCCGTGATCCTGTGTGATGCGGCCTTGCCAGCCGCGTTCGTACTCCAGTGCAATCAAGTCAAGGCGCGCCGCGACCTTGTCGGCCACGCCCTGCAAATCGGCATCAACAGCGCCGGGCACGAAGGCACCGGCTACAGCAGCCTGCTCCAGAATATGGCGCGGATAATGCGTTGGGAAGGCGTCCAGCACTCGCTTCAGCTGGCGCGCTTCATCCACTACGCGGGTCAGGTCCTGGCCGATGATTTCCTCGCCCGAGCCTAATTTAAGTACTGCACCTTCGACGCCCTGATTGATCAAATAATCATCCAGCGCGGCCTGGTCCTTCAAGTAAACCTCTGATTTACCGCGAGAAACCTTGTATAGTGGTGGTTGAGCGATGTAGAGATACCCGCCCTCGATCAACTCTGGCATTTGCCGGTAGAAGAAGGTCAACAAGAGGGTGCGGATATGCGCGCCGTCAACATCTGCGTCCGTCATAATGACGATTTTGTGGTAACGCAGTTTTTCGATGTTGAATTCGTCGCGGCCAATGCCGGTGCCTAGCGCCATCACGAGGTTACCGATCTCTTGGCTCGACAACATCCGGTCAAACCGCGCCCGTTCCACGTTCAATATTTTGCCACGCAAAGGCAGAACAGCTTGAGTCAGCCGATCCCGACCGGTCTGGGCAGAACCACCAGCCGAGTCCCCCTCGACCAGGAAAACTTCAGTCTTGGACGGATCTTTTTCAGAGCAATCCTTCAGCTTACCAGCCAGATAGTTCACATCCATCGCAGTCTTGCGGCGGGTCAATTCGCGAGCTTTACGGGCGGCCTCGCGCGCTAAAGCCGCCTCGATGATCTTACCGACAATCCCCTTAGCCTCATTCGGGTTCTCTTCGAACCATTCAGCCAGCTTCTCGTTCATCAGACCTTCGACCGCCGGGCGCACCTCAGAGCTGACCAGCTTGTCCTTGGTCTGGGACGAGAATTTCGGGTCGGGCACTTTCACCGATAGCACGCAGGTCAGTCCTTCGCGTGCATCGTCACCGGTAAAGCTGACCTTTTCCTTCTTCGCGATCCCGCTGGACTGAGCATAGTTGTTGATCGTCCGGGTCAGTGCACCACGGAAGCCAGCCACATGGGTGCCGCCATCGCGCTGCGGGATGTTGTTGGTGAAGGGCAGCACGGTCTCATGATAACTGTCATTCCACCACATCGCGATTTCCACGCCGATATCGTCACGCTCGCCCTTGATATAAATCGGTTCGGGCATCGCCGGTGTCTTGGACCGGTCGAGATATTTGACAAACTCTTTGACGCCACCCTCGTAGAACAGTTCGGTTTCCAGCCGCTCAGCAGGGCGTTCGTCGATCAGAATAATCCGCACGCCTGAGTTCAGGAAAGCCAGCTCGCGCAAGCGCTTTTCCAGCGTCTCAAACGAGTATTCGAGGTTCGAAAACGTGTTGGTCGAGGCCAGAAATCGTACCTCGGTTCCCGTGCGATCGCCACACTCGCCAACGACTTTCAGATGTTCCGCCGTCTCTCCACCTTCAAAACGCGCCACATGTTCCTTGCCGGCCCGCCAAATGCGCAGTTCCAGCCAATCGGATAGCGCATTCACCACCGAGACGCCCACTCCATGCAGACCGCCTGACACCTTGTACGAGTTGCTGTCGAACTTACCGCCAGCGTGCAGTTGGGTCATGATGACTTCAGCCGCTGAAACGCCTTCCTCGGGGTGGATATCCACCGGGATTCCACGTCCATTGTCGCTGACCGAAACGCTGGAATCCGCGTGAATTTTTACAGTCACATGGTCGGCATGACCGGCCAGTGCCTCGTCAATTCCGTTATCGACAACCTCGTACACCATATGGTGCAGACCCGAACCATCATCCGTATCCCCGATATACATACCGGGACGTTTGCGAACTGCCTCTAAGCCTTTGAGAACTTTTATGGAATCAGCGCCGTATTCTTGGGGTGCCTGTGCGTCTTCGGACATGCCGTTAGTACCTATATTATTTTGGTAACTTATACGTTTTCTGGTGGGGATTGTCACGTGCTCCCCCCATATTTTGTGGTTCTGATCCGCTTAATTTGCGGATCAAAGCCGATCAAGGTCTGCTGCAATATCCTCGGCAATTTCTGCCGCGTTCACATCGTCCCGTTCGGCTGACAATCGCAACCCCAGAAGGTCGGATTGATAGCGCGCCGCCAAGCGATCCGGGTCATGACTTGGCGCGATTTCTCCGGCCTTCTGCGCGCTGCGAAAGAGGTCCGCAAAACAAACTTTCATGTCAGCCATATGGGACTGCGCCTGATCAGCCAGATCATGGTCTTTGGCTTGCAATTCCGCATAAGTCTTCGCCAACATGCAGGCTTTTGTTGGCAGCTCCGACGCCTCGATCACACGACGAGGTTGCACCTTAAGAGCACCAAGCGGGCCCAATTCCTGCGCCAAAGCCTTCATATTGGCAACCCCTTCCTGAGTATACCGCTCTAACGCCAGGGCGTAGAGCGCATCTTTCGACCCGAACGCCGCGTAGAAGCTGCCCGGTTTAAGCTTCAGCTCTCGCTCGAGATCCTTAAGCGACGTCCCCGCCCAGCCGTGACGCCAGAAAATATCTCGCGCCTGCGCGATAAGCGCGTCTCGGTCATATGAGGGTTTGCGGGGCATCGTTTCACCAATTCTTGAACGTTCGCTCAAATATATACTTGAGTGATCACTCAAGAAACCCTAAATACGACTCATCGCGCCAGAAACAGGAGTTTTGACATGGCCAATTTCCCGTCTCACGACCTAGAAACCGCCCCGGAAGGGTCCAAGCCGCTGCTTGAGAAATCTCAGGCTGCATTCGGCCGCCTGCCCGGTCTTCATAAAGTAATGGCTGAAAGCCCCCAGCATCTGGAAGGCTATCAGGTTCTGCACGGCCTGTTTCTGCAGACCGATTTCAACAACGACGAAAAAACCGTTGTCTGGCAAACCATCAATGTCGAAAACGAATGCCATTACTGCGTGCCTGCGCATACCGGCATCGCAAAGATGATGAAGGTCTCTGACGAGATCACCGAGGCGCTGCGCAACGAAACTCCGCTGCCCACGGCCAAGCTGGAAGCGCTACGCACCTTTACCCTGCAAGTGATGGAAACCCGTGGAAACCCGACTGAAGAACAGCTGCAGGCCTTCTTTGACGCTGGCTATTCCCACCGTGCGGTCCTGGATGTCGTACTGGGTCTGGCACAAAAAACCATGTCGAACTACGTCAACCACATGGCCAAAACCCCGGTCGACGAAGTGATGCGCGGCTTCCTTTGGGAACGCAAAGTCGGCGAGCCTGCCTAAACGCTGACGACCGAGCCCTCGTCGCCTTCGGTAACGACCAGCGTTTGGGCTCGATCCCCCAATTCCGCAAATAGCTCAGGCCCGGTGCCCGTCATCCAGGCCTGTGCGCCCAGCGCACAAATCTCATCATACAACGCAGCGCGCCGACCCGCATCCAGATGCGCGGCCACCTCATCCAGCAATACAATAGGAGGTGCTCCAACCATCTCAGCCAACGCTCGCGCGTTTGATAGGATCAGCGATACCAGCAGTGCTTTCTGCTCACCGGTCGAGCAATCTTTGGCAGGAACGCCCTTGGCGGAATATACACCATACAGGTCTGATCGATGCGGGCCGACCAAAGTCCGCCCGGCGGCCAGATCGCGTAACCGGCTTTCATCCAAAGCTTCTCGCAAGTCTTCCGCCGTCTCAGGCATTGCACCTTCGGTTTGAACCAATTCAAGATCCGCTGACGGAAAGGCCGTCTCAGCTTTATCCTGTGCTGAGCGCAGATACTCCAACGCACTCAACCGCGCGGCGTGGATGCGATGCCCCATCTCGGCCATCTGCCCTTCCAGCGCCGCGTACCAATGGGCATCGCGAACTTGTTCTTTCAGCAACCGGTTCCGCTCGCGCATCGCTTTTTCATAGGTCAGAGATGCCTCGGCATGTGCCGGATCAAAACTCAGCGCGATCCGGTCGAGGAACCGCCGCCGCCCTTCAGCCCCTTCGATCCAGAGACGGTCCATCGATGGGATTAACCAAACTACCCGCGCCAGCTTTCCCAATTCAATCTGGCTTGAGGTTTTCTCATCAATCCGCACTTGCCGCGCCGCACCACCTTCGGACCAGGTTTCAATCTCGAAATTCTGTCCTTGCGCATTCAATAGCCCAATCAGCTTCCACCCCAGCGCCTCGGGGCGCCGTGTCATCTCAGCGGCGCTTGCCCGCCGCATCCCGCGCCCGGGTGAAAACAGAGAAACCGCTTCCAGGATGTTGGTCTTACCGGCACCGTTCGGCCCATGGATCGCCACTGGCCGCTCGTCCAACGACAGGCGTGCCAGCTTATGAGACCGAAAATGCGAGACCGTAAGCTCGGTCAGGGCCAATCCCATGACCCCTCTCTTTCGTTAGAGATCACCCAGTCGAGGCAATCAGACGCGCATCGGCATTACGACGTATACTGCGCTTTGGTCGTTGCCTTCGCGCATCAGTGTCGGATCACCCGCCGAGTTGAACATAAACACCGCATTTTCACGATCCACCTGAGACGCGATTTCGAGCAGGTATTTAGCGTTGAACCCGATCTCCAGGCGCTCATCCCCGTAAGCAACTGCCAGCTCTTCCTCAGCCGCACCACTGTCGGGTGCATTCACTGACAGAATCAGCTTATCCGCATCCAACTGCAGTTTGACGGCCCGCGACCGCTCGGACGAAACTGTCGCCACACGATCCACGGCCTGCGCGAATTCAGCCGCGTCCACTTCTAACTTGCGCGTGTTACCTTGCGGGATGACACGTGTGTAATCCGGGAACGTTCCGTCGATCACTTTCGAGGTGAGCGTGATGTCAGGCGTTGCAAACCGCACCTTGGTTTCGCTGACAGAGACGGCGATGTCCATCTCGTCATCATCCAGCAGCTTGCGCAGTTCGCCCACGGTTTTGCGGGGCACGATCACGCCCGGCATATCCGCTGCACCATCCGGCAGATCCGCATCGATCCGTGCCAAGCGGTGACCATCAGTCGCCACGCAACGCAGTACCTTGCCGCCCTCGGAACCATCCGCAACGTGCATGTAAACGCCGTTCAAATAATATCTCGTCTCTTCCGTGGAAATGGCAAACTTCGATTTATCGAACAGCCGGCGCAACAATGCCGCCGACGCCGTAAAGTTCGATTGGTATTCTGAAGACGCCATAACCGGGAAATCTTCTTTCGGCAGTGTGGCCAGAGAAAAATTCGAGCGCCCCGCTTCCACGGTCAACCGCCCAGCTGCACTATCTGCGGTCAGGGTCACCAGCGCCCCATCGGGCAGTTTGCGTACGATCTCATGCAGCGTTGTGGCCGCAACAGTCGTGGCGCCCGCTTTCTCCACCTGCGCGGGGGCCTTGTCGACCACTTCGATGTCCAGATCGGTGGCACGAAACAGCGCCTGATCGCCTTCGGCCTCGATCAGCACGTTGGCAAGTATGGGAATCGTGTTGCGACGTTCGACAACTGACTGGGCCTGCGAAACGGCCTTGAGAAGGGTGCCGCGTTCGATGCTGATCTTCATACCCTCTGTTCCTTTGACTTGCGTGCCGAAATAGGCGGGACTGGCACGTTAGCGTCTCAGCCCTGAGGCACAAGGATTTTTTACGGATTTCTGGGTCGGATTGCCTCGGTGGTCAAGAGCAGCGCGCGTGAAACACACCAGATCATTCTCAACCGTGGACAATAGCGCACAAGAAAACACCCCGAACGCAATAGCCCGGGGTGTTTTTCAAGGATTCAGTGCGGTTTAGGCTTCCAAGGCCCGGCGCAGCATCTCAACATCTTCGGCAATCTGGCCATCGGTCAACTTCAGCTCTTCGATGCGCTTCACGCCATGCATGACCGTGGTGTGGTCGCGCCCGCCAAATCGACGGCCAATCTCAGGCAGCGACCGACTGGTCAGTTGCTTGCACAGATACATCGCCACCTGACGCGGACGCGCATAGGACCGCAGGCGTTTAGGGCCGATGATATCGCTGAGGCGGATGTTGTAATAATCCGAGACCTTTCGCTGGATCTCTTCGACGGTGATCTTGCGCTCGGAGGCGCGCAGTACATCGGCCAGACAATCCTGCGTCAGCTCCATATCGATCTCGCGCCCGACCAGCGAGGCAAAGGCAAAAAGGCGGGTCAGCGCCCCTTCCAGCACGCGCACATTGGTCGAGATGCGGTGTGCAAGGAACTCCAATACACCATCAGCAATGGTCAGATCGGGATAGGTGCTGCTGTACTGCTGCACTTTGTTCTGCAGGATTCCCAGACGCAATTCATAGTCTGTGGGATGAAGATCGACGACAAGGCCACATTGCAAGCGCGATTTCACGCGATCCTCAAGGTCTTTGATTTCGCCCGGAGCGCGGTCGGCCGAAATGATGATCTGCTTGTTCTGATCCACCAGCGCATTGAAGGTGTGGAAAAACTCTTCCTGCGTCGAATCCTTGCCAGCGATGAACTGCACGTCATCGACCATCAGCACATCGACCGAACGGAACAAGTGCTTGAAATCCATCATGCGGCGTTCACGCAAGGCCTGCACAAAGCGATACATGAACTGTTCCGCTGACAGATAAAGCACGTTCAACTCGGGGTGCTTGGTTTTCAACTCCCACGCAATCGCGTGCATCAGGTGGGTTTTACCCAGTCCAACACCGCCGTAGAGAACGAGCGGATTGAAAGTTACCGGGCCGCCCTCGGATACGCGGCGAGCTGCGGCATGTGCAAGTTCGTTGGGTTTGCCAACAACAAAGCTATCAAAGGTAAACCGTGCATCCAGTGGCGCAGCCTGTAGTGCTTCAAGCGCATCGTTGGCTGTATCTGTAACAGCGGGCCGGGTTTCTGGCGCGGGAGATGGCTTGGACTCTTCCACCAATGTGGGACGGGCTGACGAATTGGCCGCTGTGCGAAACGCTAAGCGCTGAACCTTTTCGCCCGATGTGTTCAGCTCATAGAGAATAAGGTCCGCAAAATTCTGACTGACATAGTTGCCCATGAAGTTGGTCGGCACCGAGAACACCGCTACACCATCCTGCAACTCCTGAAACTCCAAGGGTTCAATCCAGGTGGTAAAATTGTTCTTCCCAACCGCCTTCATCAATTTGCTACGCAGTTGTCCCCATTTCTCTTGTGTCATTCGGCGCCTCACGCATCCCATTCATTATTGGCCTTAAGGCCTTTTTTAATGTGTCCCGAATTACGGGCCTTTATGGCGCTCACACACAAGGGAACGTTTCGCCAAACCTGATGGTCTGGCGGGTACGCTCGAATATCATCGCAGTCCAATACAGCACGGCCCCAAAATGGGGGCACACCCGGAATCCGGGATGCGCATGATATTCCAATTTATCGACAGGGCCAGGATCTTCGGCTAACCCGAGACCCAGAGCAGATCGTCCAACTGACCGAAGCCAGCTTTCGAACATTCGTTCCCAAATCTTTCCGATGCCCGTCGGTCAGATCCTTGGAACAGCCTGTCCCCCCAAGCGAGTGAATCGCTGACTAAGTCGTAGCAAGAGCCCAAGGGTCCGGGCAACGAAACTCTGATATTGACTCGGGGTTCTGGGCGAAAGAATCTCTCGGCTTCGTGAAGACGCGGCTTTCCGGCAACAATGAAAAAGGCGTCGCAATCAGCGACGCCTTTTTCGTAAATCAACGCTTGACGCGTTTTCCCAAAGAATCAGCCCAGCGCTTTGACGCGCGCCGACAGGCGCGACATTTTGCGGGCTGCGGTGTTCTTGTGGAAGACGCCTTTGGTGACGCCACGCATCAACTCGGGTTGAGCGGCGCGCAGGGCTGCGGTAGCTGCGTCCTTGTCGCCGGATGCGATCGCTTCTTCAACTTTGCGCAGGTGGGTACGGATGCGCGAACGACGCGCTTTGTTGACGGCGAAGCGCTTTTCGTTCTGACGGGCGCGTTTCTTTGCCTGGGGCGAATTTGCCATGTGTCTCTGACCTTTTGTTCGGTACGGTTATCTTGGGTTGCGCGCCACGGACATATCCGCACCGGATCAGAAATCACGAGTGTGAGTCGGGCCAAGCGGGCCGCACGCGCATGTATGACGGCGGTCTCTAACCAAGTTTGGCAGGTTTGCCAAGCTGATTCTTCCAGTATGTGATGAGGGAAAAAGGCGGGGTCTGCCCGCCTAATATCACTAAGCGACGATTATGATCACTTGTCGCGGAACTGAGCCGCACGTTTTTCCAGAAACGCGGCCATGCCTTCTTTCTGGTCCTCTGTCGCGAACATCGAATGGAACACCCGACGCTCAAACAGCATGCCTTCGCTCAGCGGCAGCTCATAGCTGCGGTTCACAGCCTCTTTGGCCGCGATGGCCGTGATCTGCGATTTCTCTGCAATCTTCTGCGCCGCACCGGTTGCCTCTTCGATCAGCTTTTTGGCGGGCACGACACGACTGACCAATCCCGCGCGCTCGGCCTCTTCAGCGTCCATGAAGCGGCCTGTCAGGTTCATGTCCATCGATTTGGACTTACCAACGAAGCGGGTCAGACGCTGACTGCCACCAAGCCCCGCGATGACGCCCAGATTGATCTCAGGCTGGCCGAACTTGGCGGTGTCGGCAGCGATGATGAAATCGCACAGCATCGCCAGTTCACACCCGCCGCCCAGCGCGTAACCGGCAACGGCAGCGATGATAGGTTTACGGATCGCGGAAACCCTATCATTGGCGTCCGCAAACAGATTAACGTCGAACACATCGACAAAGCTCATTTCGGACATTTCCTTGATGTCCGCACCGGCGGCAAAGGCCTTGTCCGAGCCGGTGATGACGATGCAGCGCACCTTGTCATTGCTATCCGCATCTTCCAGCGCCTCGCACAGCTCACCCAGCAACTGGGTGTTCAGCGCGTTCATCGCATCGGGGCGGTTGAGCTTGATAAGGGCGACGTGGTCTTCGATTTCGACGATGATCGTCTCAAAAGCCATGAGGTGTAAGCTTCCGGTTGTTCCGTTCAGGTACGATTCCTTATCACGCGATTTCGCTGGATCAAGTTATCTTTGGCATTGCGCGCAATAGAAGGATGAGCGACCGGACTGGGTGATTCTCTTGATTTCAGCGCCACAACCCTCGGTTCGACAAGGCTCTCCTTCGCGACCGTAGACGTCGAAGCTGTGTTGAAAATATCCAAGTTCTCCATCGGCTTGGCGGAAATCGCGCAGCGATGACCCACCCGCTTCAATCGCATCCTGCAACACTTTTCTGATGATCGGCACAAGGGCCGCAACGCGTGGCGCAGAAATCTGTCCCGCTTTGCGACGTGGCGACACCTTGCCGCGATAAAGCGCTTCGCAGACGTAAATATTACCCAAACCGGCAACGATTCCCTGATCCAACAACGCCGATTTGACCGGGCTGTTCTTGCCTTTGAAGGCGTCTATCAGGTGCTGTTCGTGAAAATCATTACCCAACGGTTCAGGTCCCAGAACCGATAGCAGCTTGTGCTGCTCCGCCGTTGCCGTCGGCAGCAGATCCATTGCCCCGAACCGGCGCGGATCGTTGAAGGTGATGCGTGCGCCATTAGCCATATGAAACACCACGTGATCATGTTTCTGCGCCATCGGATGCTCATGCGCATACTGTCCGAGCGGATCGCCAGAGACCGTCATCCGCCCCGACATGCCCAGATGGATCAACAACGTCTCGGCACTGCTGAGATCCGCCAGAATGTACTTCGACCGTCGCCGCAGCCGATCCACCCGTTGCCCCGTCAGCCGCTCGGCCATCCGAGCCGGGAAAGGCCAACGCAAATCGGGGCGATTCACATCCGCCCTTTCGATCACTGCGCCCTCCATTGCGGGGCTCAGGCCGCGTCTTACTGTCTCGACCTCGGGCAATTCGGGCATTACAGGGCTCCTATTCCAAAGGGCCGCATTGTGCCCGCCTCTTATCGCCCTATAACAGAGGCGAAATTCGACAAACGGCAAGGCAAATGTCCGACACCAACGACAAGACCACCCATTTCGGGTTCGAAACCGTGCGCGAGGCTGAAAAAGCCGGCCGCGTACAGGGCGTGTTCAATTCGGTCGCCTCGAAATACGACGTGATGAACGACGTGATGTCGATGGGCATCCACCGGGTCTGGAAAGACGCGATGATGGACTGGCTTGCCCCGCGCGCCGGTCAGCGGCTTCTGGATGTGGCGGGCGGCACCGGCGATATCTCGTTCCGCTTTCTGAAGCGCGCAGGCCACGGCCATGCTACCGTGCTGGACCTGACCGAGCCGATGCTGGTCGAAGGCCGCCAGCGCGCCGAGGCCGACCAGATGTCCGACAGCCTGAATTGGGTGGTGGGCGATGCGATGGCGCTGCCCTTCGAGGATAACACCTTCGACGTCTACACCATCTCCTTCGGCATCCGGAACGTCACCCGCCCGCAAGAGGCGCTGAACGAAGCCTTCCGCGTGTTGAAACCCGGTGGACGCCTGATGGTACTGGAATTCAGCCAACTACCCAATGACGGGCTGCAAAAGCTCTATGATCTCTACAGCTTCAACGTCATCCCGCGCATGGGCAAGCTGATCGCCAATGACTACGACAGCTACCAGTATCTGGTGGAGTCGATCCGCAAGTTCCCGGATCAGGAGACATTCCTGAACATGGTCCGCACCGCCGGGTTCGAAAACGCCAAATACCGCAACCTGAGCATGGGCATTGCCGCACTGCATTCTGGCTGGAAGATCTAGATGCGCGGCCCTCACAACATCATTCGCCTGGTCCGGACGGGCGCCACACTGGAACGTACCGGTGCCATGAACGTCGTATTGGATGCATTCGAGGCACCGCGTGCCGTACGTATTCTGGCGCATACCCTTGGCAAACCGTTCCAATGGCTGGGCTACAAGGGCGACCCCGAGATGCCGCCCGCCACCCGTGCCCTGACCGCATTGGGTCCGGCTTACATCAAATTCGGGCAGGTACTTTCGACCCGCCCCGATGTGGTGGGAAATGAACTGGCCGAGCAACTGCGTGTTCTGCAAGACAAGCTGCCGCCCTTTTCCAAAGCTGAAGCAATGGCAGAGGTCGAGAAAGAGTTAGGCCAACCGACGTCAGAGATATTCAGCGAGTTCAGTGAACCTATCGCCGCTGCCTCGATTGCTCAGGTTCACAAGGCCAAGCTGACCAGCACAGGCGAAGACGTTGCTGTCAAAGTCCTGAGACCGGGTATCGAGCGCGCCTTCCGCAAGGATGTAGACGCGTTCTATTTCGCCGCGCGTATGGTGCAACTTTGCGCCCCCGGAGCGCGCCGACTACGCCCGATGGAAGTGATCGAGCATTTCGACGGCGTAGTACGCGGCGAGTTGGACCTGCGTCTGGAAAGTGCCGCCGCCTCGGAATACGCTGCCAATACCAAGGATGATGCCGGATTCTGGCTGCCTCCGGTGGTCTGGTCGCTATCCGCACGCCGCGTCATGACGCTCAGCTGGGCTGATGGCATTCCCTTGGGAGATAACAACGCGCTGGACGCTGCCGGACATAATCGCCGCGATCTGGCTGAACGCGTGCTCCGCCTGTTCCTATTGCACGCGCTACGCGACGGCTATTTTCACGCCGACATGCACCAAGGCAACCTCAAGGTCGCTGCGAACGGGGACATTATCGCCTATGACTACGGCATCATGGGTCATATCGATGAATATACTCGCCGGGTCTATGCCGAGATTCTCTTTGGTTTCATCCGCCGCGACTATAAACGCGTGGCTGAAGTCCATTTCGAAGCAGGCTATGTGCCTGCCAATCAGGACGTCGACGAATTCGCCCGCGCCTTGCGCGCGGTAGGTGAGCCGATCTTCGGCATGGACGCCACCCATATCTCGATGGGTCGGCTGCTAAGCTACCTGTTCGAAGTCACTGAACGCTTTGGCATGGAAACCCGCACCGAGCTGATCCTGCTGCAACGCACCATGGTGGTGGTCGAAGGCGTCGCCCGCTCGCTTGATGATCACATGAACATCTGGGAGGTCGCCCGACCGGTGGTCGAGGATTACATCAAACAATCCATCGGCCCCCGCGCCGCCCTGCGCGATTTCGGCAAAACCGCCCTGGTGCTTGCCCGTTTCGGCCCCCGCTTGCCCGGTCTGGTGGAAAATGCCCTGATTGCCCAGACTCAAAAAGACGACCCAAAGACCCCGGGTTTGATCGCGAACCTTCTGCCAGCAGCGATCGGCGCGGCCGCAGGCATAGCCGCGACGCTGGTGATCTTCGCACTCAGCTAAACCAACCCGACCGCTTCATCTGGCCAAAAATACCTTCGGGGGGGAATCGCGCCCCGGCGCGATGGGGGGGCAGACAGCCCCCCTTGCCCCGATCCAACTCAGAGCCGCTCGATGGCGAGGGCAATCCCCTGCCCTCCGCCGATGCACATGGTGATCAGACCTTTCGATCCGCCAATACGCTCCAACTCATACAACGCCTTAAGCGTGATAATCGCCCCTGTGGCGCCCACCGGATGGCCCAGTGCAATAGCCCCACCGTTCGGATTCACCTTTGCAGCGTCCAGACCCAATTCCTGATTGACGGCCAGAGCTTGCGCCGCAAACGCCTCGTTGCTTTCGATCACGTCGAAATCATCCGCAGACAAACCCGTCTTTGCGAACAGGTTCTGCACTGCGGGAACCGGGCCGATGCCCATCACCTCGGGTCGCACGCCGGCATGGGCATAGCCAATCACGCGCGCTTTGGGTTTCAAGCCCGCCTTTTCTGCAGCATCCGCTGTCGCCAACACCATCGCCGCCGCGCCGTCATTGATGCCCGAGGCGTTGCCCGCCGTCACCCGCCCATCTTTCTGGAATACCGGGCGCAATCCGGCCAGCGCCTCGGCAGTGGTGGCCTTGGGATGTTCATCGACCTTGAAGTCGAC
Source organism: Ruegeria sp. AF2 (assembly GCF_056542025.1). Lineage (NCBI taxonomy): Bacteria > Pseudomonadati > Pseudomonadota > Alphaproteobacteria > Rhodobacterales > Roseobacteraceae > Ruegeria > Ruegeria sp. AF2. Next base: position 80,652 of record NZ_JBQFZC010000004.1, on the reverse strand, counting down.
CATGTCGCGCTTGACCTTGACCTGCACCGGCGCGATCTGGCTGTCGAAATACCCGGCCTCAATCGCCGCAGCCGCACGGGTCTGGCTGGTCAGCGCAAACGCGTCCATCTGTTCGCGGCTGATCTGGTGTTCATCCGCCACATTCTCGGCGGTCACCCCCATATGCCCGGTGCCGAACGGGCAGTTCAGCGCGCCCAGCATCATGTCGAGCGATTTGACATCGCCCATCTTCGCCCCCCAACGGGCCTGCGGCACGACATAAGGGCTGCGCGACATGCTTTCGGCACCGCCCGCCACGGCAAACTCGGCATCGCCTAGCATCAGCGCCTGCACCGCCGACACTACTGCCTGCGCCCCCGAACCGCATAGCCGGTTCACGTTCATCGCCGGAGTCCCGTTCGGAATACCCGCCTGCATTGCGGCGACACGCGATAGATACATGTCGCGCGGTTCGGTGTTGATCACATGACCAAAGACAACATGATCAATCTGCGCGCCTTCAACGCCCGAACGCTCCATTGCCGCCTCGGTCGCCACGGTCGCCAGATCGATCGGAGCGGTCGAGGCCAACGCACCGCCAAAGGTCCCGATGGCTGTGCGCGCACCGTCCAGTATTACTATGTCCGTCATGTTTTCTCCTCCAAGTCTCGCGCCCATTATGCACCTGCAGCATGATCTTCATATTAGACTCACTGTCACGCCGGAATTGACATTACGTTGCGCAACACCCATGGATTCCGTCATGACGGAAAACACAGACGATATTCTGACGCGCCTGCCCGCCCGATTGAAAGAGGCGCGCCGCGCCAAAGGCCTGTCGCTTGAGGCGGTTGCCAACCTCAGCGGCGTCTCCCGTTCTATGGTCAGCCAGATCGAGCGTGGCGAAAGCAGCCCCACAATTTCGACTCTTTGGAACCTGACACGCGCTCTGCAGGTGGATTTCGCCGGACTTTTAGAAGACGCCAAAACGACCGACCAGATCGAAGTGCTGCGTCAAGCAGAAGTGCCCAGTATCGACAATATGGGCGAGAAATGCCGGATTCGCATCCTCTCTCCCCCCGAAGAGGCCGGAGGACACGAGGTCTATGATATTCAGTTTCAGGCCAATGGGAGCCTGAACAGCCAGCCTCATGCGCGCGGCGCACGGGAGCAACTGACTGTGCTGGAAGGCGCCGTCCGTGTCACTTCGGGAACGGCATCCAGCGATCTGAAACAAGGGGATACCGCCCGGTATGCCGCCGATATTACGCATTCGATAAGCGCTGAAAACCCGGCCCGCGTTTTCCTGATCGTAAAAAACGCCTGAACGGGCAAGATTCCGCCTTCACGGATATTTTTCCCAAATACTGTAATTCTCCTATTTGGGAATTTCATCCGCTATGTTAGACATGCGACTCAGATTAACGGAGGTCGCCATGGCTGATGCATTCCTGTCCCATATTTCGGATACACTCGCGCAGATTGAGGCAGAGGGTCTGTACAAGCGCGAACGAATGATCACCTCGCCTCAGGGCGGTGAGATTACGGTGGGCGACAAGCAGGTGATCAACTTGTGCGCCAACAACTATCTGGGTTTGGCCGATCACCCCGCGCTGATCAACGCCGCCAAAGGCGTCATGGAGCCCAAGGGGTTCGGCATGGCCTCGGTCCGGTTCATCTGCGGTACGCAGGACATTCATCGTGAACTTGAGCAGAAGCTGGCAAAGTTCCTGAACAAGGACGATTCAATTCTGTTCGCTGCCTGCTTCGACGCCAATGGCGGGTTGTTTGAGCCTTTGTTAGGGCCTGAAGACGCCATCATCTCTGACAGTCTAAATCATGCCTCGATCATCGACGGGGTACGGCTGTGCAAGGCAAAACGCTATCGCTACATGAACAACGACATGAACGACCTCGAAGCGTGGCTGAAACAAGCACGCGAGGACGGGGCGCGGCATATCATGATCGCAACCGATGGTGTGTTCTCAATGGACGGCTATCTGGCCAATCTGCCGAAGATTCGCGAGCTGGCCGACAAATACGACGCCATCGTGATGGTCGATGACTGCCACGCCACCGGCTTTATGGGGCCAAACGGGGCGGGCACGCCGGATCATTTCGGCGTCGACGTGGATATTCTGACGGGAACTCTAGGCAAGGCACTTGGGGGGGCAATCGGCGGTTATATCGCCGGGCCGCAGCCAGTGATCGACCTGCTGCGGCAGCGGGCGCGGCCCTATCTGTTCTCAAACTCGCTGCCGCCGTCCATCGTTGCCGCAGGGCTTGAGGCAATCCGTCTGGTTGAAGAAGGTGACATGCTGCGCGCCCAATTGTTCGGCAATGCCAAGTACTGGCGCGCCGGGTTAGAGAATCTGGGCTTCGACCTACTTCCGGGCGAACACCCGATCATCCCGGTCATGCTGGGTGAAGCGACCCTGGCGCAGGATATGGCATCGCGATTGTTTGACGAAGGCGTCTATGTTTCGGGCTTTTTCTTCCCTGTCGTGCCGCGTGGTCAGGCCCGAATCAGAACGCAGATGAATGCGGCTCTAACACGAGACGAATTAGACCGGGCGCTCGCGGCATTTGGCAGGGTCGGCAAAGAATTGGGGATAATCTGATGCGGCCCAACACGATGAAAGCCCTTGAGAAATCCAAGCCCCAGGAAGGTCTGTGGATGGTGCAGGCCCCGGTACCCGAGATCGGCCCAGACGAGGTTCTGATCCGCATCAACAAGACCGGGATTTGCGGCACGGATATTCATATCTGGAACTGGGATGAATGGGCTGCGGCCACCGTGCCGATCCCGATGATCACCGGCCACGAGTTCGCGGGTGAAATTGTTGAATTGGGTCGCAACGTGACAGGGATGACTGTCGGCCAGCGCTGTTCAGGCGAGGGGCATCTGATCACCCCTGACAGCCGCCAGAGCCGTGCGGGCAAGTTCCACCTTGATCCCGGCACGCGCGGTATCGGTGTGAATGAACAGGGTGCCTTTGCGCAATACCTGAAACTGCCTGCCTTTAACGTGGTGCCCCTGCCTGACGACGTACCGGATGAGATCGGGGCGATCCTCGACCCGCTGGGTAATGCCGTGCACACTGCACTCAGCTTCGATCTGCTGGGCGAGGATGTATTGATTACTGGCGCAGGCCCTATCGGCATCATGGCCGCCGCCGTTGCCCGTCACGCCGGTGCCCGGCATGTAGTGATCACCGATATCAACCCCGACCGCCTTAAACTGGCCGAACACGTGGTACCAACGGTACGCACCGTTGATGTGTCCAAAGAGGATCTGCAGGATGTCATCGCGGAACTGGGCATGACTCAGGGCTTTGATGTCGGGCTTGAAATGTCGGGCTCGCAAGCCGCGCTGGACCAGATGGTCGAAGCGCTGGTTATGGGTGGCAAGATCGCACTGTTGGGGATTCCGCCCGGAAAATCTCCGGTGGACTGGTCGCGTATCGTGTTCAAAGCTATCACCATCAAGGGTGTCTATGGGCGCGAGATGTTCGAGACCTGGTACAAGATGATCGCCATGTTGCAGAACGGGCTGGATGTCAGCCGCGTAATCACCCACCAGTTTGCGGTCGATGACTTTGCTCAGGGATTCAAGGCCATGAAATCCGGTCAATCAGGCAAGGTGGTTCTGGACTGGACCTAACGCTCTGGAACCGTGCGGGTTTTGTCCCTAAACATGGATAAACCCGCGCGTCTGGAGGAGCACATGGGCGACAAAGACAGGTATACAGAACGGGGAATCGAAGAGTCTCTGGTCACCGATTTCACAGAAACTCACCGCAAAAGCTATGGGGATTTTCTGCAACTTAAGACTCTGCTGAACCTGCAAAAGACCTTTCAGGACCCGGCCCAACCTGATGAGATGTTGTTCATCATCATTCATCAGGTCAGCGAACTGTGGCTGAAACTGATGCACCATCAACTTGTCGAAGTCCGCCGGTTCTTGCAGCAGGACGATTTCGGTCCCGCGATGAAGAACCTCGACCGGATCAAGGCGATCCAACGGCAGTTGATCGCCGCGTGGGAGACGCTACTGACTATGACTCCCGCGGACTACATGACGTTTCGGGACGCATTAGGCAGTTCGTCAGGCTTTCAAAGCTATGGCTATCGCCAAATCGAGTTCATTCTGGGCAACAAAGATCCCCAGACCCTGAAAGTGCATGCGCATGACCCAGAAGTGATGGAGATGCTGAACGCGGCTCTTACCAAACCCTCGCTCTATGACGAAGTGCTGCGGATGCTGGCCCGGCAAGGGTTTGACGTGCCGCATGATCTGATCGAGCGGGATTACGCAAAGCCCTACTCCGGCGATCCGCGTATCGTCAAAATCTGGGTCGAAGTGTTCCGCAACACGGAGCAATACTGGGATCTTTACGCGCTGGCCGAAAAACTGATGGATGTGGAATCTCTGTTCCAGAGGTGGCGATTCGATCATGCAACCGCGGTTGAGCGCGTGATCGGAATGCAGCCCGGAACGGGTGGATCTAGCGGCGTGGCCTTCCTGCGCAAAGCGCTGGAGTTGCGGTTTTTCCACGACCTCTACGACGTGCGAACCGAACTGATGTATACTGGGGAATAGGCCATGCTGTATCGCGGATTCACCCAAGAAGAGCTTGAGCAGGAGTATTCCCCTAGCTCAATGATTGGCGGTGATCTGACGCCATATCTAGCCAGCTATTCTGCCCTCAGCGCACAGGCACGGTCTGAAATTAGGATGCACGAAAACCGTTCCTATGGCGACAGCCCGACGCAAGTTCTAGATTTCTTCCCCGCACCTGGCGCCAACGCGCCTTTGCATGTCTTTATTCATGGTGGCTATTGGCAGGCGCTTAGCCAGCGTGAGTCGGCCCCTATGGCACCGGTATTGCATGAGAACGGGCAAGCCTTTGCCACGCTGAATTATACGCTCGCCCCCGATGCCAAATTGGGGCAGATGGTCGAAGAATGCCGTACCGCCTTGTTGTGGCTTGCGTCACAGGCCGAAACACTGGGTTTTGATCCATCAAACATCACGCTATCGGGTCACAGTGCAGGTGCCCATCTGGTTGCGATGGTGATGGCGACGTCTTCGAAGGCATTTGCGCAGGCTGGCCTGCGGGTGCGCAATGTGATCCTGATTAGCGGGATCTATGACCTTGTTCCGATCAGCCTGACCTCGGTGAATGATCCGCTGCAACTGACCAAGGTCGAGATTCACGATTTCTCACCCTGCCTCAACCTGCCCGCGCCAGGACCCCGTTACAGGGTGACAGTCGCCGAGCGGGATACGCCCGAGTTTATCCGCCAAAGCCGTGACTATGCTGAACTACTGCGCAAGGCCGGACATTCGGTCAGTTTCGATCTGCAGAAGGGCAAGCATCATTTTGACATCATCATGCCGTCGGGCACGTTTCTGTCGTCGCGCACGGACTAACCTAAATGAAAACAGCGGCCTCGTGGGGCCGCTGTTTCAAGTTTCTTTCTAGATCCGGATCAGTCCAGCGTGCGCGTGACCTCTTCGCGCTCGAAGATTTCGATCACGTCGCCTGCGCGGATATCGTCGTAGTTCTCGAACGCCATACCGCATTCCTGACCCGATTGAACTTCGGCCACTTCATCCTTGAAACGCTTGAGGGTCTTCAGCGTGCCTTCGTGGATCACCACGTTGTCGCGCAGCAGGCGGACACCCGCCGAGCGGCGGGCAACACCTTCGGTGACCAGGCAGCCAGCAACCTTGCCGACGCCGGTGACCTTGAAGACCTCTTTGATCTCGGCGTAACCGATGAATTTTTCGCGAATCTCGGCGCTCAGCAGGCCAGATGCGGCCGCTTTCACGTCATCCACCAGATCGTAGATCACCGAATAGTAGCGAATCTCGACGCCTTTCTGGTTGGCGGTGTTCCGCGCCGATGCGTTCGCACGCACGTTGAAGCCAAAGATCGGTGCACCAGAGGCTTCGGCCAGGCCGACATCCGTCTCGGTGATCGCACCAACACCCGAGTGAAGAACGCGTACGCGCACTTCGTCGTTGCCGATCTTCTCCATCGCCTGAACGATGGCTTCGGCAGAGCCCTGCACATCCGCTTTCATCAGAATAGGCAGCTCGGTGACGTTTTCGTCTTCCTTCGCCTTCTGCATCAGCTGTTCAAGGGTGGTCGCGGCACCAGCAGCGGCGCGTTTGTCCTTGGCGGCTTGCTCACGATAAGCAGCGATCTCACGGGCCTGCGCTTCGGTCTCGGTCACGTTCAGAACGTCACCTGCTTCGGGCGTACCGTTGAGACCCAGAACCTCGACCGGAACTGAGGGGCCAGCTTCTTTGACACGGTCGCCCTTGTCGTTGATCAGCGCACGGACCTTACCGTACTGCTCACCCACAACGAAGATATCGCCCTGACGCAGCGTGCCGTTCTGAACCAGAACGGTGGCGACGGGACCACGGCCCACATCCAGCTGCGCCTCGATCACGGCACCTTGGGCGGCGCGATCTGGGTTGGCTTTCAGTTCCAGAATCTCGGCCTGCAGTGCAATGGCTTCCAGCAATTCGTCCAGACCCTGACCAGTCATGGCCGAGACCTCAACGTCCTGAACCTCACCCGACATCTTCTCGACGATCACTTCGTGCTGCAGCAAGTCAGTGCGGACTTTGTCGGGGTTCGCGTCGGGCTTGTCGATCTTGTTGATCGCCACGATCATTGGCACTTCGGCCGCTTTGGCGTGGTTGATCGCCTCGATCGTCTGCGGCATCACCGCGTCGTCGGCGGCAACAACAAGAACCACGATATCCGTGACCTGAGCCCCGCGCGAGCGCATCGAGGTAAAGGCCGCGTGTCCCGGTGTATCCAGGAAGGTCAGCGTGGTGCCACCATCGGTTTTCACCTGATAGGCGCCGATATGCTGGGTGATGCCACCAGCTTCGCCGGCAACAACACGCGCGTCGCGGATCGCATCCAGCAACGAGGTTTTGCCGTGGTCAACGTGACCCATGATGGTGATGACCGGCGGACGGGGCTGCAGATCGTCATCGCTGTCTTCGACCTCTTTGATGACGTCTTCAACATCCGAATCAGAGACACGCGTGACCTTGTGGCCAAATTCTTCGATGATCAGTTCAGCGGTGTCAGCGTCGATGGTCTGGTTCTGCGTGACCATCATGCCCATCTGCATCAGCGATTTGACAACGTCAGCGACACGCTCGGCCATACGGTTGGCCAATTCCGAGACCATGATCGCCTCGGGCAGCTGAACGTCGCGGATCACCTTTTCCCGCTCGACCGTGCCGCCCATGGCCTTCTGGCGCGCCCGCTCTTGCTTGCGTTTCATCGCGGCCATCGAGCGTTGGCGATTGCCTTCGCCGCCAGTGGCCTGACCCAGTGTCAGCTTGCCCGAGCGGCGGTTGTCGTCACGGCCCTTGCCACGGCCACGCTGCTCACGCTCGCGATCCTGCTTGCGCGGTGCCGCAGCAGGTGCAGGCTTGCTGGATGGGCTGCGTGCGGCCTTGGGCTCGGCGGGTGCCGGGGCTGCGGCAGCACGCTGGGCTGCTTCCTCGGCCTCTTTACGCTTGCGTTCTTCCTCTTCGGCCTTGGCACGGGCACGCTCTTCAGCTTCACGCTGCTCGCGTTCCTTGGCCTCTTGTTCGGCCCGGCGGCGTGCGCGTTCTTCTTCGCGCGCCTTTTCCTGCGCCTCACGGGCAGCGGCCTCTTCAGCCTCGCGCGCTTTGGCGGCTTGCAACGCCTTCATACGACGCGCCATTTCCGCATCGGAAATACCCGCTGGGCGACGCGAAGGATCACCCGAAGGTGTCGCACCACCACTTGGTTTGGTCGCGCCCGGCTTGGGTACGACCACGCGTTTGCGTTTGGTCTCCACCACGACATTCTTGGTGCGTCCGTGGCTGAAACTCTGTTTCACATTTCCGGGGCGTGCCCCGCCACGAAGACCCAATGTCTTTTTGCCGTCACTATCGCTCATAAAGCTTCTTACCCTTCCGAGCGGCCCTTGCCGCCGTCATCCTTTTCGCGCAAGCCACGCAGGCGCTGCGCTTCCTCTACAACACGTTTGGCGAGTCCGCCAGAGGCCAAGGCCGCATGAATCACGGTTTGGCGCCCAAATGCCGCCCCAAGCTCGTCTGCGGTCAGCCAGCCGATGTATTTCCCGAAGTGCGGCGTGCTGAGTTTCGACTTGCCGCGCCCCGATCCATCTGAGGCCTGAATCAGCACCTGGGCCTCTTCCCGGTCCAGCCACGACTTGACCTTTTCATACCCGGCGACCGCGTCACCGGACTTGCGCGCCAGACTGATCAGCTCGATCACACGACGCGCCACCTGTTTCTCGACCTCATCGGTCAGGTCCTTGGCGGCACTCACCTGTGCCTTAAACCCGCGCGAGAACAGTTTCTTGTTCACCGCCTTGTCCAGCGCCGCACGATCCGCCGCCACGTAAACCCCACGCCCCGGCAATTTCGCCGCGACATCGGGAAAGACCTGACCATCCGGCCCCGTCACAAAGCGGATCAAGCCATATTTGGGCTGAACCTCGCCCGTGGCGATGCACTTGCGTTCAGGGCCTTCCGACCGATCCTTATGGACGCCACCGCGACCCATGTCAGCCACCCGAGGCCTGAGATCAGGCCTCGACCTCCTCATCGGTTGCTTCGCCGTCTTCTTCGGCCTGGTCCAGCTCGGCCGGATCAACCCAGCCCAGCATGATGCGCGCGGTCATGACCAGATCCTGCGCTTCTTCCAGCGTCACGCCGAAGGGCTCCAGTACACCATCATCCTTGATGCGTTCGCCATCGACCGTGGTCCAGCCACCGGCCAGTTCCCAGTCGGCGCAGGTTGCGAAGTCTTCCAGAGTCTTCACATCATCCTTGGCCAGCGCCTCTACCATCTGGGGTGTCAGGCCCTCGAATTCAATAAGACTGTCCTCGGCACCCAGCGCACGGGCTGCATCCAGCGCCGCCTTGGCCTGAGCTTCCAGGAATTCGCGTGCACGTGTCTGAAGTTCTTGCGCGGTACCTTCATCCACACCGTCGATGACCAGCAGTTCGTCGATTTCAACATATGCCACTTCTTCGAGGTTGGTAAAGCCTTCAGAAACCAGCAGCTGAGCGAAGAATTCGTCCAGATCCAGCGTTTCCATGAACAACTGGGTACGAGCCTCGAATTCTTTCTGACGGCGCGCCGATTCTTCGGCTTCGGTCATGATGTCGATGTCCAGATTGGTCAGCTGGCTGGCCAGACGCACGTTCTGACCACGACGGCCAATGGCGAGGCTCAGTTGCTCCTCGGGAACCACAACTTCGATCTTGCCAGCTTCTTCGTCCAGAACCACCTTTGAAACTTCGGCGGGCTGCAGAGCGTTCACAAGGAAAGTCGGCTGATCTTCGTTCCACGGGATGATGTCGATTTTCTCTCCCTGCAGCTCGTTTACCACGGCCTGCACGCGGCTGCCGCGCATACCAACACAAGCGCCGACGGGGTCAATCGAGCCGTCATAAGAAATCACGGCAATCTTGGCGCGCGAGCCGGGATCACGAGCAACGGCCTTGACCTCGATGATGCCGTCATAGATTTCCGGTACTTCCATCTTGAACAGCTCGGCCATGAATTCCGGCGCAGTGCGCGACAGGAAGATCTGGTGACCACGCACCTCGCGGCGAACCTCTTTGATATAGGCGCGCACACGGTCGTTCGGGCGATAGCTTTCGCGACCGATCTTGTCATTGCGGCGCAGAACGGCCTCGGCACCGCCCAGATCGACGATCACATTGCCGAACTCTTCACGCTTGACCGCACCGTTGATGATGGTGCCTGCACGATCCTTGAATTCTTCGTACTGACGATCACGCTCGGCTTCGCGAACCTTTTGCAAGATGACCTGCTTGGCGGACTGAGCAGCGATACGGCCCATTTCCACGGGCGGGACTTCTTCAACGAAGACGTCACCAACCTCTGGCGCCTCCATGTACTGCTTGGCCTGCTCGACGGTCATCTCGGCCTGATAGTTCTCAAGCTCTTCATCCTCGACCACGGTGCGGACACGGGTAAAGGTCGCCTTGCCAGTCTTGCGGTCGATGGACACGCGGATGTCCATTTCCGCGCCGTAACGGCTTTTGGCGGCACGTGCGAGCGATTCCTCCATCGCTTCGACAACCAGACCGGGGTCGATCATCTTTTCGCGGGCCACGGCCTCGGCGGTCTGCAGCAGCTCCAGCTGGTTGGCTGAGGTGATTGCCATCAGTTCGTCTCCTCTTCGGACCCTTCGGTCTCAATCTCGTCGAAAGCGTTTTCGTTCAGGGCACCAGCGTCTTTGCGCTGGCGCAGCATTTCCTTGATCAGGTCATCGGTCAGAACCAGCTTGGCGTCGCTCAGCCAGTCAAATTGCAGACCGATGGTAATGGTCTCGTCTCCCTCGGGGATGTTGATCAGAACCTCATCCCCCTCGATCCCGGCCAGTTCCCCCTTAAAGCGGCGGCGGCCGTCGATCAGTTCGGCGGTCTCGATCTTGGCCTCATACCCTTCGAATGTCTCAAAATCCTTGAGACGGGTCAGAGGGCGGTCGATACCGGGGCTGGACACTTCCAGCGTATAGGCATCGAGGATCGGGTCCTCGACATCCAGCGTGGCGCTGACGGCGTTGGAAATCTCGGCGCAGTCATCCACTTCGATACCACCGTCTGGCTTGTCAGCCATGATCTGCAGCGTGGTTTGCTTGCCGCTCATCAGGCGGATACGGATCAACTCATACCCCAGATCCTCGATCACGGGGGTGATGATCTCGGCCAGTCGCCGGTCAATGGCCGCTTTGGCTATCAGGTCGTTTGTCATTCAGGTTCTCTACCCTTCAATCGGGCACAAAAAAACGGGCGCGCGGCCCGTCGAACTTTCCGGTGGAGCCCCGGACCGAAGCCCGACACGCCGCTGTTGGGACTGCATATACGCAGGAGTTCCTGAGTCTGCAACCCCCGGCGCAAATCGTGATCAAATTTACGCCAGCCACCACCGTTCGGCGATGCGCCCATCATCCAGCGCAGCCCGGCTGATCTGGCGCGGCATACCGACATGAGAGGCCATCGCCAACGCCATCTCGGCCTCAGACGGATGATATCGCAGCCCGCGTTGCGCGGTTAGCTCCTCACCAGCCGGGAGCGCTGCGATATCTACATATCCATCGCGCAATGCTTCGGCCCGCACCCCGGCGTCCGGGATCACGATAATCTCAAGCGTATCAACCCATCCTGCCGTTCCGCTTTTGTAGTGATTGGACACCCTGCGTGCGCGGAAATGACGTTCATCCTCGGCCCGCTCAACCCGGTAGCATCCTGTGCCGTTGGCCTGAGCCAGTGGCGTCACGCCCCCTCGCGCAATGACAAACCGTGACCCAGCCAGCAAGAATGGTAGTCCCGGGTTACCCTCAGCCAATTGCAACTGCACACGATCAGGTGCAATGGCCTCGGCCTGACCAATATCTTCCAGAACAGCTAGAACATCGTTCACGTCCAGCTTGGTGCCATCGTGGAACACAGCATCATCGCGCAGGTCAAAGTTCCAGACCCGCGCATAAGCATCGGTCTGCCAATTTGTAGCCAGCTCTCCGCGCAGGGTACCATCCGGCGCGATCTCGGTCAGGCTGTCAAAGACTGCGCCCCGAGCCACCTGTTCCAGACTGTTGTCGCGTGGCACCGCCAGCCGCAAGGTGCCACCCTGTTTCGGCGTATCGGCCAGAGACGCTCCTGTCGCCGCCAGCAAAGCGGCGGCGGCGCCCGAGGCAAATAATGCGCGACGGTCGATGCGAGTCATACCGTTTCCTCCGACACGCGATCCATGATCCGAACCAGTTCCGCGCTGATGCCCGGTTCTGACAGGGCGTGACCGGCTTGCCGCACCATCTTCAGTTCGGCATTGGGCCAGCGCTCGGACAGGTTCCATGCAGCCTGCGGTGGGCAGATCATGTCATAGCGTCCCTGAACGATATGACCGGGAATATGGGCAATCCGGTCCATCTGATCCAGAATTTGCCCGTCATACTCAAGAAACGCCTTGTTCGTGAAATAGTGATTCTCAAGCCGCGCAAAAGTTCGCGCGTATTCGCCGGGGCTTTCCCCGACCGATCCGTTGGTGTGGATCGAAGCCAAAGCGTTTTCCCAATGCGACCACGCGCGAGCATACAGGATCTCGGTCGCGCGGTCGCCCGAAAACAGGCGCTTGTTGTAGGCCGAAATTGCGTCATTTACTTCATGTTCGGGCAAGAGAGAGGTGAACTTGGCCCATTGTTCAGGCCAGAATTTGCCCGCACCACCGCCATAAAACCAGTCCAGCTCGGCCTGTGTGGCCAGAAACACGCCGCGCAATACCAGCCGATTTACCCGATCTGGATGTGTTTGGGCATAGATCAACGCCAGTGTCGCGCCCCAGCTGCCGCCAAAGACGATCCAATCTTCGATGTCGAACAATTTGCGCAGACGCTCGATATCCGCCACCAGATGCCATGTCGTGTTGTTTTCGACCGACGCAGTGGGCCGCGATCGGCCACATCCGCGCTGATCAAAGAGAATCACCCGATAGGCATCCGGGTTGAAATACCGTCGCATCGCCGGGCTGCAGCCGCCGCCCGGCCCGCCGTGCAGGATCACCACTGGTATCCCATTGGGATTACCGCATTGTTCCACATAAATACGGTGCCCATCGCCCATATCGACCACGCGCTGATCGAACGGATCGATCGGCGGGTAAAGATATTGAACTGCGCGCTTTTGGTCCGGGTACTTATCCATTACGGCCCTATATAGTCCTTAAGCGTAAAAGAGCACACGGAGACAGGAATGCAAGCGCATCCGAACACGGTTGACCCGTCCGAGATCGCAAAATTCGAGGCGATGGCTGCGGAATGGTGGGACCCGCATGGGAAATTCAAACCTCTGCACATGCTGAATCCGTGTCGCCTGGATTATATCACACAGCAGATCGCAGGCGAGTTCGACCGTGATCTGAAAGCTCCGCGTCCCTTCGAAGGCTTGCGCCTGCTGGATATCGGCTGCGGCGGCGGGTTATTGAGCGAACCGATGGCGCGTTTGGGCGCCACGGTCGTGGGCGCCGACGCCGCCGAAGGCAACCTGCCTGTCGCCCGCATCCATGCCGAGCAATCGGGGCTGCAGATCGACTACCGCCACACTACCGCCGAAGACATGGCCGCCGCAGGCGAACAGTTCGATGTGGTGCTGAATATGGAAGTGGTCGAACACGTCGCTGATCCGTTGGGTTTCCTGACCGCATCGCAGCAATTGCTGAAACCGGGCGGGTTACTGATCTGCTCAACCATCAACCGCAACCCAAAATCCTACGCGATGGCCATCATCGGGGCCGAGGTCGTCATGCGTTGGCTGCCGCGCGGCACGCACGAGTGGAACAAGTTCATCACCCCGGATGAGCTGTTCGACCTGCTGCGCCAGGCCGGGCTGGATCCGGTGGACCGCAAGGGGTTCGTCTTCAACCCGATCCTGTGGAGCTGGTCGATCTCGGACCGGGATTTGAGCGTGAATTACGTGACGGCGAGTGTGAAGCCTAGGTAGGATGGGTTTTCAACCCATCTTGCAAGCGTTTTCGATCTTAAGCGATGGGTTAAAACCCATCCTACGCTTGATTATTTTACGGCTAAACGGTGAAGGTAAAACGCTGAGGCAAAACCAGCTTCGTCCAACGAGTGTTTGAGACGCCCATTTAGAAAAACGCGATGTGGTACGCCCGGGTCGCGCCAAATGTCGATCCCGGACGCCGCATCTGCATTGCAGACAACGTCCCCGGGCTTGGCATCCTTCCATTCAGGAAGTCGGAAAAGGTCATCCCGGTCGGGTCGGGCTCGTCGAAGACTTTTTGACTCAGCAATGTTCAGCGTGCCGGATTTGTTTGCGATCCACAGGATCGAGTAGTCCTGCTCAATCGGTGTGATCTTGTCTCTTTCGAACAGGTTGACGGGATAAAGCCCCCCTTGCCCTAATTCGAGATTTTTGAGGATATCAGCCACATCTGATCGGATCGCCAGAATTCCAAACAAAGTGATTACAGGAGAATACTTCCCGTAGTGAGCCTCAAAATCATGATCTTCAGGAGCAACCTCTTGAAAGAAATCCGGCAAGATATCCTGCTGCTCCAGCGGCTCCCCATGGCGCTGCCAACGATACAGATTCGCATGATAACCTGATCCGGGTTGCCACCTGAAGGCCTTGAAGCGTTCACTTGGTTCTTCAGGAAAATCATCGGGGACAAGCGCCCGGAATGGCCTCTGCAGGTCCATCCCGACGGTAATGTCTGAAACCCAAATTTCATCCGTCATCTTTTACGATCCTTTGGCGCAGTTGGCGTAAAGCCCCTACTCCCCCTCCAACTGCAACCGCAAATCCCGTAGCACGGGCAGCGTGCTGCGCACCCGCTCCAGCCCCAGCTCTCCGACCACGCGGTTGATCAGCGGGGCAATCGAGGAAATCGCCTGATCGCGTGCGCGTCGGCCTGCGGGGCTGATGGCGACCATCTTGCGGCGGGCGTCGTCCCAGTCGGGGCGGATGTGGATATAACCGGCCCATTCCAGCTTGGCCAAAGTGTTGGTCATCGCCCCGCGCGTCACATGGAACGTGTTGGCCAGTTGCGCCGGGGTGCGCTCGTCGCCGACAAACACCAGATGGTTCAGCACCGAGAAATGCGAGATTTCCATGCCTTTGGGCAGCACCCGGCTCAGCCGGTTGCGCAATAGCTGATCGGCGGTCAGGATCTCGCTGAACAGCGTGACCGCCAGGGCATTTTTTTCGTCAGTCATGGTCCGGTTCTGGATCAGGGTCCGTCAAAGGGGCGGACATGTGTTAGTGAAGGCACGCGTCTTCGCGCCTCTGTAACAGACCTATCATCCAAATCAAAAAAGTGAATGCCCGGATCGGTGCCTGCGTCGATCAGCACCTCTCCCCACGGGGCGACAACCATACTGTGGCCGTGTGTATATCGCGTCTTGCCGCGAGTTTTAGGGTGCTCACCCGTTTGTGCCGGAGCCAGCAACCAGCAGCCGGTCTCAATGGCCCGTGCCCGCAACAGCGCTTCCCAGTGGGCCGCGCCGGTGACCGGTGAAAAAGCCGCCGGGACAGTCAGGATTCGTGACCCCGCCTGCGCCAGCGCGGCGTAAAGATGCGGGAAGCGGATGTCATAGCAGATGGTCATGCCGACCTTGCCGAATTCGGTGTCGGCAATCACCGCTTTCTGACCGGGACGGTAGTTCTTTGATTCGCGAAAGGTCTCGGATTCCGTGACCTGCACGTCGAACATATGAATCTTGTCGTACCGCGCCACGATCTGCCCCTGCGGGTTGACCATGAAGCTACGGTTGGCAAAGCGCCCGTCCGAGTCATGCGTTTTGATCGCAAGTGACCCGATCAGCAGCCAGACACCCAATTTGGCGGCCTGTTCGCACAGACCCGCCAAAGTAATGTCATCTTCTTCGTGCTGCAGAACCTCGTGCTGGCGTGTGGTGCTGGTGGAGACGCAATTCGTGACCTCGGGCGTCAGAATGAACTGCGCACCCTGCGCTGCCGCGTGGGCCATCATGGCACGCACCATGTCCAGATTCTCGGTCGGATCATCCGACGCGGTGATCTGCAGCAAAGCGGTTTTCATCAAGCCGCCAGCAGGCGGTCCAGCTTGCCCTGACGTTCAAGCTCGTAAAGATCGTCGCACCCACCAACATGGGTGGTGCCCACAAAAATCTGCGGCACAGTGCGTTTTCCTGCCGCGCGCTGGATCATTTCAGGTTTGCGTTTCGGATGCATCAGCACGTCGATTTCCTTGAATTCGACGCCTTTCTGTTTCAGCAACCGCTTGGCCGCATGACAAAAGCCGCACAGCGGCGAGGTGTAGATTTCTACCGGCTTCATATTCCGTCCCTTTGGGTTTCGCACATTCTTGGGCGAATTAGGCATCCTTGGCAACGCGCGCCAGTACCAACACGAAAATATGATTTGCCCCTGACGCGCGACAGACACGCGCGCAGGCGTCCAAGGTCGCACCCGAGGTCATAACATCATCGACCAGAAGAATATCCTGGCCTCTGATCATGGGTGCACGTTTTCGGTGCAGGGATATGGCGTTGGACAGCGCAAGGGATCGCTCAACCGCAGTTTTTCCATCCAGAACAGGGGTGCGTACCGTGCGTACCAGAAGATCGGGGCATACACTCAACTCCGCTTCCCGGCCCAGATGCCCCGCCAGCAGCACCGATTGATTGTAGCGACGCTTGATCAGCCGGGTCCAGTGCAGCGGAACCGGCGCGATCAGCATGTTCGGGTGCAACAGCTCTTGCCCGGCTTGAGCCATCCAGCGTGCGGCAGGGCGGGCCAACTCAGGCCGATCCCCGTGCTTAAAGGCAAGTATGAGTGCCTTCGCGCGCCCCTGATACAGCAACGCTGCCCGACCATGCTGCCACGCGCGTGGTGCCCTGAGGCAGTCATCACATTCAATCCGGTGTCCGTCCTGCGCGCCGGGAAGTGGCATGCCGCAGCTTTCGCAGACGGTGCCACCGATGAACGGCGTGTCGCGCCAGCATGCGCCGCAGAGGCCGAAATCGGATTCGGTCAGTGCTCCGCAGGACAGGCAACGCGGTGGGTAGATCATCTCGACAGCGGTTTGAATCCCCTGACGAATGCGATACTTGCGGCTTATGAAGCTTCCGTCCGACACTACACCCTCTCTGTTTGACCGCGCCGTCCTTGCGCTTCACCGCAGCCGCGCGCGGGACGACGCGCTTTTCCTGCACCATGCCGCTGTCGACGAAGTGCAGGATCGTCTGTCCATGGTTAACAAAACCTTTAAGGCGCCCGCCGTCGTGACCCCCTTCCCCCATATCTGGGAGGGGTTGTGGCCCGAGGCTCGGGTGATTGGGGATGAAGATGTTCTCGACTTGACGCCAAGTGCGCATGATCTCGTGATACATGCGATGGCGCTGCATTGGGCAAACGACCCGGTCGGGCAACTGATCCAATGCCATCGCGCCATGAAACCCGATGGATTGCTACTGGCGGTATGTTTGGGGGGTGACACCCTTCAGGAATTACGCGCGGCCTTGGGTCAAGCCGAGATCGAGGTGACTGGCGGTCTCAGCCCCCGTATTGCTCCTATGGCCGAGCTTCGTGATCTGGGGGGGCTGCTGCAGCGGGCCGGGCTGGCTTTGCCCGTCGCCGACAAGGCGACACTGTCTGCGGAATACCGCGATCTGCTGCATCTGATGCGTGACCTGCGTGCAATGGGAGAAACCAACGCATTGGCCGATCGCCTGAAACACGCGACCCGACGTGCTGTTTTTGACAAAGCGCAAGACATCTATGCCGGACATTACAAATCGCCACAGGGCCGCCTGACGGCAACCTTTGAACTGATCTGTCTGACGGGCTGGACCCCCGATGACAGCCAACCCAAACCTTTGCGTCCGGGATCCGCCAAGATGCGGCTGGCTGATGCGCTAGGTACGGATGAGGGCAAACTGCCCGATTGACGACCGGCCTTTTCCCTATATCTCAGGCTAGACACCACAAATCAGGAAGCTTTCAATGTTTGATGCCACTCGTCCAACCCATGCCCCTGCAGACCATACCAAGGTCAAGATGGGCCGCGTCGGCATCCTGCTGGCTAATCTGGGAACTCCAGATGACTACAGTTATTGGCCTATGCGGCGGTATCTGAACGAGTTCCTGTCGGACAAGCGCGTGATCGACTACCCTGCGTGGAAGTGGCAGCCGATTCTGCAAAGCATCATTCTGACCAAGCGGCCTTTCAGTTCGGGTGAGGCGTACAAGTCAATCTGGAATCACGATAAGGGCGAAAGCCCGTTGATGACGATCACCAAAGATCAGACTGCCAAGCTGCGCGCAGCGATGCAGCAGCGGTATGGCGATCGGGTGATGCTGGATTTTTGCATGCGTTACGGCAATCCTTCAACTCCGTCGAAGGTCCGAGAGATGGTAGAAGAAGGCTGTGATCGCATCCTGTTCTTCCCGCTCTACCCGCAATATGCCGGTGCCACGACTGCTACAGCAAATGATCAGTTCTTCCGCGCGTTGATGAAAGAGACATGGCAGCCTGCCAGCCGAGCTGTTCCGGCCTATTTCGACGAACCTGCCTATATCGATGCGTTGGCGAGCTCGGTCGAGCGCGCCTATGCAGATATGGAGACAAAACCGGATGTCCTGGTCTGCTCGTATCACGGGATGCCCGAGCGCTATTTGCAGCAAGGGGACCCCTACCACTGCCAATGCGTGAAAACATCAAGGCTACTGAAAGAGCGTCTGGGATGGACGGATGATCAGCTGATCTCGACCTTTCAATCGCGCTTTGGACCGGAAGAATGGCTGAAGCCCTACACCGTTGATCACGTGGCTGATCTGGCGCGTCAGGGTAAGAAGAACATCGCCGTCATCGCACCTGCCTTCTCTGCCGATTGCATTGAGACGCTGGAAGAGATCAACGAAGAGATCAAAGAGAGCTTCGAAGAGGCGGGTGGTGAATCGTTCACCTATATCCCTTGCCTTAACGACGATGATTCGCATATCGCCGCGCTGAGTAAAGTGATCGAAGACAATCTGCGTGGTTGGTTAGACTAATCGCGCGCTTTCACCAGACACGAAAAAAGGCGGTGGTTTGCACCACCGCCTTTTAAGTGCATAAAGTCTCGTCGACTTAGCTTGCTGCAACAGCTGCGGCAACAACAACCAGCAGGATCAGCGGCAGGATGATGCCCTGCGACGAACCTTGGGTCTCTTCGACAACAACAGGTGCTTCAACAACCGGCTCTTCCAGGTTGCCAGCATATGCGGTCGAAGCAGCAGCGGTCAGAGCAGCAGCGAGAACGAGTTTCTTCATATTAACCTCCAGAATTTGCGCGATTCCCAATAGCGAAACCACGCATCTAAGACTTACCTCGTGAGTTTTTCTAATCAGCAATGCAGGCGGATTGCAATTGCAACTTGTCCCGCAAGCGGGTTCGTGCGCGAAAATGTCGTCAAATTAGCAACACTTGCGTGCCGACCTTGGCCATAGAAAACAGTTCGGCGATGTCATCGTTGAACAAGCCAATGCACCCGTTCGACGACCGGCGTCCAATTTTACGCGTATCGTGGGTGCCATGGATGCGATAATACTTCCAGCTCAGATATAAAGCGTGTGTTCCCAGCGGGTTATCAGGACCCGGCGGAATATAATCCGGCCATTCAGGGTTGCGCTTCTTCATCGATGGCGTCGGTGACCAGCTTGGGCCTTCCACCTTGCGAATGACACTGGTGCGCCCGCGACGGGTCAATTCCTCGGTCAAAGGCACCGAAGAGGGGTACAGTTTGTATACGGATTGATCATCTGACCAATAATGCAGCGCTCTGGATACGGTATCCACCAGAATGGCACCGTTTCTTGTGTTCGAAAAGTAGGGCTGCCAGTCCAGCGCACGGAATCCCGACACATTGCGGCGTACCGGAGCTTCCGGTTCCGGGGCGGGGCGCAGCGGGTCGCCCGGAATATACTGAGCCAACGCAGGCGAGGCCAAGCTGGCGGTTGCACCGGCCAGGAATCCCCGGCGCGTCGATGTAAGAATATGTTTCTTGACCATGGAGATCGGTCCTCTGCTAACAGCAAATGCAAAATCTAAGGCATTTTATGGCCAGAATGCTTCAGTCGCAAATCAAACCGGCAGAATCACGCAAGGTTGGGGCATTGTAGGTTTGCTCCGGGCGGTCAAGCAGGCTATTTCCCTTCTCGACACAATATTTAGGCCGATCATGACACGTATTCTTTCTCTACTAGCGATTTGTTTTGTCGCACTTGCGGCATGTACCGATTCGGGCACATCCGCTATTGGCGCCGATGGCAGGCCGCTGCCATCCGTGTACAAAATTCGTGGCAACCCTGAAAAGCTGCAGTTCAGAATGCTGGATTCGGTGAATGCCTTGCGGCAGGCATCTGGCTTGCAACAGGTCCAATTGAACTCGCAACTGAATGCAGCTGCCGCCACTCATGCGAAAGACATGGCGCGACAGAATCGGCCATGGCATTTCGGTTCGGACGGTTCGTCTCCGTTGGATCGCGCGGCGCGCGCCGGTTACTTCGGTACATTCCTGGGTGAAGCGATCTCGGAAACCTTTGAGACCGAGACCGAAACGCTGGCCGCATGGATGCAGGAACCCGGTCCTCGTGCTGTGATCATGGACCCGCGCGCCACCCAGATGGGGTTCGCCTGGCACCAAGAAGGCGGTGGCAAGATCTGGTGGACGCTGGAAATGGGATCCGGCGGCTGATCACGCCAGCTAAAGAAACAAAAAAAAGCCCCCGACAAATCGGGGGCTTTTTTTGTTGATAAGTGGGCCAATCAGGCAGCTTGCATCGATTGCGCTTCAGTCAGAATGGCATATAGCTTTACCGGGTCAGGGTTGGCCCGCAGCTTGGCGCAGACCGATTGCTCGCGCAGCGTGCGCGAGACCAACGCCAGCGCCTTAAGGTGTTCAACCCCCGCCTCTTCTGGCGCAAACAGGGAAAACGCCAAATCGACCGGCTGACGGTCGACCGACCCGAAGTCGATGGGCTTTTCCAGCATGACAAACACGCCCGAAACCGATTCCAGTTCGGAAAGCCGTGCGTGCGGAAGTGCTACACCATGTCCAACACCAGTTGGGCCAAGGCTCTCCCTCTCAAGCAGGCTGTCTACGATCGTCTGAGCATCCAGCCCAAGCGTCGCGGCGCCCACATCGCCAATTTCCTGAAACAAACGCTTCTTGCTGGAAGCAGCGGACAGTACACGCACCGCTTCTGGCTTTAGAATGCTCGAAAGCTCCATCATTTTGCTCCTAAGCCGTGCCCCCGGCTATTCGGGGGCAGGCCGATTTGTCTTGCCTGTTACGGATCGATCCAACCGATATTGCCGTCCTCGCGGCGATAAACGACATTCAATCCGTCCTTGTTCTCATTTCGGAACACCAGTACCGGAGCACCAGCGAGTTCCATCTGCATGACGGCTTCACCAACACTGAGCGATGGGATCTTGGTTTCCATCTCAGCCACGATCATAGGCTGCAGCGATTCGGGTTCGTCTGCCGTCTCCGATTCGTCAGAGGCGAGGATATAAGAGGACGCGCCAAAGAGTTCAACCGGCTCGGACCGATCCTTATGGTGGTCTTTCAGGCGGCGCTTATAGCGTCGCAGTTGTGTCTCCATCTTGTCGCAGCAGCCTTCGAATGCCGCGTAAATCTCGGTCGCGTGCGCCTTGGCCTGTGCGGTCAGGCCGGTCGACAGATGCACGGTGGTTTCGCATACATATTCATGCGCCGAACGGGAAAAGACGACATTGGCGTCTGTAGGCCGCTGGGCATATTTGCCCACGACCTCGCCCAGTTCGGTCTGCACATGGGTCTGCAGGGCCGCACCGATGTCGATCTGTTTTCCGCTGATTTGGTAACGCATGTGATCTCCTTCACAATTCACACCCATTCTGACGTCGCGTAACGCGACTGACTTGTTTTTATCGGGTGGGGGGTGTCGGCATGTTCTGCGGTTGCCGTTGGCCCGGCCCTTCAACGAAGGGAGATCGAGATCCAGTTTGGAACCGAAGAAATGCCATATGCCAATTGAGCCAAGAGGTGAGGGAAGAGTCAATCAAAACAGGTGTGTATATACGTGATTTCCGTCATGCATCAGGCGCATCTCCGCACAACCTTATGAAATACGGAAGTTTTCACCCAGATAGACCCGGCGAACATTTTCGTTTTCGACAACTTCATCGGGCGTGCCTGACATCAAAACCTGGCCGTCATGCAAAATATAAGCCCGATCCACAATCTCCAGCGTTTCCCGGACGTTATGATCCGTGATCAGTACTCCGATGCCACGCTTTTTCAGATCGGCCACCAGATGCCGGATATCACCGACACTGATCGGATCGACACCCGCAAATGGTTCGTCCAACAGCAGATATTTCGGATCGGCGGCCAGACAGCGCGCAATTTCGACCCTTCGGCGTTCCCCGCCGGACAATGCCAATGCAGGCGCTCGGCGCAGGTGTTCGATGGAAAAGTCCGATAGCAGCTCTTCCAGCCGCTCCTTGCGGCGATGGGCATGTTTAACCGTGATATCTAGAACCGAAGCGATGTTGTCTTCAACGCTCATCCCGCGGAAAATCGACATCTCCTGCGGCAGATATCCGATCCCCATCCGGGCACGACGATACATCGGCAGGGTCGTGACGCTCTGCCCATCAATCGTGACCGTGCCTGCTTCGGGGAAAACCAGACCCGCGACAGAATAAAAAGTGGTGGTCTTGCCCGATCCGTTCGGGCCTAGCAACGCCACGACCTCGGAGCGGTTCAATTCCATGGACACATCGCGAATGACGGTCTTCTTGCGATAAGACTTTCGTAGCTTTTCGATCTTCAGACCGGAAGAACCTTCAGCGATGGAGAGTTCGGGCCGGTTCATCAGTTGCCACCTTGTTGCAGAATGGTTTTGACACGCCCTGACATCGTCGCAGTTCCCGTCGTCAGATTTGCAATCATCTCGTCGCCGCTGATGATACTTGGGCCCTGCGTCAGCAACACGTTGCCCTTCATCTCAATCACGCCGGAATCGATGGTGTATTCTGCCCAATCGCCCTCGGCTGCGTCGGGCGGACTGACCAGAACCACGTTTTCGGTGGCCTCCATCCGTTCGATAGCCGAGCGTTCTTCGTTATAGATGACAAGAACCCGGTCTGCCGTCAGGCGCATCTCACCCTGGATGACAATGACGTTGCCGATAAACTCGGCCGATCCATCTTCCTGATTCACGTTCAATGTCTCGGACGTCACCTCGACCGGCAGCGTCGGGTCGGCATTGACCGAGCCGAACGCCACCTGAGCCTCTTGTGCAGAAACAGGTGCGGCCCCGACAGCCACGGCTAGACACAAAAAGGCGACACGTAAATCGAACACAAGTTATCTTTCTGCTTTTTGCGGCTCATATATCAACTTCACGCCGCCTGTAAAAAGAATATGAACCGGACCGTCCTTTTTTTCAGTCCCAAACACCATTCTTCCGGCAGTAAAGTCGCCAATCGGACCGGTTCCGTCAATCTGTCCAGGGCTATCACCACGTATTTCATCCAGCGACGTATTCAACAGGTCGGTGGTGACCTGGATGCCGTCTCTGGTGGTGATGACCACATCCCCTGCAAACGTTGCAGTACCCTTGTCTGGCCTGATGATGCCTGTGTTGGATTCGAGTGTGATCTCGCCCCCATTGCTTAGTCCAAAGCGACCCTGCACTTCGGCTGCCGTCGGCGTGTCGCCATCGCCACCTTGACTGGCCCTTCGGGCTTCGACGCGGATTTCCTCGCCCTTGCGGGTGACACCTTTATAGTCGGGCCGCGTGACCACCTGATCTGTCAGCCGGTCGTCAATATCCTGATCACTGAACGGCACCGTGACATTGGTGTCGACGCTGCGAGAAAGAAGAAAGACAGAAGACAGCAACAAAATCGCCACAAGCGGTAGCAGTACCTTCAGGAACTGCACCCATCGGGAATGGCGATCAACTTCAGCCATCTTCCTAACCCAATCCTACACGCAGACAGTCATGTATGTGCAGCAGACCCAAGGCTGGGCCATTTGTGTCAGGATCAACCACAAAGAGTGACGTGATCTTGCGATCGTTCATGATTGCAACCGCCTCCTCCGCCATAGCACTTGGCGCAATGGTCATTGGATTTTCGGTCATCACCTCTTCGGTGTTTTTGCTCAATAGCCCGTCCATGTTCCTGCGCAGGTCGCCATCGGTCACAATACCCAGCAAACGACCTGCCTGATCAGTGACTCCCACAACACCAAAGCTCTTCTGACTCATGACCAGCAGCGCCTCGCTCATCGGGGTGCCAGCGGTCACCAAGGGCAAATCTTCATGCATCAGATCACGCACAGTTGACAGTTGCGCCCCCAACTTTCCACCGGGGTGGTAAGCGCGGAAATCTTCGGGTTTGAAATCCCGGTACTTCATCAGCGCAATCGCCAGCGCGTCGCCCATCGCAAGGGTCAGCGTCGTCGAAATTGAAGGCACCATCCCAAAGCCGCAGGCCTCTCCCAGTGACGGGATAAGCAGATGCACATCCGCCTGTTTCATCAAGGTGCTTTCCGGCTTGCTCGACAACCCGATCAGCGGAATTCCAAAGCGACGCGTAAAGGCCAGTAAGTTCGCCAGTTCCGGCGCTTCACCTGAGTTCGAGATCGCAAGGACCACATCGCCTTTCGATACCATGCCCAAATCACCATGGCTGGCTTCGGCGGGATGGACAAAATAGGCGGGCGTACCAGTGCTGGCCAGAGTCGCCGCGATCTTGTGGCCAATATGGCCGGATTTGCCGATACCACTGATAATGATGCGGCCAGTGGCCTGCAGGATCAGTTGCACGGCTTCGGTGAAATGCTCGTCCAAGCTTTCGGCAAGGACCTCCAATGCGCGGGCTTCGTCGGTAACGACCTGCCGGGCGGTTCTGAGGAATGCTTCGGTGTCAGTCATGAGTGCGCAAAAATATCGGTTTCGGGCCAGCCTGCGAGGTCAAGCTTCGCACGCATTGGCAGGAAGTCAAAACACGCCTGCGCCATTTCGGTGCGGCCTTCGCGGGCCAGACGTCCGTCCAGTGCATCCCGCAGTTGGTGCAGGTACAAAACATCCGATGCCGCATAGTCCAACTGGGCATCGGTCAGCGTTTCAGCACCCCAATCGCTCATCTGTTGTTGTTTCGAGATATCGACGCCAATCAGTTCCTGACACAGGTTCTTAAGACCATGACGATCAGTATAGGTGCGCACCAAGCGGCTGGCGATCTTGGTGCAATAGACCGGGGCGGCCAAAGCGCCGAAGGTGTGATACATCGCAGCAATATCGAAGCGGCCAAAGTGGAACAGCTTCAAAACATTCGGATTTTCCAGCATCGCATAGAGGTTCGGCGCCTGCGTCTGCCCAATCTCGACCTGAACGATATGGCTGTTGCCGTCCCCTCCTGACATCTGGATCACGCACAGGCGATCTCGATGCGGGTTCAACCCCATGGTTTCACAGTCAATGGCCACGATGGGGCCCAAATCCAACCCGTCCGGCAGGTCATTTTTATACAGATGGTTCGCCACGGAATTGTCCTTTGTGCGCTTTCGGCCCCGAGATAGGCGGTTTGGCCCACAAACTCAACGCCGTCCTTGGAAAAGCGTCCCCTTGACCTTGTGGCCAACACTTGAACTATGGATCGGCGACACCGCGATTGAGAAATTCCGACAATGCTCAGCATCCTGAGAAACCGCACCTACAGACATCTGCTGGCCGCGCAGATCGTGGCGCTGACCGGAACCGGGCTGGCGACGGTTGCCTTGGGGCTGTTAGCCTTTGATCTGGCCGGAGAGGCCGCCGGGATGGTCCTTGGCACCGCCCTGACGATCAAAATGATTGCCTATGTCACCGTTGCCCCGCTTGCTGCTGCCTTTGCCGAGCGGCTGGATCGTCGCCGGATGCTGGTTGCACTGGATCTGGTGCGCGCTGTGGTTGCGCTCTGCCTGCCTTTCGTGTCCGAAATCTGGCAGGTCTACGTGCTGATCTTTGTGCTGCAATCCGCCTCAGCCGGATTTACTCCCGCGTTTCAGGCCACCATCCCGGATGTGCTGACCAACGAACAGGACTATACCAAAGCCCTTTCCCTGTCGCGGCTGGCTTACGATCTGGAAAGCCTGCTGAGCCCGATGCTGGCCGCCACCTTGCTGCTGTTCGTCAGTTTCGACAGCCTGTTTCTGGGCACCTGTGTCGGTTTTGTCGCCTCGGCCTTGCTTGTGGTGTCTGCAACCCTGCCCTCACCCAAACCCTCCCAGCCGCGTGGCATCTATGACCGCACCACGCGCGGCATTCGAATTTATCTTAAAACCCCGCGCCTGCGGGGGCTGCTGGCGCTGAGTTGGAGCGCGGCCGCGCTCAGTTCGATGGTCATCGTCAACACGGTCGTGATCGTGCGCGGCGATCTTGGTCTTTCTGAAAGCGCCGTTGCCGTCGCGCTGGCCGGGTTCGGTGGCGGTTCGATGCTCGCGGCATTTGCACTGCCACGCCTTCTTGATCACATTCCAGAGCGTCGCGTCATGCTGGGAGGTGCATCATTGGCGACGGGCACCATGGCAGCAGCGGCGCTGCTATCTGCCACCCTACCGATGACGCTGGGCTTACTGACAACGACCTGGCTATTGGTCGGCTTTGGATACTCCAGCACGTTGACGCCCTCGGGCCGCCTGCTGACCCGATCCGCCCACCCCGAAGATCGACCCGCTGTGTTTGCCGCACAGTTCACTCTGTCTCATGCTTGCTGGCTGGTGCTTTATCCCCTGGCCGGGTGGCTGATGACCCGCTTTGGCGTAACTGTGGCCATGGCCGGAATGGCGACCGCAGCGATTCTGGGTCTGGTTCTTGTGCTCATTGCCTGGCCACGGTGCGAAGACAATGCGGTGGTTCACGGCCACCCTGACCTCCCACAGGATCACCCCCACCTGTCTGGGCCAAAACCTCATGCGCATCCGATCATCATTGATGAACTGCATCCCCGTTATCCGCACCAGCCTTGAGCCCGAACACCAAACTACCCTAAACCGAGGCGAAGTTGCCTGAACCCGGAGCCGCAATGGACCAGCTTGACCGACGCATCATCGCCGCTTTGCAACACAATGCACGCGATTCGACGACCCTCATCGCCTCTAAGCTTGGCGTCGCCCGAACAACGGTGCATGAACGCATCAATCGCATGGAGGAGCGAGGCGTTATAGCAGGGTACTCGGTTGTCTTGCGCGAAACCGAAGATACGCCACGCGTTCAGATCATCGTTCTGCTTGAAGTGCAGCAGAAAGAAACCACACGGATCATCAAGCGGCTTGAAGCTTATCCCGAGGTCAAACTGTGTTTATCAATCAATGGCGAATTTGACCTGCTGCTTTCCGCCGAAGCGCCACGGATCGAAGATCTCGACATTCTGGTCGACGAACTTGCGCGCATCCCCGGCGTATTGCGTACCAACACCAGTGTGGTTTTTGGCCGAAAGATTGATCGAAACTAAGGCGCGCTAACTCTCTGTAAACAGGTAACTGGATAGCTTGGCCCGGACTGATCAGAATCCCGGACCGGCAGAATGCCAATTCAAAACCTCCTGATTGCGGCGCTTATGTTTTTGGCGCAGGACGCAGACGCGGCGGCAACGACAGCTCTTTGTGACCGCGCAGCGCAACGGGCTGCGCTGGCCGAAGACGTTCCGCTCGATGTTCTAAAGGCAATTGCCCGCGTTGAAACAGGCCGCACGCTGGACGGGGTACTGGAACCCTGGCCATGGACCGTCAATCGTGAAGGACAGGGATATTGGTTTGCCTCCGAGGTTGAGGCAAAGTCTTACGTGTTTGACATCTTCAAATCCGGTGTACGCAGCTTTGACGTCGGTTGCTTTCAGATCAACTATCGCTGGCACGGCAAGGCTTTTCGCTCGATCGACGCGATGTTCGATCCGGATGAAAACGCAACCTATGCGGCGCGGTTTCTGGCCCAGCTTTATGCGGAGCTTGGATCATGGCCTGCCGCTGCCGGCGCCTACCACTCGCGCACGCAGCACCTTGCGGCCTCATATTCTGATCGTTTTCAGACCGTCCTGGCGCAGCTGGATGGCTTGGGCACAGCCCACGAACGCGATCCATTCACAGCATCTGCCAGTCCGCTCATCCCGCTGAACGCTCATCCGGTCGGCCAGAACGCGCTGGGGTCACTGGTTCCCGAAACCTCTACAGCCACCGCCTTTATCGCTTTCAATTAGGAGCAGATAGTGCCCCGTATCGATCCCCGCACCTTGTTCTCTCCGACCATATTGCTGGCGCTGGCGTTGATGGCGGTCATCGTGATGATGATCCTGCCCATGCCAGCCTGGGTACTGGACGTTGGGCTGGCGGCATCCTTTGCGCTGGCGATACTGATCTTCACATTGACGCTGTTCATCGAACGGCCACTGGATTTCTCATCCTTCCCGACGATCTTGCTGGCCTCACTGATGTTGCGCTTGTCGCTGAACGTGTCCTCAACCAAGCTGATCATCGGTCAGGGGCACACCGGCACCAACGCCGCTGGTGACGTGATCGAAGGTTTCGCCCAGTTTGTCATGGGCGGCAGCATCTTTCTGGGCCTTGTGGTGTTTGGCGTTCTGCTGATCGTGAACTTCATGGTCATCACAAAGGGTGCGGCCCGCATGGCCGAAGTGGGTGCCCGGTTCGCGCTGGACGGGATGCCAGGCAAACAGTTGGCCATCGACAGTGACATGTCGGCTGGAGCCATCGATCACCAGCAAGCCAAAGAACGACGCGAGCGCGAGCAGCAGGAGACCACCTTTTTCGGTTCGCTCGACGGCGCGTCGAAATTCGTCAAAGGCGATGCGATTGCCGGGTTGCTGATCACACTTCTCAACCTTGTGATGGGATTGGTCATGGGGGTCATCGTGCATGGGATGCCGGTATCGTCCGCCTTCGAAACCTATGCAATCCTGACCGTTGGGGACGGGTTGGTATCGCAGATACCAGCAGTGATCATCTCGATTGCGTCCGCCTTGCTGTTGGCGCGTGGCGGTACGCAGGGTGCAACCGACAATGCGATCTTCTCGCAACTTGGACGCCACCCGGCGGCGTTGGGCACCGTAGCGGTTCTGATGGTGCTGTTCGCCCTGGTGCCCGGTTTGCCGTTCTTACCGTTCATTCTTGGGGCCGGGGTGCTGGGCTATGCGGCTTATTCAGGCCTCAGAAAACGCAACGCCAGCGAGGCAGAGGCTCAGACCCCCGAGGCCGAGTCTGACACTCCGGTTTCACAGGCCATCGGTGATATCCTGGACCTCGACGACGTTCACTTGGAATTCGCCCCCGATCTGGTCAGCATGGTGCTGAACCCCGGTACCGGCCTTGACGCGCGGATCGCCAACATGCGGACCTATGTCGCCTCAAGCTTTGGGCTTATCCTGCCCGAAATTCGATTGACTGACCGCGCCGATCTTCCGACCGGAACTTATGTGATCAAAGTACAAGGGGTCGAACAGGCCCGTGGTGTTCTGAATTCTGAACTTGTGCTCGCGCTGGTACAGGACGGGCACGACTTTCTACCTGATGGCACCGATGTGACCGAACCCGTCTACGGTGCCCCGGCGCGCTGGATATTGCCCAAGGACCAGGAGGTCGCCGCACTGAATGGGGCCACCATCGTCACCCCTCCTGAAATTCTGGCGACCCATCTGCTTGAGATCATCAAACAGAATTTCTCGCGCCTTTTGACTCTGAAATCCCTTCGCCGCCTGCTGTCCGAGATGACGCGGCTTAGCGATCCGACCCGGGCTGAAGCCAACCGCAAAATGCTGGACGAATTGATCCCAGACAAGGTGCCGATCGACACACTGCATGCTGTTCTGCGGCTGTTGCTAGACGAACGGGTCTCGATCCGGAACATGGCGCTGATCCTTGAAAGCGTGGCTGAAGCACGATTGACCACCACCCAGCCCGAAGGGATCTGCGAACTGGTCCGCCAGCGGCTGGGCTTTCAACTGGTTGCCGACATGAAGCGCGAGGACGGCTCGATCCCTCTGATCCAACTCGCGCCGGAATGGGAGGACACATTTGCCACCTACCAGATCGACGCCGCGAACGCAGGTATCGACGTGGCACTACCGCCCAACCTGTTCAATAAGCTGGCCGATGGGGTTGTCGATAGCGTCGCAAAATCAGCAGATCACGGGTTGTTCCCGGCGGTCGTAACCACGACCCGCCGACGCAGATTGCTCAGGACCATTATGCACGCGCGCGGCGTCGCCAACCCCGTCCTGTCTTTTGAAGAGATCGGGCTTGAGGCGCGCCCCGCCTTGGTCGGAACGGTGCCCGCGTGATCTCAGTCCCGTCAGAGCTTTTGCCACATCTGGGGCAAAACCTGTGGCATCTGTTCGCCGTATTTCTTCGTGTGTCCGCATTGGTTTCGCTGCTACCGGCCTTTGGTGAACGCAGCGTCCCTGTGCGGGTCAAACTGGGCGTGGCAGTTGCTTTCACAATGATTGTCATTCCCGCCATACCCGCATCGGGTGTTATGCCGGGCTTTCACAAAATGATTGGATTAATCACCATCGAAGTCTTGATCGGTCTTATGCTCGGCATCGGGTTGCGCCTTTTTGTCCTTGCATTACAAACTGCAGGTTCAATCGCGGCGCAAGCGACATCTTTGTCTCAGATCCTGGGCGGAGCGGCCGCAGAACCTGTCCCGGCGATGGGGTATCTGCTGACGCTGGCCGGCTTGGCGCTGGCGGTATTGCTTGGCCTTCATATCCGTGCAGCGCAGTTCATGATCCACAGCTATATGCTGTTTCCGATGGGCGCGCTTCCAACTGCGCCTGATCTGTCGCAATGGGGCGTTGCGCAAGTCGCCCGCAGCTTTGGACTGGCCTTTGCGCTGGCGACGCCCTTTGTCATCGCATCGCTGATCTACAACCTCGCACTGGGCGTAATTAACCGCGCCATGCCGCAGCTCATGGTCGCTTTTGTCGGTGCCCCAGCAATCACTTTCGCAGGCCTTTTCCTGCTTTTCGCCGGGGCACCATTGATCCTGGCAACCTGGTCTGACGCTTTGTTCGCCTTTCTCCAAAACCCGCTTGGAGGGCTGAGATGAGCGCATCAGACGACAGTGATAAGTCATTTGAGGCGACCCCGCAAAAGCTGGAAAAAGCCCGCAAAAAAGGCGAGGTGGCGAAGTCCAATGATCTGTCGGTGGTGGCTGCATACATGGGACTGCTCGTCGCACTTTTGCTCACGGGGCAATTCACAGCAGAGCATCTGGGGACTCTGTTCGTGGTCTTGATCGACCAATCAGATCAATTCGCAAGCTTGCTGACCATCGGACCCGCGACATCCACCGTCGCTGGGATTCTGAGATCAACTCTGGCACCAATCGCCGCGTTGTTTATCGTTCCGGCAGTCGCGGTGTTGCTCAGCCTGATCGCCCAGCGCGCACTGATCTTCGCGCCGGAGAAGCTGAAACCACGCGGTTCACGCATCTCGATCGTCTCAAACGCAAAGAACAAGTTTGGCCGGGGCGGGTTGTTCGAGTTCGCCAAGAGCTTTGTTAAATTGTTGATCCATGGAACATGCCTGACCCTATTTTTACACGCCCACCTGCCCGAGATTCTGACAGCCAGTGCAGCCGCCCCGAGATCCTCAATTCTGTTGATGATGAACTTACTAAGCCAATTTCTGTTTATCGCCATAATGATCGCGCTGGCGATCGGCGTGATCGACTATCTGTGGCAACATGCCGAACACCTTCGCAAAAACAGAATGTCACGCAAAGAAATTCAGGATGAAACCAAGGATTCCGAGGGTGATCCGCACGTCAAACAGCAGCGTCGCCAACGCGCGCAGGACATAGCAACCAATCAGATGATGGTGGATGTGCCCAAGGCCGATGTGGTGATCGTCAACCCGACGCATTATGCGGTGGCGCTGAAATGGTCGCGAGCAAGTGGCAGCGCACCGGTTTGCGTCGCCAAAGGGGTAGATGAAATCGCGGCAACAATCAGGGCCACGGCCGGAGACGCAGGCATTCCTATTCATTCCGATCCACCAACAGCACGCGCATTGCACGCGACCGTCGGGATCGGACAGGAAATTACCGAAGAATACTACCGACCCGTTGCAGCTGCTATTCGGTTTGCCGAATCCATGCGCAAACGAGCGAAGGGTCAGGTCGGATGACGCAAGATCGCATGGACAACCTTTTGACCGTCGCTGAAGCTGTTTATCAACGGGAACACCAAAAATTGCACCCTTTGTTGCAGCGCGAAGCCCAGTTGCTTCAGCAATTGACGCGTCTGGATTCTCAATTAGCCGAAGTAAAATCGACGAGTTCACAGTCGGATGGCTATCAGGTCACCGGCGCAGACCTGTTGTGGCACGGCTGGGAATCTTTGACACGGCGCAACCTGAACACCGAGTTGGCGCGCCTGCGATCACAAAAGCTTGCGGCAATGGAAGAATTGCGTGGGGCATTTGGGCGCAAACTGGCCGTTGCCGATCTGTCGCGCCGCCTGCAGGAACACAAGCGACGCGTGCGACAATCTAAAGCTCTGGAATCGTAACCCCAACCCGTTCAGGTATCCTGTCGGCTGACACTTATGATCAGAACTTGCGAGACATCTTCGCCCAGATCCTTTCTCGCAACCTCCAGCAACGCATTGCGCAATGCCGTCAGGTTGTCTGACCGCGTGAATGCGCCGTCAAACCCGCCGATATTGGCGTGATCAAACAGAACTTGCAGAAACCGGTCCCTTAATTTTGGCTCGATCTCATAAAACGCTTCGGCAATCCCCGGCCTCACCTCAAGGCTGAGGGACATGGTGACGAGCGCCGATATCTCGTCCTCGGAAACCACGGGGACCACGAACTGTTTGGTGAGTTTCAGATACTCATGTGTTTCTGATTGATCATCTTTGCCGGGTTTAGTTTTGTTTTTCTTGTCTTCATTGGGTTTTTGCCCAGCCTCCGCAAGATCTTCAGCTTCCCCGGACGGGGACAATAGGATCCGGGCGCCCGCACCGGCAGCCAGGCCGAAAACCAGAAAAACGATCGGTAGTAGTTTTCCCATCAGAGCGGCCCTCAGAAAGGTAGCAAGGTATCAAGTATCTGTTGTCCATAGCGTGGTTGCTGCACATCCGTGATCTGCCCGCGGCCACCATAAGACACCCGCGCTGACGCGATCTTGTCATAAGTGATTTCATTCTGGCGCGAGATATCTTCGGGGCGGACATAGCCCGAGACCAGCAGTTCCCGAAGTTCGAAATTCACCCGCAGTTCTTGCGATCCAGAAATCGAAAGCACACCGTTTGGCAACACGTCGACGACCGTTGCCGCCACGCGCAAGGTCAATTTTTCTTTGCGTTTGACCGATCCCTTCCCTTTGCTGACCGAAGCCGAGTCAATTGAAACCGCATCATCAAGTGAGGCCCCTTCAGGTAGTTGTTCACCTGCGCGCTGAGGAAGGCCGAAGAGTTCCGGCACCGCAAGGCTTTCCGACCCCGCGCGCGATCGATTGGTATCGTTGGAAATTTCGGCCTTTTCATCCAGCTCGATCACGACTGTCAGAATATCCCCTTTTTTCATCGCCCGTTGATCACCAAGCAAGGAATGCTGACCGCCACTCCACAAAGATGACTGATCAACGGTTCGCTGAGGCTGGCTGTGCAAAGGTAGTCCGGGCCACAGCATCGCAACATGCTCAGGCGATTCCGTGTTTGGTGTCAGGCTGGGCGGCTTGCCAAGGTGGTCCAATCGTCCACACGCCGCAACACTCAGAACGACAAATAGCAGGGGTTTCGAAAGGCTCGGCATCATTTAACCTCAATTTGTCCATCGGGACGGATTACGCCCGTTACTGTTGTGCGAGACGCCAGATTCATGACACGGATACGCTCGCCTGCTGCGCCCCGGCCCAACGCGCGGCCTTCGGCAGTGATCGATAGCGCGACGTGATCGAACACCAGCGTCACCAGATCGTTTCGGTCCACGATCGCAGGCGGACCGACATCGGCAGGGCGGATTGGCCGACCTGGATAAAGCGCGACGCGTGCCTCCTGACCGATAAGATCCTCTGGCCTACGAACCGCCCCATTGACCTCAGAGGTTTTGACTTCGATGTCGGATGAGACAATGACCTCTTTGGCGCGGATCGTGCGGGTCGGCACAACGATCTCGGCCAAGCTTGGCATCGGCATCATGCATAGTATGAGGGTTAACAGGCGCATCACCGCACCTGCGTGGTCGCGCCCATCATCTGGTCGACGGCGGAAATAACTTTGGCGTTCATTTCATAGCCACGCTGCGCTTCGATCAGTTCCGTGACCTCGCGCACCGCATCGACAGAGCTGTCCTCAAGATAGCCCTGCCGCAATGTGCCCAGCCCATCTTCGCCCGGGGTGCCGACAACCGGAGCGCCCGAGGCTTCGGTTTCCTTGAAGAGGTTGCTACCAATGGCCTCAAGACCCTTGGCGTTCGAGAAGCTGGCCAGCGTAAACTCGCCCAGCAACTGCCCCTCGGCCGTATCATCGAAATAGGCATAGACCTCACCCGCCGCATTGATCGAGATCGATCTGGCATCGTCTGGAATGGTAATTTCAGGGGCAACGGCAAAGCCATCAGAAGTTACGATCAGACCTTCGGCCGAACGTTTCAGGCTTCCGTCTCGGGTAAAGGCGGATTGGCCATTCGGCATGGTGACTTCAAGGTAACCTCGCCCTTCGATGGCGATATCCAGATCACTGCCCGTTGCCGAGAGCCCACCCTGTTGCAGCTGTACGGTGACGGCGGCAGGGCGCACGCCCAACCCCAGCTGTATACCTGTCGGAAGGACCGTTCCATCCGAGGCATTGACCGCCCCGGCGCGCACCATCTGTTGATAGTGCAGATCGGCAAACTCGGCCCGGCGGGTGTTGTAGCCGGTTGTATTCATATTCGCGAGGTTGTTTGAAATTGTCTCAACCCGCATCTGCTGTGCGGCCATGCCCGTAGCCGCGATCTTCAATGCTCGCATGTCGTATTCTCCTTCCGGTAATCAGCGCATCAATGCCTTAAGCGCCCCGCGAACCCGTTCGTCTTCGGCCTCAAGAAAACTCTGCCCGAGCTCGTAGGCCCGCTGAATTTCAATCATCCGGGTCACCTGACCAATGGCATTGACATTCGATCCTTCGAGGAACCGATGCAGCACGACCGGCTCGCCCACCGGTTCCACCTGCCCGCCTGCACGAAAATGTGTGCTTCCTTCGCGCACCAGGTTTTCGGGATCAGCGACGTTGTAGACACCGATCTGGCTCAGAAGTTGTCCATCGACGCTCATCGTGCCGTCGCTGCCAACATCGATCGTTGCGGCGTCGGGCGGGACAAAGACCGGCGCGCCATTGCTGTCCAGAACCCGGTGCCCGTCCATCGTCACCAGATCGCCCTCAACATTGGGTGAGAAACTGCCGGAACGCGTCAGGCGGTTCCCAGCGGGCGTTTCGATCATAAAGAACCCGTCCCCTTCGATGGCAAAGTCGAAGGACCCGCCTGTCTCGGTCAGCACACCTTGTTGCAGAGAAGTGTTTCGAACCTGCGCACGGCTGAGCGATAGTGAAGGGTTGCCCGGCATATCCCGGACGAATTCGGAGAACACCAGCCCCTGCTGACGATACCCGGTCGTGTTGGCATTGGCGATATTGTTGGCCACCATTCGCATCTCATCCATGAGACCGGATTGGCGGGACAAGGTGACATAAGCGGTGTCCATCAGCGACCTCCGGCAATGAGCGGGACCAATGTCCCGGTAAAAAATGTAACAAGGGTCTGGGTCATGAAGCCCATCGACATCCAGAACACGACCACAATTGCAATCAGCTTAGGCACGAAGGTCAGGGTCATCTCCTGAACCGAGGTCAGCGCCTGAAACAAACCAACTGTAAGGCCCGAGATCAGCGCCACCGCCAGGATCGGAACCGACGTGATGACTGCAACCCAAAGCGCCTGGCGCACGATGTCGTAGAACAGACCTTCGCTCAGCATCGTTCAGACCGGCATCCGCAAGATTTCCTGATAGGCTTCAACGACTTTGTTCCGAACAATCACAGCCGTTTCCACTGCCAACTCTGTCTGCGCCAGCGCCTGAACCAAAGCGTGCGGGTCGGCCTGCCCAACCATCGAAGATTGCGTGACTTGCTCGCTTTGTTTCAGCGTCGCCACGAAATCCTGAAACGAGGATCGCAGCCCTTGCGCTGTCCCCTGATGTCCGGGGTCGGCCTGCGTTGCAGGGCGCGCACCCGTATAGTTCTGTGCGGCGGTAAGTGAGCGAACATCCATTCTGGTATTCCTTTATTTTCGGAGTAGATCCATCAGACTCGATGACATCTGCCGGGTCTGGTCGAACATCTTGAGGTTGGCTTCATAGCTGCGCTGCGCCTCTCGGGCGTCTGCTATTTCGATCATCAGATCGACGTTTGATCCTCTGTAATGGCCAGTCTCATCAGCCATAGGGTGGCCAGGATCATAAATTCGGCTCAGGTCGCGACGATCGAGTTTGACGCGCCCCGCCTGAACCATCTCTTTTCCGTCCCGTTCGACTGTCTCAAACGGGACTGTCTTACGCCGGTATCCGGGCGTATCGGCGTTCGAGATGTTCTCGGACACATGACGCAACCGCGCTGCTTGCGCACGCAGTGCGCTAGCCGACGCGTCCAATGAGTAGGAAAAATCGCTCATCGTGAAACCCCCTATGCCCGGCCCAGACTCGTGCGCAGCACACCGATTGAAGACTTGTAGATCGCTAATGCCCGGTCATGTTGTCGCTTGACCTCGACAGCTTTCAGCATCTCTTCTTCCAATGAAACACCATTGCCATTCGGATCGCTCGAAGCCGCGACCGTGAATTCAGCCCAAGGCTGAGCGCGCACATCACCATTCAGATGACCCGTCCGAGTCGCGGTCATCGCGACCTCTCGGCTCGTGTTTTCAAACGCTGTCTGGAAGGCTTCAATATCGCGGGGCTTGTATCCCGGCGTATCCGCGTTGGCCATGTTGCGCGCAACAATCGCTTGCCGTTGTCCGGCATGGGTTGCCATTGCGTACGCAGTCTTAAAGACGTTCAGGTCATTGAACATCGGGGCTTCTCCCTCGATCAATTTCAATCAAGGCTTAACCCCGATTCCTTTAGAAACCGTTTTCAACAAATCTATTTGGAGGACCTGCGATGGCCGATCTCGATCCGATGCGTCTGAAATGCGAATTCGATAGGATGTCGGCGGTACACCATATCGGGCGTGTGACCGGTGTTGCGCGCGGCGTGGTTGAAATCGATGGTCTGACCGCCCAAGCCCGGATCGGGGATCATCTGACGCTGCGCCGACAAAAAGGCCCGGACCTGCCGGGCGAGGTCCTGCATGTCGAATCAGGCGCGATCCATATGCTGCCAGCCTCCGCACCCGATGGCGTAAGCCTGGGGGATCAGGTCTCTCTCGACCAGATGCCTGCCTTTGCGCCCGGAATGCATTGGCTTGGGCGGGTGATCGATCCGTTTGGCAAACCTCTGGACGGCAAGCCCCTGCTGCCTGGCACGCTTAAACGTGACCTTATGCAGGCCCCGCCAACTGCGGTATCGCGCAAGCCGCTGGGCGGTCGTATGGAAACCGGGTTGGCCATCCTCAACACGATGCTGCCCATTGTCCAGGGTCAGCGAATCGGCCTGTTCGCTGGTTCAGGCGTTGGCAAATCGACACTTCTGGCGACGCTTGCCCGCTCAGTCCAGGCGGATGCTGTGGTCGTTGCATTGGTGGGCGAACGCGGGCGCGAAGTGAATGAGTTTGTCGAGAACGCCCTGGGTGCCGAAGGTCTGAAACGATCCGTCGTCGTGGCCGCAACCTCGGATCAATCGGCCCTGATACGCAGACGGTGCGCATGGTCGGCCATGTCGGTGGCGGAATACCTGCGGGATCAAGGGTTAAACGTTCTGTTTCTGGCCGATTCAGTTACTCGTTTTGCCGAAGCGCATCGCGAGATTGCCGCCGCAATGGGTGAGGCCCCATCGCTACGTGGCTACCCGCCATCGGTCACGCCGCTGATTGCAAACCTGTGCGAACGGGCGGGTCCCGGAACTGCCGATCAAGGTGACATCACCGCAGTCTTCAGTGTTCTTGTCGCGGGTTCTGACATGGACGAGCCCATTGCGGACATTCTGCGCGGCGTCTTGGACGGACATGTCGTGCTGAGCCGAGACATCGCCGAACGCGGGCGCTTCCCAGCGATTGACCTCAGCCGATCCGTATCACGCAGCCTACCAGGTGCGGCGACCGCAGATGAGAACCAGTTGATTACAGAAACCCGCAAGCTGGTCGGCAGTTATGAGCAATCTGAGGTGATGATCAAAGCCGGTCTCTATGCCGAAGGAACAGATCCTTTGTTGGATCGCGCCGTCCGGGTCCACGAAGAGCTAGATAGCTTTTTTGCGAAGGCCGATCCCGATGGTATCGAAAACAGCTTTAATCGATTATCTCTGATTTTAAGGCGCGCTGGTGTAAACCCGGTGTCGCAATCTTAGAATTCAGAACAGTTTTAAGTGTTAAGCCCACCTTAACACCTGCCCTGCTAGGCCAGTAAGCGGGTGAATAGAAGGTGGTGGAGATGGGTGCGCAATCCAATGCGGCGCCAATCATCATCAAGAAGAAACGTGTATCGGGTGGCGATGCTCACCACGGTGGTGCGTGGAAGGTCGCGTATGCGGACTTTGTCACTGCCATGATGGCGTTCTTCATGTTGATGTGGCTGCTGAATGCAACGACCGAGACGCAACGCAAGGGTCTGGCGGATTATTTTTCGCCCACGATTCCGGTCAATCCGGTCTCGGGCGGTGGTGATGGTGCCTTCGGCGGTGACAACATGTTTTCGGAAAAAACCATGGTTATGGATGGATCAGGTGCCAGCAATCGGAACCCCACCGAGGCGAAACAGGCGCGCGGATCAACCGGCGTGGATGCGAAAGGCGGCGGTAAGGGTGCGTTCGAAGATTTCTCGTCGCTCGAGGCGCAGTTGCTGGGGCGCGCTGGGGAAAGCCTTGTGTCCGATAAGATGCGCAAGCACATCGTGACCCGCGTCACCGACGAAGGGCTGGTGGTCGAGCTGTTCGCCACTGAGGATCAACCGTTGTTCGAATCGGGGACAGACACGCCAACCCAAATGATGCGCGCGCTGGCACTTTTGGTAGCGCGGTCTTCTGATCTGGCGACAAACGCAATCGCGGTTGAAGGGCATGTGCGGTCTGCGCCCGTCGTGTTGGCGAATAACCCGGTCTGGGATCTGTCGACCGCGCGGGCGCAAAGCACCCGCCAACTGCTGCAGAACAAAGGCATCCAGCCACAGCGGTTGGACCGCGTGACTGGGCACGCGGACCGAGAGCTTTCGGATAAAAACCCCATGGCGATACGCAATAATCGGATTGAGATCATCTTTTTACGCAACCCTTAAGGGGTAAAGGATAGACAGCATTTTAGCTGTTAGCCGGCTGTTAAGGGCCAGTGCGGTACGTGTTGCATCAACGAATGACGCAACAAAAGGGCGTACCGATGACCATATCCTCTTCGCTGAATGCCGGTGTGGCAGCGTTGAAGGCCAACGCCAACAGGCTGGCCACGATCTCTGACAACATCGCCAACTCATCGACATTTGGCTATAAAAGGGTCGAGACCGACTTTCACTCCATGGTCACGTCTGGTCAGGGCGGCAGCTATTCGGCAGGCGGGGTCAGAACCACCAGCCAACGCCTGATAGATCAGCGCGGATCGTTGGTAACCACCAACAACTCAACCGATCTGGCCGTGCGCGGAAGGGGTATGCTACCGGTTCGTCCCAGTTCGCAGATCGCGTCAGGTTCAAATGAGATGCTGCTGACCACGACAGGCTCATTCCGCACCAATGAGGAGGGATATCTGGTCACACAATCCGGCCTTGTACTTCTTGGCTGGCGTGCCAATCCAGATGGCTCGATCCCCAGCGTCCCGAGGGATACGCCCGCCGCTCTGGAACCCATTCAGCTAAGCGTTAATCAACTTTCGGGCGCCCCCACAACATCCATGAACCTGCGGATGAACCTGCCTGCAACAGCGACCGACGCCGGTGCTCCGGGTGACACGCAGCCCTTGTCGGTCGAGTATTTTGACAATTTGGGCAAGTCTGAAAGCGTCGATATCGAATTGGTCCCCACCGTTCCTGCAACCGGCAGCAGCAATGAATGGACCATGACATTGCGCGATTCAGCCTCGGGCGGTGCTGTCATCGGAGAATATACCCTGACCTTCACCGATAGCCGTACAGCCGGTGGTACACTAGCCAGCGTCACCGCCGTGACCGGCGGTGCCTATGACCCGGCAAACGGCAGCGTTGTCGTCAACGTCGCCGGCGGACCGATGGAGATCAACATCGGCCAGATCGGCGATGCGGACGGCATTACACAGCTTTCCGATACCTTTGCTCC
The DNA here is from genome assembly GCF_056542025.1 of Ruegeria sp. AF2. Classification (NCBI taxonomy): domain Bacteria; kingdom Pseudomonadati; phylum Pseudomonadota; class Alphaproteobacteria; order Rhodobacterales; family Roseobacteraceae; genus Ruegeria; species Ruegeria sp. AF2. Next base: position 40,585 of record NZ_JBQFZC010000004.1, on the reverse strand, counting down.
GGTTTCGATCACACGCGATGGTTCGGCCGTTGGCACGATGACAAGCGTACAGGTTGATGAGAACGGCTATGTCTATGCTTTCTATGATACTGGGGTCAGCCGCCGGATGTTCCAGATTCCGCTGGCCGATGTGCCGAATCCAAACGGTCTGACGGCGTTGGACAGTCAGACCTATGCCCCCTCGCGCGACAGCGGCACCTTTTTCTTATGGAACGCGGGTGAAGGTCCGACAGGCGATCTCGTGTCTTTCGCACGCGAGGAATCGACCACCGATGTCGCCACCGAGTTGACCTCAATGATCCAGACCCAGCGGGCCTATTCCTCAAGCGCCAAGGTCATTCAGACTGTGGATGAGATGCTGCAGGAAACCACCAATATCAAACGCTGATCTGATGATTGATCAACGAAAGGGATGCGTCCGATGAGTATGTCGACAGCACTGAACAACGCTCTGGGCGGGCTGAGCGCAGCCAGCCGTGGTGCGGCGGTGGTTTCAGGAAACATCGCCAACGCCTTGACCCCGGGATATGCTCGCAGATCGCTTGAACTGGCGACCAGCGCAGTTTCTGGTAATGGCGTTCGTGTCGTTGGTATCACTCGGCACCAGGATCCGGTACTGATCGCAAACCGCCGTGCGACCGATGCAGACCTGATGGCAGCCAAAACCGTGGCGCAATTTCATTCAAGTTACGAGAAACTGTTGGGGGCAGCCGACGATGCCACTTCGATCTCGGCCAGACTAGCCCAATTCGAAAGCAGCCTGATTACAGCTGCAAGCCTGCCCGGCTCAGCCCAACGGCTGGATCAGGCCGCCCGTGCAGGCGGTACATTGAGCACAGCGCTCAATACAGCGTCCGAAGGGGTGCGGCAAATGCGATCCGATGCGGATCGCACGATAGGCAAACAGGTCGATACGCTGAATCAGACTCTGAAAGACATCGAGAAACTGAATGCTCGTATCCCCGCTGTCCGCAATTCGGGCGGTGATATTGGCGCGCTGTTGGATCATCGTCAGATTCTGGTCGATCAAGTCAACGAGTTGGTGCCTGTCAACGCGATCGCGCGCGATAATGATCAGATTTCCCTTTATTCCGATGGCGGGTTGATCCTGCTGGAAGGAACCGCGGCCGAGTTTTCGTTCTCGACTACAGGCGATACCATGCCGCATATGACCGTTGGCAACGGGTTGTTGTCCGGGCTCGAGATCAACGGCCGACCCGTTCGCGTGAGCGGAGAGTTCGCCCAAATCCGAGGCGGCGCATTGATGGCCCAGTTCTCGGTCCGCGACGAACTGACCGTCGAAGCGCAAGCCGATCTGGACGCCGTCGCCCGCGACCTGATCGAGCGCTTTGAAACCACTGGGTTGGACCCGACCGCTGCCGCGACCGATCCGGGCGTCTTCACGGATGACGGCAGCCGCTTTGATCCGGTTTCTGAAACCGGTCTTGCGTCGCGCATCTCACTAAATGTTGTGGTCGACCCGGATGCAGGGGGTGACAGCTGGAGATTACGCGCGGGTCTGGGGGCATTGATCCCCGGTGCGCCGGGTGATGCCAGCCAGTTGCAAGCTTTTGGGGCCGTTCTGACCGACTCGCGCCCGGCCCCCAGCGTGGGGTTTGGGACAGGCACGATGCGCGCGGCCGAGATCGCCGAGGCGTTGCTTTCCAAAGCCGGGGCAAACGCACACACAGCTGACCAGCGCAGCAGTTTTGCAGCAAACGCGCAGCTGGAGATGCAAAAAGTCGTCGCGGAGCAAGGTGTTGACAGTGACGCGGAACTGCAGCGCTTGATGCAGATCGAGCAAGCCTATGCCGCAAACGCACGCATCGTCGCTGTCGTGGATGAACTGATGGATACCCTGTTGAGGTTATGAACATGACACTGAATTCGATCGGGGATCTGGCCCGCGGCCTTACCCTCAGAACTCGCAGCGCCGAGATCAAATCACAAATCGAAACACTGTCGTATGAGATGTCCACCGGCAAGGTGCAGGATATCTCGGGTCGTCTGGGTGGTGATTACTCGCACCTACTGGATCTAGATCGCAGCCTGGAACGGTTGGACGCGCTTTCCATCGCCACCGCCGAGGCGCGGCTATTCACGGACGCAATGCAATTGAGCCTGACAACGCTAAGCGGCTCGGTCGCCGAGATGTCAGCGTCGCTGCTATCATTCGGCACGGCGAACCAGACCGTGACACATGAACAAGCATCGGTTCAGGCACGAAATGAGCTCGACACAATGATCTCAGCCCTGAATACGCGGGCGGGAGGGCGCAGCCTGTATTCCGGAACATCGACTGACGTCTCACCTCTGCCCTCCGCTGAAACATTATTGACAGCGCTGCAGGCCGAATTGATAGGGCTGACCTCCCTAACAGATATCCAACAGGCCGCTGAGGATTGGTTCAACGACCCCGCCGGATTTGATGCGGTGATATATCAAGGTGGCACAGACACCTTGGCTCCGATGCAGATTTCCGAGAACGAGCGGATCACGCTTCCGATCACTGCGACAGACCCCACGCTCAAGGACGCTTTGCGCGATGTTGCGGTTGCGGCTCTGGCCACAGATGATGCGCTTGGATGGACACCTGATCTACGAACCGCATTGTTCACGCAGCTTGGTGTTGAGCTGGCCAATACAAAGGATGCGACGGTCAATTTGCGCGCCCAGGTCGGCGCGGCTGAGGCGCGTGTGGAGCAAGCCGCAACGCGCAACGCCGCCGCAAGGACCAGCGCTGAGCATGCGCGCAATGCGTTGATCGCTGCAGATCCCTATGAGACTGCGGCACAGTTGCAAACCGTGCAGTTCCAACTGGAGAGTCTGTATTCCGTGACCGTTCGCAATGCCAACCTGTCACTGGTGAATTTCCTGAGATGAAGATACTCGCATTCCTTTTGATAGTCTTACCTTGCATTGCCAATGCCGGGGCTATACGCCTGAAAGATCTGGTGGATTTCGACGGGGTCCGCGGCAATGATCTGGTTGGCTACGGCCTTGTGGTTGGCCTGAATGGCACCGGTGACGGCTTGCGCAATTCTCCGTTCACCGAAGAGATTATGTCCAACATTCTCGAACGGCTGGGCGTAAACGTGAATGGCGAAGATTTTCGCCCCAAAAACGTCGCCGCCGTATTGGTCACCGCCACCCTACCACCCTTCGCGCGCGTCGGCGGTCAGATTGACGTCACCGTCTCTGCCATCGGAGATTCCAAAGGACTTCTTGGGGGGACATTGATCATGACACCCCTGAATGCAGCAGATGGTCAGATTTATGCCGTGGCGCAAGGGACAGTGCTAGCCGGAGGCGCTGCGGTTGAAGGCGAAGCAGCGTCGGTTGTAAGCGGGGTGCCGACATCGGGCGTCATACCCTCGGGCGCGCGTGTGGAGCGCGAGATCGATTTTCAGCTTGCTGATTTGACTCAATTCAGACTGGCGTTGAGAGAACCGGATTTCACGACCGCAAGCCGCATTGAGGCCGCCATCAACAGAGAATTCAACCGCGCCGTGGCACTCATGCGCGATTCCGGCACTGTGGAGTTGAGCATTGAGGCGACGCGGGCCGTATCAACCGCGCATGCGATTGGACGTATTGAAAACATACTGGTCGAACCCGAAAGCAAGGCCCGCGTCGTGGTGGATCAGAGATCCGGCACAATTGTTATGGGTCGGGACGTCAGGATTTCACGCGTCGCGGTATCGCAGGGCAACTTGACCCTCACAGTCGAGGAAGCCCCGATTGCTGTTCAGCCAAATCCGTTTGCGCGAGGCGAAACAGTCGTTGTTCCGCGCACCTACGCTGGGATCGAAGAGGAAGAAGGAACGGGGCTTGCAGAAATCCCCGAGGCAACCACCTTGTCCGAAGTGGTCGCCGGGTTGAACGCCTTGGGCGTGTCGCCACGCGATATGATCGACATCCTGAAAACCATCAAAGCTGCCGGGGCACTTCATGCAGAGTTCATCGTGAGATGAGCAGTCAGACCACAGCGTGCGCCTTTTGGTGTACGGTTTTACTTGGATTTCCAACTGTCCAGCCAGCGGCGAAAGCCCTTGCGCTTTTCATCTATTGCATCACCAGCGGCGTAAAGAACATCTTCCATGTTCTCCAAAACAGGATCGATCTTCTTTTGCCGAAACCGCCGCCATCGAACCCAGATGGCCCAAACCAGCGCAGCAAACAAAGTCAGGAAGACGATATTGAACCACGGGATGATGCGGACATCCGGCCCCTCGACATGCCGGATGAAAATTGCGTTGGGAAAAATCGACATGAATTCATTCCGCCAGCCGTAGTGCGTTACGACCACCCAATCGGGGTTATCTTTGGTCGACTTGGCATCGTTGGCCTCGGTGTAAAGGTTCGCAGTGTCGAACTTGAAATAAGGCGGCCAGCCCCAACCGGTGTCTTCGTTGCGATAGACAATCGGCTTCCCGTTGGCGCGTACGGCCTGAATGAACTGTACATCGCGGTTTGACAGGCTGGTGGATTGATCTTCAGGCTCGGACCAGAAGATTCGCGTCCAGTCCGTCAGGTCCTGACGTTCCTCGTAGGTGTTGACGATCCGCACCACATCGTGCTGCGGTAGGGAATACTGCAAGATCACGGCGATCGTGCCCCAGAAGATGATAATGAACGCCCATTTCACATAGGCCATGCCTTAACCCTCACATGTAATTCACGATGTAGATCAGCGCGCCAATCGCCACCCAAGGTACAATATAGACACCCAAAATCAGTTTGCGCCGGAATGAGTTGTCGTAGACGTGCAAACCACGCGCAACAAACGCTTCTTTGTTACCGGTTTTGCCCTTTTCGTCCCACCACGTCTCCAACTTTCGCCGCCTAACTCCTCGCGAATAAAAGGACAGCGCGAAATAGGCAATCGTCTGGATCACCAGCAGGATCAGAAACAGGCGCATCGCTCCGAACATCTTAATCTCTCCTGACCGCGCCCCAAGGGCCGACCCGTGCGATCACTGTTTCGCTGACCCGGTCATTGCCGGTCATATCCGGTTCATGACCAAATAGAGCCGCCCGCGCACCAGCCTTGTCCACCTGATACTCGCGGGCAAGGAAGTCGGCAACATAGGCTTTCTTGGTCTCGGGCCAGGTCCTGTAAGTACTATAAAACAATTCCTTGTGGCAGATGAACATCTGCCGCGGATCCAGCGGAGCCAATTCGGTCAACAGCATATTCACCAGATCGCGGTTCGGCGTATCGGCTGCGCGCAATGTGTAGAAATAAGCGGGATGATCCGAGGTGATGCGTGGCCAGCGCCCGCCATCCGTCGCCCAGCGCAACAGTTGTGCGAGGCCGTGATACGCCTCGGGTAGGCGATCGGCGTGATTGCGGGCCAGTCGTCGCATATCGCTGCGATCCAGCCCGCTCAGATCAACATCTGCGTCAGCAGCCGCAGCAATGGTCAGAAAGTCCATCTTCTGTTGTAAGATCGCTGCGGCATCCACGCCGCGCGCCTTAACGATAGGTTCAACCAGATCGTTGTAGTCGAGAAACTTGGCAATCTGGTTCCGCTGCGACGGGTCAAAAATATATTTGATCGGCATATCGTCAGGCTTTTCGCCCATGCAAATCGCCGCCGGGTGATCCATATCCGGGAACAGGTAGAGCCCGCCAAAGTGTGCCGTCCAGAAGTTGCACTGCTCGAAAGCGGTATGGCGCAGGCGCACCGGATTGCGCGTTACGTCGCCAGTTTCTTTGGCGGTTTCGATCATCTTGGCGATCAGCACATCGTCGAACCATGCATCCTCTTCGGTTTTGAAGCGTTCGACCATGCCCGCTAGTTGCTGGGCCTTGCGTAGGGTGCCGCCTGCGGTATCAGCCTCAATCTCGATCTTGCTCAGGTTCAACAGGTCGCGCGGCGTGCTGAGTTTGATGACCGAGTTCACCAGCTCTCCGGCCACCGCATCGGTGGCGGTTAGAGCAAACAGCTGCGCCTCGTTCATCTCGATGAACTCACGCAGGATATCGCGCGAGGTCGAGAATTTGACGTTCAGCAGGGGCGCGCGTTTCTGCTCGGTCGTCAGCAGGATGAACTGCCGGTTGACCCCGTTGGGATTGAGGTAGAGCTCGTCCTCCAGCTCAATCCCCACCTCTGGCGAATAGCCCGAGATATCGACATGAAAATCCGTCAGCGCCGTGGCCTTGCCCGCCAGATGTTGCAACGCGCGGTTATACCGCTCGACCAGAGCCGGGCTGGAGATGTGGACGAGATTGCCGAACATCAGGCCTTTTTCGATGAGGCGGATCATGACACTTGCTCTCTGCCCAGTTTTCCTCGAACGAATACCTCAACTGGCTTCAAAGCCTTCAAAAAATCTTGCCGGTATACATCCTTTTCATCATCCAAGCGGTCATAAAGGATATCGCGTTTCTCTCCTAAGATTTCTCGATAAGACTTCGCTAATTCAGTATCCCCGTAGTAATTAGCGTCCAGAAAAAGCTTAATGTAGACCAATAGCTCATGTTCAAGTGTCTTTAGAGGTTCAAAGAGTTTGGACAATTCTTCTCCCCAGACTGCATCTGCCTCTAGCAACAAAGCGTCGAGTTCGTTTCGTTTTTTCGAGTGGCGTTCCCAACGTTTTGCGTAAGCGTTGATAACTCCCCGCCGACGTAGTTCTGCATCTGGCAATCCGTCAGCTTCAGCCTCGTCGATCCGCAATTCAGAGTTCGACATAGCGGGGTGGCGAACCGAATAAAGCGCATCGCGGTATCGGTATGTTGCAATCATGATGCGGCGCGCCAGATCAGAGTCGGCGGTCCAGATGTTTTGGTTTTTCCAAGTGCTCAAGCCTCGAAATGCGGCGATTGCTGCTGCAACGGCAGCGCCCGCCATAACAGTGTTAGCCAACGCAGCCCAAGCTTCAGCACTCATCTGCCTTTCCCCTCCAGATACCGCCGCTTGGCCTCTTCCATCCGGCCCATCTCGCGGACGGCGTTTTCGATGGCGACCTCGTCGCTCTTGTCGGCATAGCGGAACTCGCTGTCGGCGTAGCGGTTGATTTCCTGCATCACCATCTCAACCGTGATCGGCTGGCGCAGGTCCTCGATCATGGCCTTCTTGGTGTCGTAGTCACGGAACAGGAACAGGTCGGGGTTTTCCATCCATTCGTCGGGCAGTTCGAAATCCATCGCGCGGACCTTGACCGCATCGGTGATGTTCTTGATCGCACGGCCGGTAAACCGCTCATCCGCCTGCTGGATCGCCTTGAGGTAAGTGCCCAGCTTGGCGATCGTGTCCATCTGGCCAATCTCGCCGGAGACCCGGTCATAGACCTGCAGCAAGGCGTCCTCATGCGGGCGGGAGTGGCTTTCGAAACTGGCGGCGACGGCCTTTTTGATTTCCTGCGCGGCATAGGCTACGTGTTCACCCAGCGGAATGTCGTGGTTGCGGCCCATCAGCAGGTGCAGGATGTCGATGTAGTCCTCACGCGTTTGCGGCCCGTCCACCAAGAACCGCGCGCCCGCCCGCTGGCGCAGGGCGTCGTCCACATTCTCTGGGTAGTTCGAGAACATGCCAAAGGTGCAGTTGCCGCGCACGACGGTGTTGGCCCCGGCAAAACTCTCCATCAGAACGGCGGTGATTTCCAGTTGCCCGGCCGAGGATTGACGGTCGCCGCGTTTGCCAGCCAGCTGGTCGATATCGTCGATGGTGCCGAAGCCGATAACCGTGGGGTCGATGATCGTGTTGATAAATGCCTTGGCATTCTGGCCGGATTTGCCTTGATAGCTGTCGATATTGTCGGTGCTCAGGTTCTGATAGCGGAAGGGGTAGCCCGCGTTCTGGCAATAGTCGTTGATCAGCCCGGCCATCATCTGGATCAGTGTGGTCTTGCCGGTGCCCGGTTTGCCGTCGCCCATGAAGGTGAAGATGAACCCGCCAAGCTCGGCAAACGGGTTCAGGCGTCGGTCGAAGTCGTAGGCCATCACCATCTTGGCCAGTTTCATCGCCTGATACTTGGCGATATGGTTGCCCACCACCTCGTTCGGTTTCTTGAACGTCATGGTTAGCGCGGTGGATTTGGCTTTGGACGCAGGTTCGAACCCCCGGATTGTCAGGTCATCCGCTTCGATATGCCAGGCGGCACTCTGGAACGGTGCCAGATGGCCTGCGGACTGGGCGCGTAGAGCGACCTTTTCCAACAGTTGCTCGGCATAGGCGCTGGTGGCCGCGATCAGGTGGGCATCATCGGGGGCGTGTTTGGCAAGGATCTGGTCCAACTCCCACAGCGCGCCGTGCAAGGCGAGTTGGCCGTTGTCGGTCAGGACCTCTTCGATCTCACCGATATCGACAGTGGTCTCTCCCAGATGCGAGGACATCAAGTACGCCAGCGCATTGCCGAAGGTGTGCGAGGTGATCAGAGCCTCGGCAGTCAGCAGTTCCGAGAATTCGGTCTTTCGCGCGGCGGGCAAATCGCCCGCAAGGTTCGCGCGTTTCAAGTCTACCAACGGTGTCTGTTCGGCGTAGGCCTCGCTCACCGCCAGAGCGATGGCAACCGCACGGCGGATTGCCTGCTGCGTTGTGGCCTGCGGTGGCGAGACCAGCGCATCGCCATCATCCGAGGCCTCGATCCGTTCGACCAAATGCACCCCGTCTGCGCGCACTGTGCGCCGTGTCACCAAACCCGGCGTGGTGGATCGAAACCTCCGTCCGGTCGACACCCCCGGCGACCGTTCCGTCGACGTCTCCACCGCCTTGGCAATCCGCGGCGCGTGTTCGAACCCATTCAGCAAGGCGGTCGCTGCCGGGTAATGCTTGCGAATATCCGCCTCGCGCAATTCCATCTGATCTGACGTCAAACTCATCTCAAAAACCGCCCTTGATTCATCTTTTTCAAAAATACTCTCGCCGAAGGCGAAACTAATACCTCAACACCTGCCCTGACTTGCTGACCACGAACTTGCGCACATCGGCAAACCCTGGAGGGTTACGCTCGGCCAGCACCTGAAACGGACGCTGGGGCAGGATGATCGACCGTTGGGTGCGCGTGGCTCCGGTCTCGGCCCCCTGCCCGCCGAACGGGTCAAGCGCAAAGACTTCGCGCTCGACGGTCGAAAACCACCCGGCGCGCTCTTCGATCACCTCTTCGCTTTCCAGCTCTTCAGTGGTCCAGGCCAGTGCCCAATCCTGTCCTTGCGGAGACTGCGCGTCCTCCAGAACCTGCCGCAGGGGGCCGGATTGTTCGGTATAGGCCGAGGAATACATTGGCCCCACATGAATGCGGCGCAGGTGTTTGGGGTGCAGGTCGTCGAAATCCTGATCGAACCCTTTGGCTATGGTCACCAGTTTCAACCCGCCCAGAGACTGCGCCATCAGATGCGCCTGCACTTCGGGCCAGCGGCGTTGGTCTTTGGGAAGGGCGGTTTTGCCGCTGTCCTCCAGTTGCATCAGGTAGATCACTGGCAGGTTGATCTGGCTGTCATAGACCGCCCAGTGGATCATGAACTTCCGCCGTTCGCCCTCATTCCCGATCCAGTGGCACTCGGGATCGTTGCGGGCCCAGAACAGCTGACCTTTCAGCAATTCCTCATAGTAGAGCCTTTGTGACAGCGCGAATTGCAGCTTGGTGGGGATTTCCTGATCGCCAATGATCGTCCGCACCATGTCAGTTTTTAGGTCATCCTCGGACGGCATATTCGCCAGATGCACCTGCGCCTGCTGCGCGTCATTGGCCATGGTCAGCAGCTCAGCCGCCACCGGAAACCCGCTGTCACGCTTGTCCATCGCAAGGCTACCAAAAAACCGTCCCGTATCGCGCCCGACCAGCAGGTATTTCATACTGAGCGCCCGGAAGGTGTAGAGCAGCCCCGAGAGGTAGCGCGACACGATCCGCACCTCTTGCTTCGAGATGGCACCCTCAGCCTCCATCGTCGCGGCCACGCGCAGGAGGTGGACGGTGATCACCTCGAATTTGCGGAAATAACGGCGCGAGGCGAAGGTGTCGGTCAGGCCGATATGGTCTTGGGTGGGGTCAGTCATGCGATTCTTTTGGCTCAAATGGTCCCGCTACTTCTCGATGCAAAAAAGGCCAGAATCCTCTTTCGTTACCTTGGATCATTGGATCGCCAATGAGTTGCTTGCCGAACCAAGCCCCAATTCGAATTCCGAAGGCCCATTCGATCAGACAGAAGTATTTCCAAGATACCCAAAGAAGTAGCGGGAAGAATACGTTGACCATCCTAACCCAAAGCCATACGAATATCGGCAGTCCCAACCCAATAGCCGAAACTATCTGAACAAGTTGCCAATTGGGGGAACCTGCAGATTGATAAGTCACGAAACCTACTACCAGGCATGTTAGCGCCGTCAGAAACAGGACCGTCGCAAGCAAAAGAGTCGTTGTTTTCATTGTAACTCCCGACCCTTTCCTCAACCCCCATACAAATTCTTATCATGCTTCTCGACAATCGAGGCGAACCGGCGGGCAAAGCGTTCATCCGCCTTGGCCTTTTTCTCCAGCACGTCGCGGGCAAAGACCATGTGGTCCTCATGCGCCTCAAGCATGTCGGCCATCTTCTGGTTGGTCGCGGTGCCGATGGCGGCCATGGCGGTTTGCGCTTCTTGATCCGTCTGCACGCCGATCTCGTTGATGCGGTGGGCCACGTCCTGCTGCTGTGCTGTTTTCAGCGATTTGGTCAGGGCGTCATACAGCACCACGCGCTGTTGCGTGTCTGTCTGCAGCTTGTTGATCAGCACCATCTGCGTCGCCGCCTGGTTTTGCAGTGAGTCGACCCAGGTTTTGCCCTTTTCGATATAGCGTTCCAGCGTCTGAGACTTGGCCAGCTTGACCTGCTCTTCCTGAACCTTGGCGTTGTATTGCTTGTTCAGCTCGGCCAGTTCAGTTTCCAGCTGGGTCCGCGCGGCGGCGTCCTGTTCGACGCTGATTTTGTTTTCCAGCGTGATGATTGTCGGGTCCATACCCTGAATCTCGGCGCGCAGTGCTTCCAACTCGGCCACCGTCGCCTCACGGTCATCCAGCGTGACAGTCAGGTTGTCTTCGACCTTGACGCGCTGTTCCTCCAGTACCGACAACTGCCCTTCCAGCAATTTTACGATCACATCGGACTTGGCGATCAGGTCCTGCAGCTTGTCATCAATATTGGCGGTGCGCATGCGTTCCTGCCGCATGGACTCGGATTTGGCCTTGGCGAAGATGCCGACGAACGACTCCCACCCGGTTTTCGAACGCATTTCGTCGAAATCCTTGGAAAACGCGTTGGTCACGTCGTCGAGCCCCATGATCAGCTCAGCGATGTTGGCGTTCATCACCTCGGTATGGGCGTGCACATCTTCCAAAGTGGCATTTTCAATGTCGATATCTGCCTCTGCGGTTCCGATCTTGGCACGCGCCGCTTCGATCCGTGAGGTCAAGCCTTCAATCTGCGACTGGCTTTCGCGGACTTTCTGTTGCGTCTCTTGAATCAATGCTTCGAATTGCTGGTTCGACATCTGCTATCCCTATTCTTCTTATCATCCAATGACATAGGGAATGTTATGGCAATTTACATCCCCTTGGGCCTCCAAATCACCAAGACTGTGACAAACTCGACGCTAAAAAGATAGACGCAGAGACAAGGCCGAGACACATTGCCTACTGGTTTTCAGAAGGGAAAATAGAAGCTCTTGGATTTCTTAAGTTGAAGCTGCCGATGGCAAGCTCAGTAGTTCGAATACCGGAAATTTACCACAGCATCATCTTGAATAGCGCAATGGGCTTTTATGTGGCTCCGCGCATCATTGCTGTCCTTCGAGCGCGCGACCTCCAGATCAATCAGATCGATGCCATCAGAATTTGTCGTATAGGAAAGCGTCCGCTCAAAATCGACGGCATAGTAGCCTTGATTGCTCATGGCGGTGTGGGTCCGATGCATACAAAGCCCGATCGCATTCTCCTCGGGCGAAACGTGCGGGTGCTTCTGGTATTTTGATCCGTGCTTGTGATGGTGTTTGGCGATCGACGCTCCCAGCACACCCAACGCGACCCCAGCGATAAGCGCTCCGGTATCGTTGGCACGGGTTGATGTCGCGGTCAGTGTGGTCGATGCAACAACGGCACAGACTATAGCGGCAAAAACGGATTTCATTCGCATCTATTTCGTCTCCCTCTGTAGGCAGTGAACAAAATTCAGTTCATTGAAGTGTTCCAGAAGAGACTAGCCTGACGACCTAAACTATTGCCAGATTTTCGTGAAAACGTGTTGCCCACCATGTCCGTGTTGCGATGGATACAACTTCGCCCCGCGCCTGGAGGAACGCGGGGCGTGTGGTGCGACAATCCAGAGAGGCGGGACTGTCGCTAAGTGATCAACAGCCTCAGTTCACGGCTTTGGCGTCAACCACGTCCTTTTCAATGGCCTTGCCAGACGAAATTTCGATCCGGCGCGGTTTCAGCGCTTCTGGCACTTCGCGCTTCAGATCGATGTTCAGCATGCCGTTTTCATGGCTCGCGCCGGTGACACGAACGTGGTCGGCCAGAGCAAAGCGGCGCTCGAACGCGCGGGTGGCGATGCCACGGTGCAGGTAGCTGCGCTCTTTTTCGTCCGAAGCTTTCTTGCCGGAAACCACCAGAGAATTTTCCTTTACCTCAACCGACAGATCGGCCTCGGAAAACCCTGCAACAGCGACCGAAATGCGGTAGGTATCAGCATCGGTCTTTTCGATGTTGTAAGGGGGATAGCTGGGCTGAGCCACGTCATTGGTCAAAACCCGGTCCATCATGTCTGCAATCTGGTCGAAACCGATGGTTGCGCGGTGAAGTGGTGCGAAGTCAAATGTACGCATGTCGTATCCTCATCTTTGAGCGATTCACGAAATTGCCCTCCGAAATGGACGGGCGGTGATTTATGCCGGACCCCAGCTTTGGCGATCCGGTAAAACTCAGATGGGAAGTAAAAGGACTGGGTTCAAGACCCGCCCGCGCTGAGGAATTTAGCACCCGAACTGGACTTGGCTGAACTCGGCTGCAATCTGCGGATTGTTGCCGTGGGTCGGGGCGCGTCACGACGCAATATCGCCTTGAGTTCCGAGACAATCCCCGACAGCTCCATCCCGTAGCCGATCTTGCGTTGACCATCCGATGCGCCCGCCGAAACAACCGACAGGATCTGCCAACGCGGGCCTTTTTTTGCTAAAATAGCGGAGCCCGACGAACCGAATGTAATATCGCAATCAAAGCTGATCAGCCCCTGCCCGCGTTGCAGGATGCGGCAAGAGCGTTGGCGCGTGATCGCCTCGGCCCGACCGCGACCATACGAGGCGACGCTGATTTCGCTGTCGCTGACGCGGCCGCTGTGCAGGGCGAACGGATCAGCAATCGAATAGGGAATCGGCTCTTCCAGCCGCATTAGAGCCACATCAATTCGAACACGTGACGCCGATACCGGCGCATTGGCAACAAAATCGGGATGGGTCGCAATCTGGATGACCTTGCGATCCGCAAGCGCCTGACCGTCGCTCAAACCGGCGCGAAAGGTCAATTCACCGGGGGCATAGGGTTTTCCGGTGGCCTTGCTCACAGCGCAATGCGCCGCTGTCAGCACGATGTCCTTTGCGATCAAAGTACCGGTGCAAAAGCCCTGTTCGCCGATATCCAGACGTCCGACCGCCTCCCACCCATACAGCTCATCGCGATCCGTCAGTCGGCGCTTGCTGCTGGTCTGGGCCTGCGCGGCAGTTACGAGAATAGAAACAAGCAAGGTGATACTTAGAAAAACACGCATCATGGCTTAAGGAACTTTGCTCCGAGGTTTTTGGTGTTGTTGTCCAATGTGGCGTTCATACCCCGCCCCTGCGAAAGCTCGGCCCGCAACAATTCCAGCGATTCATCCAAGGCGGTGCCCAGCGCAACGCGTTGACCCTGCAATTCGGCCTTCGCTGCAACGACCGACACAATGCGTGGCCGCTCGCCGTCAAACGAAAAGATCGGCGCACCGGATGCCCCGAAATCCACGTTGCAGGACATAACCAGAATTCCAGCCTGTCGCCCAATGACGGAACAGACTTCCTGCAATGCTGGCGCTTCGGCGCGGTCATGCGCGTACGAGACAACCCCCACCTCTTGACCGCGGGCAGGACGGCGTCCGGTTTCGAAAGGAATGACCGAGGTGTTGCGGATCGGCTGCCACAGCTCGATCAGCGCAATATCATGACGCACCCGCGTTGCAGAAACATTGCCTTCATAAACATAATCGGGGTGAACCACTGTTCGACGCGCCGGACGATAAGCCGAGGCGGAACCAAGGCGCCAACCGGCCAGAAACTCGATCCGGGCCGGATTAATTCGCTGTTTCGTGGTTTTGTCGTACAGACAATGCGCAGCCGTCAGTACCAGAGTCGGAGATATCAGCGATCCGGTACAAAACCCGGTGCCGTCGATATCCAGCCGACCAACTGCCATCCACTCGCGCCCAGCATCGGTGGTTTCCAGGCTCCTAAGCCCAGTATCCTGCGCCTGTCCTGCCAAGGGCAGCAAGCTGAAGACAATAGCCGTGATCCAGTTGCGCACGCGGGTCTCCGGTCATGGGGTCCGACCAAGATTCGTATGCCGTTGGTGCGGCGAAAATAGGGCAATTGCCCCTTGGATGAAATTCAACCGGACCTGATGCGCGGGTGCAGCAATCGATCAACGCAGTTGGGGTACCCCAGCCATGCCGCCGCGCAATGCGCGCGGTTCCGGCCCTCCGGTGGCCCAGTCCAGCAGCTCGACTGTGTGGACAACGGGCGTGTCAGTCCCAGAGCCGATCTGCATCATGCATCCGATGTTACCTGCCGCGATAACATCAGGATTCCTAGCCTCAAGCGTGCGCACTTTTCGTTGTTTCAACTGACCCGAAATCTCAGGCTGCATCAGGTTGTAGGTTCCTGCACTGCCACAGCACAAATGACTATCTTTAGGCTCTAGCACTGTGAATCCAGCAGATTTCAGCAGGTTCTTGGGATAAGAGGTAACCTTTTGCCCATGTTGCAATGAACACGCCGCGTGGTAGGCAACAACCAGTTCTTTCTTGTCGCTGTCCGGCATCTCTAGCTGCACCAAAAGCTCACTGATATCCATCGCCATGGCGGATACACGCCCCGCATCCACCGCCAGCGGATCACTGCGGAACATGTGCCCATAATCTTTAACCGTGGTCCCACACCCCGAGGTGTTGATCACGATCGCATCCAGACCATCACCATCCATTTCGCGTGTCCAGGCCCGGATATTGGCTGCAGCAGACGCATGGCTTTCACCGGTTTTACCCATGTGATGGGTTAATGCGCCACAACAGCTGGCACCTTCGGCGACAACGACCTCGCAGCCCAATCGGGTCAGCAGGCGAATCGTGGCGTCGTTGATGTCGGTGTTCAGCGCTTTTTGCGCACAGCCCGTCATTAGGGCGACGCGTTTCTTCTTAGCGCCTTTTGCTGCAAAGCTCTGAGGGTCATCATTGCGACTGACTGGTGGAATATATCTCGGCGCCATTTCCAGCATCGCCTTTAGCCGGGCATCCGGCATCAGAAACCGGAACGGACGACCCAGCTTTGCCCCGATTAGAGCCCAGCGAAAGCGTGTCGGATAAGGCAGGATTCTGGCCAATATCCAGCGCAGAGCACGATCCGAGATCGGGCGCTTGTAGTTGTCTTCGATATATTCCCGTGCGTGGTCCACGAGGTGCATGTAATGCACGCCCGAGGGGCACGTGGTCATGCAGGCGAGGCAGGATAGGCAGCGATCGATATGCTTGACAGTCTTTTCGTCCGGAACACGCTCATTCTCCAACATGTCCTTGATCAGATAGATGCGCCCGCGAGGGCTGTCCAACTCATCGCCTAGCACCTGATAAGTCGGGCAGGTTGCTGTACAGAAACCACAGTGAACACAATTTCGGAGTATCTCGTTGGATCGCTGAATCGCTGGGTCTTGCAACTGCTTTTCGGTAAATTTCGTCTGCATCGCCTACCCCATCAGACCCGGATTGAACACGTTCCGAGGGTCAAATCTCTTCCGAATTGCCTTTGTTAGAGCCTGAATCTGCGTGCTCTCCGGTTGGAATCGCCCAAATTCAACGATGGTGTCAGCCTCTGCACGTACCAGCGTTGCATGTCCTTCAAAGTGACCCAGTCGTGCACGCAGATCGGTGCCCTTTGGCACCAATACCCAGATCAAGCCCCCGCCCCAGTCAAATAAGGTTCGATCCGCGTCGATCCGTTCTGCAAGGCTGGCTGCATCGCCGGGTTTCACCGATAAGCGCCAGACATCACCTTCCAGATCCTGAAACGCACGCAGATCACGCAGATCGACCCAGCGGTTCCTCGAATTCTCTAACTCGGTGCATTCGCCCCCAAGGATTTCGCGCAATCGACCTACCCGATAGGCAACCGAGTCGGCAAATCCTTCGATCCGCAACAGCGCCTGCCCACCCAGTGGATCATAGGCTGCGCTGCTCACCTCGAAGGGGGATTTCAGGGCAGTGGACATGAGATCAACTGCGGTTCCTACATCAGCGGCCCCGACTGCCAGAGTGGTCTCGACCTCAGGTCTAGGCAGCACTTTCAGTGAGACCTCGGACAGCACCCCTAGCGTGCCCCAGGAACCTGCCATGAGCTTGACCAGATCGTAACCGGTGACATTCTTCATCACCCGCCCGCCATTCTTGATTACCTGCCCCAACCCGTCGACATAACGTACGCCCAACAGGAAATCCCGGCAGGCGCCAGCCTGAATTCGACGCGGCCCCGAGATGTTGGCCGCGACAACACCGCCGATTGTCGGTTCCCCCGTGGTGCCCAGCAAACCGCGATGATCCATCGGCTCGAACGCCAGTTGCTGGCCCTCGGCCTCCAAAGCCGCTTCGATCTCAGTCACTGGAGTCCCGGCATGCGCGACCAGAGTCAATGCGCCCGGCTCATACTGTGTAATTCCGTGCAGTCCCGATAGGTTCAGCACAGGCTCGGGCCCATCAAGGCCGCGCGTGCCGCCTCCGGCAATACGCACTGGGCCATCCAGGCCGGCAACGATGTCCGCAAGTTCAGCCTCGGTTTCAGGTGTCATGGCACTTCATCTTTTCGCAAATACTCTGGGTATTGATGGGGAAGGCTCATCTATTCCGCGGCCATCCTGCGCGTGGCAGACGCCTTTAGCGGAAACACCTTGGCTGGGTTCAACAGCCAATTCGGATCAAACACATCTTTCACCGCCATCTGCGCCTCAAGATCCTGTGGTTCATATTGGTGTGTCATCAGATCACGCTTTTCGATGCCGACCCCATGCTCACCAGTCAGGCAGCCCCCCGCATCAACGCAAAGCTTCAGGATGTCCGCCCCGAACGCTTCACATTTCTCAAGATCGCCGGGTTTGTTGGCGTCAAACAGGATCAAGGGGTGCATGTTGCCGTCACCGGCATGGAACACATTGCCGACTGGCAGGCCATAATCTTTGCTCAGCTCCCCGATCCGGCGCAGGACGAAGGGTAGCGATGAGACCGGGATCGTCCCATCCAGACACATATAATCGTTGATTTGCCCCATCGCGCCGAAGGCCGATTTCCGCCCCAGCCAGATACGGGCGCTTTCATCAGCCGATTGGCTTTCTCGCAGCTCAATCGGATTATGCCGCTTGGCGATCTCGATAATCTTCGACAACTGGCTATCGATCTCTGCCTCTGATCCTTCAACTTCGACGATCAGCAACGCCTCGCAATCAGGATAACCCGCTTGGGCGAAATTCTCGCAGGCTCGAATACAAAGGCGGTCCATGAACTCGATCGCGACAGGCAATATGCCCGATTTGATTATGTCAGAGACGCATTGACCGGCCACTTCATTATCGTCAAAGCCCATCAGAACGGGCCGCGCGCCCTCCGGTTTGCGCAGGATGCGCAACGTTGCTTCAGTTACGACACCCAATTGCCCTTCGGATCCGCAGATAACACCCAACAGGTCCAACCCGCCTGAATCCAGATAGGCACCTCCAATTTCGACCACGCTGCCATCCATCATGACCATAGTCACACCCATCAGATTGTTGGTCGTCACCCCGTATTTCAGGCAATGCGCGCCGCCGGAGTTCATCGCGATATTCCCGGCAATGGCGCAGGCAAGCTGGGATGAGGGATCGGGGGCGTAAAAGAAATCCTCTTCTTCAACGGCACCGGTTACACTCAGGTTGGTTCGGCCGGATTGCACTTTGATAAACCTGTTGTCGTAATCGATTTCCAGAACTTCGTTCATCCGTGCAACGCCTAGAATCACACAATCTGCCGTCGGCAGGGCACCACCCGCCAATGACGTGCCCGCGCCGCGCGGTACAACCGGCACACCCAGTTCATGGCAAATGCGCAAGACATCGGAAACCTGCTGCGTGGTCGAAGGCAGTACAGCCAGCATTGGCGGGCATTTATAGGCGGTCAGCGCATCACATTCATAAGCCCTGGTCTCGGCCTCTTCATGGATAACAGCATCCTTCGGCAGCACTTGCTGTAGTCGCGCAACCAATGCCTGCTTGCGTGCTAAGACATCCGGATTTGGCTTGGGCATTTCCATCGCTGATCCTCCATTTGGTAAAATTATATTACCAATTTTATCGACTGGCAAGTTACCGAATCCAACAATAGTGTCGCGGCATGACCTGGATCGACCGCACATTACTGTTTTCCTCGCTGGACTATGCAGCCGTTTTGCTATTGTTCGCGACATGGCTGGGGATTGGGTGGAGGATCGAAAATCCGTCCTCTCAGAAACCATCGGTTTCATTGATGATGGATGATTTCCGCAAGGTCTGGATGCGTGAAATGGTGACGCGCCAGCCGCGTGTGTTCGATGCACAAGTGATCTCGGCCATGCGCCAGGGCAGCACGTTCTTCGCTTCGACAATCATGATTGCAATAGGCGGCGGCTTGGCATTGCTTGGCAATACCGAACGCCTTGCTGGGGTTGCTGAAGATCTTGCCATCGGCCGTGCGCCTGCCATGGTTTGGGAAATCAAGATACTGATTATTCTGCTTTTTCTGTCGAACGCTTTTCTGAAATTTGTCTGGTCGCATCGCCTGTTTGGGTATTGCGCAATCCTGATGGCCGCTGTTCCAAATGATCCCGATGATCCACAGGCCTATCCACGCGCCACACAATCCGCTGATATCTGCATCACGGCGGCTCGTAGTTTCAATCGCGCGTTGCGGGCGACATATTTTGCGTTGGCTTCAATTGCATGGATACTTGGACCGGTAGCCTTGTTCCTAAGCTCAATCGTCACATTCGGTGTGCTCTATCGTCGCGAATTCGCCTCGCATTCACGCACCGTAATCATGACTGCGCCACCAAACACAGAGTCGTGATCGCAATGCCATGCGCGAGAGCATAGTTTGACCCCATGCGATATCTGATTCTCAGCGCCTTACTGGCCAGCCCCGCATTCGCCGACCCTCCGACGGTCGAACAGGTTTCAGCCCAATCAAATGGGGATACCTGGCGGTTCGACGTCACGATCCGCCACTCCGACACCGGATGGGATGACTATGCCGACGGCTGGCGTGTTCTGGATATGCAGGGGAACGAGCTGGGGATGCGTGTGCTGCATCACCCTCATGTCGATGAGCAGCCCTTTACACGGTCACTTGGCGGGGTGGTGATTCCGGACGGGACCACGCAGGTGCAAATTCAAGCGCGCGACAATGTCGGTGGTTGGAGCGAAGACACGACCGTGGTCGATCTGAACTGACCCTCAGAACACCCCGAGGCTGAGACCTGCGGCCAAGGCCGCTCCAACCTCACGACAGTTTTCAAGTTGTTCTTCAGGAATGATCTTTTCGGCCAAGATCGCTTTGGGTGTTTGCGCATGAGTGCAGATGATCAGGGGCGGTTGCACCTCTTTCAACCGCCACCCCGTTGCGATCCGTGCCATCTGTCGCACGGCATTCTCACCATCTGATCCGGCGCAGACCATCTGCGCATAGGGTCGACCTTCGATCTGACCCAGCACCGGATAATAGCAGCGGTCAAAGAACTCTTTCATCAGCCCAGAGATCGCGGCCAGGTTCTCGGGCGCGCAGAAGATATAGCCATCGGAGGCCAGCAAGTCGTTCGGACCGGCCTGATCGGCGGTTTTCAAGATGGTGTTCGCTTCATCCCGCGCTGCTTCGGCTGCGGCTTCAGCCATTTGCCGGGTGCCGCCGGTGCGCGAGTGGTAGACGATCAATAGCTGCGCCATGTCAGACCCGGTGATAAGGGCCGCCTGAAAGGATGGTCGCGGCCCGGTAAAGTTGCTCGGCCAGCATCACACGGACCAACATATGGGGCCAGACCATTGACCCAAAGGATAGGGAAAAATCAGCCTCCGCCCGCAGATTAGGGTCTATTCCGTCCGCTCCGCCGATGATCAGCGCCAGATCCTGTCGGCCCGCGTCGCGCCATCCACCCAGCTTTTTTGCAAAATCAGGCGAGGACAACACCCGTCCGCGCTCATCTAGGGTACAGATCACCACACCTTTGGGCAGCGCCTTGCGCAGCAGGGTGGCCTCGGCCCCCATGCCAGCGTTTTTCTTGTCTTCAACCTCGATCACGCGCGCAGGCCCAAGCCCCAGCGCGCGGCCGGTCCGGTCAAATCGGGTCAGATAGTCGTCAAGCAGGGATTTCTTCGGTCCGGCGCGCAATCGCCCGACCGCAACGATGCTGATACGCATGTCTCTCTCGCCTCCGACCCCTCAATACAGGCCGGGATAGCGCCTCAATTCGCCGAGGCGCTGCCGCCCTGAGGCAGCCACATCTTTTCCAGCTGATAGAATTCACGCACTTCGGGGCGGAAGATATGAACGACCACGTCGCCCGTATCGATCAGCACCCAGTCGCCGGCATCCTTGCCTTCGACCTTCGAGGTGAAACCGAATTCCTGCTTGATGCGATCCGTCAGCTTTTCCGCCATGGCCGAGACCTGGCGGGTCGACCGACCCGAGGCAATCACCATGTGATCCGCAACAGAAGACTTACCTTGCAGGTTGATCTGCACGACGTCTTCGGCCTTGTCATCGGAAAGTGAGGAAAGGATACGTTCAAGCAGCTTGTCGCTGATTGACTGAGAGTGGGCCATTACACCGGCCCCATCATCGGCGGGCAAACCCGCCTGTGTATGTAGAGACAGGACATAGTCCTCCTTTGCTGCGCGCCGCCAAACCCCGGCGCCGGGGTACTAATAAGGTAACAAGGGGATTGCAACATTTCAATGAAAGGGCCGACGCTGCGCCCCACATCCGGTCACTCTTTGGCGAGATGTTGCACCTCGGCGTCGGCCTCCGGGCCGCCCAATACACGGATTTCACGCTGCGGGAACGGAAGCGAGATGTCTTCGACCTTGAACGCATCCCACAGCGCCAGGAAGACATTGCCCCGAATGTTTGTCAGACCCTTGTTCGGATCACTGATCCAGAAGCGCAACACATAGTCCACGCTGCTGTCACCGAAACCAGTGATATGGCAGACAGGTTCATGTTTGCCTCCACTCAGCACTCGACCAACCGTCTTGACGGCACGGATCGCTGTCGCGCGGACTTTGTGCGGGTCGTCGTCGTAGCTGGTGCCGAAATCAAGATCCAACCGCACGAAACGGTCGGAATGCGACCAGTTCACCACCTGATTGGTAATCAGATCTTCGTTTGGAATCAGATATTCCCGACCATCCCGCGTAACCACCGAGACATAGCGCGCGCCCAGCGCGTTAATCCAACCGAATGTGTCCCCGAGTGAGATCACGTCGCCCGGTTTGATCGACCGGTCCATCAGGATGATGATGCCTGAGATCAGGTTCGAAACCACTTTTTGCAGGCCAAACCCAATCCCGACGCCAATGGCCCCGGACAGCAACGCTATGCCAGTCAGATCAAACCCGAGGGTGCGGATCGCCGCCATGAACACCGCCCCGTAGAGCAGCACCTGAATACCCTTGGCCAGAAGAACCTGCATCGATGGTGTTATGTCTTGATTGTTCGTAAGGCCGCGCTCAGCCGCGCGTGTGCCGACACGCGCCAAAGTCAGCAGGACGCCGATCAGCAGTACAGCCTTGATGATGCCCAGCGCCGAGATATGAAGATCACCGATAGAAATGGCGACGCCGTCTAGGAAACCGGCTACATCATCCGTCAGGTTCAACGCAATCAGCGTGGCATAGACCCACATAGACCATTTAAATATTTGTCGCAGCGTTCGGTTTCTCACCAATCGCGAAACCAACGCGATGGCCAGCCATGCAACAGCCAGCGTTGCGAAGACACCAAGTATATAGCTCCGCGACGGCCATGTGACCTGTTGCATCACCAGATAAAGCCCACCAGACAGCAACACAAAATAGACCAATGTCAGACGGCGCATCAGTTGTATCAATATCCGCAGACGCCATTTCGGCCATCCCACCCGGGCCCTCGCCCAGGTTTCCCATCGGCCCTGCGTCAGCAGTTTCAGCAAGAATGAGATTGCCCAGAGAAACAGGATGATGATGAGTTGATACTGCCGCCATCCTGGGGTGACGATCAACTCGACCAGACCTTCAATTTGCGAGGAAAACGCCGCCGTCATGTTGGCGTAAAGCTCCGAGAGCGTCTCCGGTAGTAAATCCTGGTTCATTCACCTCTCCTGCAGGTCAGCTTGGACAGCGATGCTGGATGATGCAAGCCCGCAGTGAGACGGTTGGGATTGAACCTTGATTGACACGAATGCCCGATATATCTGGTGCGTATGAGACTCAATGTGGCCCAAGAACAGAATCTGGAAGATCGCGCGCGTCTGCGTGAACGGTTCTTTGGGGCTGCCCGCACGGTCTTGGCCCGCCTATCGGCGGCCTAAGCCAACTCGCCAGCTATTTCTCATTTCATACGGGAGAGGACCGATGTCCCCCAAAACACTCTATGACAAGATCTGGGATGCCCATGTCGCCCACGAGGCCGATGATGGCACCTGCCTGCTGTATATCGACCGCCATCTGGTTCACGAAGTGACCAGCCCACAGGCGTTCGAAGGCCTGCGCATGGCGGGCCGCAAGGTGCGCGCGCCAGAAAAAACCATCGCCGTGCCGGATCACAACGTTCCGACCACGCCGGACCGTGTGAATGGTATCGAAAACCCGGAATCACGCATTCAGGTCGAGGCACTGGACAAGAACGCCAAAGATTTCGGCATTCACTATTACCCTGTGCACGACGTCCGTCAGGGCATTGTGCATATCGTCGGCCCCGAACAGGGCTGGACCCTGCCCGGCATGACCGTTGTTTGCGGCGACAGCCACACGGCGACTCATGGTGCATTCGGCGCTCTGGCGCACGGCATCGGCACATCCGAGGTTGAACACGTTCTGGCCACCCAGACTCTGATCCAGAAGAAGTCCAAGAATATGAAGGTCGAAATCACCGGCAAACTGCAGCCGGGTGTGACCGCCAAAGATATCACTCTGGCTGTGATCGGCGAGACCGGTACTGCTGGCGGTACAGGTTATGTCATCGAGTATTGCGGCGAAGCGATCCGTGATCTTTCGATGGAAGGGCGCATGACCGTCTGTAACATGGCCATCGAAGGCGGTGCCCGCGCTGGCCTGATCGCGCCGGATGAGACTACGTTCGAGTATGTCAAAGGCCGGCCCCATGCGCCGAAAGGTGCCCAGTGGGAAGCCGCGATGGACTGGTGGAAGACGCTTTACACCGACGAAGATGCGCATTTCGATAAAGTCATCACGCTGCGTGGTGAAGATATCGCGCCGGTCGTCACTTGGGGCACCAGTCCCGAAGATGTGCTGCCGATCACCGCATCCGTACCGCATCCCGAAGATTTCGAAGGCGGTAAAGTCGACGCGGCCCGCCGTTCGATCGAGTATATGGGCTTGGAAGCCGGTCAAAAGCTGAGCGATGTTGAAATCGACACTGTTTTCATCGGCTCTTGCACCAACGGTCGGATCGAAGACCTGCGCGCTGCGGCGGAAATCCTGAAAGGCAAGAAGATCAAGGACGGCATGCGCGCCATGGTCGTACCAGGCTCGGGCTTGGTGCGTGCACAGGCCGAAGAAGAAGGTTTGGCCGAGATCTTCAAAGATGCCGGTTTCGAGTGGCGTCTCGCGGGCTGTTCAATGTGTCTGGCGATGAACCCCGACCAGCTGCAACCGGGCGAGCGCTGTGCCGCGACTTCGAACCGCAACTTCGAAGGCCGTCAGGGTCGCGGTGGGCGTACCCATCTGCTGAGCCCTGCAATGGCTGCCGCTGCGGCAATCACAGGACGGCTGACAGACGTCCGTGAATTGATGTAAGAGTCTCTCATATCTAGATATTTGATGGAGAGACTAACATGAGTGATTGGGTCAAATGGCTACTGCTTGGACTTTTGTCCATAGCATTCGGGGTGTTCGTATTGGGCGCACCGGTCGTGGCGTCCGTTGCCGTAACAGTAGTAACTGGTGTGTTGCTATTGATTGCGGGCGGAATGCAGATCGTTGGTGGCTTCACGGTTGAAGGCACTGGCAACAAGATCCTGTCACTCATCATGGGTGCGGTCATGCTGTTTCTGGGCTGGTCCTTTCTGGATCACCCGCTGCAGGGCACGCTGACGCTAGCAACTGTGATGCTGATCCTGTTCATGGCAGGCGGTATCGCGCGGGTCATTCTGTCGTTCCAGATGAAAGGAACGCAGTTTTTCTGGCCCACGATGATCTCGGGCATCTTGTCGATCATCCTCGCCGGCATCATCTGGACCTATGTGGGCAAGGAACCGGCTGCTCTGCTGAGTATACTGGGGATCTTCCTGGGCATTGAGATGCTGTTCAACGGGTTCGGATTGGTCTTCATGGCGTTCTTCGTCAAGAACGCACCCAAGGACGAAACAACAGAAGCGAAAGAAGCTTAAACGCGGAGCACGGGCGCGGCCCTACCCCGCAGGAGTGTAGAAATGGAAAAGTTCGAAAAAGTCCACGGGGTGGCCGCCCCAATGCCACTGATCAATATCGACACCGATATGATCATTCCCAAAGTGCACCTGAAAACCATCAAACGCTCTGGCCTGGGTGTCGTGCTGTTTGATGAGATGCGCTATCACGATCATGGCGGCGAGAACGAAGATTTCGTTCTGAACAAACCCGCTTATCGCAACACCGAGATTCTGGTGGCTGGCGACAATTTCGGTTGCGGCTCGTCGCGGGAACATGCGCCATGGGCGATCAAGGATTTCGGCATCAAGGTGGTGATCTCGACAAGCTTCGCCGACATCTTTTTCAACAACTGCTTCAAGAACGGCATCCTGCCCATCGTAGTCGAAGAAGAGCATCACGCGATTCTTATGGATGACGCGCACAAGGGTGAAAACGCCCGCATGACCGTGCATCTGGAAGATCAGCAGATTACCACTTCGGATGGCATGGTCATCGAGTTCGACATTGACCCACACCGCAAGCACTGCCTGCTGAACGGTCTGGACGATATTGGCCTGACGATGGAAAAAGACCATCACATCGACAAGTTCGAAGATCATGCGAGTCAGGCCCGCCCCTGGGTATGATTCTGGGGACGAATCTGTTGATACTCAACCTAACAGGGTCGCAAGCGCGGCCCTGTTCGCATTCTTGGGGCAAAAACCCAGTGCACCACAACATATAGGTATCAATTTGAGATACACGTCGGATTTGCGTCGAAATTGATGCAATCCCGCACCAGTTGCGCCATCATTTTGCCCGAAATTGCGTGTTATTTGCTCATTGGCTTGAGCGAAATACCGCTTATCGGCAAAGTTGGCACCCATGAGGTAGCCGCCAACGAACGAGCGGTGAGCACAAGTTGGACGATAAGTCGGCACAGAATCGACTACGCCGGTTTGAAAAAGGGTTCGGATTGTGATTGCACGCACAACGGGGGCGGCGATACGTGGATTATTGGTAGCACTTATGGTGCTTACCCCTGCGTTGTACCTGCCTACATCGACGTCGAATGGGACTGAGATTGTCGTCTTTCTGGCGATCCTTGCGTTTATCCTGACTTTCTCGGAATACAACTCGGCCTTTCCAAGCTTTATCGAATTTCGTGACGCACCACCTGTGAACAGGCTGCGCTTTGTCGGTTTGATGTCGATGGTTACCTTCCTGACGCTGATCTGCAAAAACGCCTATGCCCCCTCGGAACTTACTGGCCTGTTTTATTCAGTTGGCCTGATGGTCGCGAATGTGGTGGATTTCCCCTACTCCCCCGTTCGTCTTGTGGTTTTGATGCTGCCCGCCGATGCCAGCCAGCCCCTCGTAGATTTGGTGCGTATCTCCGCCAGCGTCGCTTATGTCGCGGCCTTGGTTACCATCGCCAGCTTTGCCTATGCGGTGAAGCTTCGGGGATGGCCAACAGGCAACGGCGCGTTCAACGTCTGGACCAATCTACCGCTGTTTGACCCAACCAAGGGTGGTGATGTGGTCACCCGTCTGCAGCGTGACGGGCGGCTCAACATCGCAATTGGGGCTTTGCTGCCTTTCCTGATTCCCGCCCTGATCAAACTGATGGCTGCTTTCATCACGCCGATCGCGCTCAGCAATCCGCAGACATTGATCTGGACCCTTTGCGCATGGGCATTCCTGCCTGCCAGCATGATCATGCGAGGCATGGCGACACTACGCATTGCCGGCCTGATCGTTGAGAAGCGCCGCGCATACTCAACTTCCGAGTCAACTCAGATCGCATGATCCGACTGCTGGTTCTGTTGCTGTTGCCGTTTACGGCACAGGCAGAGACATTGCGCATCGCAAGTTTCAATACAGAACTCAGTCGCGAAGGTCCCGGCCTGTTGCTGCGTGATATTCGGCGGAACGACCCTCAGGTCGCTGCGGTGATCGAGGTGCTGATGACAACCCGTCCCGATATCGTCGCGCTGCAAGGCATCGATTGGGATTTAGACGGGCTTGCCCTTGCTGCGCTGGTCGAGGCGCTGAAAAGCAACGGCTTGGATTATCGATACAGTTACGCCGAGCAACCCAATTCCGGGATCGAAACCGCGTTGGATCTGGATGGGGACGGCGAGACGGGCGGTCCGGGCGATGCACAAGGCTGGGGGCGGTTCACCGGCCAGAATGGGCTGGCAGTGCTGTCCCGCTATCCTATCGCTACCGATCAAGTGCGGTCATTCACCCAGTTGCGGTGGCGCGACTTGCCGAATGCCCAGCTGCCAGCCGAGGATGGAGAGCCCTTCCCATCACCACAAGCGCAGGCTGTTCAGCGGCTGTCTTCTACATCGCATTGGGTCGTTCCGGTCGACACCCCGAGTGGTCGCCTAAACCTGATGACGTTTCACGCCAGCCCGCCTGTCTTTGATGGACCTGAAGATCGGAACGGACTGCGCAACCGGGATGAAATTCGGCTCTGGTCGCTTTTGCTGAACGGTGATCTGGGTGAGAAACCTACAGGCCGTTTTGTCATCGCAGGTGATGCGAACCAGGATCCTTACAAAGGCGAGGGTCGCAAATCAGCAATCCGTAATCTTCTGGCCGATCCGCAACTGCAGGATCCGATGCCTGTTGACCCTGCGGGGTCAACTTCAACAGTTTTGTGGAAGGGCGTTGGCGAGATGAGAGTGGATTATGTCCTACCTTCGGCGGATTGGCGTGTGCACGATGCGGGCATTTACTGGCCGGAACCCACATCCCGTGACGCGGCCGTCGCCGCAAGCCGTCACCGGCTTGTCTGGGTCGATCTATTCGACGAATAGGCTTCGATCATGACCGTATGACTGTGCCGAATCGCTGGCGGGATTCATATTGCACAGGTTCAGACACGGCGTTCCTCAACGCGTCATTTAGGTCGGTCTGCGCAAATTCCGGGAGCAGAGCATCAAAGAGGCGTGCGTCCAGCCGGTGAGAAGTATTCCATAGATACCTCATCTCAAGCAAATGAGGCGCCATACGCCAGAACGGGCGGGCCAGATGCAAAGGCCACCATGCCATCTGTTTAAGGGTGAGTTCACGCCCCGCAACCTGCGAAAGCGCCAATGCCATTTCATTGCCGGTCAAGGTGTATCCAGCATAGGGGACATCGCAGAAACGCGGTAGCAGGCTGCGCATTTCTGCCAACTCCACAGCAGCGCGAGTTAAATCGGGCAGATAGGCCCAAGCATGCTCGATATCCGGATTGCCGGGATACACAAAGCGCCCGCGCCGCAAGTGTTTGATGAGAATCTGATCGAACCAATTGCCAGAGGCCGTGGTGTCTATGAAATCACCTGCCCGCAACATGATGGTCCGAACCGACGAGGCACGATAAGCCTCTTCCATCTCGATCCGAATGCGTCCCAACGGATTTCGCGCAAGATGCGGTGTCCTGGTCGACCAGGGGCCGGGCGTATCCGCACCGAAAACATAAACGTTCCCCGGGACAATGACCGTCAAGTCACGCTCTGATGCAGCGGCGATTACCTGACGATGCAACTCTGGCACCTGCTCCGCCCAGTCGGGGTAAAGCGGGTTCCAGGCGTTCACGATGACGTCTACTCCACGTACCGCCGTGCGCAATTCCTCCCTGCGTCGATCAAACTTTTGCACAATCCATCCCGCATCCGAAAAGGCTCTTGCAGCGTTGCGTCCAAATCGACCGGTGGCCCCGAGAATAAGTACCGTTTGTGGCATTGATCCCTCCGTTCCGGATCAATCTATTCATTCACGATGTTTTGGAAATTGCGAAAAATCGCAGATTATGTATTCGTTTTTGAATGGCTAAAACACTCCAACTATCCGACTGGTCCTTAGTTCAAAGCTTTCTGGCGGTTGCCGAAACCGGCTCACTATCCGCAGCCGCAAAGCAACTGGGTCGCAGCCAGCCGACGCTTGGACGTCAGGTGCATGCGCTGGAAGAAGAATTGGGGGTCTCGCTGTTTGATCGTCACGCGCGTGGACTGACGCTCAGCGAGGTGGGGCAGCAAGTGCTGCCAATGGCGCAGCAGATGTACAGCGCAGTCAATGCCCTGGGGCTGACGGCAGCGGGTCAGGCGCAACAGCTGGAAGGGTCGGTCAGGATCACCGCTTCGGTATTTGTATCGCATCACCTGTTGCCGCCGATACTTGCCGCAATCCGTGAGGCAGAACCGGCGATTCAGCTTGATCTGGTCGCCTCGGATGCCAGCGAAAACTTGCTGTTCCGCGAAGCCGATATTGCCGTGCGCATGTATCGCCCCGAACAGGTCGACATCGTGGCAAAGCATATCGGTGAGGTTCCGCTGTGTTTCTGCGCCGCCCAAAGCTATCTGGATCGTGCGGGGCGACCAACAACGCCGAAAGAGCTGATGCAGCACGACCTTGTGGGATTTGACACCAATGAAGACATTATCACCGCTATGCGGAACAAGGGCTGGCCTGCCAGCCGGGACAGCTTTGCCACGCGATGCGACAACCAGACTGCCTATTGGGAATTGATCCGCGCAGGGTGTGGGGTGGGCTTCAGCCAACTCAGCATCGCGCAGTCCGATCCTCTGGTCGAAGTGCTAGATATTGATGTCGAGATACCGGTGCTGCCGGTCTGGCTGGCTGCCCCTCAGGCGATGCGACAGACCCCGCGCATTCGCAGAGTCTGGGATCTGCTGGCCGACAGGTTGAAGGCCCGGCTTTAAAATCGCCTACAGCGCGCCGGTATAGGTGCCGCGCGCAGGATAGTTATTGGCCAAGGTGAATTTCAAACCGCCGACGATGTCCGACATCGGCGGTCGCGCAAAAGGCGTTGTCTGCTGCCAGACGTAATAGAGGGTCTGATCAGGTTTGATATAGAAATGTCCCGGCTCAGCGAACATCGCTGGCTCGGCGCTACCTTCACGAGCCACCGAGATGTTCAGACCCCAGATATCCCGCGCGTCGGCCATGGACAGGCCGTATCCTACGCGCAGCTTCGACACTCCGGCCTTCTCAACCGTCTCGGCCGCACGTTCGTCGGTATCCGTGGTGATCATGATCACCTCAATCCCCAGCTCGGCGAATTCATCCAGCGCAGCCTCGACCTCACCCATTTGGCGAACGCAGATCGGGCAATGCAGACCACGATACTGAATCACCAGCGTTCCGTTTTCACCAGTGTCGCGCTCAAGATCAAAGGTGCCATGGCTTACTGTTTCGATTTTTAGCGATGGGGCCGGATTTCCGGGTGTCAGCATGTGGTTTCCTCGTGATTTGATGGGTTCGTCTCATTGACCCGATGCGCCGCAAACGCTAGGGCCTGTGCGACAAAACGCAAGGAGACTGTCGATGTCCAACCCCTCGCTCCTCATCCTGCCCGGAGACGGAATTGGCCCGGAAGTTATGGCCGAAGTGCGCAAAATCATCGATTGGTTCGGCGCCAATCGCGGTCTTCAATTTGACGTGAGCGAGGATCTGGTCGGCGGCGCTGCCTATGACGCGCACGGGAAGCCCCTGTCGGACGAAACCATGGCCAAAGCACAAGAGGTTGATGCGGTTCTTCTGGGTGCGGTTGGCGGCCCTAAGTATGACGATCTGGACTTCAGCCTGAAGCCCGAACGTGGCCTGTTGCGTTTGCGCAAGGAAATGGACCTGTACTCCAACCTGCGCCCAGCTCAGTGCTTCGACGCGCTGGCGGATTTCTCGTCGCTGAAGAAGGATGTGGTCGCTGGCCTCGACATCATGATCGTGCGCGAGCTGACTTCGGGCGTCTATTTCGGTGAGCCGCGCGGTATTTTCGAGGAAGGCAATGAACGCGTTGGCATCAACACCCAGCGCTACACTGAATCCGAGATCGAACGCGCCGCACGTTCGGCATTCGAGCTGGCGATGCGCCGGAACAAGAAACTGTGCTCGATGGAAAAAGCCAATGTGATGGAATCGGGTATTCTTTGGCGCGAAGTCGTGACCCGCGTCGGCCAGGAATATCCCGAGGTCGAGCTGTCACACATGTATGCAGACAACGGCGCGATGCAGCTTGTGCGCGCGCCCAAACAGTTTGACGTGATCGTCACCGACAACCTCTTTGGCGATGTACTATCCGATTGCGCAGCGATGCTGACCGGATCTTTGGGCATGCTGCCGTCTGCCTCGCTGGGCGCACCGATGGCGAATGGCCGCCCTAAGGCCATGTATGAACCCGTTCATGGCTCGGCCCCGGACATTACAGGTCAAGGCAAGGCCAACCCAATTGCGTGTATCCTCAGCTTCGCCATGGCACTGCGCTACAGCTTTGACCAGGGCGACGAAGCGGATCGTCTGGAAACCGCGATCGAGAAGGTTCTGGCCGACGGCGTTCGCACAGCTGACCTGCTGGCCGAAGAAGGGGTTGAGCCGGTTTCGACCAGCGAAATGGGTGATGCAATTCTGGCAGCGCTAGACGAAAGCGTCTGATCTTACGATTATTCAGACATCAAAGGCGGTGCCCAGCGCACCGCCTTTTTTTGTTGGTCAGTTTCCGAAGATGTTGTTCAGCAGGTTGTTGATCGCACGGTCCAAACCGGTTTGATTCTTACGGCGCTGTTGGTGCGGCTGCGCGGTTCTAACCGGTGGGTCCGGCACCAACATGGGCAACGGCGTGGGCGTCATCCCTTCTGTCACGCGCAGCATGGTCTCTTTCCATATCTCCGCCGGCAAGCCTCCACCTGTGACACCTGACAACGGCGTATTGTCATCATACCCCATCCAAACGCCCGTAACGTAGTCCGCGGTAAATCCGATAAACCACGCATCGCGTGCGGCCTGGGTCGTGCCGGTCTTGCCCGCCACCTGCCAGCCCGGCAGCTTTGCCCGTCCGCCTGTACCTTCAGAGACCACACGCTCCATCATCCAGGTCAGTTGTTTGGCGGCCTTGTCGTTGATGACGCGTTCACCAATACCGGTTGTCGTGATCATAACTGGATCGGTCTCACCAAGCAGCTTCAACTCGGTCAGACCATAGGGTTCCACCGCTGAACCGCCGTTCAGGATACCAGCGTAAGCGCCCGTCATCTCTATCAGCGTGCTTTCCGATGCGCCGAGCGCCAGCGCGAGTCCCTCGGCCAGATCACTTGAAAGGCCGAAACCACTGGCAACCGTGCGCACGTTGTCCAGCCCCGAGATATCCGCCACTTTGACTGCGGGAATATTCAACGAATTCTTCAACGCATCTGCTAATGTCACCCGGCCATAGAACTTATTGGTGTAGTTCTTCGGGCACCACTGACCTGAACCTGCGATGTTCCAGCACGTTGGTTCATCCATCACCGTGTCCAGCGGTGAATATCCCAACTCCAAGGCCGTCGCATAGACAAACGGTTTGAACGACGAACCCGTTTGACGCAGAGCCTGCGTAGCCCGGTTGAACGCCCCCGAAACACGAGTCTTGCGCCCACCGACCATACCTCGAACCGCGCCATCCGCTGACATCACCACAATAGCGGCCTGCGCTTTGGACCCTTCGCGCACTTTCTCCTGGAAGATGAATTTAAGCGCCTCTTCTGCCGACGTTTGAATGCGCTGATCCAGTGTGGTTCGGATCACCACGTCCTCGGTTGTGTTACGTGTGAAAAACTCAGGCCCGCTGGCCATCACCCAATCGGCAAAGTAACCACCAGCACGCGCGGCAGCGGCCTCGGACA
Source organism: Ruegeria sp. AF2 (assembly GCF_056542025.1). Classification (NCBI taxonomy): domain Bacteria; kingdom Pseudomonadati; phylum Pseudomonadota; class Alphaproteobacteria; order Rhodobacterales; family Roseobacteraceae; genus Ruegeria; species Ruegeria sp. AF2. The sequence goes on along the minus strand of NZ_JBQFZC010000004.1, from coordinate 8,042 downwards.
ACTGCGCCGGACGGCTGCGGGCCTCGCTGGCCTGCGCGCTGCTCAGATAGCCCTGAGCCTCCATCAGCCCAACCACCAAACGTGCTCGATCTTGTGAACGTTGCAGGTTGTTCGTAGGCGCATAGCGTGTCGGGGCCACCAATAGACCTGCCAGCATTGCTGCCTCGGCCGGAGACACTTCGGCTGCTGAAATACCGAAATACCGCTGGCTGGCGGCCTCGAAGCCGCGGGCTCCCGCACCGAGGAAGGCGCGGTTCAGATAGATCGTCAGAATTTCATCCTTGGAGTATTTGACCTCCATCGCAATGGCATAAACTGCCTCTTTCGCCTTGCGCCAAAGCGAACCCTGACGGCAATCGGCTTCATATGCAGCCTCAGACTCCCATTCGCTGGGCTCATAAGGCACACCCAGGCATAGAAGTTTCGCGGTTTGCTGGGTGATCGTTGAACCACCGTGACCAGACAGCGGTCCACGTCCTTCACTCAGGTTGATGCGTACCGCGCTGGCGACACCGCGCGGGCTGACGCCGAAATGGCGGTAGAACCGTTTATCCTCGGTTGCAATCACGGCGTTCTTGAGATGCGGCGAAACTGTATCCGCCGTAATCACGCCGCCAAACTGATCGCCGCGCCAGGCAAAGACCTTGCCGTCGCGATCCAGCAAGGTCACCGAACCACGTGCCCGCCCATCAAGCAGGGCATCGACATCCGGCAATGAGGTGTAAACAACACCCACCGCCAGCGCCAACAGCAACCCCGCCACTGCGCCGACCCTCCAAGTGATCCCCCAAATTATGCGCCAGAGCCAGCGGAACAGCCGGCGGAAAATGCCACCGCCCTTCCCACCAGAACTGCGCCGCGTTTTCTTCCGCGCCGTTTTGCGCGGAGCGGCTTTTCGGGCCGTCGACTTCTTACCAGCAGGTTTTGCTGCCCGCTTGGTCGCCGCAGGCTTTCGGCCTTTGGACGGGTACCTTTTATCCGCGACAAGGCGCGATTTGCGACGGTTGGACTCAGTCATGCTCAAACTCTGCCCGGTTATGCTTTTGGGGCACCATACCCCGCCGGAACGGCCATGTAGAGGTGTGAAATACCCGTATTTCCCCTCACAAGTTTGCCTATATTTTCACCAAATAGCGTGTTTTGTGCAAAAATTGTGCATAATTGCTGATTTTTTACCCTCATTTACCCTCCGAAAACGTTCCATCTGAACCTCTGTCGCGCATTTTTCTGCAGGTGCAAAATGCCGGGCCGCCCGGAGTAGTAGAGGGGAAAGACGTGAAACTGATCATTGCGACAATCAAACCGTTCAAGCTTGAGGAGGTGCGCGAAGCACTGACCAATGCAGGCGTGCGCGGCATGATGGTGACTGAGATCAAAGGGTTTGGCTCGCAATCGGGTCACACCGAGATTTATCGCGGTGCCGAATACGCCGTGAATTTCGTTCCCAAGATCAAGCTTGAGATCGTGGTGCCCGCCACCATGGCCGACCAGATCGTCGAAACCATCACCACAACCGCCAAGACCGGCAAGATCGGTGACGGCAAGATTTTCGTCCTCGATGTCGAGCAAGCCCTGCGCGTGCGGACCGGGGAAACCAACGAAGAGGCGCTTTAAGCGCGCTTACTCACAATCACTCGAGGACTAACAATGAACCTGATGAAATCTCTCATCCCTGCCGCTGCGATCGTCGCACTGCCGCAGATGGGTCTTGCGCAAGAGGCCGCTACCGGAGAGCCCGCGCAACACACCCAATATATATTCACCACGCTGCTGTTCCTGATGGGCGGTTTCCTGGTGTTCTTCATGGCTGCAGGCTTTGCCATGCTCGAAGGCGGGCTGGTGCGGTCCAAGAACGTCGCGATGCAGATGACCAAAAACATCGCACTGTTTTCGATCGCCGCGATCATGTACTGGCTGATCGGCTTCAACCTGATGTACCCCGGTGATGGTTGGACCATTTCTGGCTGGCTGGGCCCGTTTTTCTCGACCACCGTGCTTGACCCAGTGGGTGTCGGTGCAGATGCTGCGGCGCTTGACTACGCCTCAATCGGTTCGGATTTCTTCTTCCAACTGGTCTTTGTCGCAGCGACCGCCTCGATCGTGTCCGGTGCGGTGGCTGAACGGATCAAATTGTGGCCCTTTCTTGCCTTCGTTGTTGTCCTAACCGGCATCATGTACCCGATCTCGGGCTCGTGGCAGTGGGGTGGTGGTTGGCTGTCCGAAGCAGGCTTCTCGGACTTCGCTGGTTCGACCATCGTGCACTCGGTCGGTGGCTGGGCGGCTCTGGCAGGTGCTCTCATCCTTGGGCCGCGTATCGGTAAGTACAAGGACGGTAAAGTGCACCCGATGCCTGGTTCGAACCTGGCTCTGGCCACTCTGGGTACCTTTATCCTGTGGCTGGGTTGGTTCGGCTTCAACGGTGGTTCGCAGCTGGCGATGGGCACTGTAGGAGATGTCTCGGACGTATCGCGCATCTTTGCCAACACCAACATGGCTGCTGCATCCGGAGCCGTTGCCGCCCTTATCATGACACAGCTGCTGTACAAAAAGCCCGACCTGACCATGGTGCTGAACGGCGCGCTGGCGGGACTGGTGTCGATCACTGCTGAGCCGCTGGCCCCAACCCTGTTCGGCGCTCTGTGGATCGGTGCTGTGGGCGGTATCATCGTGGTCTTCGCGGTTCCGATGCTGGACAAGTTCAAGATCGACGACGTAGTCGGCGCCATCCCGGTCCACCTGTTCGCTGGCATCTGGGGCACCATCGCCGTGATCTTCTATGGCGAAGCCAGCCTGATCACTCAGCTGACCGGGATCATTGCTTATGGTGTCTTCACCTTTGGTGCTGCTCTTATCCTTTGGTCGATCCTGAAGGCCACCGTAGGTATCCGTGTTAGCGAAGAGGACGAGATCAACGGCCTCGACATGGCTGAACTGGGTATGGAAGCGTATCCGGAATTCTCCAAGGGCTAATAGCCAACCAAGTAAAAACAAAAAAACCCGGGCGTTCGCGCCCGGGTTTTCCTTCATTCAAAGATATCGCTCAGACGCCGACATCGACAATCGCCTGCGCCAGAATGGGCACAGTATTGGCGTTCAAACCAGCGATGTTCAGACGGCTGTCACCGACCATGTAAATGCCGTGATCGGCACGCAGCTTTTCAACCAGTTCTGGCGCGGCCCCCAGTCGCGAGAACATGCCGCGATGCTGGGCGATAAATCCAAATCGATCCGATCCACTAAGGCTCTGCAGCTCATCAGCCAGTTGCTGACGCAGGCCCAGCATGGAAAGGCGGACATCTTCCAATTCGGTCGCCCAATCTGCCCGCAGAGCATCGTCATTCAGGATCGTCGTCACCACCCGCGCGCCGTGATCAGGCGGGAATGAGTAGTTCTGGCGGTTCAGAAATGCCAGCGTAGACTGGTTCAGTGCAGTCTGTGCCGGATCGTCACTGATCGCCATCAGCAGGCCGGTGCGTTCACGGTAGACGCCGAAGTTCTTCGAACAAGACGCCGCGATCAGGCAGCGCTTCACTGACGATGCTACCAGACGGGTTGCCTGCGCATCTTCTTCCAGACCGTCGCCAAAGCCCTGATAGGCGATGTCGATCATTGCGACGAGGCCACGCGCGTTGATCAGGTTCACGACCTCTTGCCATTGCACCATATTTAAGTTGGCACCCGTTGGGTTGTGGCAACAGCCGTGCAGAAGAACCACGTCGCCTGCATTGGCAGTTTTCAGGTCCTCGATCATACCGTCGAAATCGACGCCACGAGATTCTCCGTCGAAATAACGGTATTGGACTGTCTCGATCCCTAGATAGTTCAGGATCGACAAATGGTTTGGCCATGTGGGGTTCGACACGAAAACACGCGCGGTGGGGTTGGCCATACGGATCATCTCAAACGCCTGACGACAGGCACCGGTACCACCGGGGGTGGCTACGGCTGCAATGTTGCCACGCGGGACAGAAGTTCCGAGGATCAAGTCGATCATCGCGTCCGCAAAGGCTGGATCACCAGCCAGACCGGTATAAGCCTTGCTCTCCTGCTCTTCGAGAATACGCTTTTCAGCTGCTTTCACCGCGCGCATCACCGGAGTGACCCCCTCGGCGTTCTTGTAGACGCCAACGCCCAGATCGATCTTCTGATCACGTGGGTCGTCGCGGTACATCTGCATCAACGCCAGAATCTTGTCTGCTGGCTGCGGTTTAAGGTTCTCGAACATCAGTTCTCTCCGGTTGCGACGGGCAGGGTTGGGAAGGCACCCCATTCAGCCCAGGAGCCGTCATAAAGCGCGTGGTCTTTCTTGCCCATGCGTTCCAATGCAAGGCTGAGAATTGCGGCAGTCACACCAGAGCCACAGGATGTGATCGCGGGTTTCGATAAGTCGACGCCGGCATCTTCGAAAACCGCGCGGCAGTCTTCGGGCGACTTCATCGTGCCATTCTTGTTCAACAGCATTCCAAAAGGCACGTTGCGCGAGCCTGGGATATGACCCGAGCGCAACCCCTCGCGCGGTTCAGCTTCGGTCCCGACGAAACGGGCCGCCGAGCGGGCATCGATGATCTCGTGATCCGCAAGCTTCGCGGCTGATGAAACTTGCGTCACATCGCGGACAAGGTGGTTCTGAACCCGCACCGTCATATGACGGTCGCGAATAATGGGGGGCAGGTCTTCGATCTCGCGCCCTTCAGACTGCCATTTGGGCAATCCACCATCCAGAACGGCAATATTGTCCTGTCCCATCAGACGGAACAACCACCAGACCCGCGCCGCCGACATCAGCCCCGCACCGTCATAGACCACGACCTGATGGCCATCTCCAACGCCCATCGCGCGCAGGCGCGACATGAACTTCTCGACCGGAGGTGCCATATGCGGCAGGTCAGAACGATGGTCGGATATCTCATCAATATCAAAGAACCGCGCACCAGGGATGTGGGCAGAGTCATACTCTGCCTTGGCGTCTCGCGCTTGCTGCGGCAGGTACCACGACCCATCCAGAATCCTTAGATCCGGATCCTTGAGATGTGCGGCAAGCCATTCGGTAGAAACGAGGGTTTTTGGATCGTCCTGCATCTATGCCTCCCCTAAGCGAGCTTGGGTTTTCCCTATACTTGGCTGGATGCAGGTTCAAGGCTGGATAGCGCTAGCGTCCCGACCACACTGGATTTATCGCAATCGACGCAGGCGATAATACTGGATGATCCCAATAACGCTGATGATGATCCAGAAGCCTTCGATCAGCATCGACGCCAGATTGAAGTTCTGCAGCAGTGAGAACACGATCAGCACCGAACCGATAAGATTCACCAGCGGAAAGGCCAGATCCTCCGAGTTCATCACTCGCATCTGGGTCGCAAAATATGCCGCAACAACGATCAAAGCCCCGAATGAGCCGATGGCATCGACGACGGTCAAACTGTCCAGTAGTGCGGTCATTGTATGGGGCTTTCCTATTCTGAAACTTCCGCTGGTTGCGAATAGTGGTGCATATTTAGAAAAGCAGCTCCCTGATCACCAGCGCGGTATCCATGCGGCACATCCGCAGAAAATCGCAACCCTTGACCGGATTGTAGCGGAACCCAGTTTCCATTTCGCAGCACGTCCAAAGCTCCGCTCAGAACAAAAACCTCTTCGGTTACGCCTGCTGCATGGGCCGGAGATTCGTGGCTTTGATTGGGTGACAACTCGACATGAAATGTTTCGGCCCCCAATGCGGGATCAAAGGGAAAGACAATCTTGACTTCGATGCTTCCTGGAAATCTCACGGTACTGAACACATCGGCATCTGTCGTGTCACGCATTGCAGCAGTACCAATCAAAGCACTCAGCGGGAGCTGGAAACCCTTCGCGATCTTCCACAGGGTCGCAATGGTCGGGCTTGATTCGCCACGCTCGATCTGGCCCAGCATGGCTTTGCTGACCCCGGTGAGTTCCGCGACTTTTGACAGGCTTAGCCCGGATGCCGCCCGCACATCCCTTAGTTTTAGCGTTAGTTCGTCCGATTCCATACCCGCGCCCTGCGATTTGCCTTGTGCGTTATAACGTACATATGATACGTGCGCTATAACGTACACACCCAATATCGCAGTTTGGGCAATAGGGATACAGCATCATGCCAATGTACCGATCCAGAACCTCCACCCATGGCCGCAACATGGCCGGTGCTCGCGGCCTGTGGCGCGCCACCGGTATGGGAGACGACGATTTCGGCAAACCGATCATCGCCATCGTCAACTCGTTCACCCAGTTTGTACCCGGTCACGTCCACCTGAAGGACCTGGGACAGATGGTTGCGCGTGAGGTTGAGGCCGCTGGCGGTGTCGCCAAAGAGTTCAACACCATCGCGGTCGATGATGGCATCGCCATGGGCCATGACGGGATGCTGTATTCGCTGCCCTCGCGTGAGGTGATTGCGGATTCTGTTGAATACATGGTTAACGCCCACTGCGCGGACGCTATGGTCTGTATCTCGAACTGCGACAAGATCACGCCCGGCATGTTGATGGCGGCCATGCGTCTGAACATCCCTGCGATCTTTGTCTCGGGTGGACCTATGGAGGCGGGCAAGATCGACATCGCCGATCTGGACGCCAAGAAGATCGACCTTGTCGACGCGATGGTTGCCGCAGCGGATGATCGATTTACCGATGAGCAGGTGCAACACATTGAAGAAAACGCCTGTCCAACCTGTGGTTCATGCTCGGGCATGTTCACCGCGAACTCGATGAATTGTCTGGCCGAGGCACTGGGTCTGGCGCTGCCGGGCAATGGCTCGACCCTGGCCACACATGCCGACCGTAAAGAGTTGTTCTTGGAAGCTGGTCGCCGCATCGTCGAGATCACCAAGCGCCACTATGATCTGGACGAGAAAGGCTTCCTGCCGCGTGAAATCGCCACGTTCGACGCGTTCGAAAATGCCATGAGCTTGGATATCGCAATGGGTGGATCGACCAATACGGTGCTTCATTTGCTGGCCATCGCGCACGAAGGTGAAGTGCATTTCACCATGTCCGACATGGACCGCCTGAGCCGCCAAGTGCCCTGTTTGTGCAAAGTCGCGCCCAACATCGAAAACGTGCACATGGAAGACGTCCACCGCGCTGGTGGCATCTTCTCGATCCTCGGTGAACTCAGCCGTGCAGGCTTGCTGCATGAGGATTGCCATACAGTGCATTCGGGCACCATGGGCGAAGCAATTGCCAACTGGGACATCAAAGTCGCCAACAACCCGAAGGCTCAGGACCTATTCAAAGCGGCGCCCGGCGGCGTGCGTACTACACAAGCATTCAGCCAGTCTAACCGCTACAAGGAGTTGGACACTGATCGCGAAGGCGGCGTGATCCGTTCGAAAGAGCACGCATTCAGCCAGGATGGCGGTCTGGCGGTATTGTTCGGCAACATTGCGCGCGACGGCTGTATCGTGAAAACTGCGGGTGTGGATGAGAACATCCTGAAATTCACAGGCTCAGCTTATGTCTGCGAAAGCCAGGATCAGGCAGTGAATGATATTCTGACCGGCAAGGTCAAGGAAGGCGACGTGGTGGTCATCCGCTACGAAGGCCCGCGCGGTGGGCCGGGAATGCAGGAAATGCTGTATCCGACTTCGTATCTGAAATCCAAGGGACTGGGCAAAGCCTGCGCGCTGCTGACTGACGGTCGTTTCTCGGGTGGTACCTCGGGACTGTCAATCGGCCACGTCTCGCCCGAAGCAGCGGAAGGTGGTGAGATCGGTTTGGTGAAAACCGGCGACACGATCGAAATCGACATTCCCAACCGCAGCATCCATCTGGCGGTCTCCGACGAAGACCTGGCCGCGCGGCGCGAAGAGCAGGACGAGAAGGGCTGGCAGCCCGTTGCACCACGTAAGCGTAAAGTGTCCACCGCGCTAAAAGCCTATGCCAAATTGACGACCAGTGCCGCGAAAGGGGCCGTCCGTCAGGTCTAAGCACTGCGGGTGAGCGAATACTCCCGCACCCGATACATGGAATCGGCTGCGCCGATTCCACTTTCGGAATTTGGGCCCGGCGCCGCGCTTT
>NZ_JBQFZC010000003.1:0-513870 GCF_056542025.1 Ruegeria sp. AF2 | reverse complement strand
AGCCGAAGCCTACATCCTGACCAAGGAAGAAGGCGGTCGTCACACCCCGTTCTTTGCGAACTACCGTCCGCAGTTCTACTTCCGTACAACTGACGTGACCGGCACCGTGACTCTGGCGGCTGGCACCGAGATGGTTATGCCCGGCGACAACGTCGGCTTCACCGTCGAGCTGATCGCTCCGATCGCGATGGAAGACGGCCTGCGCTTTGCCATCCGCGAAGGCGGCCGCACCGTCGGCGCCGGCGTCGTCTCGAAAATCATCGAGTAATCACGGTAGTCGGGCTTTGGCCCGACAAATCGGTGAACTAAAGAAGGCCGCTCCACATGGGGCGGCCTTTTCTCATCCAATCTTCTCGGCGCATTGAGATTGTTCGTCGAATGATCTCGGGCAAGCTGAGTTCATTGAACAAAACAGCTGTCGATCTCGCATTCTTAATCTACCGTCCACTCCAAACGAAGACTGAACTCCCAGCTCTCTATTGCAACAGCAAGGGTGACGCGCAAATCAAGCGCGTCCCGGCGATCAGGGGAGACTAAGATGTTTGGTTTTGAATTTCTAAACTATGGAACGCAAATCCTTCACAGCAAGGATTTGGATGATATGAGAGCCGCTGTTCTCGGTGACGACGAACAGGAAGTTGAGTGCAAAATCAGCGACTTTTGCCGAGAGCGCAAGCGATTTGATATCAAGCTTGCTGAAATGTCGGACAGCATGGCGAGAGGAGCGACCTCGGTCAAAACCAGCGCAGACGCGGCCTAACGGCGCAATAGTCGTTTCACGCCGGGTTCTGGGTTCACATGCTCTTTGCCCATGGCTCACGCCCGACCATCCGGTCGGCCTCGGCGGTGATGTCGTTCATATGCTGCTCAAGGCTCAGACGAAGGGCCTCAATCTGCTCTTCGCTGGCCTTGCGTGGAACTGGATCGGTCCATTCGCGGCACAGAAATACACCGTCGTTGCGCCAGGGGCGAGGCATCAGCAGACGATCCCAAGTTCCGGCTTCGCGCCCGTGCCGCGCGGAATAGGTGATGCCGAAAACTCGTTTACCTGATGTGCGAGCCCAGACCAGCGGTACGGTCGAGGATACCCGCTCGGGTCCGCGAGGGCCGTCGGCGGCAATGCCAATCGAGATACCCTGTTTCATCTTTCCCAGCACTTCGCGCGACAAGGCGACGTGGCGCTTGCGGCTGGACATTGCAATTGTATCCATCCCGAACAGCTTCTGCACTCGCCCCACCATGCTGCCCGCGCGCGCTGCCGAAGTGATCGAGCAGATGCGGCCTTTGTCCAGTGGGAAGAAATATGGCGATTGTGCCAGTCTCTGGTGCCACAGCACCACGATGACCGGTTCGCCCTGTTCGGCCAGTTGATCCAGTTCTTCGTAACCGATGCGCTGCCAGCGTGTGTTGCGATGCACCAATCGGATATAGCTTGCGATCCGTCGCGCGACCCAGTTCAGCACGGCTTCGCTGTCTGCGATTTTCTTGCGGATGCTCAAGGCTGCGGTCCTCCTGCTGGCCGAGCCTTGTCTTAAAGAACTGCGCGCCGGGCGCAACTTTTTTGTCAGCGGTAAAGTGTTCGGAAAACTCAAAAAGCCTCTTGAGTCCGCTGCGCCTCTGTCATATCTGATGGCCCAGCCTAGGGGTATAGCTCAGTTGGTAGAGCGACGGTCTCCAAAACCGTAGGTCGCGGGTTCGAACCCTGCTGCCCCTGCCATTTCCCACCAGACAAGCGAAATTCCTGCAACAGAGGCGTGGGCTTGGTGCTTACGTGTGGCGCAATTCACTTGACGTGTGCGGCAATAAAGAAAAAGCTTGATCAAGGCTGAAGGAAAAGCCATCAGGACTGTCCAGCTAATGTGCTAAAGTCGTTCGGCTTTTGTGTCACAATATGCAAGCCTGACCGGGTAGGGGAACCCGGAGACGATCGGGGACAACGGGGATAATGACAGAGATCGACGCATTCCTTGAAGAACACGGGCTGTCGAAATATGCGCCGGTATTCGCGTCGAACGAAGTTACATTGGCCGATCTCGCACATCTCTCCGAACATGATTTGATCGACCTTGGGCTGCCACTTGGACCAAGGCGCCGATTGATGGCCGCATTGGGGCAGGCGCGGGATGCCAATCCGACCCCGGTGCAAGGCAGCGGGAAGATTGTCGCCGAGCGGAGGCAACTGACAGTTATGTTTGTTGATCTGGTTGGCTCGACTGCCATGTCCGAGCGGCTTGATCCCGAAGACTTGGGGGAGCTGCTTCGGCGGTTCAAGGAAATTTGCTCGACCTCGGTTGCTCGCTTTGGTGGACATATCGCCGATTTCATGGGTGACGGGGCGATGATCTATTTCGGGTATCCTCACGCGGTGGAAGATGCGGCCTCGCGCGCCGTTCATGCGGGTCTGGATATTCTTGAAGGATTGAATCGCATGGAAGGCGAGGAGCGTCTGACTGCGCGGATCGGTGTTTCGACCGGTCTTGTCGTTGTGGGCGAGATCCATGGCGAAGGGTTGAAGGAACATGACGTGGTCATGGGGCGTACACCCAATCTGGCAGCACGTTTGCAGAGTTTGGCCGAGCCCAATACACTGATCATCAGCCCATCCACTCGCAGATTGGTGGGCAATGCATTTGAACTGCAGGATCGCGGGTCTTTCGCACTGAAAGGGTTTTCGGAACCGATACAAGCCTGGAGCGTCACAGGGCAGGCGCGGATCGAGCGCAGATTTGACATAATGCCTGATGCCGGTTCTGGTCGGCTCATTGGGCGCCAGGCAGAGTTCCGCAAGCTGACCGACAAATGGAATGAGGCAAGTCAGGGCGCTGGACAATCGGTTCTTGTCACTGGCGAGGCAGGGATCGGCAAATCACGCCTGATTGAGGGGCTTAGCCAAGAAGTGCTGGATCAAGGCGCGCTTCGCCTGAACTTCCAGTGTTCGCCCTTTCATGCCAACTCGGCACTTTATCCGATCATTCAGCATCTGGAACGCGCAGCAGGATTTGCGCCGACAGACAACGATGAGGATAAACTGGGAAAACTCTCGTACCTCTTGCGCCATCACCCGCCTGAGCATGTGCGCCTGATCGCTGATTTGTTGAGCGTTGATGCTGATGCTACGCTGGGGCCTCTCGACCTGCCGCCGCAAGTGAAGCTTGAGAAGACGTTGGAGGCAGTGACAGAACAGCTTGCGACGTTAGCGCGAGAACGACCAGTGTTGCTGTTGTTCGAAGATGCGCATTGGGTTGATCCGACCACCTTGTCTCTGACAGACCGGGTGATCGAACATATTCGGGACCTACCGGTGCTGATCGTCGTAACAGCACGTACCGGTTTCGATCCGGGTTGGGGTCACCACAACAATACCCTGCGTATACCTCTCAAGCGTTTGACCAATCGGGATGTGGCTGAGATCGTAGCTGAGGTGGCGGGAGGGCACCCAGTACCACCCGAGGTTTGCGACCTTATTGCGGCCAAGACGGATGGCATTCCGCTTTATGTCCAGGAAGTGACCCGCGGTCTTTTGGAATCGGGGCAATTGCGCTTGAGCGACAAGGGGTATGTCGTGCGCGGCCCCCTGCCATCGCTTTCAGTTCCCAGCACGTTGCAGGATTCGCTGATGGAGCGTCTGGACCGTTTGGGCAAGGCCAAAGAAGTGGCGCAAACCGGCGCCGTGTTCGGGCGGCAGTTCTCGATCGCGTTGCTGGCCTCTGTTTCGTTTCTGTCTCCGACGGTTCTGCAGGCCGGACTGGAACAGCTCTCATCGGCCGGGATCATTCTTCAAGCCCCGGATGCGGCAGAGGATGAGTTCATCTTCCGCCACGCATTGATTCGCGACATGGCTTATGACAGCCTGCTGCGCACGGAACGGCAGTCGCTGCATGACCGCGCGGCGGGTGCATTGCTGGAGAACCAGCCGCAACTGGCCCAGACTCAGCCCGAGGTTCTGGCACAGCATTACACGTTGGCCCAACGCGCGGATGAGGCCGTGATGCACTGGCAAAGCGCGGGGCGTCGAGCGATCGAACGCTCGGCCCAGGCCGAGGCGTTGACCCATCTGTCGAAAGCTCTGGATCAGCTTGCCGATCTGCCAAAGAGCCGTGCACGGGATTTGCAAGAGATCGACATCCAGATTCTGCGTGCCGGTGTCCTGCGCTCAACAAGCGGTATTTCAGGGGATGCGACGGGTGAGGCCTATGGGCGTCTGCGCGAACTATGTCACCGAGCTGACGAGACCGAGCGGCTGTTTCCTGTGCTCAACGGGCTATATGCATTCCATCTTGTGCGTGCCGAATATCGATTGGCGAAAGGCGTGGCTGCGCAGATCCTCGATCTGGCGGCGACAAGCGGCAAGACCGAACACCGCATGGTCGGTCATCGCGCCATGGGGGCGGTGCAATTGCATCTGGGCAACCTGTCAGATGCAAAGCGCCATCTTGAGCAAGCTTGGGCGCTTTATGATTTTGATCAGCACAGCCAGCTAGCCTATGTCTATGGAACGGATCATGCCGCGATTACATCAGCATTTCTGGGCACATGTTATTGCCTGATGGGTCGGCATCAAGATGCCCTGCAGGTGCAGAATACAGCGCTGGAATGGTCCAAGAACCTCAAGCACGCGCATAGTGTGGCGCAGATCTTGGTTTACATGTGCAAGGTTCACCTGCTGGCGCGCGACATCCCTGCATTGCAAAGGGATGTTAAGGCGCTGTCCGAAGTCGCCGAGGAGCATTCGCTACCCTTTATGGCGACCATTGCGCGGCTATGGGAAAGCTGGGCAAAGGCGACCACGACCTCTGAAGTCGAGCATATCGAGGACCTGCGTCAGGCGTCGGAAGACTGGTGGTCGGTTGGGGCCGGAAATTACAAGACTTTCTTCCCTTCGCTGATTGCCGAGATTCAGACAAACGCCGGCCTTCACGACGCTGCGCATCAGACTCTGACGCACGCCAGAGATGTTCTGAGCAAAACCGAAGAGAAATGGGCCGAGGCCGATCAACTGCGTATTGAGGCCGCCCTTGTAGCCAAGACCGGGGGCGATCCCGTACCGCTGCTGTTGCGCGCTATCGAAACAGCGCAAAGGCAAGGCGCGCGGCTTTACGAGCTTCGTGCAGCGGTCGCGTTGGCGGAGTGGCGGCAACACCGAGGCGAACCGGTTGGTGAGGCGTTGAATTCGGTCATGTCGCATTTCCATCAAGATGCCCAACTGCCGGACCTCAAAGACGCACGAGCGTTGATGGAAACGATTACTTGACCCGAAGGCCAACTTGCTGCCAGCTTGGGCGCGGGCAGAGTTGGGATGATACCTGAATTTCGACTTTTTAGCGCTGGGTCACCAGTCCGGCGCCCCGCTCTTGTGGTATGAGGAGACCTAATGCGTAAGATCAGCAAAACCCTTCTGGCCAAGGATGTCTTGGCGCAAAGCCGTACCGATCTGGCGCTGCAGCAGTACCATTCGATCACGCCCGATGAGATACGTGAATTTGAGAAGAAACTGATCGGAACGGTCACTCTGCCGACCGACGCGGATTACAACAATGACCGGCAGGTTTGGAATCCGGCTTTCCAGGACTACCCAGAGATCATCGTCTATTGCGAGACCATTCAGGATGTACGCGCCAGCCTTGCTTTCGCGCGTGAGCATGACCTGTGGGTTGTTGCGCGGTCAGGGCGTCACAGCACGGCGGGGTATTCGGTCAATAACCAGATGGTGCTGGATACCAGCCGAATGCGTTACGTGACCGTCGATCCAAAGGTGCCGATGGCCTATGTCGGTCCGGGCACACCGTTCAAGATGCTGAATTCGGAGTTGAACTCCTATCACCTGCACGTGCCGGGCGGGGCCTGTCAGGATGTCTGCGTTGCGGGTTTCATGATGGGCGGCGGCTATGGCTTTACCTCTCGCCGGCTTGGGATGGCTTGCGACAGCGTTCTGGGTGTCACCGTGATGCTGTGGGACGGCAGTATCGTGATCGCGGACAAAGACACGAACTCCGACCTCTTCTGGGCCATACGAGGCGGGACCGGCAACAACTTTGGTGTGTTGCTGGAAATCCGCTACCAGCTGCACCAGCTGTATGAAGTCTGGGGTTGCCACATCACATGGCCGTTGGACAAAGCCGCCAAGGCACTGGAGTACCTGCAGGCCAACTACATGCGCACCTGCGAAGATGACCGTTTCGGGGCTTATATCTTTCTGGCCTATCAGGGAGATCGAAAGGTACTGCTGGTGTCGGCGCTCTATGATGGCACGTCCGAAGAGGGGAACGCGTTTGTCCAGCCCCTGCTGAGCGATGAAATCGGCGGCGAGATGGGTGAGGACGACCAGAACTATGGCACCTATCAAGAAATCAACTCATGGCTGTATGACGACAAATATGACATCCCCGTCGTCCCCGATCAGGCGCGTGAAGATAAGCAGGCCGGATATATTGAACGCCAGCTCAACGAAGCCGAATGGCAGCGCGTCGTAGACTACCTCGACAGCACGCCCAACGCTTATGGCGCTGTGGCCATCGAACCCTATGGGGGGGCGATCAATCGGATGCCGTTGGGCAAACAAGGCAATGCCTTCATTCACCGTGATGTGTCGCTGAACTTCTACGTCGATGTGTTCTGGGTGTCGGAAGAAGAAAAAGAGATCGTGGTGCCGTGGCTCGACGGATTCATGGAACTGATGACCGAAGAAGGCTATTTCATTGACCGCGTCTATCAGAACTATCCACGGCGGACCCAGAAGAACTATCGCTGGCAATACTGGGGCGAGTATTTCAACTCTTTGCTGTTCGTGAAGCAGAAATTCGACCCGCATAACTTCTTCCATTATCAGCAGAGCATTTCGCCGGTGCCGGATGACGCTCCGCCAGACATCATCCGAGATACGTCCAAGTCGATCTTCGACGACCCAACTATCACATACGAGAGCTATTCGAACCCCTGAAAGCGGGGGCTGCCAAGGCCAAACGGGGGAGGGCCCAGTATGGACACGATCCAAGAGATTTTCTTTCTGCCACCCATGGCGGTTGCTCGCCTGGGACCGGGCGAGACACCGCTGGAAAGCTATGAGTGGCAGCAGGACATGGATGCCCATGGCAACAACAAAACGGTCATCCGCTCGAACATAACCCTGCGCGAGATCGAAGATGGTAGTGTCACCGCCTATCTTCCCGATCCCGACACGATCCGCTTTCGCGACGAAGGCGGCGCGCTGCGTCCGGTTGCCCCGTTCTTTGAGCTGTGGGCGCGGATGCATGATGCCGAGACGGGCGAGGAATATGAGACACCGGTGACGCTCGATCTGCTCGACGATCAGGGCCTGTCGCTGCAAAACGTGCGCTATTCGGTCACCGTCGGGAACACCAAGGCCGAGCGCCGGACTGGCGACGCGGCTTGCGGGTTTCGTGCACGGGTCGAGATTGCGGGACAGGATTTCACCCCGAAACCCCTGCTGGCCTTCAGCCCGTATACGTCTGAGCAACAGCCGATGGTCTATGAGCATAACCCGATCCCGCTAGGCTCGATGCGTGTGATGCATCCTGTGCAGGGTCATGATGAACCGGTCGAAGGGAAGTTCATCGACCGCAGTATCCTGCGCCTGCGCTTTATGCCTCCGAAAGGCGAGGTTTATGGCCCGCCTGATGCTGCATACGGTCCGGCGACGCTGGCCGTACCGGGCTATCAGAACGACCCGCCGAAATCGGAATATGGTCGCATCCACGAAATCGTGCCCGAACAGAACCGCATCCTGAACCCCGACACCCCTTGGTCGAAATGGATCATGATGTCCGGCACCTCGGACGACCCTGAGCCGCATGATAGTTACGACGGTGCCCGTGTGGGCAATGACCAATCCTGGGGAGTGGCCGATGACACCAGCGATGGCGTGATCGAGGCGACGCTGGCTGTACGTGGCGAACGCCTGACCGCGCGCGCCACGATCATGACCGGACCACCCGATTTTGCACCTGATGCGCGGCCGTTCTACAGCCTTGAGGATGATCTGGCCGATCGTGATCTGTCGCTAATCTCGGTAACTGAAGAAAACTACACCCAGGCCAAAGACGAGGTGGTCGATATCTTCCGCCGCGCCTTCGAGACCAACAGCCTGATCAACCTCGACGATATCCGCGCGCAAGGTTTGAAGGACAATGCCAAATTACAGGCGAAAACCGGGATTTCCCCGACGCCGGGCCTGCCGTCAACCGATGCGAAATCCATGACGGAGGAGGATGCAAGGCCGCCGGACAAGATCGACGAACTGATCCGCCCGCAACCGATCTCAGTCTTTTCGAACTCCGTGCCGAATGATCGGCTGCCCTATACAGTGGCGACGAAGTTCGTGCATGAGCAGTTGATTGACGAGGCCAACCTGCTGGATTTCCTGCGCCGTCGCCCGGATTTCGTTAAAACGCTGCTGCGTCCACCATATGGTGTCCTGACCGAGCTTGAGACAAACCCAAACCCTGATCAAAATCCGAACCCGGATTTTCGCGATCCTCGGATTATCCGCGACTCGATGCACGACGCGCGGATGCCGCCTTATATGCGCGATTCCAACTATTACCCGCTGTCGCTGTCGCGCAGGCAGTACCATCTGGTGATCTCGTTCATCGACTATCTGGTTGCACAGGAAACGGAGGCTCAGAATGTCTGATCAGCCCGGCCAAATCCGCGTTAAACCCCGCAACCTGACCGCCCGCGCGGCCTATAAGGTACCGGGCAACCCCGACAACACGCGACTGGACGGATCGGTGGGGAATTGCTTTCCCGGTCTGGAAATGGATGTACGCAACCTGGACCGCCGCTTTTTCCCCGGTCTGGTGTTCAACGCCGCGCGGGTGCCGCTGAACCCCGTGCCCGAGGCGCCGAAGAATTCACAGGGCTTCCATCTGGTCTTTGTCGATTATTTCTACGACCCGATGCTGCCCGACAACAGCCCCGAAGAATGGGTGCAGACCTTGCTGGAGGCTTACAGTGGCGTCGTGGGCGCGAAGCTTAGCCAGGGGCGCTGGTTCCTGTCATGGGTCGAGCAGAGCGGTAAGCGCATCACTTTCAAGGAGGAAGACGGCACACCCTATGACGGGCTGATGATTTGGCGGTTCATCCGCAGTCTGGAACATGGTGATGACAAACCGGTCAGCATTGCGCTGGAACGGCGCAATCATGAAGGCATCGTGGATACCGAGCAGGTTGTCCTGCACGGTTTTCGCCGCCAGTACCGGACCGAGGCGGGTGTCTTCAGCGAAGCCTATGATCCCGGAGAATTGACGCAAAGCCTGTGCAATCCGTGGTCCCATGACTTCCGCGACTGCGGCTGCCACTACTGGCCTTCGAACCACCCCGACGTAGTGATGGCTGAGGTGGCGCATGACGATCAGTTACCCTCGGGTCAGTCAACGAACCCGATCGAGGCCGAGACCTATCTGGATTGGCTGCGCTCGGACAAGTCTCCGTCCGGTAACGTCGCGGCGCTGAATACGGTCGAACAAAACCGCCCCTACCAGATTGACCATTATCAGGTAAATCAGATGTGGAGCGAATTGCCTATCGTCGTTGAAGGCCGCGAAACGGGCGAGGTTTATAAAGTTGATCCCGAAATGCCAGGCGTGGAGCCCTATGACACGCCGCAGGCGATGATCGAGGACCTCAAGACGCGTCTGGCCGCGATGGAGATGACGCTGAGCGTGCAATATCTCTATGCCTATTTTTCGTTGGCGGATCCCGAAACGGCGGATACCCGAAAATGGC
This sequence comes from Ruegeria sp. AF2, assembly GCF_056542025.1. NCBI lineage: Bacteria > Pseudomonadati > Pseudomonadota > Alphaproteobacteria > Rhodobacterales > Roseobacteraceae > Ruegeria > Ruegeria sp. AF2. Next base: position 504,126 of record NZ_JBQFZC010000003.1, on the reverse strand, counting down.
CGACGCTGAAAGACGATCTGATATTTGCCCGGCGTTCGGTGCTGGAGGTCGCGATTGGCGAGATGACCCATATGCGCTGGGCGAACCAACTGCTGTGGGAGCTTGAGCCCGAGGGGTATGAACCCATCTTGACCCCGTCCGAAACCTTGCCGGCGGGCAAGGGTAAGACGCAGCCGCGCGCACTGAGGCCACTAACGGCCGAAGCGCTTGCGGATTTCATCGAGATCGAGCGCCCCGGAGGCTTTATTGACCGCGCTTATGCACAATGTGTGGCGACTTTGGAGCAGGAGGATTTGTTCCCGGAACGCCGCCTTTATGCGCTGGCGGTACGGATCGACACCGACGGGGACGAGCACTTCCTGCGCTTCAGTCAAATGAAGGACGTTTTGGCCAAATACGATACGGGAGAAGGCACGCCTGCCTATTTGCGTCAGATTGAGGTTGGCACTGAAGAGGAGGCCAGGACGGCGCTGGAACTCTACGCTAAGGTCAAGGATGGGTTAGCCAACGCCTATGCGCTTGAAGCGGATGGCAAATTTGAAGACTCCCAGGCCTACATCCAGCAGGTGCGCGATGACATGAAGCTGTTCCGCGTCGAGGGCGAAGCGCTGGCCGCCAAGGGGATTGGCATCCCGTTCTGGACGGAGGGTAAGGCGTGATCCCACCCGCCGCGCAGGTGCATTTCTTTGACACAGGGCATGGAGATCACATGCTGGCCGTTGATGGATCGCGCGTGTTTGATGTGCCTGAGGGGACGGCGGACCAATTCGCAACGATGGACAAGAGAAGTCAAAGCGCTTTCCTCAGGTCCATGGGATTGGATGGAACACCTTTCATCGATGACACGCCGCCTCAGAGTATGCCCGTGAGGTCGCTGTCACTGGCAGTGGCGCAGAAATGCAATCTGGCTTGCACTTATTGCTATGCTGCAGGGGGAGAATTTGGCGGACCCGCGCGGAATATGGAATGGGAAGTCGCCAAGGCTTCGGTTGATCGGCTGGTGGCCGAAGCCGAACCCGGTGTGCGGATCAACCTTGCCTATTTGGGTGGAGAACCTCTGATCAACCGCGATCTGGTGCAACGCACTACGGAATATGCCGTCGATCAGGCGCAGGCCAACGGGTTGAGCGTCGGGTTCTCGATCACAACCAACGGGACCCTGCTACGCCCCGAGGATGCGGCGTTTTTCGAAGCGCATGGATTTGCTGTCACCATCAGTCTGGATGGCGTGGGCGAGGTCCATGACAAGCTGCGCCCAAATCGTGGCGGTCGGGGTAGTTTTGATACGATCCTGAAGCGGGTCGAGCCTTTGCTGGCAGCTCAACACCGTATGCAGGTTGGTGCCCGGGTAACGGTTACGCCGCAGAATATGAACCTGCCAGCGACGCTGGATCGGTTTGTGGGAATGGGATTTCATTCGATTGGATTCTCGCCCATGCTGGCCTCGCCCAACGGTCAGTATGAACTGAACCGGAGTGATTTGGACGAGATGCTATCGCAGATGATCCGTTGCGGCGAAGTTTTCGAGGCGGCGGTAATCGAAGGGCGGCGCTACCCTTTCTCGAACATGGCAGCGGCGATGCAGGAGATCCACCGAGGCACCCACCGGCCCTATGCCTGCGGGGCAGGGGGCGGGTATTTCGGCGTGTCTGCTGATGGCGGCCTGTTCGCCTGCCATCGCTTTGTTGAAGACGAAGCCGGAGCCATGGGCGATGTCTATGATGGCCCTGATCTTCGGCGAGAAAATTGGTTGACGAACCGTCACGTGCACACCCAGTCCCCGTGCGGCACTTGCTGGGCGCGGTATCTGTGCGGCGGCGGCTGTCATCACGAGGTCATCCATCGCGGACGCCCCGCTTGCGACTACATTCGAGGTTGGTTGCACTATTGCCTTCAAGCCTATGTCCGCTTGTCCGAAGCACGTCCGGATTATTTTGGCGTGTCCGCTCAGGTGGCCTCTGCCTGAACGGATGGAGATTGAGACCGAAATCTGCGTGATCGGAGGCGGCCCGGCAGGTAGTTCTGCCGCGCTGAGGTTGGCTCAGCTAGGTCGGCGTGTCTGCCTGATCGAGCGGCAAACGTTCCCGCGCCAGCATGTCGGCGAGTCATTGCCGCCATCTATCTGGCCGATCCTGAACCTGTTGGGGGTCGACGAAACCGTTTCCCAAACCGGTTTTCTGCGTGCAAGCGGATCGCTTTTGCATTGGGCCGGAGCATTCGAACGTCGCGGCGTCGACGGTGATCACCCCGGACTTTTGGTTGACCGGGGCCAGTTTGATGCGGTGCTGTTACGTGCAGCACAAGCGGCAGGGGCGCAGGTCGTCCAACCTGCGCGCGCATACCGCCCGGTGCGCCAGCAGTCTGGTTGGGAGATTCCCGTTCGGACCGACACGGGCGCCTTTCGGATCCAGGCACAAATCCTGCTGGACGCAGCGGGACGGCAAGCCGGGCTGGGCCGCAGGTTTCTCCCTGCATCCCAACCTTTGTTGGCGCTTTATGCTTATTGGCACGTGCCGCCGGGCTTTGGCCCGCAAGCCCGGGTCGAGGCGGGACAAGGACATTGGTATTGGGGCGCGTTGTTACCGGGAGGAGTGGTCAACGCAATGGTTTTTGTCGATCCCGACGCCTGCATTGGGCTGCCACCCGCAGATCGACGCGATCTCTATCTGAATCTTCTGGCCCGTTCGACACTACTAGCGCCCTGTCTGGAACAGCGCCGTATCGGGCCTGTGCGGCGGGCGGATGCGACCAGCCAGGCCGAGACAACACCACCAACGCGCGACCTTCTGCGGGTCGGAGAGGCCAGCTTCGCGGTCGACGCGTTGTCGTCGCAGGGGGTGCAATTGGCGATGGGGCAGGCGGTGCAGGCCGCAGCTGTGGTGAACACGCTTCTGACAACCCCCGAACATAGTGATCTGGCCTTGTCTTTTTATGCGGATCGGCAATTCGAGCGTGTGCAGACCCATGCAGCGCTTGCAGCCGATTTCTATGCACGGCAGCATGCTGTCGATCCTTCGCACTTCTGGGCTGAGCGCGCAAAGCCGTTGGATTGGGTAAAGTCCCCAGCGTTCGATCCAAACAGGGAGGCGTTGCGTGATGATCAGCCCCTGATCCTGTCACCTCAGGCCAAGCTCATCACTTCCGGCGTGCAAACCACTTCGCATATCGAACCCGGCCTTGTCATAGGGCACCCGAATCTTCCAAGGCCAGTTGCAAATCTGGAGGGCGCAATGCTGGGACCGTTGTTAGAGCGGCTGGGCGCCCCGACAACCACTTTGAACATCATCAAGAGCTGGTCAGAGGTTTTGGCCACACACACGGCGTCGCGCATTCTGCGCTGGCTTTGGTATCATCGCATCGTGATCCCCGCCGCTGATCAGGCTTAATCGAGGTTTCCTCGGCGCGTTGAATGGCCTAAAGTCCGCCGCAACGCCAATCGCCAAGAAACAAGAGGTCGCATGTCGCGTTTTGATGGGTATTTCCTGCGGCAATTGCTGGTGCTGTTTGGCTTTTTCACCCTTGTGCTTGTCGGGGTGTTTTGGATCACGCGTTCGGTCAGCCTTTTTGATCGGGTCATCAGCGGCGGCCAATCGGCGATGGTGTTCCTGGAGTTCACGGCGTTGACCTTGCCGACGCTGATCCGGACGGTCATGCCCATGGCGGTGTTTGCGGCCGCTGTTTACGCCACCAACCGTTTGAGCCGCGAAAGCGAGATGACGGTGATGCTGGCAACAGGCTCCAGCCCGTGGCGACTGGCGCGCGCGGTCTTGGTGTTCGGGCTCAGTGCGGGACTGATGATGGCTGTCATCAGCGTCTTTTTGCGACCTGCATCGGTTGATCAACTGGAATTAAGACAGGATGAAGTTGCCGGAGATGTCACCGCACAGCTGTTGAATGAGGGCGAATTCTTGCATCCAGCAGAAGGTGTAACCGTCTATATCGGCGATATCGATTTGGACGGAACGCTGCGCGAAGTCTTCGTCTCGGACCGTCGCGATGGGATTAACCCTGTCAGTTATTCCAGTGCTACGGCCTATCTGGTCAATCAGGCTTCGGGCATTCATCTGGTTATGCTGGATGGGATTGCGCTGCGGTATGATCAGGCTGGTAACACGCTGTCATCCACGTTGTTCGAAGACGCCTCTTACGACATTTCCGAACTGACCCAGAATTCGAGTATGGGCCATCGCAGCCTTGAAGCCATCCCGACGGTCGAGTTGATCTGGGATCGCGAAGCGGTCTCAGTGAAAGATGATCACAGCATCGGCCATCTGGTGGATGAGCTGCACCAGAGGTTCTCGTGGATTGCGATATGTATTGCGGTCGCATTGGTCGGATATTCGACCCTGATGCTGGGTAGCTTTTCGCGCTTTGGGCTTTGGCCTCAGATCCTGGGTGCCTTTACCATTCTGGTCCTGCTTGAGGGGGTTCGGGGATTCGTATCCCCGTTCGTCATCAATGATCCCAGACTTTGGGGCTTGCTGTATCTTCCCGCCGTTATGGGCGTGCTTGTGTCGGTTCTGTTTTTACTGGCCGCGGGGCGACCCTTGCTGCGAAAAAGGGTTCGAAACGGAGCACCAAAGCCGTCACCGGTCTGAAGTCAGCGGCGAAGTTCCTCCAGGCACTGCAGGATGTTTTCAACTTCTTGACTGTCCGAACGGACCACCAAATACAGCGGTAGCATTAAGTCGCGCGCATCTTTCTCGCGCAACAGCTCGCCCGAGTTCAGATGCTGAGTGATGACATAGTCCGGGAAATACCCATACCCGCCACGCTGTAGGAGATAGCGTAAAGCCATCAAGCAATTACCCAGAAAGATAGTTTGCCCTGTCGCGAGACGCGCTGTGGAACGGACATGATCCCGGTAGGTCTCGCCCAGTTCTATGTTGACAAATACCCGTTCAGCGTCGGTGTTCGCATCCTTCCTGCTTTGAACCAAAGACAGCCGTTCGGGCGCAAGTTCGTGGAATACCACGCGCCGGTCCGCAGGTTTTTCATGGGTCAGCGCGGCGTCAAGTACGTGGGTAGCAACGGCGTCGACCATATCCAAATCATGGTCGTAATTCAGGGTTAAAAGCAATTGTCCAAACCGTTGTTCAAAGCGAACAGCAAGGTCCACCAGTAACGGATCCCACACGCTCAACTGGGCACCCAGACGCAGTGCCAACCGATTTTGAATCTGTTCAGGCAGGTCGTTGGCTGCGAACGACCACAGCGACAGCATCTGTTCAGCATAGGGTTTGAATTGGCGACCGTACTCGGTCAATACCGTTCCGCCTGCCCCGCGCGAAAACAGCGGTTTGCCTGTTGCGTCTTCCAGGGCCCTGATCCGGGCGCTGACTGCGGTTTGGGTTACATTCAACTTACGGGCCGCTGAGTGAAACCCACCGGTTTCGGCTACGCTTAAAAATGTTTCCAGAGATTTGGTTTGCATATTGAAAGTATTTTTTGATCGTATTGATAAAATCAATTCATTTTTTTGCCTATATCTGCCGCTTTAAAGTGATTTGACGAACGTAGCCAAAGGATTCGCGCGATGCTGGACAAGAGCCACAAACCCACCTGGACCAGTTTTGAAGAGGCGACCAAGGCCGACTGGGATGCGGTCATGGAGTATGAAGACAGCTACAACGCTGCTTTGCCGGATCGCATACTGGACGCCATTCGTTCACTGGACGAAGAATGGACGCCGTATCCGGTGAATCGCTATCAGCACAGCCTGCAGGCCGCGACACGAGCGTATGAGGACGGCGCTGATGAAGAGTTGGTTGTGGCTGCCCTGATCCATGACACCGGCGATATCTTGTCGCCTTATAATCACGGGGAACTGTCCGCCGCGATGATGAAGCCCTATGTCAGTGAGAAGACACACTGGATTCTCAAGCACCACTGCGTGTTTCAGGGCTACTACTACAATCATCATCTAGGTGGTGATCGGAATGCCCGCGACAAATATCGCGACAGTCCGTATTGGGAGGACTGCCGCTATTTTTGTCATGAATATGATCAGAAGGCGTTCGACCCGGATTATCCGACCAAACCGCTGGAGTTCTTCGAGCCCATGCTACGCCGCGTTCTGAACAAAGGCGAAGGGCACATGGAACTGAATGAGACCGCCGAGGCTTAACAGGCGGCCATCAGGCGATAGACGATCTGGGCGGCGGTAAAATCCCAGGCGGCATTGCCGTTCGGGGCCAGTTCGACGACGTCGAAACCCACACATTTTCGGCCCTTCAGGGCGTGTTCCACCAGGCGCAGTGCTTGATAATATCCCAGCCCGCCTGGGACGGGTGTTCCAGTGGCGGGCATGATTGCCGGGTCCAGCCCATCAACGTCAAAGCTGACGTACACCAGTTCGGGAAAATCCTTTGGCAGATCAACCGAGTGGATGTTGCCGGTAACCAGTTCTTCGGCGTCCACATGAAACACGTGGTTTCTCAGGCGGCTTTGGGCTTCTTCGGTCGAAAAGGCGCGAACGCCGAATTGCGCCAGACGGATACCATCTTCGGCAAGAAGATGCATGACTGAGGCGTGAGAGTGTTTCTCGCCCTGATAAGCGTTGCGCAGATCAGCATGGGCGTCGATTTGCACGATACCAATCGGTTGGTTTAGAGCGCGGGCAACACCCAACACTGCGCCGTAGCTAAGTGAATGCTCTCCACCTAGCGTCACCGGGATTTTGCCGGCGCGAACGGCCGCTTCCGTGCGTTGGGCTAGGCGTTCCATTATCTCTGACAACGCTGCATCGCAGTCAACGGGTTCTTCGGTGAAGATCCCCTCGACGCAGGGCTCGGCGTGGCCAGTGATGCGTTCCAGTTCATTACTGGCTTCGATAATTGCGTCCGGGCCTTTGGCGGTGCCCGCCCCGTAAGATACAGTACGTTCCAGCGGCACCGGGATCACACGGAACCGCGCGTCCTCAGTGCGCTCGGATGCGGACAGTTCACTGTCGAGGAAAATACTCATGAGAGGCGGCCTTTAAAGTCGTCATAGCCGAACTGTTTGATGATTTTCAGTTCGTCCGTTTCGCTGTTCCACAGCGCTATAGTCGGCAGCGGAACTCCGTTGAAGGTGTTGGTTTTGACCATCGAATAATGCGCCTGATCGAGGAAGGCAAAGCGCTGGCCGATTTCCAGTGGTTTGTCCCATGTGTAGTCACCAATCACGTCGCCCGCCAGACAGGACGGGCCGCCAAGGCGATAGGTATGGCCTGCCTCGGCCTCATCCATGAGGGCGGGGCGATAGGGGGCTTCTATGACGTCCGGCATATGGCAGGTAGCCGAGATATCGGTGATCGCAAGGGTCATACCGTTGGTCGGCAAGTCGAGGATTTCGCCAACCAGAATGCCCGCATCCAGGGCCACCGCCTCACCGGGTTCCAGATAGACGTCGATACCGTGTGTCTCACGGATGGATTTGATGAAGGCGACCAGCCCGTCGCGGTCATAGTCATCACGGGTGATATGATGCCCGCCGCCGAAGTTCAGCCATTTGAGTTGGCCAAGGTACGGTTTGAGTTTTGGCTCAACCGCGTCCCAAGTCCGCTGCAACGGCTCGAACCCCTGTTCGCAGAGCGTGTGCATGTGCAGACCGTCCACGCCACTCATAGTCTCGGCGGTCAATTGGCTGACAGGCGTGCCCAGACGCGAGCAGGGCGCGCAAGGGTCGTATTTTGGGATTTCGCCTTCGGAATGTTCCGGATTGATGCGCAGACCGACCTGTACGCCGGCGGCTTGGGCTTTTGCCAGAAAGCGGTCCTTTTGCGCGGGTGAGTTGAAGATGATGTGGTCAGACAATGACAGGATTTCGTCTATGTCCGCGTCTTTATATCCGGCGCAGAAGGTTGCGACCTCGCCGCCATATTCCTCGCGCCCCAGCCGCGCCTCATAGATGCCGGACGCGCAGGTGCCGCCAAGGTGTCGGCGCACCAGTGGGGCCAGCGAGAACATGGAAAACGCCTTGAGCGCGCTCAGGACATGTGCGCCGGAGCAGGTGCCTATCTCGGAGAGGATGGTCAGGTTGCGCTCAAGGGCTTTCTCATCGACCACGAAGCAAGGGGTGGGCACGCGGTTGAAGTCGAAATTGCGGAAAGCTCCGGCATCTCCGGCTTGGGTGGTCATCATGTCGGACAATTCGGGTGTCTCCGGATTGTGGAGAGGCCGGGGGGCGCTGCCCCCCGGACCCCCCGAGATATTTATAGCCAGATGAAGCTGATGCGGATCAGAAATCGACGGGGCCGTCGAGTTCGTGGACCTGCCACGGCAGGCCGTGGGTGTTCAGCATGTCCATGAAGTCGTCCGGGTCGAGCTGTTCCATGTTCCACACGCCCGGCTGGGTCCAGTTGCCCTTTAGCACCTGCGCCGCACCGATCATGGCGGGGACGCCGGTGGTGTAGCTGACGGCTTGGCTGCCGACCTCACGGTAGCATTCCTCGTGATCGCAGATGTTGTAGATATAATAGGTCTTTTCGCCCGAGCCGTCCTTGGCCTGACCTGTGGCGATGTCACCGATGCAGGCTTTGCCCTTGGTCTCCGCGCCCAGATCGCCGGGATCGGGCAGCAGGGTTTTCAGGAACTGAATCGGGATGATTTCCTTGCCGTCATGCATCACCGGGTCAATGCGAGTCATACCGACGTTTTCCAGCACCTTGGCGTGGGTGATGTAGGCGTCACCGAAGGTCATCCAGAAGCGGGCGCGCTCAATCTCGGGGAAATGGGTGCTGAGCGACTCCAGTTCCTCGTGATACATCAGGTACATGTTCTTGGGGCCGATGGCGGGGAAGTCGAACTCGACCTTGTGGGTCATCGCCGGGCTGTGCTGCCATGCGCCGTTTTCCCAATGGCGCACCTCGGCCAGCACTTCGCGCAGGTTGATTTCCGGGTTGAAGTTGGTGGCGAATTCTTGATCGTTGCTGCCGCCATTCGCGTCCAGCACATCGATCTGACGGATCGTATCCAACTTGTGCTTCTTCAGCCATTTGGCGAAGACGGATGTAACACCCGGATCGAAGCCCGAGCCGAGGATGGCAGTCAAACCAGCCTCTTTGAACCGCTCTTGATAGGCCCATTGCCAGTGGTATTCGAACTTGGCCTCGTCCTCGGGCTCATAGTTCGCGGTGTCGAGATAGTGGATGCCGGCCTCAAGACACGCGTCCATCAGAACCAGATCCTGATACGGCAGGGCCAGGTTTACGAGGATTTCTGCACCCGTTTCTTTGATCAGTTTGACTGTATCTTCAACCTTGTAGGCGTCCAACTCGGCAGTCGCGATGTCCACACCGACGCGGTCCTTAACGGCCGCTGCGATGGCGTCGCATTTCGATTTCGTACGGCTGGCCAGCGTGATCTCGGTAAAGATGTCCGAATTCATCGCCATTTTGTGCACGGCTGCGTGGGACACGCCGCCCGCGCCGACAACCAGTGTTTTGCCCATGGGATAGTCTCCTCTCAAGGGGTTATTCGTAATAGGTGTAGCCGTTGATCGAGTCGCGATAGGCGCTCATCAGGGTTTTTCGGTCCTTGGCTTGCAGAGTACCGGTCGAAATCGCCTCGTCCACCATTTTGCGGAACGCGGCGACACAGTCTTGCGGGTCGAATTCCACATAAGACAAGACTTGAGAAATTGTGTCGCCCTCTTGTTCATGCAGCAAGTCGAAGCCACCGTCGGTGCGCAGGTCGATGGTGACAACATTGGTGTCGCCGAACAGATTGTGTAGGTCGCCAAGTGTTTCCTGATAGGCGCCAACGAAGAAGACGCCCATGAAATACTCGCCTTCTTCGGGCAGCGAATGCACCGGCAGGCTGGGGGACACGCCGTCGGCCAAAATGAACCGGTCAATCTTACCGTCGCTGTCGCAGGTAATGTCGGACAGGACCGCGCGGCGGTCTGGTGTTTCATTCAAGCTTTGCAGCGGCACGATCGGGTGTAATTGGTCGATGGCCCAGACATCGGGGAGGGATTGGAACAGCGAGAAGTTGCAATGGTAGATGTCTGCGACCTTCTCAAGCTGGTCATCCACTTCCGTGTCCAGATCATCACTTGCCGCCAAGGCCTTGAGACGGGCCATAAGGGACAGGTAGATGCGCTCGGCCCGGGCCATCTGGCGCAGGTCGACATACCCGCGTCTAAAAAGCGCGCGCAATTCATTGCGATAGAAGGTTGCGTCGTTCCAGCATTCCTGCAGACGATCTTTGCTGAGATAGCCGTGTACTGCGGCGAGGTCCGAAACCATGTGGTGGTCATCGGGCTCGGCCATTGGTCCGTTCGGGGCGTCGTAGAGTGTGCTTTCCAACACGTTGAAGACCAGCATGGACGACGTCGCAACAACCGCACGGCCGCTTTCGGTGATCAGTGTGGGGTGGTCGATTTCAGCCTCGTCCATGGCGTAAGCCACGGTTTCGACTACGTTGGCGCAATATTCCTCGACCGTGTAGTTGATCGAGTTTTCCGCGGCCTTTTTTTCGCCCGTGTAATCCACCCCCATGCCGCCGCCGAGATCCAGATAGCTGAGTGGTACACCTTCACGCGAGAGTTCGGTGTAATACCGGCATGCCTCGCCAACAGCGCGGCGCACATCGTTAACGTCTTGCACCTGTGAACCCAGATGCGAATGTTGCAGCTTGAGGCAGTGCAGCAATCCCGCCGCTTTCAGCTTGTCCACGGTGGCAACAAGCTGGTCGGTGTTCATTCCAAAGGCGGAACGGTCGCCGGAACTTTCTTCCCATTTGCCGCTGATCTGATTGGTCAATTTGACCCGAACGCCTATTAGGGGCTCGATCCCCAGTTGGTTATAGACCTCGATGACGGTATTGGCCTCTTTTGGGCTTTCCAGCACTATGACGGTGTTGAACCCGATCTTGCGAGACAGGATCGCCAATTGGATGAATTCAGCATCCTTGACGCCATTGCAGACGATCAGCGCTTCGGGGGCCAGGCGATGGGCCAGGGCCACCACCAGTTCAGGTTTTGATCCTGCTTCAAGGCCATAATTGTATTTTTTGCCGAACTCGACGATCCGGTCGACCACCTGCGCCTGTTGGTTCACCTTGATCGGAAAAACACCGCGATAGTGGCCCTTATAGTTTACGCGCGCGATTGCCTCGGCAAAGCTCTCGTTCAGGTGCGCGATTTCATGCTCTAGATAAGACGCAACACGCAAGACCATCGGGGCTTTGATCCCCCGGTCGTCCAGATCGCTGAGGATGCCCGGCAGGCTGATTGCCTCGGCCTCGGGGGCCATCGGATTGCGCAGAGCTATCTCGCCCCTTTCTGTCACCTCAATGAGGCCATGGCCCCATTTCTCAACCCCGTAGATGGAATGCGGTGCGTCGGGCGTCTGTTTCAATCAGATCAGTCCTTAACTTGGGTGTGCTGGTTTAGCGCCTGCCAATACGGCAGCGGTTTGATTCGTCCAAGTGTAAACTGTGAGAGGGTTCGCCGCCGAAATCTAGCCGTATGCACGGATCGGGATCAGGTGGTTGTCCCACTGGCAATCCGACCGCGCGGTGATTTCGGCGCCGGTGGTCGTCAGAGTGCCAAATGCACCGGTTCCGGTGGTAAACGCCAACCCAGCCTTGCCGGCGCCTAAACCGCAAACATCTTCGAACACTAAAGCTTCGATGAATGTTCCGCTATTTACGTCGAAGCGGTGCAATGCATCGCCTCGCGGACAGGTGATCGCAACCGATTGGCCATCGGTGGAAAAGGCAATGCTGCCAGCGTACCCTTGCAACTCTCTTTGCTGCGTTTCGGGCGCTGACAAAAGGCGAGGCTTTTCGCCCCTTTGGTGAAGCCCCAGAAGGGCAGGGTACTTGGTCTGGCTGCCTTGCCATTGCATTGCAAAACCCACTAGACCATCGTCACGCACCGCAAGATGGCGGATCGAGTTTTTGTGCAGCGCGCGGGGTAGCTCTACTTGCTCCAATATCGAACCCGAAATGTCGAGATAGCTCAGGTTGGGCTGCATCGTTGGCAGATTTAGCTTGGTCCGACCGCTGTCGGGGTGTGTCTCGATGCCGCCATTGGCGATGACCAGTATGTCGCCACCGGGCAGCAAGCGCATGTCGTGGGGGCCTATCCCACCTGACGAGAACTCTCCCAGCCGTGCGAAGCTGATCGCGTCCCAGACGCCAACCACACCTTCTGCGGCCTCATAGTCGTTTTCGGTTGTGAAAAACTGTGTTCCATCAGCCGAGAATGCACCATGCCCGTAGAAGTGGCGGCCATTGGGTGCCTCCAGCCGCTTTAGGACAGAACCATCTGTACAATCAATTACAATTGCAAAGGTCCCGGGGCGGCGGGCAAAGGCGACCGCTTGGGCTTTGAACGGATGGGCCGCGGCGGCGTGCCCGCGCGCGGGTAGCGGTATAGCGAACAAAACTGCGCCCGAGTTATCCAGGCCGGACAGGCGGTAGCTACCATCTGGGAATAAGGCAGCGGCCAGATAGCTGGGCGCGCCGACGGACGCCCAGCCCGGCACCGAAGCAAGACTGGCGGCACCAAGGCCTGCAAGAAATTCGCGGCGGTTCGTCAATGGTCAATCCCCATCCAGTGAGTTGAATCCGGCGCTGATGCCGAGCGTCGGGCCAAGCTCGGTCGCGGCGATCTCGCGAATGTCGTTGATCGATTGCTGCAGCGCTTCGATGCGGACGCGACCTTGCGGTGTCGCAACACCGGCGAGGGCGGGGTCGTCCAGTGATTGAGCCCGGTCGATGGCCCGCGCGAAACCGGCATCCAGATCTGCAGCAATCTCGGGGTGGTCAAAGGACAGACGGGCGGCCAAGTCACGCAGGGCGATCAGAGACAGCGTGACATGATGCAACGACCGCTTGGACCGCCGCGCTTCAGCACGGTTCGGGCGCGGACGCTCGAACGTTCCTAAAGGGCGTCCAATGCGTGTGTCGGCTGTGAACTCTAGCCCCGTTGTAAGCGCCTTGAACAGCTCCTGCATCGCCTCATCGCCCGAGCGATAGGGGCTGTTGTCCCCCGGCTGCGTCAGTCGTGGTGCGTAGCTTTGCCAGTCCGCGTTGATCGCGACGGCATTTCGGTTGATATCAGTGGTGATGGCGCGGATAAGCGCGCAACGATAGTCGGCGCTTCCTTGTTCTGTCATCGCTGGATCAAAGAGCATTCGTTCCAATGCAAAAAAGCCGCGCCCGGCGATTGAGGTTTCGGCAAAGGCATCGGGGTCGTCGACGGCAGTGTCTTCACTGGCGATGTGTCGGGACAGGGTTTTGGGTGTGAATCCTTTGGTATCTGGCCAGAAAGCCAGTGCAAAAGCGCGATCGTCAGCCTCGGACGGCCCAAAACGTAAATGGCTGGCCGAAACCCAGCTATTGAATGCCGTGGCGTAATCAGCGCGCAGGTCGTCTGACTCCGGTTCGCAATCTGTTTGGGCTGTGGTCGACAAAGCACCGGTTGCGTCAGCCAGCTCTGCAAAGCGCGGTAGAATATGCGTTTCGGTCACATCCATCAAAATCGGAGCACGATCCTGAGCAAAGGCGCCCAAGGGCACTAGCAGGGCGGCGGCGAAAGTAAGGCTACGCATGGGTCAGAGGCTCCCAAGAAAGCGGATCAGAGCGTCGCGGTCGGCTTTTGGCATTGAAACTACCGTGTCACGGGCGGCCTGCGCCTCGCCACCGTGCCAAAGGATGGCTTCAAGCAGGGATCGCGCGCGACCATCGTGCAGGAATTGGGTGTGGCCCGAGACGCGCTGTGTCAGGCCGATGCCCCACAAAGGCGGCGTGCGCCATTCGCGGCCCGTTGCGCGGGCCTCGGGGCGGTTGTCGGCCAGACCCTCGCCCATGTCGTGCAACAGCAGGTCGGTATAGGGCCAGATAAGCTGGAAGCTCTGTTCGGGCCTATCGGGCATCCTGTGGGTGACATAAGCAGGCGTGTGGCAGGATGCGCAGCCCGAGGCAAGAAACACTTCTTTCCCGCGCAGCACTTCAGGGTCATCGGTGTCTCGGCGCGCCGGAACACCGAGATTGCGGCTGTAGAAGGCGACGAGGTCCATGCCAATTGCGTCAATCTCGAATCCCCGCGCATCATTGTCTCCGTGCGGTGCATCAATGCAGTTGGCCTGCAATTCGGTGCAATCGCCGTACGGCGCGGGGTAAAGCGGACTTGATATGCCGATATCACCTGCGAAGGCCGCCGCCGATTGCTCCATCACCGTGGGCATCCCGGCCTTGTGACCAAAGCGGCCCATCATTGGTTCGCCAAATTCCGTCGACCATACGATGTTCGGACGGCCCGAGATACCATCGCCGTCTTCGTCATCAGGATCGGCTTTGGCCAGCAAGTCCTCAACCGGAATTGATTCCAGCAACCCCAGTCCGATCATCTGCGGCGCAACTCGAGGGCTAAGCATCGCGTCCGGGTGCAGCGGGCCATAGCCTAAATCGGCGGCCTTATAGCTGGGGCGGCGGAGCGAGGCCGTTTCGCCATCGGACAGCGCGACGGGGACTTCCTCATACGTGATGTCCAGCCGATATTCTGCGGGATGGCCTGCCAGAGCGAAATCCTGCAGTTGAGTGCCATAACTCGGATCAGGCAGGGTGGCGATAAAGTCTTCGATCTCGGCAGGCGCGCCCTCTGGCTTGCCGGGAACCGAAACTCTCAGGAACATCGAGACGGCATTGTCATCCGGGCCGTTAGGCGTATGACCGCGCCCGTCCTTGATGTGACAGCGCTGACACGAGCGGGCGTTGTATAGCGGACCCAAACCGTCCGAAGCCAGAGTGGACGACGGAGACGAGACCCAGATCTTTTTGAACAACCCGTTGCCGACTTTGAAGTCCAGCTCCTGTTCGAAGCTTAAATTGGCGGAGGGCTGAGAAAACGCGTCCGCATCAGTGCGCGCCCGCACGGTCGCAGCACCAGCGGACAGTTCTTCGAACCGTTGCGGCACACTGAAGTCGTCCGGCGTTGCTGTGACAGCGTCGATCCGGGCGCGTTCTTCGGCAGTTCTTGGAAGGAAATTTAGATGAGAGTCCCGCAGCTCGGTGGCTTGGGAAGAGGTGGCCGTGAGTGCGGCCACCGATGCAAGGGCAAGCTTACTCGCCTTCGTCCATCTTGGATGCGTTAAGTTGCGCATAATTGGCTTCGCCAATCCTTTCATAAAGGTCGAGCTGCGTTTCGAGGAAGTCGATATGTCCTTCTTCGTCGCTGATTAATTCTTCGAACAGGCCCATGGACACATAGTCGCCGGCCTCGCGGCAGTATTCCCGCGCTTCGACATAAAGCGCCCGCGCGTCTTGTTCGGCGGCTAGATCGCATTCCAGTGTTTCTTTCGGGGTCTGCCCGATGCGGAGTGGGTCAAGTTTCTGCAGGTTGGGGTGGCCCTCCAGAAAGATGATCCGCTCGATCAGCTTGTCTGCATGGCCCATTTCCTCGATGGATTCCTCACGGCTTTTCTTGGCCATATGGCCAAGCCCCCAATCCTCTTGCAGGCGGTAATGTAGCCAGTACTGGCTGACCGCCGTCAGTTCATGCCGCAGTGATTTGTTGAGGTATTCTATGACCTTGGGATCGCCCTTCATGTGCTTTCTCCTGTGATACTTCGGATCGTAACGACCGAAGCTGCATGGGGACTTTAAGATTATCGTCTGCGCGCATTGTGTCTAGGAAAAGCGGCATACATCCGCCGCAATCCGCTGACTTGCCAAGGGCATGATAGATCTTGCCGGGAGTGATGATGGTCTGTGGGTCTGCCGCGCGCATCCAATCGATCGCCGCTCGGATATCGTGGTCAGAGATGTTGGTGCAATGGCAAACGATCATGGCGACTCAGTCGGTATATGCTATTTCCGAGTGAAATAGTTGGTTATTGAGGGCGCGTCCAGTGCTAAGACGCCACACTCGATGTTGAGAAAGGCCGAGAGCACTAAAAATGCGCCCGGCCATGATGCCTATTGGAATACCACGTCAGGGTTATCCAAGCTGTCCGAGCCTTCGAAATCGATCTGGTCAAGCTCCAGCACGGTCACGATGCGTTCGATGGTCTTGGTCTGATCGACCAGTCCATTGACGCCACCCATAATCAGCGCTTCGCCACCTTCATTGCCGCGTTCCAGCATCTGGTCATACGCAAAACCCGCTTCGGCGGTTGATTTGATACGGCCTAGCGCCAGCATGGTGTTGGCCAGCTTGGCTTTCATCTCTGTATCAAGCGTCGGATCGGCTGCGGTCACCAGATCCGATAGGGATGCACCCGAAACAGGCGTGCCATCGATGCGGGTGTAGCTGCCCAAATACACATTCTGGATGCCCAGGCCGTCATAGTAATGGCTGTTATGGGTGTTGTCCGAGAAGCAGTCCTGCTCTTCCTCGGGGTCGTTCAACATTAGGCCGAGGCGCATACGCTCACCCGCCTGCTCGCCGTAGGACAGCGAACCCATGCCGGTTAGGATCGCACTAACGCCAGCAGTTTCATTTGCGGCAAGAGCGGCACGTGCGTCACCATCTTCGGTCCACTGGGCAGTCATCCATTCCAGATCACTGATCAGCAGATCGGTTGCCGCTTTCAGATACTGGGCGCGGCGATCGCAGTTGCCACCTGTACAGCCGTCACCAACTAGATAATCGGTATAAGGACGACTTCCTGCGCCCGTGCCGTGGCCGTTCAGGTCCTGGCCCCACAGCAGGAATTCGATGGCGTGATAGCCGGTGGCGACGTTCGCCTCGATCCCGTCAGCCTCGTGCAGCGTATCCGACAGCAGGGCAGGGGTGATTTCGCTTGCGTCGATGGTCTCGCCAGACAGATCAAAGCTGGGGTTGGCGATGACGTTCAGCGCCGCAAACTCGTTCTCATCGCTGGGGCCTCCGTAGGAGGAATCCACATAATCTATCATGCCCTCGTCCAGAGGCCATGCGTTCACCTTGCCTTCCCAATCGTCGACGATGGCGTTGCCAAAGCGATAAACCTCGGTCTGCTGATACGGCACGCGCGCGGCGATCCATGCGGCACGGGCTGTGTTCAGAGTGGCATCGGACGGGTCAGCAATGAGGGCGTTGACGGCAGCTTGCAGTTTCTTTGCTGCAATCAGACTGTCGTCATATTTGGCTTCGGCGATATTGGAATATGTGGTCAGAACATCGGCTTTGGACGGGGCCTCGGCGACAGCTGTACTTGCGATACACAAGGTCAGGGCACTGGCCGCGTTGAACAATCTGGTCATGTGGAACACTTTTCTTTCTTAGCGGGATTCGGACCCCGGCAGACGCAGCGGGGCTGGATGCGGCAATTTCTTAGAGAAATAGTCAGTAATGTCAACCTGAGTTTTATTGTCAGGTATTATTCCCATTTCTGACTAACCATATCTGGGGAGCCCGAGGCACCCGGCGAACATTGCGCTGAGGCGCAATTGTATTAAAATGCCCTACGGTTTGTTTGGTTAATGGTGAACAGAATGAAACGCGCGGCCGTTGTTCTTGCGCTAATACCAGCCGCGCTGATGGCGCAGGCAGAGACCGCCATCGAAGCGCATACTCATGGCGCGGGTCATATGGCAATTTCATTTGTTGAAACCGGATTTAGCCTGACGCTTGAAGTGCCAGGCGTAGATATTGTTGGGTTCGAGCACACTGCCGAGAACGAAGATGAGAGGGCGGATGTTGCCGTCGCAATCTCGGACCTTTCTAAACCGCTTGAGATCTTTGAGGTGCCGCCTGAAGCGGGGTGTGTGACTGCAACGGCCAATGTCGCGCTTGTTGGTGATGTCTTCGTTCAGGATGAGGGGCAAGTCAGCGATAATGCCGCGCATCACACCGAATTTCAGGCCGACTATCTAGTGCAGTGTCAGGAGCCGTCGTTAGTGACTTCAATCCAGTTCACCTATTTCGAACGGTTTGCGCGCGCCGAGCGCTTGTTTGTTGAGCTGACATCATCCTCGGCCACACAGAACCTTACGGTGGAACGCCAAACGCCACATTTGAAGGTGCCAAACTGAACCGGCGTGTGCCCGCAGTAGCAAAGCTTGACGGTCAACCAGACTGATCCCGGACCAATGCGGCCTGCAACGCGCGGTAGGAGTCCTTTGGCCTTCTTTCCAGCGTCTCGAAATCTACATCGACCAGCCCGAACCGTTTTTCATATCCCAGCGCCCACTCGTAATTGTCAAGAAGGGACCAGATGAAATATCCCTTGATCGGAACGCCGTGGTCCAGGGCATTACACACTTCGGCAAGATGCTGGTTCAAGTAGTCAATTCTGTCAGCGTCGTTTTGACGTTCTGCGCTCGCCATGCCATTTTCGGTCACGTAGATAGGCAGGTCCCCAGTATACTCTTGCGCGGTCCGGATCAGGAAACGGGACAGGGCTGCCGGATCAATTTCCCACCCCATTTGCGTTTTTGGCAAGGGGCCAGGGACGTCGGTGAAGGAAGGCCAAGACGTATCTGCGCGCGTTATCAACTTGCGCGTATAGTAATTGAGCCCACACCAATCGACAGGTGCAGCTATCGTGTCGAAATCATCCTGCCACTTGTCCGGCAGATGCGGCTCCAATCCTTCCAGAACATTTTGAGGGTAGGATTTCTTGAAAGCGCCGCCCAGGAAAAAGCGGTTGTAAATCCCGTCGTAAAGCGCCGCCGCAGTCTGTGCCTCATCGCTGTCGTCAGCAGGTTCCGCCCATTCAAGGTTGAACACTGCGCCAAGGTTCGACATGCCCAATCCGCGCATAGTTTCGATTGCGCGGCCATGGGCCAGCAATACATGATGCATCGCGCGCGCGGTTGCCCGGATGTCGCGCAAGCCGGGGGCATGTTGGCCTTCGAAATGGCTCAGCCAGCTTACACACCAAGGCTCGTTGACAGGTGCGACGCTGAACACCCGATCGCCTATGCGGCCCATGATGATCTCGGTGAAGTCTGCAAACCAATTCGCGATATCCCGGTTTCGCCAACCGCCCAGATCGGCGAGTGGTGACGGGAGTTCCCAGTGATACAGCGTTGCGCAGGGTTTGATGCCGCGTTCAATCAGCGCATCGGTCAGGCGATCATAGAAATCCAAGCCTTGCTGATTGATCGGTCCGCGCCCTTCGGGCAGCACGCGCGCCCAACTGGTTGAAAACCGGTAACAGTCGAAGCCTGCGCTCCGGATCAGATCCAGATCCTGTTCGAACCGGTTATAGTGATCGCAGGCCAAATCTCCGTTTTCCGCATTGGCGACGTTACCTGGAGTTGCAGCGAAACTGTCCCAATGGGTCTTGCCTGCGCCCCCATTGGCGTGTCCCTCGATCTGATAGGCCGACGTCGCCACGCCAAACTGAAAATCTGGCGGGAAATCTGCGCGTTTGTACTTCATATCACATCCTTTGTGGGGCTGGCCCCGTCGAGCTGCCGACGACAAGTTCAGCCTCCAGCAAGCGCGTTTTGGGTGGGTCATCCGGAGCGTTGATCCGCTCGATCAGCATTTCGGCAGCCACCTCGCCCGCGTGTCTGACCGACGAGCGCGTTGCGGTGAAAATTGGAACATCCATACCATTGCGCATGTAAGACAACTCATCATCATGAGCGATCACCGAGATATCGCGCCCCATTTTCAGGTCGCGTTCTTCAAGTGCGCGCCGGATTCCAACCGCAGAGATAATCGAAGAGGCCAAAATTGCTGTTGGCGGGTCGTCGAGCTTCAGCATGTCGCAGGCTGTCTGATGCCCATAAATCTCGGTCATCTCGGCGCTGCGCAGCAGGTGTGGATCAGGCGAGATCCCGGTTTCTTTGAGCGCCGCCAGATAGCCGTTCCTCCGCCGACGCGCGAAATCCATTTCCTCGAGCCCGTTGATCAAGGCGATGCGCCGATGGCCCAGATCGATCAAAAACCGAGTAGCGCGTTCGAATGAACGCTGATTGTTCACATCGATCCAATCATATGGCTCTTTGGCGTAGGTCGACCGGCCATGAACAATGAAGGGTACGCCGAGGCGCGATAACACAGAGATGCGCGGCTCTCGTACCTTGGGGCCTTGCAGGACCACGCCGTCTACGACACCCCGATTGAACAGGCTGCGATAGGATTCTTCAATTGATGTGTCCGGCGCGTGCGTGAACATCATGTCATAATTGTTCGCCGCATAGGTTTTGGCTGCGCCTGCCACAAAATCTCCGAAAATCGGATTGACCATTTCGTGCCGGGACGAGGTGGGAATCACATGGCCGATGACCATAGACCGCCCTGTCGCCAGCCCCTTGGCGCGGCTGTTGGGGCGGTAACCATGCTTGTTCGCAGCAGCCTGAACCCGGATGCGCGTCCCTTCGCTGACCTCCGGGTAACCGTTCAGCGCGCGGCTGACGGTTGTTTGTGAAAGGCCGAGGATCTCAGAGAGTTGCTTTAGGTTCATTTTACTCAAAGCGCCTTCAAATTGATGCCCATTTGTTTTGTTGTGAAAACCTGGCTCAGTCAACATGTTTCGAGAGAATGTCTTAGAATGGCAGTTTTTTAGGTGTTAGTAGGCGAGATATTGACAGGGTCTGAATGTTAGCGGATAAAGTACGGCATCCAAAGCGCTTTGAAAACGAATCTCGTTTGCGCCGAAAATATTGGGAGGAGAACTCATGAGACACGCACTTTATTCGGGTGCGGCGGCGATCGCTCTGCTGGCCGGGTCGGTACAAGCACAAGATTTGGTCTTCGCGCCGGGCGAGGGGCCGTTCAACTGGGACAGCTATAATGCCTGGGCCGAAAGCGCCCCGGATCTGAGCGGTCAGACGGTCACGATTTTTGGTCCGTGGCTGACCCCGGAAGACGGTTACTTCAACAACATGATTGCCTATTTCGAAGAGGCGACTGGCGCAGATGTGATCTATACCGGTTCCGACAGTTTCGAGCAGCAGATCGTTATCGATGCCGAGGCAGGATCAGCCCCCAATATCGCGGTCTTCCCGCAGCCAGGACTGGCGGCGATCATGGCATCCAAAGGGCAGCTGACACCGCTGGGTGAAGATATGGCGGCCTGGGTTGGTGACAATTATGCGGCTGGCGATTCCTGGGTTGATCTTGGCACTTACAAAGACGCCGACGGCAATGACCAGATGTATGGCTTCTTCTACAATGTGAACGTCAAGTCTCTGGTCTGGTATAACCCGGAAAACTTCGAGGATGCCGGATACGAAGTGCCGACGAGCATGGAAGAACTGAAGGCCCTGACCGAGCAGATCGTCGCCGATGGCGAAACCCCGTGGTGCATTGGCCTGGGATCGGGTGCCGCCACCGGTTGGCCCGCGACCGACTGGGTTGAAGACATGATGCTGCGGACTCAGCCGCCCGAGGTTTACGACCAGTGGGTGACAAACGAGATTCCGTTTGATGATCCGCGCGTTATCGCCGCAATCGAAGAGTTTGGCTGGTTCGCGCGTGATGACGCCAAGGTCTCGGGTGGGTCAGATGCTGTCGCCTCGACTGACTTCCGCGACAGCCCCAAAGGCATGTTCTCATCGCCGCCCCAGTGCTACATGCACCGTCAGGCGTCCTTTGTTCCGGCCTTCTTCCCCGAAGATGTCGAGTTCGGCCTGGATGCAGATTTCTTTTACATGCCGTCTTTCGCAGACAAGGACTTGGGTAACCCGGTTCTGGGTGGCGGTACTCTGATGGCGGTAAGCAATCCATCGGATGCGACCAGCGCGTTCATGGAGTTCCTCAAGCAACCGATTGCACATGAAGTCATGATGGCACAAACCGGATTCCTGACCCCGCATAAGGGCGTGAACACCGAAGCCTATAAGGATGATACTCTGCGCGGTCTGGGTGACATTCTACTGGGCGCGACCACCTTCCGCTTCGACGGCTCGGACCTAATGCCGGGCGCCGTGGGTGCGGGTACGTTCTGGACCGGCATGGTTGACTATACTGGCGGGAAATCCGCCGAAGAAGTCACCGGCGAAATCCAGTCATCTTGGGACGCAATCAAGTAATCCGCTGAACCTTCGGGCAACCTTTCAATCAGGTTGCCCGAAACCCTAGCAAGGGAGAGGACGCCATGAATCCGGCAATTCAGGGCCTGCTAACAATCGTAATCGGTGTGTCGGGATGCGTGGGCTATTTCTACCTGTCCAACCAATTTCTGGATAAAGTCCTGTTCCCTGCGCGTGGACCGAACGCGGGTCGCAATATCAACCGCGCGAATATGATCCGGCCCTGGCTGTTTCTGCTTCCCGCGATCCTCGCCCTTGGGGTCTATCTTGCCTATCCGGTGTTTGAGACGCTGCGCCTGTCGCTGACTGATCGCGTAGCCGGAGGCGGATATGAATGGGCGGGTTTTGACAACTATACCCAGATGGTAGCCGAGCCGAAATTCTGGGAGGCGATGCGCAACAACATGCTTTGGCTGATTGTTGTACCTGCCATGTCCACCGCATTTGGCCTGCTCGTGGCGCAGCTGACGGATCGCATCCGCTGGGGTAACGTCGCCAAGTCGTTGATCTTTATGCCGATGGCGATTTCTTTCGTTGGCGCCTCGGTAATCTGGAAACTGGTCTATGATGCGCGTCCGGCCGATCAGGATCAGATCGGCGTCCTGAACGCGATCTACATCTTCTTTGGTGGAACCGAAACGCACACTTGGCTGACCCTGCCTTTCTGGAACAATTTCTTCCTGATGATCGTTCTGGTCTGGATACAAACTGGCTTTGCCATGGTCATTCTGTCCGCCGCGCTGCGCGGCATCCCGGAAGAGACCATCGAGGCCGCCATTCTGGACGGGGCCAATCCGTTCCAGATTTTCTTCAAGATCAAAGTGCCGCAGATCAAAACCACGATCATGGTGGTCTGGACCACCATCACCATCGTGGTCCTCAAGGTCTTTGACATCGTTTTTGCGATGACCAACGGCCAGTGGGAGACGCAGGTTCTGGCCAATTACATGTACGACAAGATGTTCCGCGCCAATGACTGGGGCGTGGGATCGGCATCCGCCATGGTGATCATGTTGCTGGTGACGCCGATCCTGATCTGGAACGTGCGCAATGCGCGCAAAGAAATGCAGTAGGAGGACGGGGTTATGAGCGATATTGCAGGAACCCGCCCAGCCCTTAGATGGGTCGTTCACGCCTCGGTTGTGCTGCTTGTGGTGCTTTGGGTTTTCCCAACACTCGGTTTGTTGATCTCGTCATTCAGAACGGCGGACCAGATTTCCAGCAGCGGCTGGTGGCGGGCGCTCTTCCCGTCGGAACAGAACCTGACTCTGCGCGCGGCTGCGCCGGAAACGCAGGTTCTGCAGGATGGTCTCTATGTGATCGAAGGCAATATCTTCGATGGTGATCGGGCCTCGGACATTTCGCGATGGGGTGTGAATTCCCGTGCGATTGATGCCTTTGCTCCGGGCGAAACGGCTGAGCTTCGTCGTGGCGGGACGATCACGGTTCAGGCCAACGGTGACTATCGGATGGAAAACGCAGAAGAGTTTTCGGGCAAGCGCGGCCCTCGCGTGTTTGTGACGACTACTCTGCCGCCTGAATTCACCTTGGAAAACTATGCCCATGTTCTGTTCAACGAAAGCAGTTCCGACAGTATGGGCAAGGCGTTCTTCAATACCCTGACGGTGACGATCCCGGCGACGATTATCCCGATTCTTGTCGCAGCATTTGCGGCTTACGCGCTGGCATGGATGGATTTCCCGGGGCGTGCCCTGCTGATCGCTGCGGTGGTTGGCCTATTGGTGGTGCCATTGCAGCTGGCGCTGATCCCGTTGCTGAAACTGCATCTCAATATCGGGATCGGCAAAGGATACCTGGGGGTCTGGATGGCCCATACCGGGTTCGGGATGCCATTGGCGATCTACCTATTGCGTAACTACATGGCCGGGCTGCCTCGTGACCTGATTGAGAACGCCCGGGTAGATGGCGCAACCGAGTTTCAGATTTTTACCAAGTTGATCCTGCCGCTTAGCTTTCCGGCACTGGCATCCTTTGCGATCTTCCAGTTCCTTTGGACATGGAACGATCTGTTGGTTGCCAAAGTCTTCCTGATCGATGCCAGCGGCCAGACAACGGTAATGACCAACCGTATCGTCGAGCTGCTGGGTACGCGGGGCGGTAACTGGGAAATCTTGGCCACGGCGGCGTTTGTCTCAATCGCGGTGCCGTTGGCAGTCTTCTTTGCAATGCAGAAATATCTGGTTCGCGGCTTGCTGGCCGGTTCCGTAAAATAAGGGCGTGTGATGAACGTGCAGACCAACGCGACAGCATTCGAAAAAACCAAGTCGGCGTCAGATTGGTGGCGGGGCGGGGTGATCTATCAGATCTATCCGCGCAGCTTTCAGGACAGCAACGGTGACGGGATCGGAGACTTAAAGGGTATCACCCAGCGGCTAGGCTACATCGCCTCGCTAGGGGTTGATGCAATCTGGATTTCGCCGTTCTTCAAATCTCCGATGAAGGATTTCGGCTATGACGTCAGCGACTACCGCGATGTCGATCCAATGTTCGGCACTATGGCGGACTTCAAAGAGTTGCTAGATGAGGCCCATGCACACGGACTGAAGGTGATGATCGATCTTGTGCTATCCCACACCTCAGATCAGCACCCGTGGTTTGGTGAAAGCCGCACCTGCCGAGATAATCCGAAATCCGATTGGTATGTCTGGGCCGATCCCAAGCCTGACGGGACACCTCCGAATAACTGGTTATCGATTTTTGGCGGTTCGGCTTGGCAGTGGGATGCGCGGCGTTTGCAGTATTATCTGCACAACTTCCTGACTTCGCAGCCAGATTTGAACTTCCATTGCAAGGGTGTCCAGGATGCCCTGCTGGATGTGGCGCGCTTCTGGCTGGATATGGGGGTCGACGGCTTCCGTCTGGACACCATCAATTTCTATTTCCACGACGCCCAGCTACGTGACAATCCGGGCCTGCCGATGGATCAGAGGAACTCATCAATTGCGCCGATGGTGAACCCGTATAACCATCAGGATCACCTCTATTCCAAAAGTCAGCCCGAGAATATCGCCTTCCTGGAAAGGCTACGCGCCCTGACTGACGAATACGAGGGCCGCGCCTGTCTGGGTGAGGTCGGCGACGCGCAGCGCGGGCTTGAGATTATGGGCGAATACACCAGCGGCGATAAACGGATGCACATGTGTTATGCTTTCGAGTTCCTCGAAAAGCGGGCTTTGACGGCAGCTTACGCAAAGCAGGTTTTTGACCAGCTTGAGGACAAGGCGGGTGATGCATGGCCATGCTGGGCCTTCTCAAACCACGACGTGCAACGCCATGCTTCGCGTTGGGGTTTGGACGATGCAGCTGTCCGGCAGCACGCCGTTCTGATGATGTGCCTGCGTGGCTCAGCCTGTCTTTATCAGGGTGAGGAACTGGGCCTGCCCGAGGCAGATGTTGCGTTCGAAGATTTGCAAGACCCCTATGGTATTGAATTCTGGCCGGAATTCAAAGGTCGCGATGGCTGCCGTACTCCGATGGTCTGGGCCGCACAGGACGAACAATCCGGGTTCAGCACGAGCCGTCCCTGGTTGCCAGTCAGCGCTGCGCAGGCCGAGCGGGCGGTGGATCGGTTGGAAAGAGATCCAGCGTCGATGCTGCACCACTACCGCCATGCGATTGCATTGCGTCATGCGCACTCAGCGCTGATGTCCGGCGCGCAGACAGGGATGTCACAAATCGGTTCGGTATTAACCTTCACCCGAGAGGATGAAGCCGAGCAGGTCTTCTGCGCCTTCAATCTGGGTGACTGTCCGGTTGGCGTGACCCTGCCAGAAGGTGACTGGCAAGTGATCGGGGAGGAGTTGGGCGGCGTTCGCGGGGAAAGCAACGTGACGCTGGATGCCGCTCAATTCTGTCTATTGGCTCGGGAAAAGAGGTAAACCATGTCGGAACTCAAGCTTACGGATGTGGCCAAATCCTATGGTCCGGTCGATGTTCTGAAACATATCGATCTCGAGATCGAGCAAGGCGAACTGATTGTCTTTGTCGGCCCGTCAGGTTGCGGAAAATCCACTTTGCTGAGGATGATCGCGGGCCTTGAAAAGATCACTGGCGGTACGCTTGAGATCGAAGGGCAGGTGGTGAACGATGTGCCACCTGCGCAACGCGGCATCGCGATGGTGTTCCAGTCCTATGCGCTTTACCCGCATATGACGGTGCGCGAAAACATGGCCTTCGCGCTCAAGATCGCGAAGATGCCGAGCGCTGAGGTTGATGCCGCCGTGGAGCGCGCGGCCCAGATTCTACAGCTTGAACCCCTGCTGGATCGCCTGCCCAAGGCATTGTCTGGTGGACAACGCCAGCGCGTTGCCATCGGTCGTGCCATCGTGCGCGACCCCAAAGTATATTTGTTCGACGAGCCGCTTTCGAACCTCGACGCTGCCCTGCGCGTGGCGACGCGGATCGAGATTGCACGCCTGAAAGAGGCGATGCCCGACAGCACGATGATTTACGTCACCCACGATCAGGTCGAGGCGATGACACTCGCCAGCCGCATTGTGGTTTTGGCCAATAAGGGAGTTGCGCAGGTTGGCACGCCGCTGGAACTCTATGAGACGCCAGATAACGAGTTTGTCGCGCAGTTCATCGGCTCACCAGCAATGAACCTGCTGCCCGGGACCATTACCGCGACAGGAGAGACAACAACCGTCACGCTGGATGATGGCGGCGTGGCAATCTCATCAATCCCGACGGATGCCGCTGACGAAGGCAAAAAGGTCAATATCGGTGTCCGGCCTGAGGACTTAAATATCACTGATGGAACACCAATTTATTCCGGCTTGGTGGATTTCACCGAAGCTTTGGGTGAGGTCACGCTGCTTTACTTTGCAGTCCCGGATGGACGGGAGGCCGTGATTGCAAAACTACCTGGTGTTCAGCGCAATCTGCGAGGAAAAACCGTCTCGGTCACGGCGGCACCCGAAAAGGTGCATCTGTTCCACAACGGCCAGTCGATGAGGCGCTAGTCGAGCTTCGCAAGGAAGGTGGAAACTTTTTCCAGCCCTTCGCGAATGATCGACGGAGTATTGGCGTAACCGATCCGAACACAGCCTTCGAGACCCAAGGCAGAGCCCGGCGTGAACATCACGCCGGTTTCCCGCAGCAGTTTCACACAGAACTCGCGCGAGGGCATGTCGACATCGTAATGCAAAAGCGCAGTTGTTCCTGCTTTGGGTTTGACCCAGCTGATTTTGGGCTCGCTTTCGACCCATTCTTCCAGCATGGCGAGGTTGCCGCGCGTAATGGCCTGGCTGCGCGCCAGAACCTTGTCGTGGTTTTCCAGCGCAAGCGCCGCGAAATGGTCGTCGATCATGCCGACCGAGATCGTGTCATAGTCCCGATGGATCGAAACCGCTTCGATCAGTTCTGGGTTGGCCGCAATCCAACCCAGTCGCAGCCCTGCCAGCGAAAACGCCTTGGACATGCCCGCGGTTGAAATGCCTTTCTCATAAAGATCTGCAACCGCATCCGTCATGCCCGAACCTTCTTGCCCGGTACCGCGATAGACTTCATCACACAGCAACCATGCTTCAGCGGAGCGTGCGATTTCGACGATCTCAAGCAGGAACGCGCGATCCATCACCGCACCGGTTGGGTTGTTGGGGTTGTTGATGGCAATCAGTTTGGTGCTCGGAGTTACGGCGGCGCGCAGCTCCTCAAGATCGGGCAAATAAGCGTTCTCGGCCCGTAAATGGATCTGCGTCACCTCCGCGCCGATGCTGGCAGGGATGGAATAGTGTTGCTGATAGGTGGGCACGACGGCCACCACCTTGTCGCCGCGCTCGACCTGCGTTTTGTGGACCAGCATGTTGGCACCGATCGTGCCATGGGTGACGATGACATTCTCACGCTTTTGCTGGTCATATAGATTACAAATCGCATCGCGCAGCCGGTCCGAGCCCCGGATCGCGCCATAGGTCATCTTCATCCCAAGCAATTCAGACAGATCATCCGAGTTTTTGCCGGAAAGCTTCAAAAGCTCGGCGATACTCAGGCTCTCGACGCAAGTCTCTGCAAGGTTATAGGCGCAGCGGGTTTCCCATTCATCCATCCAAATTTCGACGCCAAAGGGTTCGATCTTCATCGCGCTATCCTGTTCGACTAAGCCATCGCGCATCGTTCCCATGGCGAAGCGGCAAGGTCAACCTCGGCAGATGACCGTCATCGAACTTGCACAAGAGGCGCGTATCGTTACCGGTAGATCGCCACAGGATCACCCAACGCATCTTCATCTGGGTGAACGCCAAGGCCGGGTGTTTCGGGTAGATGCAGGTGGCCATCCACGTTTCTCGGCCCACGCCCACCGGCGATATCGACGGTGATCATGTCCTGACAGGCCCAGACAGCATGGCAATTCACATCCGGAATTGTCGCTGCCAGATGCAGCGCTTCGGTATCCGCCAGCACAGAACCACCGGTTGCCATTACAAACATGTCGATCCCATGCGCCAGCGCGACTTCGCGCATTCGGACCGCTTTGGTCAGCCCGCCGACCCGGTTGAGCTTGATGCCAAATATTTCGGCAATGCCATCGCGGGCTATGCGCGTCGCGTCCTGAAGGGTCACAAGGCTTTCATCAACGGAAACAGGCGAAGCATGTTTGCCTGAGATCGCGGCAATGTCATCCAGTGTTTCGCAAGGCTGTTCGATCATGACATTGAGGTCTTCGACCGCACTCATCACGCGTAATGCCTGCTGCCGCGACCAGCCGCGATTGACGTCATAGAGGATGATGTCTTCGGGATTGCGCAGGCTTTCCATGTCACGGATTCGGGCGATATCACGGGCCACATCGCCGCCGATTTTGACGGAATGGGCGATATAGCCGCGCTGCCGGTATCGTTCGATGACGGCGCGGGTTTCTTCGATTGTCTTGGCTCCTACGGAGGATGCGATTGGGCGCGGCGTACGCGACCCTCCCCCCATCAGATCAGCAATCGGAAGACCAGCAACCTGACCGGCTATGTCCCAGCACGCCGTGTCAATCGGGCTTTTGGCGTAGAGATGTCCGGGTAGGGCCTGATCCATCGCGCGTTCAACATCCAGAACTCGCCGCGGGTCGAGGCCAAGAACAAACGGTGCCATCGTCTCGATCCCGGCCCGTATGCCGGGGCCGTGGGCGGGTACATAGGTATGCCCCCAGGGCGTGCCTTCGCCCCAACCAACAAGCCCTTTGTCGGTTTCAATCTTGACCAGCGTCGCATCCAGCTTCTCAAACTTCAATCGCCCGCCTGACAGCCAGTATGGATGCTCCAATGGCAGGTCGATTTGAAAGACAGAAATCCCGGTAATTTTCATTTTGGTTTCACCTCGACGCAGTATGTCATGCGGCATCCATCCGAGGCAGTTCATCCATTCCATCGCCCCGCCATAAGACAAAGGTCAGGATTGAATGATCGCTTGTCGTCATGGCGTGGCTTTGCCAACTTTCATGCTGGCGGGTCTGGCCCGGCCCGACAAGCTGTGCATTCCCTTCAACCTTAAAACAGGCTTTTCCAGCGAGCGTCAGGTATAGCTCTTCAGCCTGATGGCTGTGCCAGTCATACTGCAGACCTGCGCCCCAATAGGCGACATAACCGCGTAGTTGGGTCGAATGGAAATGCCCGCTGGGTCCGAACAGTTCGTAATACCCGTATCGAGACAAGAAATCCGCACCGACTTCGGATTCGGAATAGGTCAGTTTCCAGTGCGCTTGCTCAGCAGTTGCTGCAATAGCCGTAACCAATGCCTGTGTTTCGGGCGTACCGTTCAGACCAAATTTGCTGACAAGCCGGGTTGCCGGAATCTGTGCGGGCTGTAAGTCCGTTCTGGATAAATCTGTTGGCCAACCCCCAAAACCCGCCAAATCCGGGTGGTTCTGATGCAATCGCCTGGCGGCCATTAAAACATCATCCAACGTCATGGGATCACCACGATGTTTCCGGTGTGTTTCTTCGCGATGAAGGCGGTTTGTGCCTCATGCAATTGGCTCAGAGGGTAGGTTGCGGCCAGGGCCGGTTTTACTTCGCCCGCTTCGATATAACGTACAAGATTTTGCATTACTTCGGGGTCGATGACAGTCGAGCCTGTAAAGGTCAGATCGCGCAAGTAGAACGTCCGCAAATCGAACTCGACCATAGGTCCCGCGATGGCGCCCGAGCAGGTATAGCGTCCGCCGCGTTCAAGAATGCTGATAAGCTGCGGCCAGTATGACCCGCCCACCACGTCGGCAACGACCGTGATCTTTTCGTCTCCCAACGATTTGCGCAAATCATCGGGGGCGCGGGACAGGATGACATCTGGACCCAACAGGGCCACGTCGTCGTGCTTAGCCTCCGACGCCATCGCGATGACCCGCGCATTTCGGCGCTTGGCCAGTTGAACCAGAGCGCCACCGACGCCGCCAGATGCGCCCGGAACAAGAACAGTGTCAGCCGCGGTGACCTTGGCGCGGGTCAGCATGCCTTCGGCGGTTGAGTAGGAACAGGAGAAGGTTGCCAGCTCAGCATCCGAAAGTGTTGATTGGATGGCTATCGCATTGACGGCCGGGATCGTTGTGTATTCGGCAAAGCCGCCATCTCGCTCTGATCCGAAGTAGCCGGTTTTGTCCTTGTTCACCGGATCGGTCGGATCGCGCAACCAGCAATCGGTTATCACACGCTCGCCCAAGCGGTTTGGATCCACGCCGTCTCCAACTCCAACGATCTGTCCACAGACATCCGCCCCTTGAATGCGCGGAAAGGCCAGTGGCGCTCCGCCCCAGGTTGGGTCATCAGTGCCGACCTCTTCAAACGCGCCACCGGTGGTCGCATCGCTGACTGTTTTAGAATACCAGCCGGACCTAGTGTTTACGTCGGTATTGTTCAGGCCACAGGCACCAACCTTGATCAGAACTTCGCCCGGTTCGGGAGTGGGGCAGGGCCAGTTTTCGTGCCAGACCATCTGATCCAGATCACCGTGCCCCATGGTGACCATCGCCTTCATTGTCTCGGATTGGGCCATGCGGCAAACTCCGTCGATGCATTTACGGTGACCTCAATCAAACGCGGGAGTGAGCTGAAATACATCGGTCCGGCCCCCTGAGTCGATTTGGTCTCGACACCGTATGCAAACAAAAATACCATCGTCAATCATGAATGGGACAGATGTATCAAATTTAGTTTTGGAACGGCTGGCGGAAGAACTGTCTCAGTTGACACCCGAGGCACGCAAGGCTGCGACCTATGTGCTTGAGAACCCGCGCGACGTGGGCGTATCGACTGTACGCGAAATTGCTGAAGCCGCCAATGTGAAACCCAATACCATTGTCCGAATGGCGCGGCAGGTGGGGTTCGAAGGCTACGAAGATTTCCGGGTTCCCTTCCGCGAGGCGATCCGGCGCGGGCAGGCCGATTTCCCGGAGCGCGCGCGTTGGCTGCAGGATATTCGTAAGTCCGGCAATATGGGCGGGCTTTATGCGGATATGGTTCAGGACGCTCTGCGCAACGTCGAGGAGACGTTTGCCAATATCTCGTCCGAACAGCTGAAAGCCGCCGCTGAAGATATCTGGAATTCGCGTAACGTGTTCGTACTGGGCGTTGGCGTGAACAATTCGAATGCGCGAAACTTTGTTTATCTGGCCTCGACGGGCATGGTGCAGTTTCATGCTATCCCGCGCGCCGGATCAAATCCGATTGACGATCTGGCATGGGCGGACAAACGCGATGTACTAATTGCGATGACCTGCAAACCTTATCGGAATGAAGTGGTCGAGGCGGTGCAAGTTGCCCGAGAGCAGGGCATGACGGTGGTCGGTCTTTCTGATAGCCCAGCCAGCCCTGTTCTGCGCAATGCACAACACGGGTTCGTCATCTCGGCGGATACGCCGCAATTCTTCCCGTCATCAGTAAGTACTATAGCATTGCTCGAAACGCTTTTGTCCTTCGTCATTGCAGTGGCCAGCGACGAGATCGTCGAAAGAGTGGCGACCTTTCACAAGCGTCGCCATCAGCTAGGCCTATATCACGCGGAAGAGCCCTGATTGGATCAGGCCAATCCGCATTGGCCATTCAGCCACGTACCAGGTGACCACCATCCACATCCAGCACAGCGCCTGTGAGATAGCCATTTGTCATTGCCATTATCACAGCTTGGGCGATGTCCTCGGCCTCACCAATACGTCCGACGGGCAGGCTGCTACCAACCTGAGCGAACATGGCCTCGCGAGCCTCATTCGACATTGCCGCGTAAGCCTCGGTTGCAACCATTCCAGGGCTGATGCAGTTCACACGCGCACGGTTTGATAGCTCCAATGCCAACCCCTTGGACAGGGCTTCGACCGCCGCGTTCACGGCCCCAAGACCCGTTGCACCGGCAGAGGGTCGGCGGCTGAGGACGCCAGAAAAGAAGGTGATGGAGCCGCCTTCAGTCAAGACAGGCAAGACTTCACGCGCCGCCACATAGGGCCCGATAAATTTAGCCTCGAACATCGCGCGCAGGTCAGTGGTTGGCAATTCGGCGAAGGCCCCACGCGCTGCGCTTGAGGCAGAGATGACCAGATGATCTACTTTTTCAAGGCCGTTGGCCCAGGACTTCATGCCAGTTTCGTTGGTGGTATCGACCGGTGCGATCTGAACTTCGCCTTCGATGTCTGCCGCTGCTGCTTCCAGCTTGGCGGGACTCCGGCTGGCGATGGTAACTTTCGCACCGAGCGCCACCGCCAGCTTTGCGGTGGCCTTACCCATGCCGCTGCTGCCGCCAATGATAACAACGTGTTTGCCGATGAGGGCCGTTTCGAAAACCGAGTTCATTGCTTTGGTTCCTTGCTTGTCGTGTTTGTTAAATGAGTCAATCGATGCTGAGCACCAACTTGCCGGTGGTTTCGCCCGCCTCTAGGCGGCGATGCGCTTCCGTGGCCTTGGCGATTGGGTATGTGGTGATCTGAGGACGCAGAATGCCAGTTTCCAACAGCTTGAATGCCTTGGTCATGTCCGCGCCGAATGCAGTTGGTCGGTTGGAAAAATACGTGTAAATATCGCTGACCCGCACTGAGACAGATTTCTGGAAGTGTTTCGCCAGATCCTCGGCAAAATCGCCAGCTGGCGGCCCGGCAAGGAATCCGAAGAGCACAGCCGTTCCAAGGGGAGCCAGCGCATCAAGGTCTGATTTCAAGGAGTCACCGGAAACCGGATTCAACGTCAGATCAACACCGCGCCCACTTGTGATCTTTGACACCAGCGTGGCCACGTCCTGAGTACGATAGTCGATGACAAAATCTGCTCCTTGCGCCTGGGCGTATCCGACCTTTTCAGTGCTGACCGAAGCGATCACAGTCATGCCCAGATGCTTGGCGATGTGGAGGGCCATCGTGCCCACACCGCCTGCAGCCGCATGCACCAGTACGGATCTTCCGGCTGCCGCACCGCCCAGATTGACCAGCATGTGATAGGCCGTCATTGCGTTGACAGGGATTGCTGCTGCGGTTTCAAAGGCGATGGTATCGGCAATTTTGGTTACATAAGGTGCACTTATTACGGAATGCGTACCGTAGCCGCCCGCACCAATCGGGCCCATCCATGCGACGCGATCACCCACGGCGAAACCAACGGCATCTTTGCCCGTCGCTTCGACGATTCCGGCACCTTCAACGCCGGGTACATGGGGCAGGTCTGGCATCATGCCCTCTGGCATTTCGCCACGGCGAATAATCGTATCGATAAAATTCACCGCCCCGGCATGATTACGGATCAGGATTTCTCTTGCACCGGGCTGTGCGACAGCTTGGTCAACGCTTCGCAGAACTTCGGGCCCGCCAGTTTGGGTGATTTCTATTGCGTACGGCATCATGCATCTCCTTTTGTTTCGCAGAAGATAGCGATGACGCCATTTCGTGATAATAGTTGAATTTGGAAGGTATTATCTCATAAATAGAATTATGATCTACAACGACCTTGGCCTGTTTACTGTTGTCGCCCACCACCTCAGCTTTACCAAAGCTGCAGATCGGCTGGGTATTCCGCTTAGCAGGATTAGTCGCAGGATTGCCATGTTAGAGGATCATCTGGGCGCTAAGCTATTCGAGCGCACGACAAGGCAGGTGTGCCTGACCGAAGAGGGGCGCCGTCTTCTGGATCGTTGCCAGGATCCGATTGAAGCGCTTCAGCGTGTTGCGGGTTTTACCGATGACACGCGGCACCACACGATCCGCATTACGGCCCCACCCTTGGCAGCTCGTACAACGATAGGGCCAAAGCTGGTGGATTTCGCGGAACAAAATCCTCAGGTCCAGCTTGAACTGACGACGACTAACATCATGCTGGATTTTTTCGCGGACAATATCGACCTCGCCTTTCGGGTCGGTCCGCTTGCGGACTCCGGTCTTGTTGCCAAGCGGTTATGGTCAGTTCCATATTGTTTTTGCGCAGGGCAGGGCTTCATTCGAGAGCACGGGCTTTCGGGTCCTTTAACGCGACCGAAGTTCCAGACTCTTCCTGCGCTGATGGCGGGTCAACCTTGGGTACTGGAAACGGGAGAGACGGTGAATCCAGCCCACATAGCCCATAATATTGGCGACCTTGATGTCATAGCACAGGCCGCTCGTCGTAATCTGGGGATAGCGATGTTGCCGAAGGATATGGTGGAGGGCGATCTGCGACGACTGGAAGTTGAGAATACTGTCCCGCTGACTCGAGACATGTATGCGGTTTATCCCAGCCGTCGCCTGTTGCCCGAGCGTGTCAGGAAACTGATCGATTTCATGGCGCCGAGATAAATCCTACCAATCAATTTGCACCCCATCCCGAAAGAAACCACCTGTTGGACCGTTCACGGGCAGTGTTGCAGCCCACACGACGCCCTTGGCCCCTTCGGACACCGGGCGACCACCCCCGCCCATGTCAGTGGCGACCCAGCCGGGGCACACTGCGTTGACAAGGATGCCTTCGGGTTTCAAATCAGCCGCAGTCTTGATGGTCAGCGCATTGAGCGCTGTTTTCGAGATGCCATATCCAGGAGTGCTGGATGACATGCCTGTCAGCGCTCCTGAGCCGGAAGACACGTTTACAATCCGGGCATCATGACCATTTTGAAGTAAGGGAACGGCCGAAATGGTTGTTGCCCAGGCTCCGAAGAAGTTGGTCTCGAAAGCACGACGCACGCGCACCAGGTCGGCGCTGAGCGCGTGCTGATCCGTGTCGTAGTCAACGCCTGCATTGTTTACCAGTATGTCGAGATATCCGTATTCGGAGTTGATCTTATCAAAGGCAGCGTTGACCGAGCTCTGATCGGACACGTCCAGTTGCAAGGCCCTAGCTCCATGCCCAATCTCTTCGGCCGTGGCTTGTCCCTTTTGCGGGTCGCGCGATGCTACCAAAACAAATAATCCATGATCGCGGGCCAGTTGTAGGGCGACTTCTTTACCGATGCCTCGATTGGCTCCGGTCACAAGTGCGATACGTTGTTCGGTCATGAGGTTTCCTTTGAATTTTCGTCAGTTAACCGAAAGCAAAGCCTAATAGTGAGATTGCCAACATCGCTCTGGCAAGGCAGCCGGCGCGCAACGATGCGGCGTTAACTGATGTCAGTTGGCCCCGGCCCCGCGTTCACCAGCGAGGGCGACGAGACCACGGTCGCCGGTTTCCCAAAGAGCGGTCATCGTCATCGTTGTCACAACCCAGCGTTCACCTGTTTTTTCCAACGCATAGTCATAGCGGCCGCCCAATACCCATAGGCCATCGTCAAGCCGGTGGGTAGCGGTGAAATCAGCCTGCGCCGTCGCGGCGGTTTCTGAAACTGAGGTGATTGCGTGGTTGGTCACCATGTGATGCGTGCTGTCGAACCCGGGCAGGAAGGCGGCCCAGCCCGCAACAAGTTCGTCAGCGGGTTGGGTTGCCGGGTCTCCACCCCAAAGGCTGGTGTAGTCAATGGTGACGTGATCGGCGAAGGCATCCCTTACACGGGTCCAATCATGCCGGTCTGCGCCTGCAGCGATATCCGTTAGGGTGCGGGTGATGTCGGTTTGATCGGCCATTGCAGGGCCTCCAATCATTGTTATGGCGGTGAGCATGGCGATGAGGGATCGTTTCATATCCGAGTCCTTTGTCAGAGTTGTACAAAGCAACGTGCGTTGCTGCGCCTGCTTCATTCATTAGCCAAGCGTTCAGGCACGGGCGCTAAGTTGTATTGCGACCAAAAAAACGTATTCGCCGCATCCTGATCGGCACTGAGATTGGTGGCCTCGACGATCTTGCCGTTCTCGATCCGGTAGACCAGAGCCCAGATGGTATCGACATTCGGCTTACCTTCGGCGTTGGACCAGCCTCGGTGAATATCTACAACATGGGTTTCATCCGCGCCAAAGTAGATCGGGTCAGCCTGAAACCCAGCTGCGCCCAACTGGGCGAAGAAGGCCAAAACTTCATCCCGACCGTTTTTGGTGCCGCTCAGCGGATGGCGGCCGGGAATGTGCCATTGTACGTCCTCGTCCATGACAGCGGCGATTCCATCAAGGTCGTTCGAGCCGTAAGCCGCAAAAAAGTTCTGAACCACTTTCATATTGTCTTCGGGGGTATCGGCCATTGCGTTGCCTCCCATAACGGTCGCGACCGCGAGTGCTAGTTGAAGTTTTCGGGTCATTGGGGTCTCCAAGGGAATGAGGCGTCGGATAGCGAGGTCCGACGCCTGATCAGCAGGATCAATTATCCAATCCGGCGCGGAAGTGGTCGGCAACGGCGTCGGCCGCCCGTGTCACGTCCTCGGGGTTGTCGTAGAAATCGAACTGCGTGACATCCTCGAGCCACTGCGCAGTCGCGTCACCGGCAAATCCGGCAAGGAAGGTCTGCACGCCCTGCGGGATCGCTGCGCTTTCAGAGTGAACAATGGTCAGCGGTTTGTCCAGACGCTGTGGGTTGTCGGCGGGATGGTAGGTCAGCCAGCCTTCCCAGCCTGCATTGTTCCATTTGTCATCATATTCCGGGATCGCCCCACGGTCAGCCTCATAGTAGTAACCACCGATCGGCATCAGCACGCCTTCGGCACCTTCTGGACCCGCGGCAGGAATGATCTGGCCCCCGGCGGCTTCGGCAGCCCGAGAGACTTGAAGCAAGCCGGCAACACCTTCTGCGCCGCCGTAGACGGCCTCAACAATTTCGGCGTTCTGCAGCCAGGGAGCAACCAAACCAAGTCGCTGAACCAGCGGGTTGCCCGAGACGGCATCGACCATATAACCCGCTGAGGCGCAGATACCCAGCCCATTGATGTGCTCGGCGTCCACTTCTGGCAGGGTCGCTATGAATTCGATCGCTGCCTTGATGTCCGAGGTCTTGGCTTCGGGGCTTTCGACAAAGCGCGCTTGGTTCGGCAGATCGCCGGATTTACCCCAGCCTCGGAAATCGAAGGTGAAGGCGGCAAATCCGCGTTCGGCCATTTCCCGGGCATAGTTCGCCGGCATCTGTTCTTGTACCGAGGTCCAGGCCCCTGTGACCACGACCGTTGGCAATGGTGCATCGCCGCGTTCTTCGGGTAGGTACAGTGTGCCGGATAGGGTGGCACCTTCATTCTCAAAGGTGACAATGCGGGTTTCGACCTGTGCGACGGCAGCTGTCGAGGCCATTAAAGCCGCAGCGGTATTCAGAGCGAGGGTTTTCATCGCGATATCTCCCAAAGTCTGTCTGGATGGGCGCAAGCCCGATGACGAGAGAGATACGTTGCCGGAGGTTCACTTGATTGCACCGGACTGCTGTGTTTTTGAATGATCCTGCATCAAGCCATGTTGGCCGCGCGATAAGCCTTGGGGGTTTGTCCCACCACCTGTTTAAAGCTGCGCGTGAAATGAGCCTGATCGGAAAAGCCACATTCCAAAGCGATATCACCCAGAGGACGCTGCTGGTCCTGCATCATCTTCATCGCCTGTTCAATTCGGTAGGCCATGACATATTGCATCGGGGTCGTGCCCAACGTCTCTTTGAACATGCGTGCGAAGTGCGAAGGGCTCATTCCCGCCTCGGTCGCGAGTTGCTCAACGGTTATGGTCTGATCCAGCCGGTTCTGTACAAAGGTCAAAACGCGCTGGTAATGCCGGGATGTGAAGCGGGATGACAACTGAACATCTTCGATCCGGCGTTTTCCATATTTCTGGAGCAGTTTCACTAGGAATACGCGGCTCATGGCTTCGAACATCACGACCGAAGACATGTCGGTCGATTCCAATGCGTCGCGCAGTATAACGCCAGCCGTGCACAGATCAGGGTCCGAGAACTGCGGCAAATCCCGAAATTGCTGCGGGTCAAGCAGCATGCCCAGCTCGGACTGAGCAAAGCGTTCAACCTTAGCCGGGTCCAGCGTGATAACGATGACATCAGACGTCGCGTACCACCGCCAACCCGATCGCATACCAGCCGGAGTGACGATGATTTCATCCTTGTGAAACATGAAATCCCGCAACTCACCATCCCTCCAGTTCTGAACTCTGTGCGGAATGGTCTGGAGATTGAGAAGCACGTGATGCTCTTTGAAAACATCCTCGGGCATCTGATCCGGCTCAGCCCGGAAATACCGAACGGACATCAACCCTGCAGCCGAAGGCCGCTCGATCGCATCGCTGTTTAGTAAAGGTTCCGAGGGGTAAATGTCCGCATATCTCGAAGGCAATCGTCGGCTCCCATAGTGCACCTGGGCAATTCTCGCTGGCGTCGATCGCACACAGTTGAAAACATCCAACAGGGGTGCGAACCCATGGAGTGGTGCCGTGGCCACCTGCTTCTCGCAACGCAGCCGTAGCGTTCGGGTCGACGCTTAGAGAATTTTCAAGATTGCGGTCGCTGAATCAAGACGGAACACGATGCCCGACGAGAAACACGCGCTGCCGTTGATCCGAGAAAATAGTCCATTGCCGATGGGTGATGCGCTCCGACAACAATCAAATCAGCGCCGATTTCACGTGCGAACTCGGTAATGCGCAGCCCTGGCTTTCCCGTTTCTACCTGGCAGTTTATATCGGTCGCTTCTCCGGCGATCGACTTTAGGGTTCCCATGATTTTATTGGTCAGATGGTTCTCGGATTTCACTGTCACGAATTCCGCCGTAAAACCCGGGATCTGTTCCAGAACTGTAAGTAGTGTGATCTTTCCGTCAGCTGCCAAAAGCTTGCGGGCAGTGGTGATTTTCTCGGCAACCAACTCTTCATGATCAATGGCAACGGGGATCAATATGGATTTATACATGTAAAGCACTCCCAGTGAGTTTCGGCGATGTCAACGAGCAGGGCTTGGTGCATCATAACTTGATAAGTACTTTCAGAATTAAAGGTTCTGATCTGTTGCCCAGGACCCCGCCCTGCCTTAGTGGCCAAACACCTCGAGCCGCGCCCATTCTGGACCTCGGTTCAAGAGAAAGACGGCCACCGCATATGCAATGGCCGCCTTGAGGTTACTATGCGCTGCGATACAGTTTTGTCATCGAGAATTCCCGATGTCCCAGCGCCTCTGCCGCGGTGTTACGGCCGTTTGCTGTCCTGCGGATCATATCGATCAGAGCATCACCAGCCTGATCGATG
Organism: Ruegeria sp. AF2; assembly: GCF_056542025.1. Classification (NCBI taxonomy): domain Bacteria; kingdom Pseudomonadati; phylum Pseudomonadota; class Alphaproteobacteria; order Rhodobacterales; family Roseobacteraceae; genus Ruegeria; species Ruegeria sp. AF2. Next base: position 464,691 of record NZ_JBQFZC010000003.1, on the reverse strand, counting down.
GTTTGTTCGCGCCGCAAGATGCCTGAAACATCAACATCCACATGCTCGCCCATGGTGCGCACTGTACGCGGGTTCGCGGTGATCTTGATGACCGGAACGATCGGGTTGCCCACCACGTTGCCCTGGCCTGTCGGGAAGGTATGGATCACAGCACCGCCCGCCGCCATCAGCGTCACACATTCCGCCGCAGCTGATGAACTGTCCATGAAGTAGAGGCCTTTGCCCGAGTTAGGTTGCTCGGCAGGTTCCAGAATGTCGATATACTGCGAAGTCCGGCCGATCTTTTCGAGGTTGCCAAGCGCCTTTTCCTCAATGGTGGTCAGGCCACCTTCGATGTTGCCCTTGGTTGGCTGACTGTCGCTGAGGTCATCGGTCTGATGGGCAAAGATTACATCGTCCTGATAGGCTTTCCACATCTTGTACCAGCGTTCGCCCACTTCTTCATTGATGGCGCGTTTCTGGCAGATATGTTCCGCCCCGGTGATTTCCGAGGTTTCACCAAAGAACCCGGTGATCCCTTCGGGCAGCAACTTGTCATACATGTTGCCAACGGTTGGGCAGGACCCCAGACCCGTTGTCGTGTCGCTTTCACCGCATTTGGTCGAAATCCAAAGCTCGTTGATCGAGCATTCCTCGCGCTGGACCTCGGTGGCCTTGTGGACAAAATCCTTGGCGGCCCATGAAGCGCGCCGGATGGTCTCGAAGTCACCGTTCTGTTCGATCGAGAACTCTGCCACGTCCTTGCCGGTCTCGCGGATGCCGTCGGCAATGCGTTTGGTCCAACCCGGCTCGATGCCGATCACCACCACCGAGTGGACATTCGGGTTGGCCCCTGTGCCAATCATGGTGCGGAAATGCAGCTCGAGGTCCTCGCCGAACTGAAGGCGGCCATAAGCGTGTGGGATTGCCAGCGTGCCCTTGACGTTGTTGGCGACTGCCTCGCAGGCGGCGTTGGAAATGTCATCGACGGGCAGGATCAGCACGTGGTTGCGCACACCAACCCGGCCGTTTTCGCGCCGGTAGCCCATGACAGTCATGTTCGAATATTTGCTCATGGTATTAACCCCTTACCAGCGCTTGGTCTTGCAGTTTTGCGTGTGGACATGCCCGCCGCGTGGGATGTCAGCGATGATCTTGCCGATATCCTCACCATACTTGATCGCCGTATCGCCGTTCTTGAGGTCCGTGAGCGCAATCTTGTGGCCAATCGGAACATCCGCACCTGCGGTCAGGCGAAAGGTCGAGTTGTCATGTGTAATACAGCACAGCATGTCGGTGCCTGCAGTCAGGCCTTCGACGACCACGACACCGACATTGTCTTCCTCTTCATGCACCAAAAGGTGCGGTATTTCATTTGGGGCTGGATTTGACATGAAGGTCTCCGGTTTTTGCTATGGTTTAAGGATGGTTTTCGGCGCAAGCGTCTTGCCAGCGCGAATGTCTGTAAAGGCCGCGGCCCCGTCGGACAGGTCGCGGGTTTCAACCCAGTCAAGCGTCCCGAGGCGGCCCTTGAACATGGCATTGCATGTGTCGCGGAAGTCCTGTGCGGTATAGGTGTAGGTGCCGATTAGCGTGATTTCCTGCAGCGTGATGCGTCGGATATCCAATCCACCTTCGGAACTGCCTAGGCCGATGTGCAAAATCACCCCGCCCGGGCTGACGAGCGCCGAGGCAACCGCACGGGTAGACGCAAACCCCACTGCGTCGATCACCAATGGAATGTCCTGTTCCGGTGTGTCCACAACGGCGATTCCACAGATGTCGCGAAGATAGGTCGCACGGGCTGCGTTGGGTTCGGATAAGGTCACCTGCTCGACCCCCATCGCAGTGAGCGCAAGAGCTGCCGCTAGCCCGATTGCCCCGCCGCCAATCACATGGGCACGCCGTTCGTCTGCCGGGTGCAGGGCCGCAAGCCCCAGCCGCACCGCATGCCAGCTGACCGCAATCGGTTCGGCGAGTGCGGCCTGCTCCAGCGTGATATGCGAGGGCACTTCAATCAAATTGCGCTCTGGGATAGCGACGTACTCCGCAAAAGCGCCTTCGCGCGGCGGCATTGAGATGATCTGTCGCGAGGGGCAAAGGTTCTCACGTCCGGACCGGCTGGCCGCGCTGTTGGGGTCGTTTACCAGCGGATTGATGGTTACGCGGCGACCATCAGCAGTCACTCCGGCCCCTTCATGGCCGAGGATCAGCGGTGCCGGGCGGCGGTCATCATGGCCCAGATAGGCGTGCATGTCAGACCCGCAAATGCCGACGCTATCGATACGGACGAGAACCTCATCGGGGCCTGGCTCCGGGTTAGCGAATTTGCGGTATTCCAGTGTTTCGACATCGGTGTAAACCAAAGCTTTCATTTCGCTGTAAACCCCCCATCAACCATCAAAACTTGCCCGGTCACGTAGGCACAGGCATCAGAGCAAAAGAACAACAACGGGCCGTCGAGGTCTTTGGGCTCACCGTTGCGACCGATACAGGTCTGCGCAGCATTACGGTTCGCGCGTTCAGGATCATTGAACACTGCAGCCGTCAGCTCGGTTCGAAAGAACCCGGGGCCAATCGCGTTTACGCATATTCCGCTTGATGACCAGGCCTCGGCCATTGCTCGGGTCAGCTGTGCCACGCCGCCCTTTGACGCCCCATAGCTAAGCCCACCTGGAAAAGCCCGGCTGGACTGGAGCGATGCGAAATTTACGATCCGTCCCCAGCCTTTGGCCTTCATATCGGGCACTAGGTGCTGCGACAGAAAGAAGGGAACGGCAAGGTTCAATCCCAGTGTGATGTCCCACCCCTCAGGCGATACATCATCCGCAGCCTCGCGCGTGTTGATTCCGGCGGCATGCACCAGAATATCCGGTGCCCCAAACGGCTGCGACGCGGCAACGGCCAGCTCTGCCAACCGATCGCGATCCGAAAGATCCCATGGCAGCGCATGAACCTGATCCAGCTCGGCCAACGCTTCTGCACGTCGCGCCACGCCCACGACCTTAGCGCCGGCATGCGACAGTACCTCTGCCGCTCTGCGACCAAGGCCGGAGCTGGCCCCGGTCACAAGAGCGGTATGTCCAGTGAGATCAGGATGATAGGTCACGGGTTGGGTCAGTCTTCGGCTGTCAGGTCAAAGTTTTCATCGGGGAAGAACTTGGCCAGTCGAATATCCGCAGTACGCGCGTGCCCCTCCATACCTTCAAGGCGTGAGATACGGGCCGTCGCCTGCGCAATCGGCTTCATCGCATCAGCGGTCGAGCGCTGCCAGGTCACGATCTTCATGTATTTATGGACGCTGAGGCCACCGGTGTAAGTGGCCGCCCGGCTCGTGGGCAGCACGTGATTGGTGCCCGAGGCTTTGTCGCCAAAGGCAACCGTGGTCTCTTCGCCCAAGAAAAGCGACCCATAGCACGTCAGCCGATCCAGCCACCAATCAAGATCATCGGCCATGACTGTCAGGTGTTCCGGGGCGTATTGATCCGATGTCGCCGCCATTTCTTCGCGATCCGCGCACAGGATGACCTCGGCATAATCGCGCCACGCAGCCGTAGCGTTTTCGCGGTTCACTTCGGGCAGGTCCTCGATCAGCACTGGCACCAAGCGCATAACCTCTTCGGCGAGGTCGCGATTGTCTGTCACCAGCCAAACCGGTGAGTTGTATCCGTGCTCGGCCTGCCCAACGAGGTCAGTTGCAACAACCATCGGATCAGCAGTGACATCCGCAAGGACCAGACTGTCCGTCGGGCCCGCGATCATGTCGATGCCGACACGCCCGAACAGGATACGCTTTGCTTCGGCCACAAACTGATTGCCGGGGCCCACAAGGATGTTAGCCTTGGGAAGCCCGAACAACCCGAAGGTCATCGCCGCAACCCCCTGCACGCCGCCCATGGCCATGATCTTGTCGGCGCCACAGATATGCGCGGCGTAGACGATCGCAGGCGCGATACCGACATCGGGGCGCGGCGGTGAGCACGCGACAATGTGCTTACATCCCGCTACTTTTGCCGTGGTGACCGTCATGATGGCGCTGGCTATATGGCTGTATCGCCCGCCCGGTACATAACAGCCTGCCGCATCCACGGGGATCATCTTCTGACCTGCAGTCAGACCAGGGACGACCTCGACTGCGATATCGGTCATGGACGCTTTCTGTGCCTCGGCAAAGCGTTTGACGTTGTTGTGGCTGAACTCGATGTCGCGCTTCAGCTTTTCTGGCACGGCATCCATCGCGGCCTGGATTTCGGCATCGCTTAGAATGACGTTGCCTTCGTATTTGTCGAATTTGGCAGCGTACTCTAGCGCCTTGGCATCGCCGCCTGCTTCAATATCAGTCAGGATTCCCTGCACAATTTCACTGACATCTGACGCTCCGCTGCGCGCGGTCAGCGTGGCTTTCTTCAGGTATTCACGGGTCATGAATTAGGTCCTTTTCTTACCGCGTCTTTCGGCGGCTTATCGATAGACATCAGGCAACAGCGAGGTAGAGAACGCCGGGATATAGGCGATCATCAACGTCACGATCAGCATGAAGAAAACAAACGGGATGGCGCGGTAGGCGATCTTGAGGATCGACTCGCCCGTAATCCCCGACACCACGAACAAGTTCAGCCCCAAGGGTGGAGTAATAAACCCGACCCCCAGCGCGGTGATCATCATGATGCAGAACTGAATCTGGTTCATCTCAATCTCTTGCGCCAACGGGTAGAGGATCGGTGCCAGGATCACGATGTTGGGCGTCGTTTCCATAACGCAGCCCGCAATGATTAGGATAAGGACCATCATGGCGATCAGTACGAATTCGTTACTGCTGACTGAGGTCAAAGCTCCGACAAATCCTTGCGGCACTCCAATGATCGCCAGAGCTTCGGCCAGAGGGATCGAGAAGGCGATGATCGGAAGGATCACACCGTTGACCTTGGCCGAACTGACCAGCATGGCCGGGAAGTCGGACAATTTCAGTGTGCCCAGGATAAACCCGATGACGATGGTCACGACGACCGCCACGGCACCTGCCTCGGTCGGGGTCAGTTTCCCCGAGAAGATGCCGTAGAAAATGATGCCGGGGACAAGGAAAGCGTACCAGCCGGACTTGACCGTCTTCCACAGGTTCGCGCGCCATTCAGCTGCGGTCATCATGCCACCGCCTTCCCAAAGGTTCAGCCGGTTCATCACGACGTTGGTGATCAGGATGGCCGTCAAGATCAAAAGGCCGGGGATCAGCGCAGCAAGGAACAAGGTCGAGACCGCTATGCCCAGCACGAGGCCGATGATGATATAGGCGATAGAGGGCGGGATGAGGATGCCGGTGCAGGCTCCTGCTGCGACCAAAGCACAGGCGTAGGGGCGGGGATAACCGCTCTCGACCAGCCGGTCGATAGTCATCCGCCCTACCGCTGCCGCACCTGCTGCGTCCGACCCGGAGATCGCTGCGAACATGCCGCAGACCAGGACGGTGGCCGAACCGAAGCCACCCTTGGCCCAGCAGGTCAGGGCTTCGGCGACGTCCAGAAACTTTCGACTGAGCCCGGTTCGGACAAGCACGTCGCCGGTCAGGATGAACAGCGGTACGGCGGTCAGCGCGAAGGCATCGATGCCCGAGAACAGCTTTTCACCGACAAGGCTCAGCGGCAATGCGCCGGACATGATCAGCATTGTGATCGATGCTGCGCCGATCGCGGCCCAGACCGGAACGGCGAGCGCGACAAGAGCGACGAAGAGAATGACAGAGGCGTAGAAATCCCACCCAAGTTCAAGCGTTTGACCGCCGAGTTGTTGCCACATCATGGCTCAGGCCCTCCCTTAATCAAACAGCTTGTCGCCTTCGTAGACGGGACGGCCCGTTCGAAGGTCGGCAATATCGCGGAGGAAGGACTGCACCAGCCGAAAGATGACCAGCGCGAAGCCAAACGGCACCGCCATCAGGAAAAAGACCTGGCTGATCCGCAGGCCGTGTGTGACAGACCCGAATTTCCAGGACACGTGGACTGTCTCCCACGACCAATAGATTGCGACGAGTGCCACGATGAACATCACGATGTCGCCGAAGATGTACAGCAGCGTTTTGACCGTGCGCGGGACGTAGTGCATCAGAACATCAATGCGGATATGCCCGCGTTCCTTGACTGCAGCGGCGGCACCGATCCATGCGAGATAGATGAACGCATACCGGACGATTTCTTCGCCCCAGATGGACGAGTAGGCAAAGACCTCGCGCCGGACCACTTCGATAAACATCGTGCCGACGAGCATGACGTAGAAGACTAAAAGCAGCCAACGTTCGGCATTTTTATCAATCGCTCGAAAGAGCTGAGACATAGCATCCTCACTACCGTCACGCGGCGGCGACGTGTTCTAGTGGGTTTTTAATGGGCAAACATCGGATGAGCCGACGCTGGACGCGCCGGCCCGAAGACGCGATCAGGCGTCGTGCACGTAGTATTTCGCACGCGTGTCTGCGGCTTCTTCCAGCTTGGCGAACGCATCCATCGATCCGGCCAGCTCGGTCTTGAAGCTGTCCCATTCGCTGCGCTGATAGCCACCGGCCTCTTTCCATTCGCCCAACTGATCTTCGCTGAGCGAGTGGAACTCGACGCCGTTCGCGATCAATTGAGACATGGCGTAGGCCCGTGCCGAAGGCACTTTGGAAAGGTTCTGCTGCTGGGTGACTTCGCCCGCAAATTCGATACCTTCCTTGACGTCCATCGGCAGGCTGTCGAACCATTCAAGGTTGATCGAATAGACCTGACTGTCCGGCACCGCCTGAGTGAAGGTCACATGGCTGAGGATCTCACCAAAGCCAAAGACATGCAACGCGCCCACCGAGGGATCAAGCGCGTCTGCGACGCCTTGCCGGATCGCTGACGGAGTTTCACCCCACGCAACAGGCGTCGGGTTCGCACCCACCATGCCATAATACTGCTGCAGCATTTTTGATCCGGGTACGCGGAATTTGACACCGGACATATCGCCGGGGGTAATAATTGCGTTGCCTCCCTGGCGAACAGCGACGACGCGCGGATCGATCACGATATACATCAGCGCTTTAAAGCCGGATGCCGCGATCTTGGGGTCTACTTCCGCCTTCCAAGCTTCGGAGGAAGTCAGGTTCGTGAACCGCTGGTTGGACCCACAGAAATATGGAAGGTTGATCAGATCAACCACGCTCGCAAAGGGCGCGAAATTCGACAGCGAGTGTTGCGCGGCTTGAATGGTCCCCCCCTGAACCGCCTGCGCCAGTGCACCACCAGCGCCAAGCTGACCACCGGGCGCCAGTTTCACATAGACCTTGCCATTCGTCATGTTCTGGATGTTTTCTTTCAGGTCCAACTGCATGATCGGATAGCTGCGAGACGCGCCCAGTACATAAGCCGTTGCCAGCGTCATCTTGAATTCAGCCGCGTTTTCGCGATCGCGTTCCTCGGCGGCGGTCTGTGCTGCCGCTTCGCTGGACCACAATGTCCCAGCCGCACCGGCGACCATGGCTGCCGTGAACGAGCCGGTGCCCGCGAGTTTCAAAAAATTCCGACGCTCGGCCGAAGCCAGCTCCTGTTTAGTCTTGTCCATGTGTTCTCCTCCCGTTGGACTTTTTTTCGGATTTATTCCTTTGGTTTTTTCTCCGAAATTTCTTTTGCTTCGCTCCGCAGAATGCCGATCGAAAAGGCGATGGCCGCAGCAAACAAGATCAACATTTCCCAGATATTGTTGACCAAGGGCGCATTCGAGACTGCTCCGATCACTACGTTCGCTACAAACGCGAGTAGCAATATTCCAGCTATCAAGTATGGCATGCGTCCTCCCCAACCCATCCAATGTCTCGCACTGAGTCGCCTGCAATGTAAGCGCTTACATTTTGTTATGCAAGCGCTTACATTGCATATGTGCTGTAGGTTCCCGACAAATCGTGCTTTTGATAGAATTTGTCTTGAGCTAGTTGCCAATCCAGAATGACAAGAAAAACCATGCCTCAAAGCGGTCACGAAAACACAGTCCCAACCCTTGCAGATGTTGCCCGACATGCGAACGTGTCCACCGCAACTGTCTCGCGGTGCCTGAACTCGCCAGAGCGGGTAGGGCAAAGCACAAGGGAACGAGTTCTGGCAGCCGTACGAGAACTTGGGTACGCGCCAAATTTCGGAGCCCAAGCCCTTGCAGCAAGGCAGACAAATACGATTGCTGCCGTGATACCGACTATGGAGAACGCTGTTTTTGCACGCGGACTACAGGCGTTTCAGGAAGAACTGGTGCGGCATGGTAAAACGCTTCTGGTTGCTTCGTCCGCCTATGATTCAGAGCTGGAAGAACAACAGGTGCGTGCGTTGGTAGCGCGGGGTGCAGATGGGTTGCTGCTGATTGGATACGATCGCGAACCGGAAATCTATGCGTTTCTGGAAAAGCAGCGTGTACCAACTTTGATCGCCTGGTCATTTGATCCTGACCAATCCCCGCCGGCCATCGGCTTTGACAATCGGGCTGCGATGTTTGCCCTTGCCCGGCAGGTCATTGGATATGGGCATCGGCATATCGCGTGTATCTCTGCACCAACCGCTTCGAATGATCGGGCAAGGGAACGCGTTCAAGGCATTCGGGATGCCAAACAAGAGGCCGGTCAAGACCCGAATACAATGTTTCTTGTCGAGACCGCTTACGGCGTTGAAACTGGTGAAGTTGCTTTGCGCGAGGTCATGACAGCCGCACCAGAAACGACTGCCGTGATGTGCGTCAATGACGTTTTGGCGGTCGGAGCCTTACGTGCGGCTCGGGAAATGGGGCTTGAGGTGCCCAGGGACCTCTCAATTACCGGTTTTGACGATATCGAAATTGCAATGCTCGCCGAACCCGCTCTTACGACGGTCCATGTCCCGCATCGCGAGATGGGTCGTCGCGCTGCAGGGATGCTGATCCAGATACTCCGTGATGCGCACAGCGGTCAAAGTGTTGAGTTGCCGACAGAAATAAGACTACGTCAATCACTCGGTCCTGCCCGCACTGTCGAGTGATCCTGTCCTTTAAGGCTATCTCTGGAAATCTACCCGCTCGAATCTACCAACGATGTACGACCCGGATTCGGCATGCACGGCCAATCCAACTTGAACTACTGGTGTGAGTATTTCTTAGATTCAGAGTTTATGGCTAGCAGACTAAGAAAGCTGTGAGGAAGGCCTTTGTGCGCGGCTCATCCGTTGCGATGCAGAATGCCCCGAACCGGACGATGCCTGCCGTGGCAATCGGGCAAAAATTATTATGTCGCGGCTGTCTTTCAGGTTCTGGTCACGTGGTTAACAGAGCCGAAAGTTCATTTGCTCCCTTTTTCAGGATACCCAGAAACGACATCAGGCTAATGACGTTGTGACGTTGTGTCGGTGCATGAACCGAAAGTGTGCCCACCAATCGGCCTTGCCCATCTTGAACGGGTACTGCTAGGGCTGCCATTCCACTCATGAACTCTTCATCATCAGTGGAATAACCGTTCTCAGCGATATGTTGGATTTCCGTGCGCAATGACTGCGGATCGGTCAGGGAGCTTTCAGTCTGTGGCTGCAGATTTCCTGCTGAAAGAAATCCATCCAGTGTTTTCTGCCGGAGCGTGGACAAGTACATCTTGCCGCTGGCGGTGCAATGAAAGGGAACCTGTGTCCCGACCGGTAATTGAATGCGCAAAGGCCACTTCGTCTCAACCCGGTCAAGATAGATCATGCCCTCTCGGTCAGGGATGGCGAGATTGCAGGTCTCTCCAACCTGTTCGGCGACACTGCGTAAGATCGCCAAACGCGCTGTGCGCAGATGCTCGGACGACATGGTGTTGACTGAAAGCAACCGCAGACGGTGCCCAGGACCGTATGAGCGGCCATCCAGATCGCGCTGCAGGAAACCTTCGGCCTCTGCTGTTTGCAACAAACGGTGGATTGTTGGTTTCGCCAGACCGAGTGTCTCGATCAGGTCCGATGGTTTGACGGCAACCCCGCGTCGCGCCACCTCCTCAAGGATGAGGAGAAGGCGCAAGTTAGTTGGGATCTGAGTTTCTTTGTCTTGTGTTTCCGTTTCGGCCATCCCGCAACAGTCTAGTTATTTGGCAGCAGGATCAAGGCCAGATCGGGTACAAGCGAGATCAAAATCCACACTGATATCAGCGCTGCTAGATAGGGCACAGTGTACCGAAGCAGACGGAAGTAGGGAACGCCAGTCACCCCTGATGCCACGTAGAGATTGAGACCGTAGGGTGGTGTGATGAAGCCAATCGAAGCCCCCACAAGGAAGATTACCGAGAAATGGATCGGATCAATCCCGACCGAGGCCGCAATCGGTGCCAGGATCGGGGCCAGGATAATCGTGACAGGCAGGCTTTCGAGTACCATGCCCGAGAAGAAAACGATCACCATCGAAGTAAACAGAACCGCATAGTAGCCACCCATCGAGGTTACGAAATCCCCAATGGTTTGCTGAGCGCCGAGCAATGACAGGATCTGCTGCATCACCACAGAAATCGCGATCAGCGGTGCGAGGATACCTGTGATCTGGGCCGAGCGGATCACGATTGAGGGGATCTCGGGGATCGTGAAGCCTTCGACGACAAACATCTCGGCATAGCTTTTTTCGGTGGGTGAGATGTCGTTCCGCGCGCCCATGATCCGATTGATCGGATAGCTGACCAACCCCGCAATAACGCAGAAGCCGACCGTCACTCCGGCTGCCTCAGTTGGTGAGAATTTGCCTGTGTATATACCCCACAGCACCAGCCCGATGGCGAAGAATCCAAGCCAGGCACCGAATGCAGTTTTCAACACCCGGTTCAGTTGCAGCGGGATCAGATGACCCCACCCGTTCATGCGGCAGATGATCCAGCAGGCGAACTGCATGCCAAAGACCATCAGCGCGCCAGGAAGGATACCCGCGACGAACAGCTCTGATATCGGCAGGTTCATCAGGAAGCCATAGACGATGAAGATGATCGAGGGAGGAATGATGATCCCCACCGTACCGCCTGCCGCCGCCGTGGCCGCGCTGAACCGTTCGTCATACCCCCCTTTGACCATCTCAGGGTGCAGCATCGAACCGATCGTGGCGGTTGTGGCCGAGTTTGAACCTGAGATTGCTGCGAACAATCCGCAAGCCCCAAGGGATGCCATCGCCAACCCGCCGCGTATCCAGCCCAGACAGGCATAGGCGAAATCGCTGAGCCGCCGCGCGATGCCCGATTTATTAATCAGGTCGCCGGTCAGGATGAAAAGCGGCATCGCCAGCAAGGCGAAACCCTTGTTGAACACGTTCAGAAGTTCAGCACCCATATTGTCCAGCGTCAGGCCAAGAACAAACGAACAGCCGATGACCCAATAGCCGATTACCAGCAAAACCGGCACGCCCAGCATGAACAGAAAGGTGACCGCAAGAGAGATCAGTGTGACCATAGTTCCGTCTGTCATCAGTCTGCTCCGATCACGGCCTGCTTGATCAGCGGCTCGCCTGTTTTCCAGTTGTTCAGATCATCGGCAAGGTTCTGAAACACGCGCCCGACCATCAGAAAGAACGACAGCGGTGCGGCCAGAAGGAACCACCACTGCATGATATTGTCTGTACCCAGAACGATCTGAAAGTTTGATGCCGACAATGCCACCAGCCGTGTTGTGGTCACGATGACGATCACCGCAAAGATGAACCACAATATCGCGTCGAGTATCAGGCAAGCCAATTGCCCAGCCCTCGGCATTGCAGTGCGGAATTCGCTGAAGCTCAGATGTGTGCGCAGGCGGACATTGTACGACGCCCCAAACCACGCCATGACCATGAACAGCAGCGGGGGAATGGTGGTCGACCAGGGTTCCTGATCGTTGAACACAAACCGGTCGATCACGCCCCAGAAGATGATTAATGCGATCGCAAGGTAGGAATACACCATCACCGACCGTTCCAGATGACGTTCAACAAAGGGCACCGCCCGATAGATCAACATGATCACGATTCCGCCAATCGCCGAGACAATCGCGCCCAACACCCAGGCGGCGTCGGATTCCAGTGCGGATTGAATCTCGAACGAATCCTGGCTGAGAAAGGCGCTGAAAATCGCGCCGATGTCTGCCCAAAACGACATGAACCCCGTCCTCCCAGTCGGTATAAAGTTGAACCGGCCCGCTCAGGGCCGGTTCGTAACAGTCTATCAGGCTTCGCCTTTCCACCAACGGCGCGGTTCGACATTTTCCGGCAGGGTGTCGGCCGGAATCTCGCGCGCGATGTCGTAGATTTCCTGATAGGTATCAATGCCGCCTGCCCATTTATTCAGACGTTCGCGCCACTGGGCCCAAGGCTCTGGGTTGTAGTTCGGGGCGCACATCTCTTCGGCCAGCTTGATCTGATCGTCAGCCAGGAATGCCGGGCGCACGCCATTTTCGGCGAAGATAGTGTCCGGCAATTGCGGCTCCGAGAAGCCTACCGTATTCAGCAATGCGGCTTCATTCGCACCCTGGATTAACGCTTGAGTGAAGTAGGAAGATTCCATAACTGCGTCTTGCAATTCTCCACTCAGACCGTCAAAGACCTCGGCCGACATGGACGTATGTTCAGTGCCGCAGAAAAATTTCAGATTGACCGACTGCGAAACCACCGGCGCCATGTTGGCGTAAGCCACGGCCGAGGCCCAGGTTTCCGCCCCATCGATCAGACCTGTCTTAAGCGCATCCAGTGTCTCTTCCCAAGCCACCGGGACCGGGTTCAGATTCAGCAATTGCATTGCAATCCGGCCCAACTGCGTACCCGTCACGCGGTTCTTGGTACCAAACAACTCTTCCAGTTTGGTGACGGTCGGCTTGTCGGCAAAGGTCGATCCCATTTGCAGGCCGCGTAGCTCACAATGGGTAAACAGGAACTTCAACCCGTGCCGTTTTTCCAGCGGATCACGCAGGATCCGTTGGCTCGCCGGGCTATAGAAGAAGTGATACTGCGCCGCGCGGCTGGGGAACATATAGGCGTAGTCCAGCACGTTCAGATAAGGTGCGCCTCCGGCCGAGTTCTGAGTTGAGGCGGCATAAATATCGACGATTCCCTGCTGGGTCTTTTCGACACAGCTCAGTTGGCCGCAGATCTGGTTGTCGCCGATGAATTCGATGCGAATCTCGCCGTCCGTGCGTTCTTCCAGGTCGCGCGCGAACTCAATTGCGCCGGCGCGTTCAATCAACAGGTTGCGGGTGTTGAAGCCCGACGCGCCGAATTTCAGCGTGTGCTTCGGCTCTTTCGAAAAGCGCTTCTCATAGGTGGATTCGGCGGCCTGCGCCAGATTCGCCAGGCTCATCGCGCCGCCGAACCCGCCCGCCGCCAGCAGTGTCGAGCTCATGCCGTAACGCCCGGCCACGCGGAAGAAATCTCGCCGTGAAATACCACTTAGTTTCCGTCCGATCTCCATTGCTTACCTCCCTGATCGCAATTATTGAGACGTTTTGTATCAAAAAAGGCTAGTATAATTCTTGCATCTTGCATAGAGTTTTTTTCAGCGACGTTGGAAGGAGGCGGTCATGGAGGTGGATTATGCAGTTGTTGGCGCAGGATCGTCGGGCTGTGTCATTGCCAATCGGTTGAGCGCAGACCCCAACACAACTGTTGCGCTGCTCGAAGCAGGTGGCCGCGATACCAACCCGTGGATTCACATCCCCGTCGGCTATTTCAAAACGATGCATAACCCCTCAGTTGACTGGTGCTATCGCACTGAGCCCGACCCCGGCCTTAACGGTCGATCCATCGACTGGCCACGGGGCAAGGTTCTGGGTGGCTCATCCTCGCTGAACGGTTTGCTCTATGTGCGTGGCCAGAAGGAAGATTACGACCGCTGGCGGCAAATGGGCAACGAGGGTTGGGGCTGGGACGACGTGCTACCCCTGTTCAAACGCTGTGAGGATCAAGAGCGCGGCGAGGATGAATATCATGGCGTCGATGGCCCCTTGTCAGTGTCCAACATGCGCATTCAGCGCCCGATCTGCGATGCCTGGGTCGCAGCAGCACAGGCCGCGGGTTACCCGTTCAACCCAGATTATAACGGGGCCGAGCAAGAAGGCGTGGGTTACTTCCAACTGACCACGCGCAATGGGCGCCGCTGTAGCGCCGCCGTCGCCTATCTCAAGCCCATTCGCGGTCGTCAGAACCTCAACATCATCACCAAAGCGCTTGTGTCGCGTGTGGTTCTGGATGGGAAAAAAGTAACCGGGCTGGTCTACTGGGATCGTTCTGGTACCGAGCAGACACTGACTGTTCGGCGCGAGGTCATCCTGTCCGGCGGGGCGATCAACTCTCCCCAAATCCTGATGTTGTCAGGGATCGGAGAGCCGGATCATCTAAAGGAAAATGGTATCAAACCGCTGCACGCCCTGCCGGGTGTTGGCAAAGGTCTTCAGGATCACTTGCAGGCGCGGCTGGTGTTCAAATGCAATGAGCCCACACTGAATGACGAAGTTCGCAGCCTGTTCAATCAGGCGCGAATCGCGTTGAAATACGCACTATTCCGTGCGGGTCCGATGACAATGGCCGCCAGCCTTGCGACTGGTTTCATGAAAACCCGGCCCGATGTTGAGACGCCCGACATTCAGTTCCACGTGCAACCCTGGTCCGCCGACAGCCCAGGCGAAGGTGTGCATCCGTTTTCGGCCTTCACGATGTCGGTCTGCCAACTGCGTCCGGAAAGTCGGGGAGAGCTGCGCCTGAACGGACCGGACCCATCCGAGCATGTCAAGATCATCCCGAACTATCTGTCCACTGAGACGGACTGCCGAACCATTGTCGACGGCGTGAACATCGCGCGCGGGATTGCCAAACAGAACCCTCTGGCCTCGAAGATTTCAGAAGAGTTTCGACCAACGGCAGAGCTGAGCTGCGAAGATTATGAAGGCACTCTGGATTGGGCCAGATCGAACAGCGTATCGATCTACCACCCAACCGGCACCTGCGCGATGGGGAACGCCGAGACGTCTGTTGTCGACGCAAGACTAAAGGTACACGGTATTTCGAACCTGCGGGTGGCTGATTGTTCGATCATGCCGGAAATCGTTAGCGGCAACACCAACGCACCAGCGATCATGATTGGCGAAAAGGCAAGCGACCTGATTAAGGCGGATGCTTGAGAAATCTGCCATCGTATCTGATCGCCTGATCCCTACAGTATCAATAGATCAGTGCGTCAATCGCATCAAAAACGATCTGGCGCTGTGCCGGTGGTTGGAATCTGCATTCGCTTTGCGACCGCTTTGTCTTGTGACTAAACGAAGTCTGGTAACCGAACCTCGGATGATATTGCGTTAGCCAATAGTCCTAACCGCAACTCCAACTTTCTTTTGACCTCCCCCGCGTTTCGGCCGACTCAAAATCGGTCTTTGCTGCCTACATGATTGTCTCAGGCAGCTCCCTTTGGCTAACATTCACGAATTCCAAAACGACACGCTACCCACGTGCTAATGACGTGCCAACAGGGAACTCATAATAAAGTCTTCAGCGCACACAATGATCCCGGTCATGGGCAATTCTGACAGCACACTACGATATGCACTGCCTTCCAGAACTTCGATCACCAGTTGTGACGCCTGAAGGGGATCCGGAACGGCGCGCAATTCACCGCCGGTAATTCCTCGCTTCACTACGGCTTCCAGGGCCTCAGTCAAACTCGACCGGTTCTCGACGAACAGCTGCGCGATGTCCGGTTGACGAACTGCTTCGCTCGAAATTTCCAATGTTAAAATAACGTTATCCGGCGCAGCAAGGTATTTTGCGTAGGCCTTGATGAACTTTCTTATGACTTTGGGCGCGGGCGCATCTGAGTTCAGGATTTTCAGAAACGGCTCCATCTCGCGGCGTTCAAGTATTGCGATTTCTACAAGCACATCATGTTTGCCGCGAAAATGATTATAGAGATTTCCAAGGCTGACGCCCGCCCGCGCTGCGATATCGCGGACGCCTGTCTGATGATAGCCGCGCTCAAGGAAACACATAACTGCGGCCTCCAAAATCTGGTTGCGACGCTTGGCTGTTGCCTTTTTCCGGATTGATTCCGGCTTCCTGGTGTCATCGGACATTTTTTCAACTTAATATTGAACGAACGATCGTTCATAGTATATGACACTCTATCGAATGCCACAAGGTGCAATGGATTCGGCGGCACAGGAAAGACAGGTCTATGACAGACAAAACTTTGGAAACTCGGCAAAGACCGACCCGGCGATGGCTTTGGATTGGACTATCGTTGGCACTGTTTGTAGCGATCGTCGTCCTCCTGTTTGATACAGAAGATACAATTGATGTTCAGGCAACAACGACCTCACCTCCGCCACCGACCGTCTCCGTCGTCACAGTAGTTTCGGCAACCGTACAAGCGCGGGTTTCGGCGTTTGCCGAAGTTCGGCCTCGGTGGGATGCCAAGCTGCGATCTGCTGTGTCCGGGCGCATCATTGCGGTACACAACGCCGCTTCGGCAGGGACTAAGGTGGAACGGGGTGCCCCTTTGTTTTCAATCGAAAATGCACCTTATCAAAGCGCCGTTGCAGCCGCTGAGATGGAGCTTGAGCAAGCGGAACTGGCGTTATTGCGCGCGCAGAACAAAGTGACAGTCGCGCAACGACAGTTTGACCGGGATGAAACAGAACCGCCAAACGAACTGGCTGTGAATCTGCCGCAATTGCGCATTGCCGAGAAATCCGTTGCCGCTGCGCAGGCACGCCTGAATGCGGCGCGAAATGAACTGAAGGACGCGGAGGTTGTCGCCCCTTTTTCGGGATTTGTAACCCATCGTTTTGCCAGCCTGGGCCAGACGGTCAACCCAGGCGATGCCCTGATACACCTTTCGGACGACCAGCAATTCGAACTGGTCGCCGAGTTTAGTCAGGCGGACTGGGCGTTGTTGGATCATCCGATCTCTGGCGCCACTGCTGATCTGACACAGCGCTCGGGCGGAGCGTTGGGGCGGGCTCAAGTCCGGCGTGGAGGAGGGTTTCTGGATCAAGACACGCGGCAGGTGCGGGTCTTTCTGGATGTCACAAAGCCCGATGAACGCATACTCGCCGGAGACTTCCTGCAGGTTCACATTCCCGGACGCCGGATCTCGGACACACTAACCCTACCCGAAAGCGTCCTGACCCGTGCGGGATACATTTGGCTTGTAGGCGATAAGGACCAATTGCAGAGGCTTAGCCCGAACATCCTGTTCCGCAGCGAAAGTACAGTGACGGTATCGGCTCCCGAAGGGACCGGCCCGTGGCGCGTGGCCAAAACACCTTTGGCCTCGTTTCTGCCCGGTCAGCGGGTGACGCCGCAATCAGATGGGGGCTGAGCCATGCACGCTCTGACTTCCTGGTTTATTCGAAATCCGGTCGCTGCCAATTTGATGATGGCGCTGATCCTATTTCTTGGGGTGCAAACGCTGCTGAACATTCGGATCGAAGGCTTCCCCCGCATTCCGCCGGAAAGTGTTACAATCGCGATCGAGTTTCCGGACGCCACAGCCGAACAGGTTGATGAATTGGTGACCCAGAAAGTTGAGCAGGCCCTCGAAGGTTTGGAGGGCGTGCGTAGTGTGACCTCACAATCCCAAAATGACCTAAGTGTCGTGACTGTCCGTCGCGCAGGTGGCCAGAAACTACAAGCCGTCCTGGATCGTGTCCGTATTCGGATCGACGGCTTGACTGATCTGCCTGATACTGCGCGCCGACCCGTGATCGAAGCCTCGGGTTTCGATTTTCCGGCGCTGTATCTGAACTTGTTCGGAGAAACAGACCCCGCCACATTGCAGAGCTTGGCGCAACGCCTGAAAGAAGAGTTGCTGGCGCAACCGGAATTGTCGCGGTTGCAAATCTGGGGCCTGATACCGCGGGAATTGCGCATTGAAATCGACCCGGCGTTGCTGCGCCACTATGGGTTGACGGTTTCGGATGTGACCCGTGCCATCGAAGGGAATTCGCTGGCATTTCAGGCAGGTCGTCTGAGGACCGATGGCGGTACGATCTATCTGCGGGCCGATGACAGGGCGAAATACGTGCCGGAATACGCAGCTCTGCCGATCATCGAACGTGACGACGGGTCCTATGTGCCTTTGGGCGATATTGCCAAAATCGAAGACGGGTTTCAGGACGGCGAGTACCTGTTTCGCCTGAACAGCAAACCAACCGTAGGGATGGAGGTTCTGGTCGGGCAGAGGGAAAACCTGCTGGAGATCAGTGATGTCGTGCGCAGCACGGTTGACGAGTTCAGCCGACAGCTGCCGTCGCAGGTTCAGGTCGAGATCTGGGGTGATAGCGCTGGCTACATCTCGGACCGCCTGGCGCTGTTGCGCTCAAACGGGGTGCAGGGTTTGATCCTTGTGACCCTGATGCTGTCGATTTTCCTGAACGTGCGTTTGGCCTTCTGGGTTGCCATGGGCATTCCTGTTTCGGTCATGGGGGCGCTTGCTGTCTCGGGCTCGAAATGGGTGGACTATTCGCTGAACGATGTCACGACTTTTGGTCTGATCATTGCCTTGGTAATTCTGGTCGATGATGCCGTTGTAGTCGGCGAAAGCGTTTTCGAAGAACGCCGCAAGGGGAAGGACCCGATTAGGGACACGGAACGCGGCGTGCATCGCGTGGCTGTTGCGACCGTCTTTGGCGTGCTGACCACAATCGCAGCCTTTTTCCCGATGCTGTTGATCGACAATCCGCTGGGCAAGGTACTTGCCGGGTTCGCGGGCATCGTGATCCTGACGCTGATCTTTTCGCTTATCGAAAGCAAATTCATCCTGCCCGCCCATCTGGCGCAGGTTTCGATGCGGCAAGAGCGTCGATACCTGCTGACCCGCTTGTGGGGGCGGGTACAGGATTCTGCGCAGGGCGGGTTGTACTGGGTGCGGGATCGCATCTACAAGCCTTTGCTCGTCGCGGCGGTGCGTCAGCGCTATGCCGTGCTGATCTTGTTTATTGCCGCCGCAACGCTGGGGCTTGGCCTGATGTACAAGGGCAAGGTCAGGACGGTGTTCTTTCCCGAGGTGCCCGGTCAGGTCATCACGATGAACCTGGAAATGGATGCCCGCTCCCCCTTTGCACTGACCCGCACGAACGTGAATCGGATCGAAGCCGTGTTGAACGAGCTGAACGTCGAGCTTGCAGAAGAGGCGAGCATGTCTGCTCCACCCGTTCAGACAGTATTCACCATCATCAACAGCGCTGGAAATGCGCAAATTTTCTCTGAAATGATCCCGGTAGCTGAGCGTCCGAATGTCCCGATCCTTTCTGTGGTCCGCGAATGGCGCGACCGGGTCGGTGCGGTCGAGGGCGCCACCGAGTTGGAGTTCACCGGATCGGAAACGCTTGCCGGAGGGTTCCGAATCCGGTTGGCGTCAAAAGACGAAGACCTTCTGCAGCAAGCCAGCGCCGAAATGAAAGGTTTCCTGTCGAACATCGAGGGCGTGGCAAATGTAAGGGATGGGTTGGTGGGCGGCCAACCTGAACTGAAACTCCGCCTGCGCCCGGACGCGCGGCACCTTGGTTTTAACGCCGAGGCTCTGGCCAGACAGATTGGCTATGGGTTCGGCGGGGCCGAGGTGACCAAGGTCAGACGCGATGGGTCCGAAGTCCGCGTAGTCGTACAGAACGCGCGTGAAAACCGCGATACGTTGGCGGATCTGGTGCAGACCCGGTTGCGCAGCGCATCCGGCGCCTGGGTGCCGCTTGAGACCGTCGCCGAAATCGAGGGCACCTATGCCTCTGGCACTATCGATCGCCGTGACGGCAAGCGCATGAGCATCGTAGCCGCGTCCATCGACCGCGACCTTGTTGCTCCCGAAGAGGTGGGGCAGGCGGTGTTCGAGCAGCTGGTCCCGAAACTCCGTGCCAAATATCCCAGCGTAACCGTCCTGCCGGCCGGTGAACTGGAAGAAATGGCCGATATAAGCGATGGCCTGAAGCGCGCGCTGTTGCTGGCAGCCGTTCTGATCTATGTGCTGATGGCCGTGCCGTTGAAAAGCTATTGGCAGCCTTTCGTCATTCTGGCCATCGTGCCATTCGGCTTTATCGCAGCCGCCGTCGGGCACCTGATCATGGATGTCTCGCTGTCGCTGTTTTCGTTCTTCGGCATGCTTGCTCTGACCGGTGTGATTGTGAACGACAGTCTGGTCATGATCACCCGCTACAATCAGGCGCGAGAGGAAGGTCAGCCCGTGAATCTGGCGCTGAGAAGCGCAGGCATTGGACGTTTCAAGGCGATCTTTCTGACCACCGCAACTACAGTGATTGGTCTGCTGCCTTTGCTGACCGAAACCTCTGAGCAAGCGCAGTATCTGATCCCTGCGGCAATCTCTTTAGCTTTTGGAGAACTCTTCGGCACAGCCCTCATGCTGCTGTTGGTGCCGGTACTGATCGCCATCACCGAGGATGTCATTGCCATTTTCAAGTCACCCCTTCCGCAGCCTTCTGAAGAAAGGACAAAGCCATGATACGGAACCTTCTAGCCCCTGCGTTCGCCGTGGTAACGCTTGCGACACCGGCCTCCGCCGAGGGTCTGAATGTGACTGTGGACGGCATCCGCAACGCCAACGGCAACATCGTGATCCTTGTATTCGATAACGCGCGCGCCTTTGACAGTTTGGATGTCTGGAGCGCCATTGACTACGCCCAGATTCCGTCACGTAAAGGCAGCGTCAGCCATGAGTTTTCTGACCTGAACGCGGGCCCATACGCTGTACTGCTGTTTCATGACGAAAACAAGGACGATGACCTGAACATGACTGAGACGAAACTGTTCGAGGGGCTGGGTTCAACAGGTGCCTCAGACCCTCAGGACGAGCCGGATTTCAAGGCTGCCTCGGTTTGGCCGGGCGATGTGCGTGTTCGCATTCACTATGATCAGTAGTGCGCCATGCTGACAGATCGACAACTGACAATCGGCACGCTTCTGAGTGTGTTCCGCTGGCGCGTAGGGCTTACGTGGTTCCTGATCCTGGCTGAAACTGCCATGACGGTTCTGATTCCGCTGTTCGTCGGCTTCGCCATAGATGGATTGCTGAGCGAAGATTTTGAGCCCTTTGTGCAGTTAGGTGCGCTCATGGTTGCCCTCACTATGATCAGCGTGATCCGGCGGATTTACGATACACGTGTCTACGGTATGATCCGTGTCGAATTGGGCAAGGCGCTTGCCGCGCGGTTTTCAAATCTTCCAATTTCGTCGCTGAACGCCCGGATCGGCATGGGGCGCGAACTGGCCGACTTTCTTGAGGAGATCCTGCCCTCGGCAATCGCGGGGGTGGTGCAGTTCGTCGTATCAGCAATTTTGCTGTTTTACTTCTCGCCAGTTCTGGCCCTGTCTGCCTGTGGAGTTCTTGTCGGAATGATATCTGTGTACGCTCTGTTTCATTCGACGTTTTGGCAATGGAACCGTGCGCTGAATGAGCAAATGGAGCATCAGGTCAGTGTTCTGGAACAACGACGTGACCGTCCGGTTTTCGTCCACCTGAGTAAACTGCGCCGGTTCGAAGTAAAGCTCTCGGATACCGAAGCCGTTCTGTATGGCGTAATCTTCATTCTGTTAATAGGTCTGCTCCTATTCAACCTGTGGTTCGCGACCCAAAACCTGGATGCGACACCGGGCATGATATTTTCGATTATCAGCTATTCGTGGGAGTTTGCGGAAGCCGCACTTGCTTTGCCCGTCACCTTACAATCCTGGTCTCGCCTGTCAGAAATTACGACCAGGTTGCAGAGCGATTGATCAGGCTTGCATACCATAAATGGCGTGATACGGGATTTGTAATCAGGAAGTAATCAGTCCATTCCGGTCGTGCGCAGCCTAGCTAAAGGAGGGGTAAAAAGAGCTAATAAACTAGAGCTTTGTGAATTCAGACAAAGCCTGCAACGGGCGCATTATGACTGAAGATCGGGCGTCGCGCTGTAATCGTTCGATGAGCTTCTTGAATATGGCCGGATTTCAATAGCAGATTCAGGTAAGTCAGCTCCAAAAGGTCACGCTGTGCGCGGCTGCCACCCAGACGAGCGTGATCTGCCATGACCGGTGTCAGCTGTTGCAGCGCATCCGTCCAATCTTGTCGCGCAATCGCGCCCCACGCACGGGCCACCGGGCGAACAAGATCTGACGCAAAACCCAAGCTTGTTTCGGTCAGAACCGCAAGGCGTTCTCCTTCCCCTGCCATTGCATGAGCCAGTGCGCCATGTATGTCTGCAAAACTCATGCCTGGGTTTGGAAAAAACCGTGATGCGTATTCACTCAGGTCGCGCCAAAGTTTGGGCGCAACTGTTAGACCCGCAATCTCAGTGCGGTGCAAAAGTGCAGCAGCATCGGTTAGAACATTTATCGGCAACGAATAGGACGCTGCGGGTGCGATAGCCCCCTCGTAAATCGTCCATAGCTCAGCCTCATCCCCTTGCTCCAAGGCCCACAGAGCGCGATGCCAACTTAAGTGGCCGTGCAATACCGAGCGCACATCATAATCCGCGATCCAGTCGGCAAGGTATGCGCGACCGGCCTCTCCATAACCTTGCTCGTAGAGTGTGTGCGCTTTGAAGTGTGACGCGTTTGCATTGGCGTTGTTCAAAGCGAGCGAGCCGTCCATCATGGACATGGCCTCATCAAGCCGCCCAACTTCGCACAGCGCCTGACCGTGTACGCTCATAACCCACCAGTCTTCGCCCAAGGCATCAAATAATTTGGTCGTGTAGGCAAGTTGCGTGCTTTCCCGACCAGGCTCACCCGATGTCCCAATCAAACCAAAAATGTTGGTACAGATCTGCGCGACAAGGACATCGCGGGGGTGATGAGCAGCGTGCTTCAGAACTGCGCTTCGTGCCTGTGAAACACGTCCCTGAAGCAAGAGATCGAATACCGCGAGATGACCCTCCTCGCGCTCAGTCAACCCAGATGCGCAGGCGCGGGCCGACGCCATTGCCTCTTGAGCGCCAGACATATCGTTTTCATACATTCGAGCTCGAGCAAGCCCAACGTGACCGAGGGCGAAGCCGGGATCGGCCGTGATGGCGGCGGAAAAAGCTTCGCTTGCACCAAACGTTGCTGCAAGGATGTGATCAAGCCCCGCGACGTAGGCGTCCCGCGCCTCTGGCAGGCTGGTCGTCAGCGTCAGTCCATATCGGTCAACCAGCATCTCCAAACTCCCACTTTCGTCAGCATACTCAAACGTGCGTGCTCGCAACTGCCCAACGCTAGCACAAAAAGCGAAACCATAAGCACTATTGTGGATAATCGATTGCTATAAGGATCGAACCATCGGTTAACGGGCTGGCCTTCTGGCCTTCACTGCTGATTGAAATGATATTGATTGAACCAAGCGTGCCTCATAGCCTTTCTTTGCCAATAGGGTTGTCCTAACGAGGCACAGCGATGAGGTGCACATTGCCTACCAAGTATATGGCGATGGCTTTCTTGCTACGTTTGACGGACCCGGCCAGGCGATCCATCGTGGCAAGGCGATTGGCGATGCCATTTCCAAGCTGAATCTGGAAGTTCGCATAGGGGGTCACACAGGCGAGGTCGAAGTTTCTGCGGATGATGTGCGCGGAATTGCCATTAACATTGCAGCGCGTATCTCAGAATTGGGCGGAGGCGGCGACATCGTCGTTTCCAGAACAGTAAAAGATCTGGTGGCTGGGTCCGGTCTGGACTTCGAAAGTCTTGGAACAAAAGAACTGAAGGGCTTATCCGAAGACTGGCAAGTTTATAAAGCGGTCTAAAGGCATCTCTAGCCATTCCCCCCAACAGCTTTCGGAAGTCACAAATTAAACATCAAATGATGACGGCGGGAGGGGTCGGGCAGATCTTCATTAGCCTTAAATTGTGGTTTTCACCCAATCAATATGAACGGCGGATTTGGCCTCAAAGCCGCCGAATAGCAGCATGCTAGCCACCTCGGCACGAATGCTTCGGAGCTGGGCATCGCCTAATGTGTAACCGCTCTTTGAACGTCCGACATCGTTGATCCATTTGCCAAACGCATACTTTTTAGCCAATTTGCGACAATGGAGTTTCTCGACGTCAGCCACAACAGTTTCCTCGTCGCCATGTCCTGCATCGTTGCCTTCGTGGCAGGGTTTACAGGATTGTCGATGACGCGAGATCTTTCGACGAAGCCGGTCTTTGAAAAGAAGGCCTCGGTGGCTCTTGCGGCTGTTTCGCTTGGCGGTGGAATCTGGGCCATGCACTTCGTGGCCATGCTCGGGCTTCAGATGCCGATCCTGTTCTATTACGACGCTGCAATCACACTCGTGTCTGCCCTTGTCGCGATCCTGCTCGTCGGGGCTGCGCTTATTCTGTTGCATTTCACCGAACGCAACCGCGCCACGATTGCGATGGCAGGAGGCGTTGTTGGGTTGGGCATCTTGGCGATGCACTATATTGGCATGGCTGGCTTGGAGCTTTGCCGGGCAGTGTATACGCCCAGTGGCGTCATCTTGTCCTCGATTGCTGCAATAGCGCTTTGTATGCTGGCTTTCGCGATTGCCTACGGGCAGCGAACAAACAGAAACATTTTGCTGGGCACTTTGTGTTTTGCAGCGGCGGTTTGCACCGTTCATTTTCTTGCTCTGGCGAGCACCCGTTTCGTCGCCGTGCCAAGTGGGGTTGAGTTTGGCCCGTTGATGAGCAATGAGACGCTGGCCATTGGCGTAATCCTGTTCAGTTTCATCATATTTGGTGCTTGCTTGTGGGTCAGCGTGACCTACCTGCCAGGACCTTCGAGGAAAGACCCGGAGCCAACAGAAGCGACCGCGGATGTAAAACCATTGCTGCAAATTCCTTGCGAACGGGATGGAGGAAAGGTCTTCATCTCTGCCGAAGATGTTCTGTTTTTGCGCGCGGATGGGCACTACACCCAAGTTTACACCGAAACGGATCGGTTGTTTTGTGTCTGGCCAGTGACCGAGGCCGCCAAGCGATTGGTGCCCACCGGATTTCTCCAGACCCACCGCAGCTACCTTGTCAATCCTCAGCGCGTGGCGCGGTTTGAGCGTACCAAGGATAAGGGCCGATGCCTGTTCGACGGGGATGGTTTGCCACCCGCGCCGGTCAGTCGATCCAAACTCAAGACGGTTCAGGATGCGCTTGCATCGCAGGTGGGCGCAATTCGTGCGACCTAGGGCGCATTTCGTGCAAAATACCTGTTTTTTGTTGATTTACTGAAGCGTCGCCATCCACGCGCATGCAGTGATCCTTTCAGCCAGAACATTTGCTTGAAGGGAGGAGAGCCGATGATTCCAGCGGCATTCGAATACTACAGACCCAAGGACATGGCGGGTGTGCTGTCGATCCTGGAAGAGCATGGCGATGATGCCCGCGTCATGGCCGGTGGGCACAGCCTGATTCCGATGATGAAGTTGCGGATGGCGGATGTGCCGCATCTGATCGATCTTCAGGATGTTGGCGGCATGTCTGATATCGAGATCGGAGGTGACAGTATCCGCATCGGTGCGATGGTCACCCAGCACGCGATTATTGATCACGACGCACTGGCTGAGGCCGCTCCGATTCTGCGCGAAGCTGCTCTTCAGATCGCAGACCCGCAAGTCCGATACATGGGTACAGTTGGTGGCAACGTGGCCAATGGCGACCCTGGCAATGACATGCCCGGCCTGATGCAGTGCCTGAATGCGCGTTTCACTGTCGAGGGTCCTGACGGGGAACGCGACATCGCTGCCCGCGAGTTTTACGAAGCCGCCTACATGACCGCTCGGGAAGACGAAGAAGTGTTGACGGCAGTCACCATCCCAACGCCGTATGGCGGTTACGCCTATGAAAAACAAAAGCGCAAGATTGGTGATTATGCTACCGCTGCTGCTGCAGTCCAGATCGTGAAAGAAGGTGGCACCTGTGCCTCCGCCTCGATTGCAATGACCAATCTGAGCGACACACCGGTCTTTTCCGAGGCGGCTGGGGCCGCTCTGGTTGGCACCGGCGTCGATGCAAATGCCATTAAGACCGCTGTGGCCGCCATGCTCGGTGATATTGACCCCACCGAGGACAACCGCGGCCCCGTCGCTTTCAAGAAACACGTGGCAGGTATCATTCTAACCCGCGCCATTGAGCGCGCCTGGTCGCGTGCGTGAGGAGATCGTCCGATGTCAAAGAAACAACACTACAAGATCACGGTGAACGGCAAGGAAGAGGAATTCCTTGCCGAGCCACGCGAACTTCTCATCTACACGCTGCGCGAGCGGCTCAACATCACCGGCCCGCATATTGGCTGCGAGACTTCCCATTGTGGCGCTTGCACCGTCACCATTGATGGCAAATCAGTCAAGTCCTGCACCATGTTCGTGGCTCAGGCCGATGGCAAGGATATCACAACCATCGAAGGCATCGGTGGGCCTGACGCGCTGCACCCGCTGCAAGAGGCGTTTAAGGAACATCACGGGCTGCAATGCGGTTACTGCACACCGGGCATGATCACACGTGCGGCAAAGTTGCTCGAAGAGAACCCGAACCCGTCCGAGGAAGAGATCCGTTTTGGCATGGCAGGTAATATCTGCCGCTGTACCGGGTATCAGAACATCGTGAAGTCCATCAAAGCCGCAGCGGCCGAGATGAATGCAGCCAAGGAGGCGGCCCAATGAATGACATGACACCAGATCGTGAGGAACGCACCGCGAACCTCAAGGGCATGGGCTGTTCGCGCAAAAGGGTGGAAGATGCCCGCTTTACTCAAGGCAAGGGCAACTACGTCGATGACGTGAAGCTTGACGGGATGCTCTTTGGAGATTTCGTCCGCTCTCCCTACGCTCACGCACGGATCACCAACATCGATACGGCGGCAGCACTTGAAGTGCCCGGCGTTCTCGCTGTGCTGACCGCCAAGGACCTTGAACCGCTCGGCCTCCATTGGATGCCGACGCTGGCCGGCGACAAGCAAATGGTTCTGGCCGATGGCAAGGTTCTGTTTCAAGGCCAGGAAGTGGCGTTTGTGGTGGCCGAAGACCGCTATGCGGCGGCAGATGGAATCGAGGCCGTCGAAGTCGAATACGAAGAGCTTGAGGTTCTGGTCGATCCGTTCAAGGCGATGGAATCAGAGATAGTTCTGCGTGAAGACACCGTGGGCGAGGATGGCAAACCAATCGATGGAGCACATGGTCCTCGAAAGCATCACAACCACATCTTCACGTGGGAAGCGGGCGACAAGGGTCCAACATTCGAGACAATCGACAATGCCGAGGTCGTTGCCGAAGAGACCATGTATTACCACCGTACGCACCCATGCCCACTGGAAACCTGCGGCTGTGTCGCCTCAATGGACAAGGTCAATGGCAAGCTGACTCTTTGGGGCACGTTCCAGGCGCCTCATGCTATCCGCACTGTGGTCAGCCTGATTTCCGGGATCGAGGAACACAATATCCGTGTGATCTCTCCCGATATTGGCGGCGGGTTTGGAAATAAGGTTGGGGCCTATCCGGGCTATGTGTGTTCGGTCGTCGCCTCCATCGTCACCGGCAAGCCGGTAAAGTGGATCGAAGACCGGATGGACAATCTGATGACCACCGCCTTTGCCCGCGACTATTGGATGAAGGGCCGCATTTCTGCCACCAAGGACGGCAAGATCACCGGGTTGCATTGCCATGTGACAGCGGACCATGGTGGATTTGACGCCTGCGCCGACCCAACCAAATTCCCGGCGGGTTTCATGAATATCTGCACCGGATCTTACGACATCCCGACTGCATTCCTTGAGGTTGATGGCGTCTACACCAACAAAGCGCCGGGCGGGGTCAGCTACCGTTGTTCCTTCCGCGTGACAGAGGCGGTTTATTTCATCGAACGGATGATCGAGGTGCTGGCGATCGAGTTGAACATGGACGCGGCAGATTTGCGCCGGATCAACTTCATCAAGAAAGAGCAATTCCCCTATCAGGCTGCGCTTGGCTGGGAATATGACTCTGGCGATTATCACACTGCCTGGGACAAAGCGCTCAGCACCGTCGACTACGAGGGATTGCGCAAGGAACAGGCCGAGCGTCTAGAGGCGTTCAAACGGGGCGAAACGCGCAAGCTCATGGGAATCGGTCTCAGTTTCTTCACTGAGATCGTGGGTGCCGGCCCAGTGAAGAATTGCGATATCCTGGGTCTCGGCATGTTCGATAGCTGCGAAATTCGCATCCATCCCACGGGCTCTGCAATTGCACGGCTTGGAACGATTTCGCAGGGGCAAGGCCACGCGACGACATTCGCACAGATACTGGCCTCCGAGATCGGATTACCTGCCGATAACATCACCATCGAAGAGGGCGACACCGATACCGCGCCCTATGGTCTGGGCACCTACGGCTCGCGCTCGACCCCGGTTGCCGGGGCGGCTACGGCCATGGCTGGCCGCAAGATCCGCGCCAAGGCGCAAATGATCGCGGCCTATCTGTTGGAAGTGCATGACGATGACGTCGAGTTCGACGTCGACCGTTTCGTGGTCAAAGGAGCGCCCGAGCGGTTCAAGACCATGAAAGAAATCGCATTCGCCGCCTACAATCAGGCCATTCCAGGGATTGAGCCAGGGCTTGAAGCGGTCAGCTACTATGACCCGCCAAACATGACTTATCCGTTCGGTGCCTATGTCTGCGTGATGGATATTGATGTGGATACAGGCGTGCCAGACATCCGCCGCTTCTACGCGCTGGACGATTGCGGTACCCGGATCAACCCGATGATCATCGAAGGACAGGTGCATGGCGGCCTGACCGAAGCACTCGCCGTCGCTTTGGGCCAGGAAATCGCCTATGACGATCAGGGCAACGTGAAGACGGGCACGCTGATGGATTTCTTCCTGCCGACCGCATGGGAGGTTCCGAACTACGAGACCGACTACACCGTCACGCCGTCGCCACATCATCCCATCGGTGCGAAGGGCGTGGGCGAAAGTCCGCATGTGGGCGGGGTGCCATGCTTCTCCAACGCGGTGCAAGATGCGTTTCGGGCCTTTGGTCTGCGGCATACCAACATGCCACATGATCACTGGCGGATCTGGAAGACCGCCAATGAGCTTGGCCTGCACGGCTAAAGGCGAAAGGCAGGGCGGAGACGTTCCGCTCTGCCCGGAGACACACATGACCTGGACCGATTTACAATCCGCTCTTGAAGGGCAGGGCTATGTCGCATCCGACGACCTAGCAGTTGCTCTCCATCTGGCGCTGACGTTGGAGCGGCCTCTTCTTCTGGAGGGCGCCGCAGGCGTAGGTAAGACAGAGGTTGCGCGCACCCTGAGCGATGCGCGCGACACCAAGTTGCTCCGACTGCAATGCTATGAGGGGCTTGACGCCGCTCAGGCCATCTACGAATGGAACTACCAGCGGCAATTGCTGACGATCCGCGCCGCCGCCGAAGATGGTGAGACGGGCAAAAGCGTTGAAGAGCGTATTTTTTCCCGTGATTTCCTGTTGGAACGCCCTCTATTGGCCGCCATTACCCAGGACACGCCGCCTGTTTTGTTGGTTGACGAAATTGACCGCGCTGATGTGGAATTCGAAGCCTACTTGCTGGAAGTTCTGGCCGACTATCAAGTGACTGTGCCAGAACTCGGCACCATCACGGCCTCTAGTAAGCCGATCGTGATCCTGACCTCAAACGGCACACGCGATCTATCCGATGCACTGCGTCGTCGCTGCCTTTACACCTATGTCGATTATCCGGACCGACAGACAGAACTTGCAATCCTCAAAGCCCGCTGCCCTGCGATTGAGGCACGTCTCGGCGCGCAAGTCGTAGGCTTTGTACAAAAGCTTCGCGAGGAGGAACTGGAAAAGACACCCGGCATCGCTGAGATGCTCGATTTTGCTGCCGCCTTGATGGGACTTGGGATTGCGGATCTGACCAACGATCCAACCGTGTTGCACTCCACCTTAACCACGCTGCTGAAAACTCAAAGCGATCAGGCACAGATCACCGCCGAAGTCGCGGCCCGTATCGCGGGGAAGGCCGCATGAGCCGGGTTTCCAAATTTGCGGCGCGTGATCCGGGGCCAGCGGCCCGTGTCGCCGGGTTCATTGCGCATTTGCGCCAGAACGGCCTGCGCCTAGGTGTGGCAGAGGCAGAGCTTGCCTTGCTTGCCCTCGGCGAGGTCAATGCCGCTGTCCCGAATGAAAGCCGTCGCGCGTTACGGGCCATCTGCACAGGATGCAAGGATGAGGCCGAACGGTTCGACAGCCTCTTCGATAGTTTTTGGATGGATTCCGGTCGGGTGAAGCAAATGGCCGTGCCCAAAGCGCAGTCTGCGCTCAGCGATGACGTGCATTCCTCTCGTCAAGCCAAGGGTCAGGATATGGGCGCATCGGGCAGCGCCATCGCTCCTGATTCCGGTGACGGCGAGGCCGACAGCGACGGCACCGGTAAACTTATCGCAACTCAGCAACGCAATCTCAGCCGCCGCGATCTGCGTGATCTGGTCCGCGCGGATGATATCGCAGAGGCCGAAGCAGTTGCGCGTCGCATCGGTGCCGCTTTGCGCGACCGACGTTCGCGCCGTCGGATCGCCGCCCGCAAAGGCGACCGCCTGCATTTTCGCAAGACCATTCGCCTGAGCCTTGCGACAGGAGGGGAACCTCTGCAGCTCTTGCGCAAGTCTCGCCCAGATCGCAGCCGCAAAATCGTAGCGCTTTGCGATGTATCGGGATCGATGAGCGTCTATGCACAAGTTTTCCTTGCTTTTCTCGCTGGGCTGATGCGCGCTGACAAAGATGCCGACGCTTATCTTTTTCACACACGGCTGGTTCGCATCACTGAAGCATTGCGCGACAAAGACGCACTGCGTGCAATTGGTCGGATGTCGCTGATGGCAGATGGCTTCGGCGGTGGATCAAAGATCGGGCCATCGTTGCAACGCTTTGCCGATACCTATGCGCGGCGCTTTGTAGATGGCCGGTCTGTCGTAGTGATCCTGTCGGACGGCTATGATACCGAGCCACCCGCAATCCTGGCAGCAGCGCTTGAGAAGCTGAGAAAACGCGGCTGTAAGATCATCTGGCTCAATCCATTGAAGGGCTGGAGCGACTACGCGCCCGTAGCTGGCGGAATGGCTGCGGCCTTGCCTTATCTCGACCTTTTTCAACCGGCCAACACCCTTGCCGATTTTGCCGCCCTGGAACCAAAATTGGTGACGCTATGAGTCCGGCAGAGATCTTAGACACGGACCTTGCCGATGCGGCACAAGACCTGCGTGACCGGCAAGAACCATTCGCCTTCGCGACAATCGTGCGCACTGCGGGGGCGACGGCGGCCAAGCCGGGTGCTAAAGCGCTGCTCAGCGCGGACGGGACAATCCTGCATGGATGGCTTGGTGGCGGATGCACGCGTGGCGCGGTCAAACGCGCTGCGGTAGAGGCTTTGCGCGCCGGTCAGCCGCAACTGGTTTCTGTCGCGCCCGAGGAACTCCTGGAAGAAATGGGCGTGATAGCGGGGGATGAAGTCGACGGGACGCGCTTTGCGCGCAATGGTTGCCCGTCAAAAGGCACCGTCGACATCTTTATCGAGCCCTGTTTGCCGATGCCCGAACTTGTCGTGCTTGGCGCATCCCCTGTGGCCCAAGCGCTTAGTTCCCTGGCACCGCAATTCCACTGGTCGGTTTCTGGCACCACGTCGACTGATACGACGTGCAATCGACGACGCTTTGTTGTCATTGCGACGCAAGGCCAAGGAGATCTGGACGCGCTCAAATCCGTACTGACAGATTTGCCCGATTATGTTGCCTTCGTCGGAAGCGCGCGGAAATTCTCGACATTGGCGGAAAAACTAAGGTTCGCCGGCATAACGCCCGAGGCCATCAACACCGTCCACGCCCCGGCGGGTCTGGACCTGGGGGCGGTCACGTCCGAGGAAATAGCGCTGTCGATCCTTGCGCAGTTAGTCCGTGTCAGACGGCATACTGTGGGGCTTGCCGATGGCTGATGTTGCCGCGATCCTTCTGGCCGCCGGTCTTTCCCGTCGCATGGGGGCGCAAAACAAGCTGCTGTTACCAATAGACGGCGTACCGATGATCCGCCGTGTAGCCATGGCTTACTTAGGCGCCATTGATACTGACCTGACGGTGGTAACAGGACATGAGGCGAGCGCCGTGCGCCGGGCATTATCAGGGCTAGCTGTTTCTTTGGTTCACAATGCAAACTTCACCAGCGGCCAGCAGAGCTCGGTTGCCACGGGATTGCATTGTGCACCTGACGCCCATCTGCTTCTGATCGGCTTGGGTGATCAGCCGCTATTGACCACTCAGGATCTGCAAGATCTGATTGCCGCTCACGTTGCAGGTGATGCGACTAAAGTGACGATACCTGTCCATAACGGCGCACGAGGCAATCCAATTACTATCCCGCAGCTATTGCGCCGGCGATTGCTGGAAAACCCCGCACGCCCCGGCTGCTTGGGCTTCACGCGCGATCATCCCGAACATGTACAAGCCGCTACGCTGCCATCGCCAGGGTTCTACACCGATGTCGATACCCCGGATGACTATGCGACCCATTTGGAAACCGCGAAAGAGCCGATCTCATGAGCCGACTTCTGATCTGGATGCGCAGGCGTCTTAAATCGCTCGAAATGACCACTGAACAAGCAGACAACATAAGATTTCCCTGTTGCTAAGAAGGACAAGACTATGGAACTGAAGGACGAAATCATCATCAACGCCCCGAAAGATCGCGTCTATGCGGCACTGAATGATCCCGAGGTGTTGAAACAATGCATCCCGGGTTGTGAAGAACTAATCAAGCATTCTGATACTGAACTGGAGGCCAAGGTCTTGCTTAAAGTAGGGCCCGTCAAGGCGCGGTTCGGAGGCAATGTCACCCTGGACCAGACCGGCGCCCCTGATGCATTCTCGCTGTCTGGTCAGGGCAATGGTGGTACCGCTGGTCATGCAAAGGGTGGCGCAGATGTGACGCTGAGTGCAGACGGCGACACGACGATCCTGCGCTATGAAGCAAAGGCCGAGATTGGCGGAAAACTGGCTCAGCTCGGCAGTCGTTTGATCCAGAGCACAGCCAAGAAGCTCGCAGGAAAATTCTTCAAGTCCTTCGCTGATGTAGTGAATGAAGGCGCGATGATTTAATCTTAATGGGTGGGGATGAATCGGTTCTGTAAGCTTGCTCCACCCGCGAACGACCAGAAAGGTAACTTGTACCGCCTGCGCAACTGCCTGACGTCATCGCCAATGGGACAGTTTAAGTCGATTTGATAAGAGAGGGTTTCTGGCTCATCGTAACCGCCAAGGAGTGGAGATGAGAAAGCAACCCGGAACCAAGCAGAGCCACGGTGAGAAGGTCGTAAAGGACATTCGCCGTGCGACCCGCAAACAGTATTCCGCAGAGGAAAAGATCAGGCCGTTCCGGATGACCGGAAGGGTGAGGATAGCATGCCGAGTTTTGCCGCTGTGAAAGCATTGCACAGAGCCTTTACTACAGCTGGTCCAAGGAATTCCTGGAATCCGGCAAGAAACGCGTGGCAGGTGATACGGCCCGCGCGGCGACTTCCACCCAAGTAAAGGATCTGAGACGGGAAACCCGTGATCTAAAGGAAGTTTTTGCTGAATAGGCCTTGGAATTGCGCCTGCTCAAAGAAAGCGTGATCGCGGATGGGGACGACGACGAGCGGGGCTCAAAAGTTTCCCTTTGAGGCTTCCGTCAGGAACAATTTGTCCAAAGTCAAATCTGAAACCGCGTGTTTCAGCCGCTCGGTCTCTTTCTAACGCCGTTTCAGTTCCTTCAACTGATCTACGCCCATTCCACCGTACTTCTTTCTCCAGCAGTAATAGGTTTGTTCAACAACCCCGATCAGTCTGATCGCATCAAGACGGGACATGCCTTGCCCCATAAGAACTTCAACCTGCCGCAACCACGAGACAATCTCTTCTAGCTTCGGTCGCTAGTTTGCCATTCTCATTCATCCGTTTCCTAAACATATCGGTGGACCAGTTCAGTTGGGGAGGCTCACATCTCTTCTGGACTTTCGAAATGATGCAAGTTTTCAGCATTTGTCCCAGGATTGGCGGCGCGAAAGCATGCAGCGGCGTTAGGTTTACAATTTCGATTGGATGGGGCGGCCAATTATCCAATATCCGCAGGATATAGTCGCCTTGCAAGAGATAGTATGGGAGACAAAATCCGATGTCATTCTTGAGACGGGCATCGCCCATGGTGGCTCTTTGATTTTGTCCGCATCATTGCTGGCCATGCTCGACTATGCTGACGCTGTGGAAAGCGGAGATTTGCTTGATCCGGCTAATCCGAGGCGACGCGTCGTCGGCATTGACATCGATATTCGTGCACACAACAAAGTCGCGATGGAACGCCATCCGATGGCCTCCCGGATCACTATGATCGAGGGATCCTCGACTGCGCCAGACACTATCGCGCGTGCCAAGGATGCTGTGGGCGACGCAAAAAGAGTCATGGTTTGTCTCGATTCGATGCATACCCACGACCATGTTGTCGCCGAACTAGAGGCATATGGGCCTTTGGTTGCCTCAGGTTGCTATTGCCTGGTTCTTGATAGCTTTGTAGAAAACATGCCGCAGGGATTCTTCGAAGACCGCCCTTGGGATGTTGGGAACAACCCCAAAACGGCTCTGCACAGCTGGTTAAAGGACAATCCCGATTTCACCATTGATCGCGATATGGCGACTAAACTGCAGGTGACCGTTGCACCTGATGGATTTTTGCGTAGGGATTAGATTTGACGGTGAAGACTTTTGTGTAGTCGCGATCAGCAGGGCCATGCACTTAGCTTCCTTTTTGTTGGATAGACGCCGTTCAATTTGTTCCCGTTGTTGCGACACCGTGAACAAGATCGGTGCACTTAAGGCTTTGTTGCGTGGAATAACATCGCTAGAGCGTCCTATCGAAAAACTGAAGCGCCGGGATTCCCATGAGAACTGAATTGTAATGCATCGTTTATGACAGGATGTATCATAACAGCACCATTGCCAGATGCGTTTCGGTCGCGGCTTCGAAAGTTGATTGAAGAATGGTTATGCGGGAGCGCGACGGCGTTATGGTTGTAACTTTCGCCTGCAACCGGCGCACGCACAAGGTTTACGGTCCGACGAACTGGACGATTGAAGGCCGCGCCGCAGGTTCGACCTTGCAGTGAAAGCATTCTTGATCCCCATCGCTCATTTCTTATCGAACGGATTGAGCAAGACGAAGACACAACCATGCCTGAACTAGCCAATGTACTGGCATATACGACCGGTGTGCAATCACACCCTAATGCGATGACAGGTTTCCGAGCAAGTTTGGCTTTAAGTACAATAGAAGACGCTGGTGGCCACCGAGCGACGCTACACACGGACAAGGGGACAACGCTACGACTGGTCTACCCGCCACCCGCCAGCTGTCTCGGCCAAGCCAGATCGCGTTGGAGCAAGGACATTCACTGAAATGTTCGACGCCTTCTCAGAGATCTGCGCTCTCTTCTCACCAGAAGAATGCTGGAACCACTTTGGGGCTGCCAGATTTGTCTCAAGTTAAAAGCCGGTGGTTTAAATTGTGTGTCCAAGTCGTTGTATAGCAACGTCATGTGCCGGGGCTTGTACTGGTTGGAAACGATTGCGTCTTGAACGTGTGCCTCTGATACGATTGAAGTTCTGAGTTCAACAACGCTGCGTTAGAATGGTATGGCAACTATGCGGCATAGCAGTTGAATAAAGGGGATCGCCGGTTGCACTGATGCGCTTTCCTAGAATAGTTCTGCGTATCTATTGATACAATCCAGATCGGTGGTTCGAATTGCCCTTCAGTCTTCACCTTAGTTCATCATTGCATGCTATAATCTTTCGACTGACACACCCAAGAAAGTACGTCGAAGCACGTAAACTTCGTTCTGCGGCAAAACACGCTCTCGAGAAGAAGAACTTTCGTTCAGCGTCGGGGACGATTTTGAAGGCGTTGAATTGTAATCCAGCGCTGAGGAATGGCGCGCAGCTTCTTGCTAAAGCAAAGGCCGCGGACGTGAGAGCAGGAAAGGCAGACTTAGTTGCAGAAGCGGAAATAGACCTTGTTCACGAAGTCGAACGGAAACTTGAGACCCGCAGGTTGTGTTCTGATGCAACGTTCGAAGCACTGGCCGTGGTCAAGGCATTGCAACTTGATGCCGAACAGTCGCTGGACGCTCTTTCGCGTTTGAAATCGCGCCGCCGCCGCAAGGTACTGTCTTTTGCAGTGATCGGCGTGTTGAGTAATGCGTTCGAGGATCGTAGCCATTTCCAAAAGTTCATTCAGTTGTTGGACCAATTTGGTGTGGCCGAAGAGGCAAATTCTCGCCGAAGTGTATTCAATATGTGGTTGGTGCACGAACTGAAGTTCGGGGTGCCTTACAAGGGTGGACATCCTCTTCTGGTTCCCGAAGTTTTTCAGAGGTTTATACAAACCGTGCAGGAAGGTGATCCCGCCGTTGCTTCTTTCCCTATCGAATTGCAGGACCTTATAAGGGCAGGGCAGGTTGGCGGCGCGCATGGTGGTTCCCCCGTCGAGTGCAAAAAGGTGTTGGTCGTCTCTGACAACTGGAA
This sequence comes from Ruegeria sp. AF2, assembly GCF_056542025.1. Classification (NCBI taxonomy): domain Bacteria; kingdom Pseudomonadati; phylum Pseudomonadota; class Alphaproteobacteria; order Rhodobacterales; family Roseobacteraceae; genus Ruegeria; species Ruegeria sp. AF2. Next base: position 428,231 of record NZ_JBQFZC010000003.1, on the reverse strand, counting down.
CTTTTTTCCGCTGGCTGCGAAGGCACTCGAGGACGATGGATTTGAAGTGCGTTACCTCGATTTTGGAATTATCAGGCAGGCGTTTCCCAATACGGATCGCAAACTGGGTATTTCGTACCAAACAAAGAGCATCGCCGGGCGACCCTCTGCGACCGCTATCCGCGAAGCGCTGGCAGACCGCAATCCGTTAGCGAGTGACCTTGTTGGTTGGGCTGATATCGTTTTTTGTGAGTGGCTGACGGAGGGCGCTGTCTGGATGAGTCACTATTTGCAGGAAGAAAAGCCGCTGATAGTTCGTTTACACAGCTACGAAGCATTTACGGCATACCCTCTGATCGCGAACTTTCGCAGGATCAATGGGTTAGTATTCATTGCGCCACAAATTCGTAAGGTGTTGACTGCGCTGGTGGGTGAGAAGGCTCTTTTGGACACCGTTACAAATGTCATTCCCAATATTAGAGATGTGTCGAATTTCAACTTTATAACGCGCGAGACGTTATCAAAAAAGACCCTGGGTATGACGCAATACGCTTCCGCAAACAAGGACCCAATATTCGCTCTCGACATACTCAAAGAACTTCAGGTGCATGATCCATCCTGGAGGCTTCGTTTCGTTGGAAAGCCTTGGGGTAGCGATGTATCGGACTCTGAAGCGCAATATCAACTCAATTTCAAGAAAAGACTTTCTGAGTTTGGAGATAGCGTTTCAGTTGAAGGGTATACAAACGACATTGCTAGTTGGTACCGGTCGATCGGCTTTGTTTTATCTACGAGCCAAAGAGAAGGTAGTCATGAGAGTCTCGTCGAAGGCATGCTTACTGGTGCTATACCGGTTCTACGGAATTGGCCCATGATGGCACCTTTTGGGGCTCCCGAGTCAGTCTTCCCGGATCTTGAACGAGTAAATACTGCGGCCGAAGCAGCTGCATATATTCTTCAAGCATCCGATCAATACGAAATACGCTCTAAAGCCGCTGCAGATTACGCCGTCGATTATGTGACTATGGATAGGCCGGAAATTGAGTTGCCACGGTTTGTCCGAGCAGTATGTCGGCCTGACCGCATTGGACAATCCGTGGTTGCTTCGTGACTGTTCTCATCACCGGAGACGCTGGCTACGTCGACAGCCATATCGCCTGGGAGTTTCTGGACCAAGGCGATTCTGTCGTGATCCTTGACAACTTGATGACGGGTGTCTGTGAAAATCTACCAGAATCGGCAGTTTTTGTTGAAGCTTGCATTGGTGATGAAAAGGTAATTGCAGAACCACATTCTGGCATCCACACCATCCTGGTAATTGACCTCCCGATTGCGTTGGGAAAATGTCAAAAATTTTGTTCTTTTTGAAAATGGTATGAAAAAAAAGTAGCGGTAGCGTTCTTCTCGCTTTGTTTCTTACCCCCTAGAAACAAACAGCCATGGATTTCACGATCCTCAAGCGAGGTACAGAAACGGACGTTGGAGTGGCGTCGGTTTTCCGCGGTTGGTTTGTGGCGGCCGACTTACTAACCAACCACAAGAGTTAAGTTGGCCGCCTAAAGCTGTACGGCAGGCGCATTATCACTTGGTGCATGGCTTAAGAACTATATTGGCCGCAGCCGAAATGGAGGCTACGGCTAAATCTATGCTATCGGATTGGGCGCACCATCGATCTGTTTTGAAACGTGACGTAAGTTACTCTCCGTCCCGAATACAACTTCCGTGATCTTCTAGGTTTTTGGAACCGTGCGTAGACAACTCGTACTTCATCGTCGGGAAAAGAGTCAGCGTCCAGACTTCATTTGATGCGATGTGGATAAACGTCACACCATCAAGACCATGCGCAACCGTATGGGTCTTCGAATTCAACGGCTTAAACCAATCAAAAGCAGATAGAGCCGTTTCACCAAATCCTACGGGTGAAATGAGTTCCTGCGCGAAATTCACGGCAGTTCGTTCGCTTTACAGTCGCTCGTAGAAGAAGCATTTCCACCATCGCAATGCATAACAGCAAAATGGGCTACGTTCGCCGCATTTGAGGTCATTTATGGATGTCGGCTCGGAGCCAAATTCGTGGGCCCGCTGATTCGAGCTGAACGGCAGCTTTGGTCCGCTCACCTGCCACCTAACACTGGATTTGGAATGTCAGGAATGCGCGGTTGTGGCATGCTGCATGAACGAATGGCAGAGGTGGAATCAAAGGCAGGTGAGGGCTTATACTTCAAATCGATGCCCACCGCAGAGAACGGCGGGAGAGTGCCCTTATCGGCCATTGCTACAACGGTTCAGCGCTGCGGACGCATTAGACAGGTCTGCAGCCCAAAGCGGACATTCAAATCCAGGCATGATGACTTTCAAGATGCGGACAATCTGCCGTTCGCTTTCATCCGCGCAATGCCTGCATCCGGTAAGCGATATTCTCTGAGGAAAGGTTCAACTATTTGGGAAACAGCAAGGTAGCTACAAGTCTCGCGCCCCAACCATCGGGCCCACTATCGGGGCCGTCGGCCGAATAGCGTATCCCCCCGCCTACGCTAATAAGTTGATCCCCGAGTTGGGTAACTTTGGTGACAACACCGTTGATTGGCACAGACCATTGATCGTTTTCCCAATCGTAGGTGGACTCAGTGTTTATAGTGAACGTCCACGCGTTCGAATTTGTGTAGGAAATAAATGGCTGTAAGAACGTCTGGTTGATGTCGGTGTCACCATCAATGTCCCAAATGTGATTTGTCAGGCCACCATATGTCCAGGGACCCTGTTGTTTGAGTGCCACGCCGGTAACTCCAGCACCCCACTCTCCGAGACCTAAGCTGTTATCTGTCGACGTTGGCAGCAGAAAAACGGGTCCAGCCCCCCAGATCCAACCGCCCGCACTTGGTTTTTTGGGCGAAAGAAATAAGCTTTGAACAGTATCTCCTAGCCCAGTCTCGGATCCAGAACCCGGTATGCCACCATCTATGGAGGCGATTGGGAGAATTGTTCGGGATATGAGGTTCCAATCGTCCGTAAGATCAAAGGGAATAACCGGTTGTACGTTCAATATCCAACGCGAACCATTTCGGTCGGCACCCAAATTCTGATCATAATTCAGCTGGAATGGCACACTAATGAGAGCAGCCACTGGGTTAGCAAGTTGCTTTGCTAGTTCTTCTTCCTGGGACTCTGCCCACGCAGTACCAGAAAGGACACCAACCCCGGCAAGTATGGAGCAGCGTAGCAACCTTAGTTTCATAGGCGGTCTCCTTTCAGTTGGCCGTTTTCTCATGGGTGGCTTGCACTTGAAATCGCCAGATTGGCAATGACGTCAATGGCGCACTCACAGTCCGCCGCCGCCGAACTGGATGAATTTATCCAACCTGGTTGACTTTTAGCCAAAATACTTGGTCGAAACTGGCTTTCAGACTGTCTCCATAAGCGTGTCCGAAAGCACATCCTCGGAGAGCGCCCCCGGTGCGCCTATTGCGACAAGCCTTGTTTCGGGTTTGCGGTCACCCCAAGCACCATCCCGTGCGATGTCCATACGTTTTCCAACCACCTGAACAAGAATGCGATGATCTGGATCCTCCTCGCTGAAAACAAAACCCTTGAGACGATAAACGTCACCCGGAAGCTTCCGAATTGCACTCCTGAGAGAGGATAGGCTTATCGGGCGTTCAGCTTTCATCATAGTTGTTGAGAAGCTGTCTGAGTGATCAGAGTGATGACAACCACAATCTGGTCCATGTTCATGGTGATCAGGTATTTCCGTTTCGAGTTGTTCGGCGGCAAAGCGACCAACAGAAAGAAGTATGTCGAGTGGGACGTCTGCGTTTACAGCTTCGACCAGGCGATATCGACGGAAGCGAGATCCGAGCCAATCGTGCACCCTTTGAACAGCCGCCCTGTCGACGAGGTCGACCTTGTTCAAAATAACCATGTCCGAAAACGCAATTTGACGGAGCTTTAGTTCCATTTGTTCTGGTGCAGCAAATAGTTGTTCCGCGTCGACAAGACACATGAGGCTGTCCAAGCGGATCATGTCCCGAAACTTTTGATCTGTAAATGTCATCGCGATTGACGATGGATCCGACACTCCGCTTGCTTCAAGGACGATGTATTCTGGTTTCTCAGGCCGAGCGAGAACAGCTTCTACCGTTTCAATCAGATCATCTCGTATCGAGCAGCAAACGCACCCATTAGCCAAGCTCATCACATCATCTTCGAGGCCAACCACCAAGTCGGCGTCTACGTTTATTGATCCAAAGTCATTCACCAGAACTGCCACTCGCAATCCGTGATTGCCGGTAAGGATCCGGTTCAAAAGTGTCGTCTTACCGGCTCCAAGAAAGCCGGTAAGGATCGTAACAGGGATCGCAGAAGTCGAACCAAATTCAATCATTGTTCGATCTCCTCTCAGTCTTCATCACGCGAGCCGATTACATCCGAAACTCTGATGGTAAAGTCTTGCGGCCAGTCCCCGCCGGGTGCTCGGAAAACGTCAGTTGGGTAGTATTCGCGTGGATCGATCTCCATATCTCGATACTTCTGGTCTTGCTGGTCTGCGCGAGTGAGTCTTGGGTTCGGTAATGTGATTTCATCCGGAAGCTCAATACGCCCGGCCTCGGCCGCCGCAGCCAGTTCACGAAATGGTGGCACTGTACCGGATTTTCCGGGCAGTGCAGCTTTCCTGTACCAGATTGCATCCTTGGTCACGTTCACAACGGCTACATCGAGGCCCCATTGGAACAGACCGTCATAGTGGGCGCGAATACCAGCCAGCATTTCAGCGTCGATGTCTTCATCCTGGGTATAGTGTGTCACCATTCCCAAACGCGGCCTTGTGTCAGCAAAGAGCTTACCCACGGCATAGTGGGAGGTGTGATGCGTATCGATAGTGTAGTTAAAGAGATCTTGTGGGATACCGTATTTGTAGGTCATCAACTGACCAATATCCTGCCCCGACATTTCGGTTACAAAGACATCAACGCCTTCGCCGTATTTTCGTGAAAGCTCATCTGGGCGACCATCGCCGGTCCAAACAAAGCTCAGACCATTCCAATCGAGCCGATAACCAACCGCACCGTCCTTGGCATGACTTCGCGGCCAAGACCGAACAGTCACACCGTCTTCGTCATAAACAATACCACCTTCCTGGCGGAAATCGAATTCATTGACTTCGATCTCGTAGCCGTCCCCAATCGGGAAAACATCAAAGGCCTCCAGATGCCATTTGAGCATCTGTTGCATGCCTTTGACCATACCGGCTGTACCAAGCTCGGGCGTTCGACCTGACGGCCCATGGATGCGTAGTGGCGTGTAGCCACCCGACCAGGCACGGAAGGGGTAAATATACGGAATGTCGGCATAGTGGTCGACATGCAGGTGAGAGATGAAGATGTCGTTGATCAACTGCCCAGGCACTTGCATCGCAATGATGTTGCGTACACAACCGGATCCAAAATCGAAGAAGAACCTTTTTCCGTTACCCAGCTCGACCATAATACAGGTGCCCGCTTGATCTTCGCGCGGCGGATATGGTGTTGAGCCACAGAATGAGATACGCATCTCATCTGGCCCCAACTCCTCACTAAGCGGAAAATAGTTCGCATTTGAACCCGTCATGTACTTCGTCGGACGGAAGTACTCCGGCAATGATATGCCACCTGCTGGTCGACCACCATATGGGTTTTTGAGTGTTTCTCCTAGAGGGCCGTCACCTTCGTGGGCCTCGGCGCTTCCTGCCGCAAACCCAGCTGCCCCTGTGGCAGCCGCTCCAGTGGCCAAGCCCTTTAGAACACTCCGCCGCGACGGGTCTTCAATTTGATCTGACGCCTGAACCTGTTTGTCGTCCTGGTCTTTTCTATTGTCTTCCTTGGTCATGGATTGGTCCTCAGTTAGAGTATCTCACAGGTTGCGCTTCAACATCCGGCGAAGCTCGTTGATGAGTTCAGATTTGATGTGGGCCCATTCGGCGCGCTCTGAGGCCGTGATCGATGCGTCTTTCGAAAACGCAGATGCTTTCTTCAGATCCTCGATGACCTCGCCGAGTAGTGCATCCGTTTCGATGCGCCTCGAGAGCACATCGGAAAGTTCCGGAATTTCTTCAATCAGGTCCACCGTCACTGGAAAAATCCCGACGCCCACTATTTATTCTCAAATCAAGATGAGTGCGGTTGACCACAAAGGCCAAGTGAGTCACCGTGAGTTGGGGGTGAGTTGACATTGAACAAATCAAACGATTTGCCAATAAATCAACAAGTTGGCCAACCTTCTTCGGAACTCATCCGGGAAGCTCTGAGTCGAATTGTATCAAGCGACGGGTTTCAAGCTTCACCCCGACTCACGCAGTTTCTCACCTATATAGTCGAGGAAACTCTATCTGGTCGAAGCGCTCAGATTAGAGGCAAAGCTATCGCTGTTGAGGTCTATGGGCGGCGCATAGATGGTACTGGTGGTCAAAACCTAGTTCGCGTTGAGGCAAGGCGACTGCGTCGCCTTTTACATCAGTTCTACGAAGATCACTGGGACGGCAACGGGGTTCGCATTTTTGTTGATCCCGGCGGATACAAGCCGCGGTTTTCATACGAATCTACAATCGAACACCGTACATCAAGTGAACTGAAGAGCGACAATCCAGTTGGCCGTTGGCGTTCGCGGCAACTGCTGCCTGCTGGACTAGTTGTTGTTGCATTAGTCGCTGTGCTTGGCATCTGGATGAGCCAGGATAACAGGGAGGTTGTGCCGACAACTCGATCCATCGAGAAAGCAGAACGTGTGGCGCTTGGTGAACAATCATTGACGAGACTCCAGGCGGCCAACATTGCAGACCAAGCACGAGGCATGTTTTTTCCCGTTTTTGATGTCAAACGTCAGCAGATAGCACTGGGAATGTTCCAGCACGCGATGGAACTCGACCCGGCTCTGTCCGACGGCTATGCCGGCTCAGCGCAGGTCCTGGCGATCTTGGCGGTGTTGTCGCCAGATGAATCACAAAGGGATGATTTCTCCAATCAAGCTTCAGAAATGTCTGAAAAAGCGCTTCAATTGTCCCCGGCCGGCGCGTGGGCAAACAGCGCAAATGGTTGGGTGCTGGCTGTCAAAGACCAGCCAAACGAGGCATTGAAATACGCAAGGATGTCGGTCGAACTGGCGCCGAATGATGGCCATATTCTCGACCTTGCAGGTATCACCGCCATCTTGGCTAACGCCCCGGAATTTTCTGCCGAGGTTAGCAACCCGGATAGACCCAAATCAGGATCCGGTAGGTTTGGTGCGAGAAACATCTGGGGCGTCTCGCAACTTATGCTCGGGAACTACGAAAATGTTGTTGAAGCCTTTCAGGGAGCGCCAGCTGCTGGAGCGCCAGTCAGTGCTCCTTCGCTCTTGTTCCAAGCCGTTGCGCACGATCAGTTAGGAAATTCAGAAGAAGCACGACGGCTCGTTGCTGAAATGCGCAGGACATGGCCTGAGTTTCCGTCCGAGTTTCTCGCCGACAGGATTTTCCACAACGACATCAATACGCGGAACATAATACTAGAGGCACTGAGCAGATACTGACGAAACGTATCGCGACTATTGCCTCGAAAAGAGCGTCAAAATCTATTCAAATAGTTCCGCTTCGAAAGGGTAAGATGCCGATAAAATCGGCGATTGAACCGGACTACGCCGTTTGTGGATTGAGGGTGGACATTGCAGACTTGCAGAGTCTGCCTGCCGCGCATAGCCGCCGCTCATGAGGCGCAGTGCTGCTAATGCAGCGAACGGCAGTTTGGCGGCCAATTTGCTGCATCAGCTAGAACTCATAATGTGACTAATGGCGGTAGTGGCTCTTTCTGCCGAAATTGTCTGGACTTTGGTCCGTAAGAAAGCGGTACTGAAATCGCCAATATTTGCCCGGAACAGCCGGGCTCAGCTCAGTGCAGGACGCAGGATCAGCCTGTGTCCTTAGAGTGGAGACATAAATGACAACTTCATCAGATACAGAAATCAATAAATCGCCTGCCAAATCCGCGCGAAACAAACTGACGCGTCAGCAACAATTACAGAAACAGCTGTGCCGCAAGGCAGGTGCCACGATTGCGCAGATGCGGAACGCCTTTCGCTGACAACCGCATTCAGCACGCGCAGCGATTTCGATGATGCGCAAGTCAGGACATACTGTTGAGCGATCAGGATCTGACAAAAGCACAGTCTACCGGATTGTGAAGGCGCGCCAGTGGTTGGCGATGATCAATGATGGCAGAGCTTTCTCAGAAATCGTTCAAGAAGAAGGCACCTCCAAACGCCGGGTACAGGATGTGGTCGATCTGGCCATGCTGGTGCCTGATGCTCTGGATGCCATCGATTCAGGCGAACAAACTGATGGCCTGACAATGGACTACCTGATCAAGTCGGGATTCCCGGTGATCTGATCATATCAACACAAACGCTTCTCTGCCCTCTTATCTGCCGCCTCTCCGAAACACACCAAACTCTTACCGTCGGAATCGCGACCTGGGACTGTGGTCGGAAATCGACTACTGTTGCGCACACGCTCGGGTCTCAGTTGAAGTTGCTGGATCTTAAGTCGCTGAAAACACGCTATAATCGGCGTGCAAATTCTCGGTATGTGATTTCCGAGAAAATCATGGCTGGGGTGGTAGGATTCGAACCTACGATACACGGTACCAAAAACCGCTGCCTTACCACTTGGCTACACCCCAACGGTGAGCGGCTATCTACGACTGTTGCTTTCAGGGTTCAAGGGCTTTTTTGGACAATTTTGATGTGGATATGCAATTTAGTTTGATCGCGGTTGGATCGTCGGGATTGTCGAATATGGGTCAGGCGATTGTTTGAGGCGAAGCTAGATCTCTAAGACGAAAATCCAACTGGCAATCCTTGGTTCTGCGGTCTCGAGATACAATCCGCGATGCGCCACAACGCTCGTTCCTGCGACTGCGTTTCAATAGCGCAAGAATTGGATTAAATTATTGATTAATAGCGATAAAAATTACCTTTATCAGTTGAATGTCTTTGGCTTCGGACCTAGCTAGATAAGGTCCGCTAACCACCACAAAAAAGGAGCGAGCAATGAAATTGAACCCGCAAGTTGCAGAAGCATTGAATAAGCAGATCAACAATGAGCTCCACGCTTCGTACACCTACTTGGCGATGTCGGCTTATTTTGAGGCGCAGGATCTGCCAGGATTCGCCAGTTGGTTTCGGGGGCATTCTGCCGAAGAGGAAACCCATGCAATGCGTATATTCGACTTTATCGCCAAGAGGGGTGGGAGGGTAAATCTTGACGGCATCGCAAAACCGCAAACGGACTATGAATCACCCGTTGATGTACTGGAGCAGGCGCTGGCGCAGGAGCAAACCGTGACGGGCCAGATCAACGCGTTGTTTGAGCTGGCGCATGAGGTCAAAGAATACAGCACACAGAATATGCTGAACTGGTTCCTGGCCGAACAGATAGAGGAAGAAGACCTGTTCACATCGATCCTGGATAAGGCCAAGGCGGCCAGCGGGGACCGATGGAACCTGCTTTTGTTGGATCAGGAACTGGCCAAACGCGGCAGCGCTGCAGGCGCGGAGTAGCTCAGTCGGCGCTGTCGCGCACGCGTGTCATTCCCGAATCTCGGTGGGGTCGACCCCCCAAAGATTGCTTTTCAGGGTCCAGCCGCGATAGCCGCCTGCCGATATGCGGCACCAATCGGGTGAACATTTTTCAAGCCGGGCGACGACGCCGTCTTCAAATTGCGCGTTCACCTGCGATTTGGGATCAGGCATCGCGTAAACCGGCAGCAAGTCGGCTTCGATAAGGACTGTCCGCACACCTGAAAGCAGCGCGTAATGCACCCAACCCCCGGCACCGTCTCGATCCTGAACCTTGCGCCAGTTTCCATATTCGGCCGTGATCTGCAGCGGCATGCCACGGCGTTTGAACACCCAATCGATTCGGTGAGTCAGCGAAGGGCCGCGACGGACATTACCCTCGGCGGCTTTCATCGAGACATATCGTGGAAGCGGTAGATTCGTCACTGGACCGCGTTTTTCCTGCGCGGACACGGCCACTGCGCCGAGCACGAGCAGGAAAACCGATATCAACACCACAAAATGGCGGTTCACTGAAAAACTAGCACTCACTGCCTGTCTGCTCTTATGCCTGTGGATCGTATGCAAAAAAGGTTGAGACGATGCCCAAGGGGTTCTTGTGCCCCGTGTAATCCTGCGCCACGATGCCATGGCGCGCGGCAGTTTGCAAAGCGGTAGGAGGGTCAAGGTGCCAAGAGAACGTCTGAGTGTTGTCGTTACGCGACGGTTGCCCGAAGCGGTGGAAACACGGCTAAGCGAACTTTTCGATGTAAAACTGCGTGACACCGACGATCCCATGACTCGCGAAGAGCTGGTGGCGGCAGTGAACACAGCAGATGTGCTGGTTCCGACGATAACCGATACAATTGATGGCGGTATCCTGGGGCAGGCTGGTGAGAAATTGCGACTGATCGCCAATTATGGTGCCGGTGTCGACAATATTGATGTGGCGACGGCGAGGCAGCGCGGGATCCTTGTCTCGAACACACCAGGAGTACTGACTGACGATACTGCAGATATGACTATGGCTCTGATCCTGGCGGTTACACGACGTATCCCCGAGGGGTTAGGTGTGATGCAAAAGGGCGATTGGGCCGGTTGGGCCCCGACGGCCTTGCTGGGTGGCCGGGTCGGTGGTCGCCGCTTGGGTGTTCTTGGGATGGGCCGGATAGGGCAGGCCGTTGCGCGACGTGCCAGCGCGTTTGGAATGCAGGTTCACTATCACAACCGCCGCCGGTTGCGCCCCGAGATTGAACAGGAACTGGAGGCGACCTACTGGGATAGTCTTGATCAGATGGTGGCGCGGATGGACGTCATCTCGATCAACTGCCCGTCGACCCCTTCGACCTTTCATTTGATGAATGCGCGGCGTTTGAAATTGATGAAACCCACGGCCGTGATCGTGAATACATCACGCGGTGAAGTCGTCGATGAGAACGCCCTGACACGCATGATCCGCGCCGGTGAGATCGCAGGCGCTGGTCTGGATGTTTATGAACAGGGCACAGATGTGAACCCACGCCTCCGGCAATTGCCGAATGTGGTGCTGCTGCCCCATATGGGCTCGGCGACGCTTGAGGGTCGGATCGAGATGGGTGAGAAAGTCATTATCAACATCAAGACCTTCGAAGACGGTCATCGCCCGCCAGATCAGGTTGTGCCTGCAATGCTTTAGGCTGTGGCCTGAGAAAAGGGGAACGCAATGGTGCAGGCAACTGCTTTGCCGCGAAACGAGGCCGGGATCGACACGGCGCTGGGAATTTTGAAGCAGAGGTTCGCAGACCGGCTGCAATCTGGTGCTGCGATCTGCGAGCAGCACGGGCACACGACAACGTGGATTGAGAACCAGAGTCCGGATGCGGTGGTTTTCCCGCATTCAACCGAAGAAGTGGCCGATATTGTCAGGACCTGTGCCGAGCACAAGGTGCCAGTCATCCCGTTCGGAACAGGCACTTCGCTCGAAGGTCATGTAAACGCTCCTGCTGGTGGCATATCCGTCGATCTGAGTCAGATGAACAAGATATTGGCGGTCAATGTCGGTGATCTAGATTGCGTTGTCCAACCGGGTGTCACCCGAGCCGAATTGAACACCCATCTGCGGGATCAGGGGTTGTTCTTCCCGATTGATCCGGGCGCGAATGCGTCGCTAGGTGGCATGGCCGCGACACGCGCGTCTGGCACCAATGCTGTGCGTTATGGGACAATGAAAGACAATGTGCTTAGTCTTGAGGCCGTGATGCCGGACGGGCAAGTGATCCGCACGGGGCATCGTGCGCGCAAATCTTCGGCGGGTTTTGATCTGACCCGCTTGCTAATCGGTGCCGAGGGCACGCTGGGAATAATCACCGAAATCACATTGCGATTGCAGGGTATCCCCGAGGCCATCAGTTCAGCTCGCTGTTCGTTTCCATCGGTGGATGCAGCCTGTCAGGCTGTGATGATGACTATTCAGTATGGTATCCCGGTTGCGCGGATCGAATTGCTGGACCAGATGTCGGTCAAAGCGGCAAACGCTTATTCGGGACTGGATTTGCCAGAAACGCCACTGCTGCTGCTGGAATTTCACGGTTCGGACAGCGGTGCAGCGGAACAGGCAGAGACCTTTGGCCAAATCGCGGAAGAATTTGGTGGCAGCGATATCACCACCACTACGACAACCGAAGAGCGCAACAAGCTGTGGCAGGCCCGGCACGATATGTATTGGGCCAGCTTACAACTGCGCCCAGGCGCGCGGGGCATTTCTACGGATGTATGTGTTCCGATCTCGCGTTTGGCTGAATGTGTGACCGCCGCACAGGATAAGGCCGCTGAATTGGGTTTGCTGGCCCCGATCGTGGGTCATGTTGGTGACGGTAACTTCCATACACTTCTGTTAATCGACATGGATGACGCAAAAGAGGTCGCAAGTGCAGAGGAATTCGTCGGTTGGCTAAATGATCTTGCAATTGCGATGGAGGGCACCTGTACCGGAGAACACGGAATCGGGCAGGGTAAACGCCCCTATCTGGTGAAAGAACTTGGTGCGGCGACAAATTATATGGCGGCGATCAAAGCAGCGCTGGATCCCGATAACATCATGAATCCGGGCAAGGTACTCTGACCGCGATTGTTGGGTTCGGCCATAACAGCGCCTCAATTTTAGGTGAATGATCTGGGAAAGAGCAGTATTTGATTCCGAGGTTATTCATGGGCGCGTTGCGTTTCATTGGGTTTTTGCTGATTGCCGTCGTGGTTGTCGTAGGTCTGGATTATTATCAGCAGGATAAGAAAGTCGAAGGCAGGTTGTCCTTCAACGGATATGTCGACACGATTAATCAGCGGTTCAACTTGTATCAGGCGGAGCTAGCCGCGGAAGAAGTTGAACGCGAAAGGCAGAAGCGTTGGCGTGAGGGGGCCAAGCCGTACCTGCCGGATTCGGGCGAAGGATGGGTGCGTCGTTCGATCGTGGATGCAGATTTTACACGCGATGCCCGAGAAGGTGTTTTGCAGGACGGAATAAGTGAAGCTGCTCGTCCAATTGCAAAAAGAGTTGCTGTGCAAGAGACCGAACAACTGGCCAGAAAACTCGATAATTCTAGTTGGGTCTACGAAAGCGGCGAGCATACGGTCTGGCTACAGGCGAAACTCAGGAAAGACGCTAAATCCAATACACTGACTGGCAACATCGTCAGGTCTGTCGAAGGGTTGGGCGCAGGATCGAGTGGCTACACTCCATTCGGCATAATTGGTGGTGCTGCGTATTTCAGGTTTGAAAACAGCCGATACAAACCCGTCACAGTGAAAGATCGAAAGTTTTGGTCAATGATCACGGCGAGCCTGACGGACCTTGAGGTCGAACCTCGGTTTGAAATCTACAAGGCTACAATCGGACTGGGCGAAGAAATTCGTTTACAAGTCTATTCCGATGCACCAGCGCCTATGCTGCGAGCGTTTCTGGATCGACTGGATTATGACGGATTGAATGCACTGCTTCAAAAGCAAGTGCCTGGCGTCGGCAACGATACCGTTTTTGATGCTGAACGAGAAAGTGAACTGGCGACAAACATGGCCGCCTTGCGCGGCGAGTTTGTCAAGCTTCGCAGCGAGCTGGCGCGTTTGAAGCTAGAAAACATTGATGGATTGTCTCTTGTCGCAAATACTTTGGCCGCGCAATACGGTTTGCCGGCAGACACCTTCGACTTGACCGCGAACAGAATAGAATCTGCGGATGATTTGGTCCAGGTCGGATACCGCAAAGGACTGACAGATTTGCTTGAAGACGAGATGCAGCAGGCAGACAGAGATGCCGAGGGTTTCTTTGGAAATTTGTTCGCCAAATTCAAAGATCAGGAAACCTCTGAAGAAGTCGCATCTGTAAACGAAAATGAAGGCTTCCTGTCCGGATTGTTGTCAGCCTTTGGTAGTTCTGATTCCGAAGCAGAAACTGCCGTGCGGGTAAACCGAGGCGGTTCCGGAACGGGCATTGATTGCGCAACCACCGGAACGTTCAAAAGGTGCAAATTGGGGGGCGGATAACACGTCAGATCGACTGTTGGAAAGCGACCTGGTGCAACGCTCAGGTCGCTTTTCTTATATCACTGGTCGGATGAATGTCGCGTCGAGCCCCTCAAATGCGCCATATGGTGTCAACTGAATTCAAGGGGAGACACCCGGCTATGAAAACCCAAGTCAAAGCACTGGTCGTTGGCGGCGGCGCCGTCGGGACCTCGATTGCCTATCACCTTGCCAAAGCGGGCTGGGATGATGTGATGCTGATCGAGCGGGACGAACTGACATCCGGTTCCACCTGGCACGCAGCGGGCCTGTTGCCGTTGTTTAACATGTCGTATGCCACGACCCACATCCACAAGTACTCAGTCGATTTCTACAAGACACTAGAGGAAGAAACCGGCTTGAATGCAGGCTTCGCCGTAGTCGGAAACCTGCGTATGGCACAGACACAAGAGCGTATGGATGAATACATGCTCTATGCATCCACAGCGGAAACTTGTGATGTTGCATATGAGTGGCTGACGCCCGAGCAAATCAAGGAACGTTGGCCTCTGATCGAAACTTCGGACTTGAAAGGCGCGATCTATCACACTGAAGACGGCTACATTAACCCTGCGGACGTGACCCAGGCGATGGCCAAAGGTGCGCGTCAGCGCGGTGTCGACATCGTTCGCAAGATGCAGGCCGATGCGTTCCGCTGGAACGGTACTCACTGGGAAGTCACCTGCACTAAGATGGTCGAAAAGGGCGGCAACCTCATTCCGTCAGATGAGCAGGTTGTGATCACCGCCGAACATGTCGTGACCGCGTCGGGCAACCACGCACAGCGGACCGCCAAAATGCTGGGCATCAAGATGCCCGCAATCCCGGTCGAGCATACCTTCATCGTCATGGACAAAGACCCCGAGCTGGTCAAATGGCGTGAAGCGGGCAACCCCGAGCATCCGGTTGTGCGTGATGCCGACAACGAGTCGTATGCGCGCGAAGAACGTGGCGGCTGGATTCTGGGTATCTACGAACATGGCGCTCCTGCGCAGTTCGAACACGGCGTGCCGGACAGCTTCCGCGCTGACCTATTCCCGCTGGATCTGGATCGGATCGCCGATCAGTACATGGCGATGGCCGAACGCGTGCCGTCCTGTGCTGAGTCCGGTCTGAAAGACGATTTCAACGGCCCGATCTGCTACACACCTGATGGCAACCCGCTGGTCGGTCCCGCTCCGGGGCTGCGCAACATGTGGCTTGCTGAAGGCTTCAGTTTTGGCATCACCGCTGCGGGCGGCACCGGTTATTATCTGGCTCAGATGATGGTCGATGGCGAAGCCGAGATCGACATGGCTTCGCTGGACCCCAAGCGGTATTCGTCGAACTGGATGACCACCGAGTTCGCGGCGCGCAAGAACGAAGAGTGCTATGAGCACGTCTACATCCTGCACCACCCTGACGAAGAGCGCGAAGCCTGCCGTCCGCTGCGCACCGTTCCGGCCTACGACCGTCAGAAAGCTCGTGGCGCACAGTTTGGCTGGGTCAACGGCTGGGAGCGTCCGAACTATTTCGGCCCGCTGGATGCGCCTGATAACTTCGACAAAGAAAGCCGCAGCTTCCGCCGCGGTGGTTGGTGGCAGTATGCCGTCGAAGAAGCCAAAGCGATCCGAGAAGGCGTTGGCCTGATCGATGCGTCGGCCTTCACCAAGCATGTCGTCAAAGGCCCCGGTGCGACCCAGTTCCTGGATTGGTTCACCTGCAACAAGCTGCCCAAGGTCGGTCGCATCAACCTGACCTACGCGCTGACCGCGCACGGCACCACCCGCACCGAATACACCATCGTCCGCAATGGCGAGAACAATTACTACATCGTCTCTGCCGGTGCCTGGACCGAGTACGACGCCGACTACCTTTGCAAGGCGGCCGAGGACAAGATGGAGGAGTTCGGCTACATCGAAATCCAGGACGTGACCACCCAGTGGGGCGTCTTCGCGATCGCCGGACCCAAGTCGCGTGACGTTCTGAAAGAGGTCATCAAGGACGCCGATCCGGAAACCGCGCTGTCCAACAAGCGCTTCCCTTGGTTGTCGGCCCGTCAGATCGAACTGGGCATGTGCCCGGTCAACGCGATCCGCGTGGCCTATACGGGTGAGCTGGGCTGGGAACTGCACCACCCGATCGAGATGCAGAACTATCTGTTCGACCTGCTGGAGAAGGCCGGTGAAAAGCACGGCATGAAACTGGTTGGTGCCCGCGCCCAAAACTGGCTGCGCCAGGAGAAATCCTATCGCGCCTTCGGCACCGAACTGGGCCGCGACGCGACCCCGCTGGAAGCTGACCTGCCGCGCTTTGTTGATCTGTCGAAAGACTTCTACGGCAAAGCCAAGCTGGAAGAGACCGGCGTGCGCGTGAAGTGCTGCACTCTGTTGATCGACGGACCGGACGATGCCGACCCCTGGGGCCGCGAGGCGCTGTACACGCCGGAAGGTGAGCGCGTGGGTCGTTTGACCTCGGGCGGGTACTCGGTGGCGTTCGAGAAATCCATCGGTATGGGCTACGTCAAGCCCGAGTTGGCGGTCGAAGGCACCAAGCTGCAGGTCAAAATTCAGGACAAGCTGTGGGATGCGGTCGTGACTTGCGACAGCCCCTACGATCCGAAGAACGAAACAATCCGCAAAGACGGCTGACGCTTCCAAGAAATAAGGCGGTACTCACGTAGCACCGCCTACTAAAAGCCCGCTCTCGGTGGGCTTTTTTCATGCGCTTAATTCATCAAAGCAGTCTAGTGCCTTGGCGGCATACATCATGGACGGCCCACCGCCCATCTGGATGGCCATTGCCAGAACGTCCGAAATCTCGTCGCGGGTGGCTCCTGCCTTGGCCAACGCCTCGGAATGCAGGGTAATGCAAGGCTCACACCGTACTGCGATTGACATGCCTAACGCGATGAACTCTTTGGTTTTGTAGTCCAGCGTCCCGCCTTCCTTGACAGATTTTCCCAGCGCCCCGAAGGCACGCGCCGTATCAGGAATGGCTCCGTTAAGGTTACGCAAGCTTTTGCGCGTTTCGTTCATTGAATCCTGCCAGCTCATTATCACGTCCTTCTTGATACATATGATAATATGCATATGAATGATGAAGAGCAAAGCAGACTTTGATCCTGATCAGATTCCAGTTTTTTGGGCGACAAATGCCAAGTTGTTCGCAGGCATCTTTACGATTTCGACCAGTTCGAGGGCGTTGTCCTTTAACATAGACAATATATGTGTGTCGTCTTTGTACCCGATCTCAGGGTCTTGTTGGACCAGTGCGTCGTGAAATCGCTGGTCGCCATCGCTTGTCAGGTGTCCGTCACGTTTGAAAGGGCCATAAAGCACCAAACGCCCATCCGTTTTCAGAGCGCACGCTGCTTCGGCAACGAGGGTTTCAGCCTCGGGCAAACTGATCAGGTGCAAGAGGTTGATCAATAAAACCAAATCTTGCTGCGCAATTGTTTTGTGCCAACCCTCCGCAGTTGCATCCAGATGAGCGGCTGCGGCGGTGTTTGGTAAACCCTTGGTGTACGCATCGATGCTGGCGCGCCGTTCGGAGGTGACTTCGCTGGGTTGCCAATGCAACCCGGGCATCCGCTGGGCAAAGGCCGAAATGTGTTGTCCGGTTCCACTGGCCAGTTCCAGGGCCTGTCCTGATGACGGGGCGACCCGTGCCAGAAGATCGCACAGCACAACCGTGTTTCGGCTGGCGGCTGGGGCGACGAGTTTGCTGCCGTCGCCCTCGGTGGCGACGCTGGCATTTGAGGGCAGTTTGCGTTTTGTCATCGTTACAGCCTACCGGGTGTCAGCGCTTTCACAATCGCCGCATCAAGGCGCGGCGACGCGCCAGTCACAAGATCCGCCACAAGTTGAGAGGCAGCAGGAGCGGTCTGAAACCCATACCCTCCCTGTGCTGCCGACCAGATAAACGATGGATCGGTTGGATCAGGTCCGAGCACCAGCGTGCCATCGGCAACAAAACTACGTAACCCCGCCCAATTGGTTTCTACCCGAGTTACAGTTTCAGTAACCATCGCTTCGTATCGTGCCAGTCCTTCTGCGAGAACCATGTCATCGGCGTAAGCGTCATGGGGTGTGGTTGGGTCCGCCTCGCAAGGCGAGACCAGTAGCTTGCCCGCATCAGGTTTGGCGTACCAGCTCTCGCCTGCGCCCAGCATCATTGGCCAGTTTCGCAGGTCATGTCCGCCCGGTGCGGGGATGCGCGCAATCGATCGACGGTAAGGTGTGATCCCGATGGGGGAGATTCCTGCCATCTGCGCCACCTCATCGACCCAGGCTCCGGCGGCATTTACCAGATTGCGTGCCTCAAAGGATTCTGAGGATTCGACGGTCCAATGAACCGATTTGCGGATGCTGCTGACCCTCTGACGGGTCAGGACTGAACCGCCATTCTTGCGGACGGTTCGCGCAAAGTCCTGCAGGACGCGATCTGTATCGATATCATATGCGCTATTACTTATGGCTGCATAACCGACAGTTTCAGCATTCAGGACAGGAATGTGTCCGATGGCATCTTCCGGCGAAATCTCTTGCACACCAAGATCTTGGGCGTCTTTTTGAAACAGCGCCTGTTGATCCCTTCCGCCAATCAGCATCAGGCCGCGTGGTGTGAGGTACCCATTTGTTTCAAAGAACGCAGCACTTGCCTCGTTCAATGCCTTGACCGAGTTTGGACCGTAACCCTTTTCGAACAGGGCAGCTGAACGACCCGAAGTATGATATCCCAATCCGTCCTCGGCCTCTAACACCGTGACTGTGCCGTGCTCTGACAGGCGCGCACCTGCGCTTAGCCCGGCGACACCGCCACCGATTATCAGAAAATCAATCATGCGTTTTGTTCCGTTTCCGGCCGCCAAGTGATCGAGCCGGTGGTAAGTTGACTGGCGACATTGGCGGACCATGGCACGCGTACTGCCAAACGAAAAGACACAAGCCCACCGCAATGGAAACTTGATCGTAGGCGGCCAGCCTGCTTTTAGTGCAAACAACATAAGATTCGGAGGCGGACGTGAACGCGGCAGATATTCACCCGATGGCAACGGGGCACATTCCGTCATATGTGACACAAGCAGATGGTAGCGACTTCCTCTTCACCTTCATGTTGTTTTTTACCGTCGGGATGGTCGTGCTGATCGGGGTTGCCTACTTCACGTTGCATTCGATCCCGGAAAAAATGGCGCATGAAACCAATCACCCGCAATTCCAATTGGTTGGGATTCTGGCGCTTTTGGCTTTGTTTACGCATAACGGCCTTTTCTGGGTTGCCGCCATCCTTGTGGCTGGGTTCCAGTTCCCTGATTTCGCGGCACCGCTGCGCTCGATTGCCGATGCCATCCGATCTTTGGCGCCTGGGCAGGACAAAGAACACGCTTCACCCCCTCCTGAGCTGGAAACTGAGCCCGAACAAACCAAATCCTCCGAACCGGCAGCACAGGGGCACTGAACAATGATCGAGACGATGCTGTGCGCCCTGATTACCGTGCTTCCTGACTATCTGTTTCGCCGCTTTGTGCAGGGCAAACGGATCGGACACGAGATCACGCTGTTCACCATGTGGTACGAGTTGCGCTGGGGGCTGACGACTTGCGCTATTTTGGCGCTAACCGTTATCACAACGCTGTTCTATTTCCACCCGTCCAGCAAAACAGCGGCTTCCTACTTCCGGACGGTAACGATCCTTCCGCAGCTAGGGGGGCGCGTTTCCGAAGTCTACGTGCGCAACAATGAACAGGTGACAGCTGGACAGCCGATTTTCCGGATCGAAGACTTCACGCAAACCGCGCAGGTCGAAGCGGCGCATGCCCAGATTGCTCAGGTTCAAGCCTCGTTGAAGGTGGCGGAAACCGATCTGGCCGAGGCTGAGGCCGGGATTGCAGGCGCGCGCGCAGCTCTGGATCAGTCGCTCGAAGATCTGGAACGCAATACCACCCTGCGTGACGAGGGATCCAGTGCGGTGCGCTTGGCCGAGATTGATCGGTTGGAAAATCTGGTTGCCGAGCGTGAAGCGCAGGTCAAAGCAGCCGTCTCAAAACGCGCAGCGGTTGTACAACAGATCGAAGAGCTGATCCCGGCCCAACTTGCCAGTGCCAATGCGCAGCTGGATGCGGCATTGACCGAGTTGGACAAGACTGTGGTCAATGCTGGAGTGACGGGCAGGGTTGAACAATTCGGGCTTCAGGTCGGCGACTATGTCAGCCCTTTGCTGCGCCCGGCGGGTATTCTGGTGCCATCCTCCTCCGGACATGACCGATTCCAGGCGGCGTTCAGTCAGCTTTCGGCCCAGGTGGTCAAACCGGGTATGATTGGCGAATTGGGTTGCATGACCAAGCCCTTTACCGTTATCCCGGTGGTTGTCGTCGAGGTGCAGGATGTGATCCCATCGGGGCAGATCAGGCCATCTGATGAGTTGCGGGACGTGCAGAGCAACACCAATCCGGGTTCGATCCTTGTCTACCTTGAACCGCTCTACAAAAGCATGGCCGATGATGTGCCTCCGGGCAGCAACTGTCTGGCGAATATCTATACGGACAATCATGCAAAGCTGGAGGATGAGAGCCTCGGCTTCTGGGAAAAATCGTTCCTGCATGTGGTAGACACGATTGGCGTCGTTCATGCGGCAGGCCTACGCCTGCGACTGATACTGATGCCGGTGAACACTCTGGTGCTGGGCGGACACTAATTTCACGCCCTAGAAGCTGACCATTGCGGCGATTCAATCGCTTGAAGTCCTGACCCGACGACAGCTGGGTATCAAAACGCTCGTGGCTAGTATTGCCCACGGGCCGATGGTGTTGGGTCTCCAATAAGAGTGGCCACCAAGTAGACCTTCGCCGTGCGTGCAGCATTTGCTTTCTTTGAATGCAGCTATGCGGACTTAGCGGCTGTTTAGCGATTTGCTCATGCTTTTGAGAACTCGTTGATAGAGTTCGGTTGGTGCATCCTCAACTGCAGGTCTTTCGACCCATTCCAAATCCAAGTTCAGTGATCCCGCAGGAACGATTTTTTTTGCGATTTCGGGCGGCGTGGTATCGTCAGTCGTTCCATTCTTCCAGTCGTGAAAGGCTGATGAGTATCGAACGACCGCTCCACTGGTCGACAATTCGAGCAATCCGCCCTCGGCAAAGAACGTCAGCCTATCTCCCATTTCCTCACCAATAAGTTTGAGCCTGTTTCCCAATCGATGTTTGAGGATGGCTACAAACACTATCGCTGCGGAAAACGTGAATTTATCGACAAGCATAACAACCTGCTTGTTTGCGCTTTCTGAGATCGCGTCGATCAAGGGCATCGTTAGAAGAAAGTCGCCACCAGTGTTTCCGCGAACATCAATTAGTAGTGTTTTGTTCGAGGATGCGCGCACGCATTCCACCGCGGCTGAGATGGCTTTAGGCAGCGCATTTTCGTTCGGATCAAAGAAGCTTGGTAACGCTATTGATAGCCCTAGCTCTTGCCAGTCCTTTATCTCTACAAATATCTCGGGTTCCCAGGCTGGATCAGCCTTGCCGTGCTCGTTTCTCGGGTAGAGCACCGATCCAGGAACTGTATGTTCATTGGCCACTTTCAGATTGGCTATCCGCCCATTTTCGTCCTGCACACGGTACTCGGTCATGCCGCAGTTTGACGAAAAACCCAAACGCGCCAAAGCGTAGGGCCAAGCCAGTAGAATCGGGCCGATGACCCGTTTCCTTTGGCACGTTCCCGCCAGAAATTTCTCTGCAGTGGCTTCAATCTGGCTCAAAGCTGAGCCGTTGACCGCTATCAACTCTCCTCGCGGTGCGGCTATCTCTGGCGCCGCGTCGATGAATTGAACGGAACGTCCAACGCTCACGAATCTCAGCGGTAGTACCGCGATCGCATCATTCGGGATCAGCCGTGTGTGCCCATTGCCGGGAAGTGCCAATAAACGCATTGCTGACAACAGAAAGGCTTCGACAGAGCCCTCTGAGGCATATTGCCGGGTTTCACCAATACAGTCGTCAATCACGGCCTTTTCGATCTGTCGAAAACTGGGATCGGTCGGCAGGGCAGTTTCTAAAATTTGGTTCAGGTCTTCCGTGAGCGACATGTTTCACGATGCGCATAGCCACTCGTCAATGTCCAGATTGGGCTCAGGGCGACTAAAAAGGCCCGCAAAAACATGCGGGCCTTGTTGTTAGTTTCCGGATCAGATTCTACTGCGGAATTTCGCCTTCCAGCCCCTCAACGTAGAAATTCATGCCCGCCAGCGTACCGTCATCGGCGGTCTCGCCTTCGGCCAGCCAGTCACTGCCGTCCTGCTTTTTCAGCGGGCCAGTAAAGGGGTGGTATTCACCGGCTGCCATCGCGGCTTTCAGCGCCAGTGCTTCTTCTTTAACATCAGCCGGAACGGCGTCCGAAATCTCACCAATTGCTACCATGCCTTCCCGGATGCCATCCCATGTGTTGGCACTTTCCCATGTTCCGTCCATCACGGCCTGGGTCCGCGCGATGTAGTAGGGAGCCCAATCGTCGATGATTGAAGACACACGCGGGAAGGGTGCGTATTCGCTCATGTCGGAGGCCTGGCCAAAGGTGACAACGTTTCCTGCCTCTTGCGCGGCTGCCTGCGGTGCAGTCGAGTCAGTGTGCTGCAGGATCACGTCCGCGCCCTGTTCGATCAGAACTGTGGCGGCGTCAGCTTCTTTCGCAGGATCGAACCAAGTGTAGGCCCAGACGATCTTGAACTCGACATCCGGATTCACCTTCTTGGCGTGGATATAGGCTGAGTTGATACCACGGATCACTTCAGGGATCGGGTAGGACCCGATGTAGCCGATGATATTCGATTCCGTCATTTTACCGGCGATGTGGCCTTGGACTGCGCGACCTTCATAAAAACGGGCCGAGTAGACCGAGACGTTGTCGGCGGTCTTGTAGCCGGTTGCGTGCTCGAATTTCACATCCGGGAATTTCTTCGCGACGTTGATGGTCGGATCCATGTAGCCGAACGAGGTGGTGAAGATCAGGTCCGCGCCTTCCAGTGCCATCTGGGTCATCACGCGTTCTGCATCTGGGCCCTCAGGCACCGACTCGACGAACACGGTTTCAACCTTGTCGCCAAAGTGCTCTTCCACGGCCAGACGGCCCTTGTTGTGCTCATAGGTCCAGCCGCCATCGCCCACTGGGCCGACATAGACGAAGCCGACTTTGGTCTTGTCTTGGGCCATGGCCCCCGAGGCCAGACCCAGCGCCATTGCGGCGCTTGCCAAAAGTGTAGTGAATTTCATGTGTTACTCCCCAAGTTGGTGCAGTTGGCCTCGCTTAGTGCGAGGCATGGAAGGTCCGGCCCAATGCGGCAGGTGCGCTGCTCTTGTCGGCCGAAAGGATCACAAGCACAAGGATCGTGATGATGTAGGGCGACATTGCCAGATACTCGACAGGAATGGCAACGCCCGCTGCCTGCAAATTAAGCTGCAACACAGTGATGCCGCCGAACAAATAGGCGCCCAGCAAGACACGCCATGGTTTCCAGCTGGCAAAAACCACCAGCGCCAAGGCAATCCAGCCGACACCGGCAGTCATGCCCTCGGTCCACTGCGGCACGCGGATCAGGCTGATGTAGGCGCCGCCCAAGCCAGCGCAAGCACCACCAAACAGGATCGCCATGATGCGAATCTTGATGACTTTGTAGCCCAGCGCATGCGCCGCATCGTGGTTTTCGCCAACGGCGCGCAATATCAGGCCGATGCGTGTGTATTTCAGCGTGGCCCAGACGGCGGCCGTCAGGGCAATTCCGACGTAGAGGATCGGGTCGTGCTGAAACAGGATTGGTCCAATAACAGGGATATCGCTGATCACAGGGATATGGATTTCACCCATGCTGGGCGGCTTGATTCCTACGTAGCTCTGCCCCATCAGCGCGCTGAACCCGAGGCCGAACAGTGTTAGGGCCAGGCCGCTGGCAACTTGATTGGCCAGCGCCACCTGCGTCAGCAGCACAAACAACAGCGATAGCACCGCGCCACCGATTGCTGCCGCAATAAAGCCCAGCCAGGGCGAACCGGTCTCGACTGAGATTGCGAAGCCGCTGATTGCGCCCACGATCATCATGCCCTCGACACCGAGGTTCAGGACGCCTGCTTTTTCGACCACCAATTCTCCGATTGCGGCCAACAAAAGTGGGGTTGCGGCCACCATTAGCGAGGCGACCAGAAGGACGGGGTTAATTTCACCAAGGTCCATATCACGCTACCTCGCTACGGGCCGCACGGATGCGGTAGTTTGTCAGAAGATCGAATGCCAGCAGGAAGAACAGAAGCATCCCCTGGAAAACCTGAATGGCTGCGGCGGGCAGACCCAGCTGAGATTGGGCGATTTCACCGCCAATATAAGTCAACGCCATCAGGCCTCCGGCCAGCAGGATGCCCACCGGATGCAAACGGCCAAGGAAAGCCACGATAATCGCGGTAAAGCCGTAACCGACGTTGAAATCGATGCTGACCACGCCAGCAGGGCCCGAGACTTCGAACATCCCCGCAAGACCGGCCAGCGCGCCGGCCAGACCCAGACAGAACAAGATCAGGCGGGCAGGGTTTACACCAGCGAACTTCGCCGCACGCGGGGCCTCACCTGTCAGGCGGATGTGGAAGCCCAGCATGTGCCGGTTCAGCAAGACATATGCAAAGATAACAGCGATCAGGGCAGTGACTACGCCCCAGTGCATGCCTGAACCCGCAATCAGCTCGGCATTATACGCGCTGTCGTAGGATTGCAGATTGCGCGAACCGGGAAAGCCGAACCCTTCGGGATTCTTCAGCAGGCCTAGCGAGACCGAGGCCAGCATCTGTTCGGCCACATAGACCAACATCAGCGACACAAGGATTTCATTGGTACCGAAGCGCACTTTCAGGAAGGCTGGGATCATTGCCCATAGCCAGCCGCCAAACGCGCCTGCAATCACCATGATCGGAAAGATGTAGAATGCATCCAGCGGATAGAATGCCAGACCAGCGCCCGCACCGAAAATGGCCCCCATAATGTACTGACCCTCGGCCCCGATATTCCAGATACCTGCGCGGAAGCCTAAAGACAGGCCGATGGCGATCAAAACCAGGGGCGCGCCCTTAACCAGCAATTGCGGCCGATAATAGAAGGCGAACTCGCCAAACAGGGGTTCCCAGAAAATGGTTCCAATAGCCTCGACCGGGTTTTTGCCCAGAATGGCGAACAGGATGCCACCAAAAACCATCGTCGCCAGGACCGCGACCAGAGGGGTGGCATAAGACCACGCCTTGGACGGCTGAGGCCGTTTCTCCAACACAATCATTTGCTCATACCCCCGCGTTTCTCTTTTCTTTTAACTGTTTAGACATGGGCCACCTCCATGCCATGCGCGCCGCCCATCATCAGGCCGATCTCATCGACCGTCAGACCCGTAGTTTCACGCGGGGCGCTTAGTCGTCCTTCGTTCAAGGCGGCAAAGCTATCTGAGATTTCCATCAGTTCATCGAGGTCTTGCGAGATACAGATGACCGCAGTTCCCTTGGCCGCCAGATCCAGAATGGCCTGCCGGATCGAGGCCGCCGCCGCTGCATCCACGCCCCAAGTCGGCTGGTTCACGACCAGAACATCCGGGTTTTGCAGCACTTCGCGACCAATCACGAACTTCTGCAGGTTCCCGCCCGACAGCGACCGGGCGGCATTCTCAGGACCCGGCGTACGCACGTCAAAGGCGCTAATGATCTTTTCGGCAAAGCTCTTGGTCTCGGACCACTTCAGAAAGCCGTTATTCTCCAGCCCCTCGCGGACCGACCCAGTCAGCAGAGCGTTTTCGGTCAGGCTCATATCAGGGGCAGCCGCGTGGCCCAGCCGTTCTTCGGGCGCGGTCAACACGCCCAGCTTACGCCGCGCGGTCGGGCCGAGTTTGCCGATGGGCTGACCGTTGAATTTGATCGCATCTGCGGTGGTCGGAATTTCGCCAGAAAGCACACCCAGCAATTCATCCTGACCGTTCCCCGCGACACCCCCGATCCCCAGAACCTCGCCCTTGCGGACGGTCATGTGGACGTTGCGAAGCGCGGTTCCGAATTCCGACGGCGACGGCACTGACAATCCGCTGACATCCAGCGCAACGTCACCGAACTCCCGGCCGGAACGTTCAGGTGTCTGCAGGGTCGAGCCCACCATCATCTCAGCCATATCGCGCGCTGAGGTTTCAGCTGGTACACATTCGCCCACATTCTTACCCAGCCGCAGAATCGTGGCGTGGTCGCATAGCGTTCGAATCTCTTCTAGCTTGTGCGAGATATACAGGATCGATGTCCCTTCCGAGCGCAATTTGTTCAGCGTTTCGAAAAGGATTTCAACCTCTTGTGGCGTCAGAACCGAGGTCGGCTCGTCCATGATCAGCAACTTTGGGTCCTGCAGTAAGCAGCGGATGATTTCGACCCGCTGACGCTCACCCGCAGACAGATCACCCACCGTACGGAAAGGATCCAAGGGCAAGCCGTAGGTTTCGGATACTTCGCGAATACGCGACGCCAGATCTCCCATCGGGGGTGGGTTCTCCATCCCCAGAGCGATATTCTCGGCGACGTTCAACGCATCGAACAGCGAAAAATGCTGGAACACCATCGCGATCCCGTCCGCACGGGCGGCGCGCGGTTCAGGCGGTGCATAAGGCTGCCCTCGCAGCAGCATCGTGCCGCTGTCGGGCTTCACCAGCCCGTAGATCATTTTGACAAGCGTGGATTTGCCTGCGCCGTTCTCGCCCAACAGTGCGTGAACTTCGCCTTCACCGATGTCAAAGGACACCTGATCATTGGCCACGACGCCGGGATAGGCTTTGGTCAGCCCTTGCAAGCTCAGAAGTGGAGTGGTCACGCGCTCAGGTCCTTCTTCAATTCGTTCTGTCGGGCGGGGCGTAACAGTTGCGCTGCCACCCCAACGGCGATCATCTGCGGGTGTTTGCCCAAGCCCGGATCGCCGATCGGACAGGTGATCCGGCTGATCCGCTCGGGCGGATGTCCAAGGGCCGCAAGCCGCGACCGGAATCGCGCCCATTTCGTAGCCGAGCCGATAAGCCCCGCAAAGAGGAAATTGTGCGAAAGCAGCCGGTTGCACAGTTCCAGATCCAGATTGTGCGAATAGGTCAGCACCAGATGCTCGGCGTCGGTTGGCGCGTGGCGAACCAGCTCGGCGGGTTTTGCGGTCGGAACCGGGGTTACACCGGTTGGAACCACATCGGGAAACCGCTCGGGTCCGGTATCGACCCAGGTGATTGCCAGATCGGGTAGGGGGGACAAAACGTCCACCAGCGCCCGGCCTACATGGCCTGCGCCCCAGATCCACAGATTACGCGTCGGTTTGTGAACGGGTTCGACCATCCAACCTTCGATCAGTTGGGGCTCGGGCGCGACACCCTGTCCTCGCGCTGCCGCCAGCAGACGTTTGACCGATAGCGGCATCTCTCCGCCCGAGGCTGAACGCGCGATGACGGTATCGTCCAGTGCATTCAGCGTTTCATGATCAAATACTTCACTCAGCAATGAAACTGCACCGCCGCAGCATTGCCCCATGTCGGGGCCAAGAGCGTGATGCGTTAGTCGGGTGGCGGTGGTTTGAGATCGCGCAGCTTCAGTTGCCTGATACTCCAACGTGCCTCCACCGATGGTGCCACTTTGCCCGTCCTTCCAAACAAGCATCGCGGCCCCCACTTCACGTGGAGACGACCCTTTGATGCCGGCGATGACCACCCGGACCACTGTTCCGTGGGTTTTGACCGCCTCCCTCAAAGCCTCTAAGTCAAATCCCATCAGATGCCTCCCTTCATCTTTTGGACGCCGCGCCAAACCTCTTCAGCCGTGGCTGGTGCATCAAGAGCGGGGTAGGCCTCTCCACAGGCCGCGACCGCATTCGACAGGGCCAGCCATGCTGAAATACCCAGCATGAACGGCGGTTCGCCCACCGCTTTCGAACGATAGATCGTGTCCTCACGGTTTTCGGCATCCCAGAGTGCGACGTTGAATACGTCGGGTCGATCTGAGCAGGCGGGGATCTTGTAGGTCGAGGGTGCGTGTGTGCGCAGGTTGCCCGTGCCGTCCCAGACCAGTTCCTCGGTCGTTAGCCAGCCCGCGCCTTGCACATAACCGCCTTCGACCTGCCCGATATCCAACGCCGGGTTCAACGAAGCACCGGCATCATGCAGGATATCGGTGCGCAGAATGCGGTTCTCACCAGTCAGAGTGTCGACGGCCACTTCAGTGACCGACGCTCCGTAGGCGAAGTAGAAGAACGGACGGCCTCGTCCGGCGATCCGGTCCCATTCGATCTTGGGTGTCTTGTAGAAACCGGTCGCCGACAGGCTGATCCGACCCTGATAGACCAGCGCCGCAGCTTCAGCGAAGGTGTAGCGTTCTGCGCCAACCGAAACATGGCCATCAGAGAAGGTGACAGTCGACGGATCGGCCTGATGCCGCTCGGCCAGATAGTCCGCCATTCGATCGCGGATCGTATCGCAGGCCGCCTTCACTGCCATGCCATTCAGGTCACTGCCCGAGGATGCTGCCGTGGCCGAAGTGTTCGGCACCTTGGCCGTGTCTGTGGCGGTAATTTTGACCATCTCCAGGGGGATGCCAAAGCGCGAAGCCGCCACCTGCGCGACCTTCTGGAACAGGCCTTGACCCATCTCGGTGCCGCCGTGGTTCAGATGGACCGAGCCATCCTGATACACATGCACCAAAGCGCCTGCCTGATTCAGGTGGGTCAGCGTGAAGGAAATCCCGAACTTGACCGGAGAGAAGGCGATGCCCTTCTTGATCACACGATTCTCGGCGTTCCATTTCGCAATGGCGGCCTTGCGCGTTTCGTAATCGCTGGATTTCAGTAGGGCCTGAGTCATCCCGTGCAATTCGAAATCGCTGACCTCCATTCCGTAGGGTGTGGTATTGCCACCAGCGGGCAGAGGGCGCACGGGGGCGTCCCCGGTTTCGACCGCGCCGCGGCTCGTCAGGTCCTCATGCGGGTCGGGATGACCCAAAGGCTTCTCGGACGGCGTGATCTCGGCAATCGCATGGGCCGGTTCGTAGTAGTTTCGGCGGCGCAGTTCCACCGGGTCCAGACCCAGCTCATACGCAGCGTGGTCCATCACGCGTTCGATGCCAACCATGCCCTGCGGGCCGCCGAAGCCGCGATAAGCGGTGGCGGATTGGGTGTTGGTCTTCAGCCGGTGGCTTTCGATCCGTGCATTTGGCAACAGATAGGCATTGTCCGAATGCAGCATCGCGCGGTCGGCGACGGGCAGGGACAAGTCCTGTGCCCAGCCGCAGATGGCGTAGTGGTGGAACGAGACGCCCTGAATATGGCCGTTCTCGTCAAATCCGGCCTTATAGGCGATGCGGAACGCGTGGCGTTTGCCGGTGATTGTCATATCATCGTCGCGGTCATAGCGCATCTTGCACGCCTTGCCAGTTGCGCGAGCGGCGACCGCGCAAGCAACGGCCAGCGCATTGCCCTGGCTTTCCTTGCCGCCAAAACCGCCGCCCATACGGCGCGTCTCGACCCTGACGGCGTGCATCGGAACGCCCAACGCATCAGCCACCTTGTGTTGGATCTCAGTCGGGTGCTGGGTCGAGCTGTGAACCAGCATATCCGCGCTTTCATTCGGCACGGCTAAAGCGGCCTGACCTTCCAGATAGAAATGCTCCTGCCCGCCAAGCTCGAATGACCCTTCGATCACATGGGCGGATCCTGCAATAGCCGCATCAGCATTGCCTTTGGCATAGATGCGCGGGCCGTCTTCGAACCGACTGTCGGCGGCCAGAGCCTCTTCGACGGTTAGGATCGGGGTTTCCTCGGCGTAGTCGATCTTGCCCAAACGGGCCGCCTTGCGGGCGGCCAGATGGCTGCTGGCGATGACCAGAAACACAGGCTGGCCGATATAGTGAACCGCGCCGTCCGACAGTAGCGGTTCATCATGGATCGAAGGCGATACGTCGTTGGCGAAGGGCAGATCATCCGCAGCCATAACCATCACGACGCCCTCGGCAGCCTTCACCGCAGATAAGTCCATTGCGGTGATCTTGCCTTTGGCAATCGGGCTGAGGCCAAAAGCCAGATGCAAACTGTCCCTGGGTGTTGGGATATCGTCCACATACCGCGCGGTTCCTGAAACGTGCAGCGGTGCTGCGTCGTGGGGGAGGGGTTTGGTCACGCTCATGCCGATACCTCCAGCACATTGGTCACTTCGCCCTGATCTTCCAGGAAGTATCTTTCGAGCATCGCTTTGGCGGTTTCCAGTCGATAGGTGGCCGAGGCGCGCATGTCCGTGAGTGGTGAATAATCGTCAGCAAAGGCAGGCAGCGCGGCGTCAATCGTCTCGCGCGCCCAAGGTTTACCGACCAATGCGGCCTCGACATGGGTTGCCCGTTTCGGGATGCCGGCCATGCCGCCGAACGCGATGCGCGCCTGCGTGACGATGCCGCCCGAGACGGTGATGTTGAAACACCCGCAGACGGCCGAGATGTCCTGATCGAACCGCTTGCTGAGTTTATAGGCCTTCAGGCGATCCAGCTGACGGGGGAAGCTGACAGCTTCGACGAATTCACCGGGAACGCGGTCCTGTTTGCCATAGTCGATAAAGAACTCTTCCAGCGGAAGGGACCGGCGGGTGTCGCCTTTGCGCAGATGAAGGGTTGCGTCCAGAGCAATCAGCGCAGGCGGGTTGTCCCCAATGGGCGAGCCATTGGCTATGTTGCCGCCCACCGTTGCAGCATGGCGCACCTGTACACTGGCGTAGCGGCGGATCATTTCGGCGTAAGAGGGGTGAAGATCGGCCAGAGCCTCACCCATCCGATTCATGTCGACCATTGCGCCAAAGCGAATTTCATCGTCGGTGATGGTGATTTGTTTGAGATCATCGCAACGGTTGAGGAAGATTACTGGATCCAGGTCGCGCAGTTGCTTTGTCACCCACAGGCCGACATCTGTTGCTCCGGCAACCAGCGTGGCATTCGGGTTTTCAGCATAAACAGCTGCCAGTTCATCGGAAGATTCAGGCAGCATGCGCGACGCAGCAGAAGATGCGAGTGGCTTGTCTTTGACCCAGACTGGCACGGGACGGTCCTCGACCGCTTTCGCAGCGCGAATAATCGGTGCATAGCCAGTGCAGCGGCAAAGGTTTCCGGCAAGCTGGGTGTCATGATCCGTGGCGCCCGTCGCATGACTGGCGACCATCGACATGACAAAACCCGGAGTGCAAAAACCGCATTGCGAACCGTGCAGGTCAACCATTGCCTGTTGAACGGGATGTGCTTCGCCATCCGGGCCGCTTGCCCCTTCGACTGTACGGACCGCTTTGCCATGCAGCTGGGGCAAGAACAGGATGCAGGAGTTCAGAGCTTTTGCGCCGTCTTCGTCCGTCACCATGACCGTGCACGCGCCGCAATCGCCTTCGTTGCAGCCTTCTTTGGTGCCTGTCAGACCGCGATCTTCACGTAGCCAGTCCAGTAGGGTGGCCGTCGGATCGACATCCGGCAGCTCCACTGTCTCTCCGTTCAGAAGAAACGTGATGTTCATTCGAGAAACCCGTCGCGTTACCCGGTTGCGCCCGTTCGGCCCTCCTTCGATGCGACGTAGAAAGAGTGGCGGGCGGTAGCTTGCCGTCAGATGTTAGAAACAGCGCACCTTATCTGGCAAGAAAAACTGCCTATATGATACACCATTGCACCCGAGCGGCCCATGATTGTAGTGTATGTGTGAAACTTAATAAATTGAAAATAAACACTTTTTGGGAAGGTGTGCGTTCCTGCGCCCGAAGCACCTTCTGAAAAAGCCGAATAATCACCGATGATTTTTTCGGCATTCGATGGTGCCGGTTCCCGCTTTTGCAACGTCGCTGGCTGAGATAGCTTAGCCTGTATGAGTAGTTCCCCCCGATTCATTCACCTCCGCGTTCACACTGAATATTCGTTGCTGGAAGGCGCCGTGCGGCTGAAGAAGCTGCCGGACCTGTGCCAGAAGATGGAGATGCCCGCCGTCGCGGTGACGGATACCAATTCAATGTTCTCGGCCTTAGAGTTTTCGGTCACCGCCAGCGGGGCAGGTGTGCAACCGATCATGGGCTGTCAGGTCGATCTCAGTTACGTTCAGGCGCAGCCGGGAGAAAAGCCCAAAGCACCCGCGCCGTTGGTGCTGCTGGCACAATCCGAGGTGGGATATGAGAATCTGATGAAGCTCAGTTCCTGCCTGTATGTAGACAAAAGCGGGCAGTTGCCGCAGGTCACTTTGGACGAATTGGCGGAACGATCAGATGATTTGATCTGCTTAACCGGCGGTCCAGACGGGCCCGTAGGGTTGCTGTTACAGCAAGGTCAGCGCCCTGCTGCCGAGGCTTTGGTGGATCGTTTGTCCGCGATTTTCCCGGATCGCCTTTATGTTGAGTTGCAGCGTCACCCTGGCGAAGGAGGTCAACCTGAGGCCGAGCGCTTGACCGAGCGCGGTCATGTCGAGATGGCGTATGACAAGAACCTGCCGCTGGTGGCCACCAATGACGTCTATTTTCCGACTTCGGACATGTACGAGGCCCACGACGCGCTGATCTGTATCGCCGAGGGGGCTTATGTCGACCAGCAGGACGGTCGCCGACGTCTGACCGCGCAGCACTATTTCAAGTCGCAGCAGGAGATGGTGACGCTGTTCGCCGATCTGCCCGAAGCCGTCGAGAATACGGTTGAAATCGCGCAACGCTGCGCCTTCATGGCCTATCGCCGCGACCCGATCCTGCCGAAGTTTGCAGATGATGAGGTCGCCGAACTGCGTCGCATCGCCAACGAGGGTCTGCAAAAACGTCTGGCCGTGATCCCGCACGCCGTGACACCTGAAGAATATCAGGAACGACTGGATTTCGAACTTGGCATCATCGAAGGGATGGGCTTCCCCGGCTATTTCCTGATCGTTGCCGACTTTATCCAGTGGGCTAAGGATCATGACATTCCGGTGGGTCCGGGGCGAGGCTCGGGTGCGGGATCACTGGTGGCTTATGCGTTGACGATTACCGACCTTGATCCGCTGCGGTATTCGCTTCTGTTTGAACGGTTTCTGAACCCCGAGCGGGTTTCTATGCCCGACTTCGATATCGACTTCTGCATGGATCGCCGTGAAGAGGTTATCCGCTATGTGCAGCAGAAATACGGGCGCGACAAAGTGGGGCAGATCATCACCTTCGGTGCCTTGCTGTCGAAGGCGGCTGTGCGCGATATTGGGCGTGTATTGCAGATGCCATACGGGCAGGTTGATCGCCTGTCCAAGATGATCCCGGTCGAAGGCGTCAAACCCGTTTCCATCGAAAAGGCACTGAAGGATGAGCCGCGCCTGCGGGAAGAGGCGCGCAATGAAGAGGTCGTTGACCGTCTGCTCACATATGGCCAGCAAGTCGAGGGGCTGCTGCGCAACGCCTCGACACACGCTGCCGGCGTGGTGATCGGAGATCGGCCGCTGGATGCACTGGTTCCAATATACCAGGACCCGCGTTCGGACATGCCTGCGACCCAATTCAACATGAAATGGGTAGAGCAGGCCGGGCTTGTAAAGTTCGATTTTCTGGGCCTGAAAACACTGACCGTGATCCAGAACGCGATGGATTTGATCTTTAAGTCAGGCCGTGACCTTCACATAGCTCCCGATGGCACGGAACTCTATGAACCCGCCGAAGGGGCAATAAATCAGATCAACGCCATCCCGCTGGATGACGAGGCGACGTACAAACTCTATTCGGCGGCCAAGACGGTGGCGGTGTTCCAGGTTGAATCCTCGGGCATGATGGATGCGCTCAAGCGGATGAAGCCGGATTGTATCGAGGATATCATCGCCCTCGTCGCGCTTTATCGACCCGGCCCGATGGAGAACATCCCCAAGTTCTGCGAAGTCAAGAACAAGCTTAGCGAACGCGACACGCTGCACCCGTCCATCGACCATATCTTGGATGAGACGCAGGGCATCATCGTCTATCAGGAACAGGTGATGCAGATCGCGCAGGAAATGGCGGGTTACAGCCTTGGGGGCGCGGACTTGCTGCGCCGCGCGATGGGTAAGAAAATTCAGGAGGCGATGGATGCAGAGCGGCCCAAGTTCCTCAAAGGTGCTGCCGAAAACAATGTGGATGAGGCCAAGGCGACCGAAGTCTGGAACCTGCTGGACAAGTTCGCCAACTATGGCTTCAACAAATCCCACGCCGCCGCCTATGCGGTGGTCAGCTATCAAACCGGCTGGCTAAAGGCGAACCACCCGGTCGAGTTCATGGCAGGTGTCATGAACTGCGATATCCATCTGACCGACAAGCTCGCGATCTATTTTGAGGAAGTCCGCAAGGGGCTGCAGCTGCCCTATGTTCCGCCGTGCGTAAATCGATCCCAAGCGACCTTTGATGTGGCCGATGGGCATTTGGTCTATGCGCTGGGCGCGCTCAAGAACGTAGGCGTCGAGGCAATGAATCTTGTGGTTGAGGGGCGTGGCGAAAAGCCTTTCGTAAACCTGTTCGACTTCGCCCGCCGTGTTGACCTGAAGAAGGTCGGCAAACGCCCGCTTGAGATGCTGGCTCGCGCCGGTGCCTTTGACGAGCTCGATAAAAATCGTCGCCGTGTGTTTGAAAGCCTTGATCCGTTGGTTCAGTATTCGGCGGCGATTCACGAGCAGAAGAATTCCAACCAAGTTTCCCTGTTTGGCGAGGCAGGCGATGACCTGCCCGAACCGCGTCTGTCCCCTTCGCCTGATTGGCTACCTGCCGAACGCCTAAGCGAGGAATTCAAGGCCATCGGATTCTACCTGTCTGGCCATCCGCTGGATGACTATATGCCGGCCCTGAAGCGCAAACAGGTGCTGACACTGGACCAG
The DNA here is from genome assembly GCF_056542025.1 of Ruegeria sp. AF2. Classification (NCBI taxonomy): domain Bacteria; kingdom Pseudomonadati; phylum Pseudomonadota; class Alphaproteobacteria; order Rhodobacterales; family Roseobacteraceae; genus Ruegeria; species Ruegeria sp. AF2. The sequence goes on along the minus strand of NZ_JBQFZC010000003.1, from coordinate 393,318 downwards.
GTGACTGAAAAGGCGCGCTCTGGACCATTTATCGCTAAGATGGCCGGAGTCGTTGCAGGTCGGCAGGAAAGGAAATCAGCGCGTGGCAATCGGTTTGCTTTTGCGCAGCTCTCTGATCCGACTGGGGCATTCGAGGTCACGTTATTCTCGGAAACACTGGAGAAATCCCGAGAGTTTCTGGAAACCGGCGCACAGGTGGTACTGACGGCCGAAGCGACCATGGAGGCCGATCAGCTGAAACTGCTGGGCCGTTCCGTTGGTCCGGTTGATACAGTTGTGGCCGATGCGGGTGCGACGGGTTTGCGTGTGTTTGTCGAGGATTCGAAGGTTTTGCCGAACATGGCCACGGTACTGGAAGGCGCAGAGGCTTCAGCCAAAAGGGTGGCCAAGGGACCTGTTTATGTTTGCCTATTCGATCCCGGATTGCCAGGCGAGGTCGAGATGGATCTGGGCCGGGAATTTCCGATCAACCCAGAAATCAAAGGCGCGCTGAAGTCGCTCGAGGGGATATCGGAGATCGAAGAAATCTGATCCCGAACCGTAATGTTGCCACACGCGATGGACCCCGCTAGGCTGGGTGAACATCCTCAAAGGTCATTTCACAGGAGGGTTCCGAAATGGCAAGTTCAGGCAATGTTTTCAGGATATTTACACTCGCCGCGGCATGTTCACTTGCATTGGCCACTGCGGTACATGCAGACGACAAAAAGAAGAAAAACACTCTTACCGGGGCCTTGGTCGGCGCGGGCGTTGGCGCGCTGGTCGGCGATGGTAAAGGGGCTGCGGTCGGTGGGGTGGCCGGTGCGATTATCGGACATAACTGGAAGTGAAGCTGATGCAGTCAATTCTCGTAAAATCTACTTTCTGTGCCACGCTCTTTGTCGTACCCACATTCGCGCTGGCTGACGATTCAGCAGAGCAGATGGTACAGGATGCCTTGCCTGTGATGCACTACACATGTGCGTCGATCGCAGAGGAGGCTGATGGCGACGAAGAATTTGTCGTGGCCGTTGTTGGAAAAATGACGGCCCTGTCACTCTATAACCGCCAGATCAATATCGAAGATCATGCGGCCACTGACGAGGAAAAGACCCAACTGCGCGAAGCCTTCATTGCTGCTCTGTCAGAGGGTTGTGCCGCCGACAAGAATGCCCTTCTGGGCGGTGTGGTCGATAACGCGGTGAAGTCGACGCTGGGGTTGTAACCCCTCAGTAATGCGGCGGGCGTTCGTCGCCGAACACAACGCCGCCTAAGCCTTCCTGCGCGCGTTCCGCCTCGCGTTGCAACAGCATCTCGACGCGGCGGGTCAGGCGGTCGATCTCGTTCTGTTGGTTTGTGACGACCGAGTTCAGCTCTTCGACCGTGCGGGTCAGATGGGCGATCTGCTCTTCCAGATGCTGCATGGGGCTCTCCTTATAGGCGTCTCATAGCGACCCTGTGACGCCCTGGCCAGAGAAACCCCGCCTTGCCCCGAAACAGACCATGGGATAGACCGCGCGCGGAACACTAAATCCCAAGGACGCCCCACATGGCCAAGCCCAAGAAACAGCCCCGCCCCAAGGCCGTAACGCCGAAAGGGTTCCGTGACTATTTCGGCGAGGAAGTCACGCAGCGCACCGAGATGCTGCGGACGATTGCAGGCGTCTATCATCGTTACGGGTTCGATGCCTTGGAGAGCAGCGCGGTTGAAACGGTTGAGGCGTTGGGCAAGTTCCTGCCCGACGTGGACCGCCCGAACGAGGGCGTATTTGCATGGCAGGAATTTGACGAAGGCGGCAATGGCGACTGGATGGCGCTGCGCTATGACCTGACTGCGCCTCTGGCCCGTGTCTATGCGCAGCACCGCAACGATCTGCCGACGCCTTATCGCCGCTATGCGATGGGTCCGGTCTGGCGGAACGAGAAGCCGGGGCCGGGGCGGTATCGCCAGTTTTATCAGTGCGATGCGGATACGGTGGGCACGGCCTCAATGGCTGCGGATGCCGAGATTTGCGCCATGCTGTCGGACACGCTGGAAACCGTTGGAATCCCGCGCGGTGACTATCTGGTGCGGGTCAACAACCGTAAGGTTCTGAATGGTGTGCTCGAAGCGATGGGTTTGGGTGAAGACGCCGCCGCCCGAGATAATGTTCTGCGCACGATCGACAAGTTCGACAAGGTGGGCGAGGCTGGTGTGCGTGAGCTTTTGACCAAAGGCCGATTGGATGCCTCTGGCGCTTTTATCGATGGTGTTGGTCTTAGCGGTGATCAGGCCGAGCCGGTGATTGCCTTCCTGACTTCTAAAGCTGCAGATACCGCTGGAACGCTGGCCAACCTGCGCGCGGCTGTGGGTGACAGCAAGATCGGTGCGGACGGGATCGCTGAGTTGGAGCAGATTGGTGCGCTGCTGGATGCAGGCGGGTATGGTTCGGACCGGATCGAGATTGATCCTTCGGTCGTGCGTGGCCTCGGCTATTACACCGGGCCGGTCTATGAGGCCGAACTGACCTTCGAAATATACGACGAGAAGGGTCGCAAGCGGCAATTCGGGTCGGTCTCGGGTGGTGGTCGCTATGATGATCTGGTCAAGCGGTTTACCGGACAGGAAGTACCCGCGACCGGCATCTCTATCGGTGTTGACCGATTGTTGGCCGCTTTGCGCGAAAAGGGGCGGATCGCGGCGCAGGCCACCGGCCCGGTGGTTGTGACAGTCATGGATCGCGACCGCATGGCGGATTACCAGACGATGGTCGCTGAACTGAGGAATGCAGGAGTCCGGGCCGAGGTATATTTGGGCAACCCTAAGAACTTTGGAAATCAGCTGAAATATGCGGACAAGCGGAACTCTCCGATTGCGGTGATCGAAGGCGGTGACGAAAAGGCAAATGGGATCGTGCAGATCAAGGACCTGATTCTTGGCGCCAAGATTGCCGAAAGCGCCACGCTTGAGGAATGGAAAGAACGGCCCAGCCAGTTCGAAGTGCCCCGCGGCGATCTGGTCGCTAAGGTGCGCGAGATTCTGGACAATCAGGACTGACCCATGCCGAACCGTTCCCAAATACAGGCCCGCGCCGCCATGATGCGTGTCCGGTTCGAGGCGGCGGGCGCGCAGGTGGTTGATACGCCTCTGCTGCAGCCAGCCGGGACGCTGTTGGACCTCTATGGAGAAGATATCCGCGCCCGTGCTTACGTAACCTCGGACGCGCTGCGGGGTGAGCAGATGCTGCGCCCGGATTTCACCCTGCCGGTGGTGCAGATGCACATGTCCGACGGGGCTGAACCAGCAAGATACACTTATTCCGGCGAAGTGTTCCGCCGTCAGGAACACGATCCGGATCGTGCCAATGAGTATATCCAAGTCGGCTACGAAGTATTTGATCGCGAAGACCCCGCCGGAGCCGATGCCGAGGTGTTTTCGTTATTTGCCCTGCAATTGCGCGGGCTGCCCTTGCGGGCAGCGACAGGTGATATCGGTATTCTGATCGCCGCTGTTGAGGGTCTCAAGACCACTAGTCGTCGTAAGGCTGCACTGATGCGGCATCTCTGGCGGCCTCGCCGGTTCCGCGTTTTGCTGGACCGATATGCCGGACGCAAAGCTAGTCTCGAGGGGCGCGATGCTTTGCTTGACGCGGTCGACCCATTGGCGATTGACGTGCCCATGATAGGCAAGCGCCGCACACCCGAAATTCTCGAACGGATTGATGCTCTGCGCGAAGACCGCGCTGCGTCGCCGATCTCGGACAATGAACTGGCCGGTTTGGAGACGCTACTTAATGTGCGAGAAACCATGCCTTTCGCGCTGGAACAACTGCGTGACATTGCGGTTGATCTGCCACAGATCACATCTGCTTTGGATCGTTTGGAAGCTCGTATCGCAGCCCTGCAGGCGCGTGGCGTGGATGTGGATACACTGGATTTTGAGGCGTCTTATGGCAGGACCTCGATGGAGTACTACGACGGGTTTGTATTCGGCTTTTATGCCGAAGGCCGCCCTGATCTGCCACCGGTTGCGACCGGTGGGCGCTATGATGCGCTGACCAGGCAATTGGGGGGTGGGGCCGAGATTCCGGCAATTGGCGGCGTGATCCGCCCGGACCTGATGCTCGAAATCGAGGAGGCTGCGCAATGAGCCTGAAACTCGGTGTGCCTTCGAAGGGCCGGTTGATGGACAAGACCTTCGCATGGTTTGAAAAGCGCGGCATTACACTGTCGCGCAGCGGATCAGACCGGGAATACGCGGGCAAGGTTGATGGGATTGGTGGCGTCTCGCTGATCCTATTGTCTGCAGGAGAGATTCCGCGCGAGCTGGCGGCGGGACGCATTCATTTGGGCGTGACCGGCATCGATCTTGTGCATGAAAAGCTGCCGCGCTGGGAACAGCAGGTGGAAGAGGTTGCACCTTTGGGGTTCGGCAAGGCGGACCTTATCATCGCAACCCCAGCCTGCTGGGTCGACGTGGACACTCTGGATGATTTGGATGCAGCGGCGGCAGGTTTTCGCAGGGCGCATGGCCACCGGCTGCGGATCGCTACCAAGTACCACCGTCTGGTCCGCGAATTCCTGACCGAAGCGGGAGTGGCCGATTACACGCTGGTCGACAGCCAGGGCGCAACCGAGGGGACGGTGGTGAATGAGACAGCCGAGGCGATTGCCGATATCACCTCGACCGGGGAAACACTGCGGGCGAACCACCTGAAAATCCTGTCGGATGGGTTGATCCTGCAATCGCAGGCCACGCTGTGGCGCAGCCGCGTGGCCAAATACGATGCGGCTGAAAAGACGGCTTTGAATGAGCTGCTGGACAGGTTGGCCTAAAGCACCCCAATTTCCGCTAATGCGCGGTTCAGATCGTTGGGCAGGGCATCGTCCTGCTCGCGATTTTTAGGCAAGTCGGCAGGGGTGTCCTCAGGCTTGAGATACCGCCAGCCCTGGAATGGACGCTTCAGAGCGTTCTGCGTTCTGTGTACCTCGGGGTCCAGGACGATGGCGCAGCGGCGGATGCCATCCTCACCACGGACTTCATCCAGCCGCAGGATGCGCTGGCGGCACTGGACCATACCTTTGATCACCCAATAGATCGACCCGCCATTCAGAATTTCAGCGTCGCGCTTGGGCCACATGCGGGTGACGTGGCGCGGGTATCCGTCCTCATAGAGTGGTTTGCGGCTGTCTTGCCATGCCATCAGCGTGTCGACGCTTTCTGACCCAACCGAAAGTTTGATGAGGTTTACGTACTTATCCACAGCTTTCCCACAGAGTCGTCCCAAGGGTGATCCCTATATTGTAGCCCTCATGCGCTTGTCATCAAGGTGTTGTGGTTTAGAATAGCACTGCTGTAATGTAATGATCCGTCGACGAATCGACGGAAACGTGGCGTAGCTCAAAGGACAGAGCGCCTTGCTTTCGAGTAGTCATGGTTCGCACCTATAGGCTACGGTGAGGAGGATGCGGGTTCAAGTCCCGCCGCCGCGACCAAACTCTTTTTGTGATATGGAGCACTAATGAGCCGCTTTGCCGCCCCCATCGCCGAGCAGATCTGGGATATGAAATACCGCTTTAAACAGGCGGATGGTACGCCCATCGATCAGACAGTCGAAGACAGCTGGCGGCGCATAGCTCGTGATCTGGCGCGTGTGGAAGAAGACCCGGCGCATTGGGAAGAAAAATTCTATGAGGCGCTAGAGGATTTCAAATACCTTCCTGCTGGCCGCATCACCGCCGGGGCGGGCACCGCGCGACAGGTAACCCTGTTCAACTGCTTTGTGATGGGGACGATCCCCGACAGCATGGGCGGTATCTTCGACATGCTGAAAGAGGCCGCGCTGACCATGCAGCAGGGCGGGGGGATCGGTTACGATTTCTCAACCATCCGTCCGCGCGGCGCCGATGTGAAAGGGGTCGCAGCGGATGCCTCGGGCCCGCTGAGCTTTATGGATGTCTGGGACGCCATGTGCCGGACGATCATGTCTGCAGGCTCGCGTCGTGGTGCGATGATGGCGACCATGCGCTGCGACCATCCGGATATCGAACAGTTCATCACCGCGAAATCCGACCCGGCGCGTTTGCGCATGTTCAACATGTCGGTTCTGGTCACCGATCCATTCATGGAGGCCGTCAAGGCCGATGGACCGTGGGATCTGGTATTTGACGGAAAGGTCTATCACACCGTTCAGGCGCGCGATCTTTGGAATAAGATCATGCAGGCCACCTATGATTATGCCGAGCCGGGCGTGATCTTTATCGACCGGATCAATCAGGCGAACAATCTGAATTACGTCGAGACGATCTCGGCGACCAACCCGTGCGGAGAACAACCTCTACCGCCTTATGGTGCCTGTTTGCTGGGCTCGATCAATCTGGCACGGTTGGTTGCCGAGCCGTTCGAGGATGCCGCGCATCTGGACGAGGAGGCCTTGCAAGAGCTGGTGGCCACCGCCGTTCGCATGATGGACAACGTGGTCGACGCGTCGAAATTCCCGCTGGCCGAACAAGAAGCCGAGGCGCAAGACAAGCGCCGCATCGGGCTGGGCGTGACTGGTCTGGCCGATGCGCTGTTGATGTTGGGTCTGCGCTACGGCTCGGACGAGGCGGCGCGTCAGACCGAGCGCTGGTTGCACGCAATCGCGCGCGCCGCGTATCTGGCGTCGGTCGATTTGGCGAGGGAAAAGGGCGCTTTCCCACTGTTTGACGCCGAGAAATATCTGGCCAGCGGCACCATGCAACAGATGGATGACGATGTGCGCGACGCAATCCGCGAACACGGCATCCGCAACGCGCTGCTGACCTCGATCGCGCCGACGGGCACGATTTCGCTTTATGCGGGCAACGTGTCTTCGGGGATCGAGCCGGTTTTTGCCTATGCCTACACGCGCAAGGTGCTGCAAAAGGACGGTTCGCGCACCGAAGAAGAGGTTGTGGACTATGCGGTGCAGATGTGGCGCGACAAGTTTGGCGACGCCGAATTGCCCAAGTATTTCGTGAATGCGCAAACACTAAGCCCGTCCCATCACGTAAAAATGCAGGCGGCGGCGCAAAAGTGGATCGATAGTTCGATATCGAAGACGATCAACTGTCCCGAAGATATCAGCTTTGACGCCTTCAAAGACGTCTACATGCAGGCTTGGGATCAGGGCTGCAAAGGCTGCACAACCTATCGCCCCAATGATGTCACCGGTTCGGTTCTGAGCGTATCGGAAAGCGACGACAAAGCGCCAGGTGAAAGCGCGGATGCCCCGCATGAGGTTGACGGAGGCGAGGTCGTTTATATGTCCGAACCGCTGGATCGCCCACAATCGCTTGAAGGGTCGACTTACAAGCTGAAATGGCCGGACAGCGAGCACGCAATTTATCTGACAATCAACGATATCGTCATTGGCGGACGCCGTCGCCCCTTCGAGGTGTTCATTAACTCGAAGAATATGGAGCATTATGCTTGGACGCTGGCTTTGACCCGGATGATATCGGCCGTGTTCCGACGCGGTGGCGATGTGTCCTTTGTGGTCGAGGAACTGAAAGCTGTGTTCGACCCGCGAGGCGGGGCCTGGGTTAAAGGCAAGTACATTCCGTCCATCCTGGCCGCAATTGGCGGCGTGATCGAGCAACACATGGTCAATATCGGCTTCCTTGAGGGCGAAGGCATGGGCCTGAAGTCCGATCCTCAGGCGCAGGTAGTCAACATGGACGCCCCGCGTGGCAAGACTTGCCCATCCTGTGGTCAGTTCGACATGGTGATGATCGAAGGCTGCATGACCTGCCGCAGCTGCGGTCATTCTAAGTGTGGCTGATTTGGCGGAAGAGGACTTGATGTTGTGGTGCTTCAGGCGACACCGCCATTATTGTCACCAAATGACCTCTAACTGCGATCTGCCGACCTGCTGACGGAACCTAAGAAGCGCTAGTTTTTTTACGTTTCTTGTCTGAAGGAAATTTACTGGCCTTGTCGACCGAAGCACCTTTGGCGAGTTGCTTCGGCTTCTCTGTGCGACTTGATGCATGGCATTTGTTCCAAACATTTGCTTTGGAGTACTTTTTAGTTCTTCAAGCGTCAGGTGCAGGTTCAAACCTTGAACCTTTAATAGAGCAGCACCCTAAACTCGTTCGTCGAGTGGCATTGCGTCTGCGACAAATTTTAAGAACTGCTCCGGGGGAATGCTAAGTGCGCGCGATAGTATAACAAGTTCTGGCACATCTATGCGCCTTTGGCCGATCTCAATCCTGGCAATAAATAACGGATGACACTTTAACTTCTTGGCGAGCTTCGCCCGCGAGTATCGTTGGGCTTTGTCGGCGGCGATAGGCGCGGAGATCAGCGCGAGATGCCCTGACGAGCGGAGAGATTTGGCCGCTTTGGTGTCCGTTTAATGCTTCGGACATTTCCTAATCTCATTTTCAGAGTGTTTAGAAAGTCAGATTGAATATCTAAGAGCGGATGATGAAAATTGCTAAACATATAATCAACGCAGCTTTTTTCCCCTGTTTTGCGTTTGCCCGAGAGCCACTCACACTAACTTCAGACGAATATGAGCACTTGGAGCCTATCTACTAAATCCTTTGCGTAGCGCCCGGTAGGACCACTGACGAATCAATGGAAGCGTTATTAGCGCACTTCGATCAACCACTTGCCAACGAAGTGGAGACTCTGATTGTGCGTAGTTCATGCGGCGCGAATTTCGATACGAATTTACCCAGCGGTTGCTGTCCCCAAGTTCCTACAAGAATCGTGCTTCGACCAGCATGATTGTCATTCTTAGTTTCTGATACCTTCGCACCGGCAGTTGACCAAATCAATTCACCAGAATCTAAGCGATTGTTAACGTTGCTTTTATTGTGTTTGATCGGTGCAGAAAACAAAGCTCTTTCTGAAAGCGAATTGGCATTATGTCAAAGAAAAGTTGGATTTTCACAATGGCTTGACGATCTGAAGCCACCTTTGAAACCGCCCCATGTGCCCACGGCGGCGGCATTCCAGATGAAATATCCCTTACGCAAAACCTGTTGTTTGTTGACCTTCCAGCGCGGGAACCGGGCATACAGCCCAAATGAGTCGTAAAGCAAGAATACACGCTTGGGATGGCAGGCATGAAACCGAACAGGGATAGAAAGGCTGTTACGCGACGCGGAGTGATTGCCGCGTTTGCTGCGACAACTCTTTTTCCAGCACCGGCCGTTTGGGCCCAATCGATGACAACCGAGGGGACGCGCCGGAATGTTTCCTCATTCCGCGTTGCTAAATGGCAGGATCACTTTGATACGCTTAAGAATGGTGTGATCCTGTCCGATACACAGTCCAAGGTCCTGCAATATTGGTCAGAAGACGAGCGCGTCTATCGGATGTATCCAACCAGCGTGCCGCTGACGGAAGACCTTACAAGGCTGGGCTACACCACAGTAACTCGCAAGGTTGAGGGGCCATCTTGGCGACCGACACCAGCAATGAATAAGCGCAACCCAGCTTGGCCCGACTATGTGGGCCCGGGTCCGGAGAATCCTCTGGGGACACATGCACTTTATTTGAGCTGGCAATACTACCGGATCCACGGCACCAACGACACACGCAAGATCGGAAGAAGATCCTCCAATGGCTGCATCGGCTTATATAACGATCAGATTGCGGAATTGTTCGAGCTGGCGGCTGTAGGCACGCAGGTAAAACTGATCTGACCATGGTCAAGTCGGCTTTTCTGGACAGGTGCTTAAGCTCGGTAACTTACAACGACGTGAAATAGTAAAATGGATAAACTTACACTCATGATAGGCGGTGTGGCGATCGCAGGTGCCGTCGCAATCGTCTACAATCTAAATCAGCAACCAGCTGGCCATTCGATGACGACACCTGATACGTCGACGCTGGCGTCGGGAGATCCAATCCAAAACGTCAATCTACCGGACCAGCTAAGCGAATTTGCGGCCGTCGGCAAAGTGGCATTCGACGCAAAATGCTCGGCGTGCCATGGCGGGAATGCAACTGGTCTGGAGGGCCTTGCACCACCATTGGTGCATAAAATCTATGAACCAAGCCACCATTCGGACGAGGCATTTTACGTTGCCGTCCAGAATGGTGTTCGGGCACACCATTGGAAGTTCGGTAACATGCCGCCGGTCGATGGTTTGACCCGCGCGGATGTGAAGGGCATCGTGGCGTACATAAGAGAGTTGCAGCAAGAAAACGGGATTTTCTGAAGGTGACGAGTCGAGTGGGCACAGCAATTCGTTACTCCATCCTGTCAATTGCGCTGGCTATTGGCGGGCTACTTGTGACGGCCGATTCTGCTCATGCACATGGCGGTGATTCACAGCATGTGATTGACCAAACCGACTCTGCGGACGTCGAACATGTCAAGCAGGGTCATCCCGGGCATTGTCATGGCGGAGCGATCTGCAACGCTGTTGGACTATTTTTGATGGGTCCAACACCGCCTGGTCCCCAAGGCACGGAACGAAGATACTCGATCCCTCGAGCTCAATACCGGGTTCTTAGTATTATCGCGTTTGACCCACCACCGCCGCGTGTCCTGATCTGACGAGTCGAATTGCGCTCAAGATGGGCGCGTCGAAGCAGACGAAAAGGACAAAGAAATGAACTTTCTAAAAATGACTACAGGCGTGGCCCTGGTTTCTCTATTTGCGGCGGCCGCCTTGGCGCATGGTGGCGCAACCGGCGTCGTCAAAGAACGCATGGACGGTATGTCCGCGATGAAGGACAGCATGAAGGTCCTTACACCGATGATGCAGGGGAAAACGCCCTACAATGCGCAAACGGTACGAAGCGAAGCCAAGAAAATCGGAAGCCACGCCGGTGAAAGCATGACAAAGCTGTTTCCAGAGGGATCTGATGGCAAACCCTCGGAGGCCAAATCGCAAATCTGGCAGGATTGGGGTTCCTTTACAGAAATAGCCAGACAGTTGGAAATCTACTCAGAAGGCCTTGCGCTTTCGGCAGACAACGGGCTGATGGCGTCCGGATCGGGTCATGGTTCCGGCATGATGGGCGGCAAATCCATGATGGGAGGTGGTTCCATGATGGGAGGTGGTTCCATGATGGGCAGCGGGATGATGGCTGGCAGTCCAAACTTAGCACAGCTGTCTGAAATGCCGGCAGATGGTGTGTTCATGATGCTGAGCCAGACATGCTCGGCGTGTCACACGCGATTTCGGTCGGAATAGGAATGCATCATGAAGCCGATAATACGGTTGGGTCTTGCTACCGCCGTTACGGCGTCAGCAGGGTTTGTTGCTGTGATGGCTTGGCCGATTGGCCAGCCCTTACAAGCTCTCGACATTCAAGGTGACGTTAACCGCGGGGCGTATCTGGCAAGGGCAAGCGGCTGTATCGCCTGCCACACAGACTTTGCCAAAGGAGGTGAGCCCTTGGCCGGTGGGGTGGAGTTGGATACCCCGTTCGGCACGCTCTTTTCGCCGAACTTGACCACAGATCCCGATCACGGGATCGGTGATTGGACCATCGAGGAATTTGCCCGCGCTGTGCGTCAGGGTGTGTCGCCCGACGGACAACCCTACTACCCGGCCTTTCCTTATCCGTTCTATGCCAACTTCACGGATCAGGACATCGCCGATCTTTGGGCCGCCTGGCAAACGGTTCCGCCAGTAGCGGAACCGTCAAAAGAGCAGGAAATGGTGTTCCCCTTCAATCAGAGATGGGGCCTGAAGCTGTGGCGGGCGGCATTTTTGGAACCGCCGCAGACCGATCCCGTGCCGGGCAATGATGATGTATGGAACCGGGGCCGTTTACTCGTTGAAGGTGCCACGCATTGTGCCGCCTGTCACACCGGGAGGAACCTGGCTGGCGCAAGAAATTCGGACACGGAACACTTCAAGGGAAGTGACTCTCTGCCGGGCGGTGACAAGGCACCGGCTATCGATTTTGGGACCCTGCAAAAGCGTGGTTGGACGGTAGATGATTTGGCTTACGCGTTGCGCACCGGCGTCATGCCTGATGGCGATGTCTTCGGCGGGGCCATGGGAGAGGTTGTAAACTATGGCACCAGTTTTCTGACAGACGAAGACCTGAAGGCAATGGCGACCTATCTGCTGGATGTGCACGACGGGGGATAATCCAGTGCGAGATCAAGTATTCTTTGGAAGGAAGTCCTAATGAAGCTCAATCGCAGGCAATTCGTTGCAGGCACGTCGGCACTAATCGCAGCGCCGACTATCGGGAGGGCGGCTACCGCCCCCCGAATAATCGAGGCGCGTTCAGGATTGGCGCGTATTGCCCCCAACAACTATCCGGAAACCGAGATATGGGGATATGATGGCGGTGTTCCAGGCCCTGAAATTCGTGCCCGGCAAGGCGAAACGGTTCGTCGGACACTCCTGAACTCGCTACCTCAGCCTACAGCAATCCATTGGCACGGATTGCGGGTTCCGAACAATATGGACGGGGTGCCGGGCCTTACGCAGGAGGCTGTACCAACCGGCGGCAAATTTCAGTATGACTTGCCTCTGAAGGACGCAGGGACCTTCTGGTATCACTCTCACAACCAGTCAACGGAACAAGTGGCCAGGGGCCTTTACGGCGCGTTCATCGTCGACGAAACGGACCCGCCGGACACGGACCATGACATCACGATCCTTCTGGATGATTGGCGGTTGGGTAAGGACGCTCAAATAGTAGATGATTTTGGTGCAATGCATGATTGGACCCATGCAGGTCGGATGGGAAACTACGTTCACGCGCGCATATCGCCAATGACCGAAGTTTTGACGAACCAGCGATTGCGAATTCGAATGGTCAACGTGGCAACTGATCGGATCATGTATGTGTCAGTAGGTGGCGCAAACGGGAAACTGGTCGCTTATGATGGCATGCCTGTAAGGCAGCCAGAAGATTTCGAAACACTTGTTTTCGGACCTGCGCAGCGAGCAGATTTGATCGTCGACGTCACAGCGGAATCGAACGAAGCCGTTCAAATAACTCTTCACGAACGCGATGAATCATTTGTTATCGCTGAGATCCCGGTTTCGGGAAGCGGTACATCTGCCAGCCGCGGTGAGATTGAAGCTCTGCCACCCAACCCTGTTTCTTTTCTTGAAGATGTTTCTGACGCCTTAAAGGTTCCATTGGTGATGGAAGGCGGGGCGATGGGCGGACTGCGTCAAGGTACTTACAACGGCCAAGTCATGAGCGCTAATGAGTTGGTTCAGGAAGGACAGATCTGGACATTCAACGGAGTTGCAGGGTTACCCGAAGACCCGCTCGCTTCTGTTTCGCGTGGCGACATAGTCCGTATTCAGATGCAGAACGACACTGTCTTTGCGCACGCCATGCACTTGCACGGGACGCACTTTCAGGAAGTACTGTCGAACGGGAGCCTGGGACCGCTGCGAGACACGATACTGGTTGACCGGATGGAAACGCGGGAGATTGCGTTCGTTGCGGATAACCCGGGGGACTGGCTGTTTCATTGCCATATGCTGTCGCATCAGGCCGCTGGAATGAAGACCTGGCTGAGCGTGGCGTGATGAACAAGAGCGCGGCGAAATGGGTGTCACTAGCTGCTGTGGTGATCATTTTCGCGGTCGCTGGCTGGGGCCTGAGCGGGCGTGCACAAAACAGTGCATCAGCGGATTCGGCACGTGGTGCAGTTTTGTATGCCGAAAACTGCGCGTCATGCCACGGGGCAGATTTGGAGGGTCAACCAGATTGGCAGACACCTGATCCAGATGGCGTCTTGCGAGCTCCCCCGCATGACCGAACAGGGCACACCTGGCATCACGGCGACAAGCTGTTGTTCGATTATACAAAGCTTGGCGGGTACCAAACACTAAAACAGATGGGCGTCGCTGATGTCAAAAGCGGTATGCCAGGTTTCGAGGACACTCTGTCGGATCAGGAAATCTGGGACATCCTTGCCTTCATCAAGGAGAGTTGGCCGGATCGGGAACGCAAGCTGCAAGAGCAGCGCACCGAGGCAGAACAAACGGAAGGAAACTGACGTGAAACGATTTTTTGCAGGCTTAATTGCCATCACTATGTCGATTGGTGCTGCTATGGCGAGTGCTGACGAATTGTCTGACTCCGATGTAAAACGGCTGGCTCTGGAAGCCATTATGGAAAACCCCGAAATCATCATGCAGGCGATTCAATTGCTTCAACAGCGCGAAGATCAGGCAAAAGCCGAAGCCATTGGAAACGTCTTGGAAAATCAGCGTGAATTGCTGGAACAGGAACCGAATGCGCCTGTCATCGGAAACCCGGAAGGTGATGTAACCGTAGTCGAGTTTTTTGACTATAACTGCCCATATTGCAAACGCGCGGCCCCGGTCGTGAAAAACTTAATCGCAGGCGATTCCGAAGTCCGAGTTGTTTACCGAGAATGGCCCATACTCGGAGAAGGTTCCGACTTCGCGGCACGCGCCGCGCTTGCCTCACGTAATCAGGGAAAATATGAAGAATTTCATTGGGCGCTTATGGCTCTGAACGGTCGTGCCACTGAGGCCAGTGTCCTGAAAGTTGTTCGGGAACTTGGCCTGGACGAGGATCAATTGCGCGCAGACATGGAGGCGCCGGAAGTCGATGCGCATATTCAGGTGTCCATGGAATTGGCCCGGCAGCTTGGCTTCAGTGGCACCCCTTCGTTTGTGATTGGAGATGCGCTTGCCCCGGGTCCGTTCGCCGAAGATGAAATGACCCGGCTAATCGAGGCAGTCAGAGACGCAAGATAGAACTAAGGGACGACAGCATGTGCGCTCCTAAACTACTGTTGCGAACGTGGCTTCGTATCCCTCGGACTCTGAGCTGCAAGGATATGATCAAGTTGATTAGTGCTTAAGTCACGTACCCTGCGGTTTTTCATGTCAAAGTCCAACTGTGCGGAGGAACTTACTGTGTCAATGGCTTTGTCTATAGCTGACTTGCGGTGCCCGCAGCTCTATCCGGGATACTTAGCGTCGTCATGAATGATGAGAAAGAAAGTCAGCCTCATCCCTTGACCTTCCACTTGCTGGAACCCTTATGTTGCCCGTCAGCAGAACATACGTGGTGACAATATGACTGAAAATTCACATGCGCGGTTCCAGGTTCAGGGTATGAGCTGTGCTTCCTGCGTTGGGCGCGTCGAGCGCGCATTGAAAGATGTGCCAGGGGTAGATGCCGCTTCGGTTAATCTCGCCAGTGAAAGCGTTCAGGTCGATTTCCGCGATCCAGCCGATAAAGCGGCCATTGCTGATGCGTTAAACCGCGCCGGATATCCGGCGCGGACCGCAGAGGTCACGCTGGATATTCAGAACATGTCCTGCGCATCCTGTGTAGGGCGCGTTGAACGAGCCCTGGAAGCCGATGGCGGCGTCTTGTCCGCGTCGGTCAATCTGGCCACTGAAAGTGCAACTGTGCGTTATGCTGAGGGAGTCACAACACCCGAAGCCATAGCGGCGCATGCGGCGTCTGCTGGCTATCCGGCGAGCCTGCGATCCGCAACGCAGACCGAACCACACGACCGCAAAGCGGCAGAGATCAGCCATTTGGCGCGGCGAACAAGCTTCGCCGCCTTGCTCGCATTGCCGGTATTCATTCTCGAAATGGGCTCGCATGTTATTCCGGGCATGCACCACCTGATAGCGAGCACCATCGGCATCCAGAACAGCTATTACCTGCAATTCCTTCTGACCACGATCGTTCTTTTTGGGCCAGGCTTGCAGTTCTACACCAAGGGATTCCCTTCCTTGTTTAGAGGCGCGCCGGACATGAATTCTCTGGTGGCTCTGGGCACTTCGGCGGCCTATGGGTTCTCGCTTATCTCGACCTTTGCGCCGGGTGTTCTTCCGGTCGGAACCGCAAATGTCTACTACGAGGCCGCAGCGGTGATCGTGGTTCTCATATTGCTCGGGCGATTCCTCGAGGCGCGCGCCAAGGGTCGAACTGGTGAAGCGATCCGAAAACTGGTCGGTCTGCAGGCAAAAACAGCGCGAGTTGAGCGCGACGGATCGGTTGTCGAGCTACCGATTGAGCAGATTGTTGTAGGTGATATTGTGCACGTTCGACCGGGCGAAAAAATCGCGGTGGATGGTGCCGTAATGACCGGCGCGTCATATGTCGATGAAAGCATGATCACCGGAGAGCCGGTTCCCGTCGAAAAAACCGAGGGCGCAACTGTGGTTGGGGGGACCGTAAATGGCGCGGGTGCATTGACGTACCGTGCTGAAAAGATCGGCGCAGACACTATGTTGGCCCAGATCATTCAGATGGTCGAACAAGCACAGGGTGCCAAGCTTCCGATTCAAGGCCTGGTCGACCGCATCACGCTGTGGTTTGTGCCGGTAGTGATCGCAGTGGCCGTTGTTACAGTGCTGGTATGGATGTTGTTCGGACCCGATCCCGCGCTTAGCCTGGCGTTGGTGGCCGGGGTTGCGGTACTGATCATTGCTTGCCCCTGCGCCATGGGGTTGGCCACACCTACTTCCATCATGGTCGGCACTGGCCGCGCTGCCGAGATGGGCGTCCTGTTCCGAAAGGGCGATGCCTTGCAAATGCTGCAGGAAACCACCGTTGTTGCGGTGGACAAGACGGGCACCCTGACCGAAGGGCGTCCGGAGCTGACCGACCTGATTGTGGCCGAAGGAATGACCGAAGACGAGGTTCTGCACCTTGTTGCTGCCGTTGAGGTCACTTCAGAACATCCAATCGCCACAGCCATCGTGCGCGCGGCAGAAACCCGTGGTCTGGAGCTTTCCAAGCCAGAAGACTTCACGTCGATCACCGGTTACGGGGTAAGCGCCTCAGTCGAAGGCCATAAAATCCTGATCGGGGCCGACCGCCTGATGAGTCGCGAAGGGGTAGAAATGGGCGCGTTGTCTGATCGGGGCGCTGAACTCGCAATCAACGGAAAGACTCCACTTTATGCTGCCGTAGACGGGGCTATCGCGGCCGTAATCGCTGTGGCGGACCCAATCAAAACCACCACGCCGGACGCAATCGAAGCTCTGCACGGGCTGGGCCTGAAAATAGCGATGATCACCGGCGACAATGCCGCTACTGCCAAATCCATTGCAGCGCAGCTTGGCATCGATCATGTCGTGGCTGAAGTTCTGCCCGAGGGTAAAGTATCAGCGTTGCAGGATTTGCGTTCAAATGGCGGAAAACTGGCCTTTGTGGGTGATGGCATCAATGATGCGCCTGCTTTGGCGGCAGCTGAGGTAGGAATTGCGATCGGGACAGGCACTGACATTGCCATCGAAGCGGCTGATGTCGTTCTGATGTCAGGCGACCTGACGGGCGTGGTCAATGCCTTCGATATTAGTCAGCGCACCATGCGTAACATCCGCCAAAACCTGTTCTGGGCGTTCGGCTACAACACACTGCTCATACCGGTTGCGGCAGGGGTGCTTTATCCGTTTGGCGGCCCGCTGCTATCGCCGGTTTTGGCCGCAGGTGCCATGGCTCTCTCCAGTGTATTTGTCCTGACCAATGCGCTGCGATTGCGCTGGGTAAAGCCGATCAAAGTTGGGCGAGAACAGATCTCGCAGAACACCGAGCAAACGCTGCGTTCAGTGCATGCTGGATAGTATAGGAGTACCGCTGTGAATATCGGAGATGTAGCAGAACGTTCGGGTCTGCCTGCCAAAACCATCCGCTATTACGAGGATATCGGGTTCATCAAACCCAAGCGGAGCCTCAATGGGTATCGCCATTTCGACGAAAAGGAACTGCACAAGCTGGCCTTCATCGGGCGGGCCCGCTCATTGGGCTTTACCATTGAGGATTGTCGTTCGCTACTGGCGCTTTACGAGGACAAAGAACGCGCAAGCGCGGACGTGAAAGAAATTGCAAAACAGAATCTGAAAGAGATCGACGATAAGATTTCCGATCTGAAGGCGATGCATGAAACACTGTCTCATCTGATCGAAGAATGCGCTGGCGACCACCGCCCAGACTGTCCAATTCTAAAAAACTTGGGCCAAGCGTAGTTAACCTTGTTGTTTGATCTGCCTCCAAGTTTGGCAATCTTTTTCTTCAGACGTGGCAATCCGCTCTTCTCTAGTGCGAGCCGCGCTATCAATTGTAGTTTTGTTGGCTTCGGGTCAGCACGTTGCCACGATCACACTACGACCGCAGTACGGTGAATGAGTTGATCCCTGTTTTAAGAGAAACGCTTTTAGTGTGCGTCTGTCTTACTGTGACAATCATCGGCTCTGTTGCTTTTGCAAACAACGACTTTGAGATCGCAGACAGCCACAAACAGTATGGCGTTTCGATCGCGTCAAAAGCATCTGAATTCAAACACAACAATCGCCGTTTTCATTCTACCACCGATCAAGATTGCGCGGACGACTGCATGAGTTGTGGCGGGGCATGCCACACTGGAACCTGTTGCGTAGGTGAAAACCCGACCCAATTAGGACCTGTGGTTTTGGTGGAAGCTTATGGCCAGAGAAACCGTAACATGGACACTGATAACCATGATTCTCAAACGCCTCTGACGCCCAATCTTCCTCCACAAATATCCTAACATCCAAAGTCCCGAAAGTGCGGGTTTTCAAATTGTTTCTGTTCGAGCATGCACTGCGGTCGTCAGGAGATTATTATGCGTGGAAGAGAGGCTAAAATATCAGTATTTGCCTTGGCGCTCATCTTATCCAAGCGGTTGCGACATGCGTGCGCTATGCACCGAAAGCGAACAGAAACAGGGCTGGTCATGATCGCCCGCTTGACACAAATCATAGCACTTGCCTGCGATTTCGGTCACAAGACCGAATATCACAGCGCAGGCGTAAACACGGAAAGGAAATGACATGACTACCACGAAACTTGACCGACGCCTTTTCCTGGCTGGCCTCAGCGCCTCCGGCATCGCCCTAGCTTCACCTACATTTGCAACGACCAAACCGCTGGTGCAGGTTCTCAAGGACCCCGCATGCGGGTGTTGTGGCGCGTGGATTGATATTATGCAACGCGAAGGATTCGAGATGGAAGTGCAGAATGCCTCCTGGGAGACTTTGTCTGAATACAAAGCTAACAAGGGTATTCCAGAAGAGATGGCGTCCTGTCACACGGGCTTGCTCGAGGGCTATGTCATAGAAGGTCATGTGCCCCCGGCGGACATCCGGCGCTTGTTGGCCGAACGCCCTGATGCGGTCGGGCTGACAGTGCCAGGTATGCCCTATGGCTCACCTGGTATGGGGCCGGAGAGTGAGCGGGAAGCCTATTCGGTTTACCTGATCGGTAAGGATGGCACCACAGAAGTTTTCAACCATTACAAGGCAGCGTGATTGCCAATTTTTTGCAACAACCGCAAACGGAATTGCCAAGCGTTTAGTGTGAATTTCGGTAGCAGCGATTGAAAAGCGAGTTCAAGGTCGGCTAGTCCGATACGGGGCTGGTCCGATGCTCCGAAGGAGTATGGCCCACCCAAGACGCTCTACAACTGCTAAAAACGTTAGAGCGACAACGGCGTGTTTGCACGGATCATGGAAAGGCTGGCTTCGGACCATTCCGATCACAGGGCGATCATGATAAAAGTGAGCAGGCGAACGCCATGCGTTCAATTGAGCCTGCGCAAGTATCTGAAGGCACATCGCATGGCTTCAAGCCTGCGGTTGAAAAAAGGGGCGCTGGTGCCTGATTGGGCGTGCCAACGGCGGAATGAGCGCCAAGTTGCATGCCGTCAGCGATGCTTCTGGCCACCCAATCCGGTCTTTCATAACTGTCGATCAGATCAGTGACTACACGGGTGCCAGGGCACTTCTAAGCAGCCTACCAGCCGCCGATTGGATGATTGCTGATCGGGGTTACGATTCTGACTGGTTCCGAAAGGCTATGAAAGACAAAGGGATACGCCCATGCTTCCCCGGCAGAAAGTCACGCGAGAAGCCTGTCCGAAAAGATAAACACAGGTTCAAGCACCGAAACCGCATCAAGATCATATTCGGTCGCTTGAATGAATAGGGCCGAGTAGAAACCCGCTACGAAAGATGGCTGAAAGTGTTCCCATCAGCCATCGCACTCGCAGAGATTTTCAGGCTCCGAAATTCAATGAGCCTAGGGTCTAGCGCAGTGCGCCAGACGTTCACCAACATTCGACGAAAAGTATCAATATGAGGCTGTTCTTTAGCAACATTTTCGTGATTGCTGCATTTCGGTCTCTTTTCCGCCCATTTTTTCGTTGATACACAAGCACAGTTACTTGTGGGATGAGTAAAAGTGCGGGCGGACAGATGAGAACCGGTTGTAACGGTCGGATAGCAATATTTTGGACACAGACGGAAGTTGACGGGCTTGAGGCGGCGCCTTTGGCCCACTTGCGCGTTGGTAGCTCTTGGTCCTGGAGGGGGCGAGCGGTCCAACTCGCCGCAAGTGCTGACCAAGTTGCGCTGCACGCAGGCTCCTCCGGTCTGGGATCTATATTGGCGGCCGGAGCCAGTTTCGCCAACCCCGGCGAGATCAACGAAAGTGCCAAGATCGAGTTGTCAAACGGGGCTCAGACTTTCGTTGCCGAGCTGGTGCGTGAGGTGAACGAAGCGTCTCTGGTGCTTGTGTTTGAGGATGGATACCCTGAGCCTGATCAAGATTTCTGGGTCAGTTCGGCAGCTTCGCATATTGAACCTGTTGAGATTGACAGCGGTTATGACGACAAGGTTGTCGTGTTCCCGGCGGCTCGTGCAAATGCAAGTTCAGTGCCGGTAAGTCTATCAAATACTGCCGGTTGGGCCGCTGAATAACGGATACTTCTCAGAAAGATTCCAACTCTAAGCAGAAATCCTACCCTTTGCTTGCTCTGGCGTGTTGACTCTGGCCGAAGCAGGGATATAAGCGCGACTTCATTGGTGTTGGTGGCCCCCGCGAGGGGATGCCTGTCATGGGGGAAACCTCAAGAGGACAACGCCCTTCATAGTGGCCCATCGGGGCCTCGATCTAAAGAAGGAGATCAGCCGTGACCAAACGCACGTCTGCCAAGTACAAAATCGACCGCCGGATGGGCGAAAACATCTGGGGTCGTCCGAAATCCCCGGTTAATCGTCGTGAATACGGCCCCGGCCAGCATGGCCAGCGCCGCAAGGGTAAACTGTCTGACTTCGGTCTGCAGCTGCGTGCCAAGCAGAAGCTGAAAGGCTACTACGGCGACCTGACCGAGAAGCAGTTCCGCCGCATCTATGCAGAAGCTGAGCGTGTCAAAGGCGACACCGGTGAAAACCTGATCGGTCTGCTGGAGCGTCGTCTGGACGCCGTTGTTTACCGCGCCAAGTTTGTTCCGACCGTGTTCGCCGCACGTCAGTTCGTGAACCACGGCCACGTTAAAGTGAACGGCAAGCGGGTCAACATCCCGTCCTACCGCGTCAAAGAAGGCGACGTTATCGAAGTGCGTGACAAGTCCAAGCAATTGGCGGTTGTCCTGGAAGCTGTCGGCTTGGCCGAGCGTGATGTGCCTGACTACATCGACGCCGACCACTCGAAAATGACCGCGACCTTCGTGCGTGCACCGGGCCTGAGCGATGTGCCTTACCCGGTTATGATGGAACCGAACTTGGTCGTCGAATTCTACGCGAAGAACTAATCTTCGCCGACCTGTTGAGTTTAAGGGCCGCGCTTTCAGCGCGGTCTTTTTTGTTTTGATGGGGCTCTGCCCCAGTCGCTGCGCGACTCCCCCGAGATATATTTGGCCAGATGAAGAGGCGGATCAGATAGGAAGCGGGCGACTTTCGGCAATGGCCTCCATTGCGAAATAGGAGGTGACGCTGTCCAGTTCGATCTTATCGATGAGGCGTTGATAGACTTTGTCGTAAGAGGCCATATCTTCTGTAACGACCTTGAGTTGATAGTCATAGTCGCCGCCAATGCGATGGAAATCGACCACTTCAGGAATGGTCAGGACATGACTGCGAAAGGCCTGCAACCATTGGGCAGAGTGGTGGCGCGTGCGCAGCATGACGAAAACCACCAGATTCAGCCCAAGCTTTTCACGCGCGATGCGCGCCGTAGAACCTTGCAGGACACCTGTGTCGTTCAAGGCCTTTATTCTTCGCCAGCAGGCATTTTGGGACAGGCCGACCCTATCTGCCAATTCTCGCTGGGAAAGTGTTGCGTCTTTTTGCAGTTCCTTCAGAAGACGCGTGTCAATTTGATCTAATTTTTTCTCCATATAAACTCATATGACACAAAATCCGGACATATAAAGCATAAAATTGTGAGGTTTCCACAGGATGGATCAATCATATTGGAGTTAGCAATATGGAGCCTGTGTAATGACCTTGTCCAACTTTCGCGCAGAAATTCAATCTGCTGCTCACGGAAATACTCTGCGTGATGGGCTGATCGGTGAGGGGGTACTCATCCCGGGTCTGCATGGGGACGTGCCGCTTGTGTATGCGGACTACGTTGCCTCGGGTCGCGCGTTGCGACAGGTCGAAAATTTCGTGGCCGAGCATGTGTTGCCGTTCTATGCCAACAGCCACACCGAAGCCTCCTATTGCGGTTCCTATATAACCCGTTTGCGCCGCGAGGCGCGGGCCGAGATCGCCCGCATAGTTGGCGCCAAGGAAGAGGACGCGGTGATCTTTACCGGGTCTGGCGCTACAGCGGGTCTCAACCGGCTGGTTAGTCTGCTGGGAGTGCAAGAGGCTAATCAGCCGGTCGTTTTGATCGGTCCGTATGAGCATCATTCGAACATTCTGCCGTGGCGTGAAAGCAAGGCGCGGGTGATCGAGATTCCAGAAGCCGTTGACGGCGGTCCCGATATGCGGGCGCTAAAGGCAGTGCTGATCGAACACGCAGATTCCGATCTTGTGATTGGGTCATTCTCAGCGGCGTCAAACGTCACCGGCATCATCACCGACCCTGATCCAGTGACGCGGATGCTGAAAGAGCATGGTGCGCTTGCGGTATGGGACTATGCGGGTGGTGGACCTTATTTGCCAATGGACATGGGGCCGGAAGATGCGCGGAAGGACGCGATCGTGGTCTCTCCGCATAAGTTTCCGGGTGGGCCGGGGGCGTCGGGTGTTCTGGTCGTTAACCAATGCGTTGTGAAGCGGACGTGTCCGAGTTGGCCCGGCGGTGGGACTGTCAGCTTTGTCTCGCCTTGGCGACACGACTACAGCGTCGATCTCGCGACACGAGAAGAGGCGGGTACACCAAATGTGATCGGAGACATTCGTGCGGCCTTGGCCTTCATCGTGAAAGATGCGGTTGGAACGGATGAGATCGCGCAGCGTGAAGCGCAGTGTAACCACCTGGCGTTGGATGGGTGGTCCAACAACCCACATCTGACATTGCTAGGTGCCGAGAATGCACACCGCCTGCCGATATTCTCGTTCCTCGTGTGTGATCGGAATGGGCAGCCAGTGCATCAGCAGCTGTTTACCCGGATGCTCAGCGATATCTACGGCATCCAGGCACGTGGCGGCTGTGCCTGTGCCGGGCCCTATGCGCATCGTTTGCTGGGCATTGATCGGGCAACGTCGGAAGAATTGCATGCGGCCCTGTCGGAGGGTGAGGAAATGAAGAAACCGGGTTGGGTGCGATTGAATTTCTCGTACCTCATGAGCGAAGAGACCGTTCAGTTCATCATCGACAGCGTTAACGAGCTGTCGCGCCGGACCGAGGAGTTCGTCCCATTCTACAATGCCGATCCGGCGACGGCGCGCTTCAAAGCGGCGTAAGATAATTGCCGCTTTTCTCAACCCGTTGAGAAAGGTATGAGGGGCCAAGCTAGTGGAGCCCCTCATGAACCAGATCACACCTCAACCCGGCATAATGGACATCGCGCTGTATCAGGGCGGACAGTCGCATGTTGACGGTGTTGCGGATGTCATCAAGCTGAGTTCCAACGAAAACCCATTTGGGCCAAGTCCCAAGGCGATCGAAGCGGTGCGCGAAAGTGCCGTTTCGCTGCATCGTTATCCCAGCACCGATCATGCCAGCCTGCGCGCCGCAATTTCTGAACGGCACGGACTGGATGCCAATCGGGTCATCTGCGGTGTCGGCAGTGATGAAGTGTTGCAGTTCGTGGCGCAGGCCTATGCTGGTCCGGGTGATGAGGTGATATATACCGAGCATGGATTCTCCATGTATCCGATCATCGCGCGAATGGCTGGCGCGACCCCGGTCATAGTGCCCGAGAGAGATCGCCGTGTAGACGTAGATAGCATCCTTGCCGCGGTCACTGGGCAGACACGGATTGTCTTTGTGACCAATCCGGGAAATCCTACTTCAACCATGATCTCTGACGCCGAATTGCAGAGGTTGGCGGATGCATTGCCAGCCGATTGCCTGATGGTGCTGGATGGTGCCTATGCCGAATTTGTCGATGGTTTCGATGGAGGCGCAGGGCTGGTGGACCGGTTTAGCAATGTCATCATGACCCGGACGTTTTCGAAAGTGTACGGTCTAGGTGGGATGCGCGTTGGCTGGGGCTATGCGGCGAAAGAGATTATTGATGTGCTGAACCGCGTTCGTCAGCCATTCAACTTGTCGCTGACGGCTCTTGCAGCGGCCGAGGCCGCCGTGCGGGATGAGGAATATCTGCGGTTCTGCCTATCTGAAAATTCACGCCTCCGGATTTGGTTGTCTGATGAACTGGCGAAGGTTGGTGTCGCATCCGATGTGTCATGCACGAATTTCATCCTCGCCCGCTTTGCTGACAGGGCCGAGGCGGAAACCTGCGATGACTATTTGAAAACGCAGGGTTTGATCGTGCGGCGGGTCGCGGGCTACAACCTGCCAAACGCGCTGCGGATCACCGTAGGTGACGAAATCGCCTGCGGTCGCGTGGTTGCAGCGATTACTGCGTTCAAAGGGGGCGCTGTATGAGCCAGATTTACGACCGTGTTGCGCTGATCGGGTTGGGCCTGATCGCCTCGTCCATGTTTTGGGCAATCAAACGGGCTGGGCTTGCGGGCGAAGTGACGGGCTATGCGCGATCCGAGGCAACCCGCGAGACGGCGCGCCAGATCGGCCTTTGTGACCGGGTTTGCGAGACCGCGCAAGAGGCGGTCGAGGGTGCTGATCTGGTGGTTCTGTGTGTTCCGGTTGGCGCAATGGGACCGGTAGCGCAGCAGATTGCGCCGGTTCTAAAACCCGGTACCACCGTGTCCGACGTAGGGTCGGTAAAGCGTCACGTGATTGACGCCGTCTCACCACACATACCTGATGGCGTTCATTTCATTCCGGCGCACCCACTGGCTGGGACCGAGCATTCCGGGCCTGAATCGGGTTTCGCCGAACTGTTCGACAACCGTTGGTGCCTGTTGGTGCCGGTCGAAGATTCCGACCCGGATGCGATCGCTCGCCTGCGGGCTTTGTGGGAGGGTATGGGATCGAATGTCGATGAGATGGACGCCGCGCATCATGATTTGGTGCTGGCGGTCACCTCGCACGCACCTCACCTGATTGCCTATACGATGGTGGGAGTTGCGGATGATCTCCGGCGGGTTACAGACACCGAAGTCATCAAGTATTCGGCAGCTGGTTTCCGCGATTTCACTCGCATCGCGGCTTCGGACCCGACGATGTGGCGTGATGTGTTTCTGACCAACAAAGACGCAACGCTGGAGATTCTGGGCCGGTTTACGGAAGAGCTCTTTGCGCTACAGCGGGCCATCCGAACAGGTGACGGAGAGCAATTGTTCGACTACTTTACGCGCACACGGGCGATCCGCCGCGGCATCATTGATGCGGGCCAGGATACGGATGCGCCAGATTTCGGGCGGGGAAAAACATCGACATGAGAAAGATCGGTTGCAGCCATTTGATTTTCTGCGTTGCTTTGGCGGCAACGACTGCAAATGCGGCGGCGCCTGAGACTTCTATTGTGCCGTTGACGCGCCCGGAAACCACCCAAGCGATGGTGGCAATCGTCACCCCCAACATCCGGCCGGTGCTACGGCCCGCTTCGCCGCAGGTAACGGCCGCTGCAGCCCGTCCCGCTGAATTACCATTGCTCGGGCCCGAGAATTCGATCCGCCCGTTTGTGCGCCCGGAAGAATTGGAACAACGCGTCTTTCTTAAGAAACGCAAGCTGCGTAAGGGTTCAGTCTGTGGCGATATCGATATTCAGGGTAAGCCGGTTGGACGTGTGAAGGGCAAGATCAAAGCCTGCGGGATTAAGGATGCAGTGCAAATCACCTCAGTATCGGGGGTCGGGCTGAGCCGCCCAGCGACGATGGATTGCGGCACTGCACAGGCGCTGAATAATTGGGTCGACAAAACTGTAAAGCCCACGTTCAAACGCCGAGGTCCGGTGGTCGAGCTACAGGTCGCCGCGCATTACGCCTGCAGAACACGTAACAACCGTAAAGGGGCGCGGATTTCTGAGCATGGTAAAGGGCGCGCCATCGACATTTCGGGCTTCAAGATGGCCGATGGTGAGGTGGTGACGGTTCTGAATGGCTGGCGCAAAAATCCGTCCAAGAAGCAACTGACCAAGGTATGGCGCGGCGCGTGTGGGCCATTTGGCACGGTTCTCGGACCAAACTCTGATCGCTACCATCGGGATCATTTCCACCTAGACACCGCGCGCTACCGCAGCGGCACCTATTGCCGTTAACGCAGTACCAGTCTCGGGGCAGGACCAAGGGGCAACGGACCCAAGGCGACGAACCCATCTCTGAAATTCAGCTGTAAATCCAGCGCATTTGGGTTGCCACCCAGTCCAGCCATGAAACCCAATGCGCGGGTCACAGGATCGACTGCCTGATCCGGCAGCGCACCTGCGGCGTTTGCCATCGCGATCATGTCGCGCCAGTTTTCGGCTTTCATCGCAATTTCACCCGTTGGAATGCCCTGTTCGTCAACTTCCAGTTCGCCGGTGGCGAACAGACGCAGCTCACCCCATTTCATTTCTGCCAAACGCAGATCAATCGCAACGGGTTGGGGGCGACGCTGCTCAAGTGCGGTGCGGTCCCAGGGTTTGTCGAAAGTGACAAACATATCCATTTCCAGCGTTTCGAACGATTGCGGCAGGGTCGATGCTGAACGCATCAGGCGTCTCAGATCATCGCCGGGGGTAAATCCGTCGATCTTCGCGGTAATCCCATAGCTTTCGGGCGCTCCAGATTGCTCCATCACAAGGCTCAGCGACTGGCCTCCGGCTTGCGGATCACCTTCGGTTGTCAGCAGCCAGCGCTTTGAGGTCAGCGCCATTTTCTCGAGCACCAGCGCGACACCGGGTTGGAGCTGCAATTCGGCTTGTAGCGCTTCGGCCTGAACGGTCGTGGTCTGGTCGAAATAGGAAAGGCGCTGCGGCGTACTGGCAAAGCGCAGCATCTGGCGGCCGGGCCAGATTGCTGGGCTTTGGAACTCGACCCAGTCCGCACTCCACGCCGTTCCGTTGACCGGATCGGCCAAAGCGGGATTATTCAGGCGTGTGATGTGCTGAAACGGATATCCGGCCGTCGACACGTCCGAGAATTCGGCCTGCCAGCCCAGTTCTTGCTGTCGGTCAAACCAACCGGTTAGGGCGTTTCGCAGACCATAACCGGCGACAAACCAGTAGGCGCTCCACGCGAGGGCGATAAATACAAAAACGCGTATCAGACGGCGCATGATGAATGGCCCTTTTTCCTGCCTCGGATTTGATGTTTATAGGGCCAAACAGGCAAGGACCAGTGCAATGACGATGTGGGTATTCGGATATGGATCGCTGCTGTGGAATCCGGGCTTCCCGGTGGCGCGCAGCGAGCGCGCCACGCTGCACGGATATGCGCGGTCGTTCTGCATGCGCTCGATCCACCATCGCGGCACGGAAGAAGACCCCGGTTTAGTATTGGCGCTGGATGAACAGCCCGACGCGCTCTGCACCGGATTGGCACTGTCTGTCGAGGCGGGCCACGAAGAGCGAACGTTGGCGGAACTGCGTGAGCGTGAGTTGATCTCATCAGCCTATCTGGAACGCATGCTGGACGTGCATCTGGATTGCGGGCAGATCGTGAACGCGGTGACCTACGTCATCGACGCTCATCACGTTCAATATTGCGGCGGGCTGCCTCTGGAAGAGCAGGCCCAGATCATCGCCCATGCGGTTGGCGGACGCGGGCCAAATACCGAATATCTCTACAATACTGCCTCGCACTTGACCGAGATCGGACTGCACGACCCTGATCTTGAGTGGTTGTCGCAACGGGTGCGGACAATCAGCGCATAAACTCTTGGCGTCGCGGGGCGAACTTCGATAGGTTCAGCCCAGAGCAGACAATACCAGGAGCCACGCGCATGGCGCAGGCACAACAGGGCGTGAGACCACATTTCTCACAACCGATCCGTCAGATTTTGATGATGCTGATCGCAATAGGGCTGTCAGGACTTGGCGTGTTCATGGCGTTGCCATATGTACTGCCGGTTATTCAGGCCAATCTGTATCTTAACGGGTTCATTTTGCTGGTCTTTGTCATCGGTGTCGCTGCCTGTTTTCTGCAGGTCACACAGCTGATCGGATCGGTTCGTTGGATCGAAGCCTTTGCCGGAGGGGTCGAACGTGACGATGTGCGCCCGCCGCAACTGCTTACCCCACTGGCGTCGTTGTTGAGGGAACGCGGGGCGCGGTCTCAGATCAGCTCTAGCTCTACCCGATCGATCCTCGATTCCGTCGCCGAACGGGTCGAAGAAGAGCGCGAGATCACCCGCTACATCACCAACGTGCTGATCTACCTTGGCCTACTGGGGACATTTTTTGGTTTGGCCACCACTGTCCCCGCCATCGTTGATACGATCCGCAGCCTGAACCCGCAGGAAGGTGAAGAAGGTCTGGCCGTCTTCAACCGTCTGATGACAGGATTGGAAGCGCAGCTGCAGGGCATGGGCGTTGCTTTTGGGTCGTCATTGCTGGGTCTGGCCGGATCCTTGATCGTCGGTTTGCTGGAACTATTCGCGGGCCATGGCCAGAACCGGTTCTATCGCGAATTGGAAGAATGGTTGTCCTCAATCACCCGCGTTGGCTTTGCTGCGGGCGATGAGGGCGGCGCGGAACTGGCCGTGCTGACCCCAGTACTGGACGCCATGTCTGAACAAATGGATGCACTGCAGGACATGTTCTCGGCGCAAGAAGTTGATCGCACGAACGTCTCGACCAAACTGGGACATTTGGTCGATGTCATCGGGGAAATGAACCAGCGGCAGGCCCAGACCGAAGGCGTAACGGCTGCGCTTGAACGTGTGGCGCTGGGGCAGGACGCTTTGTTGGATCACATGCGCGAACATGGCGCGGGCGAGGGGATCGATGCGGAAAGCCGCATGCGCCTGCGGTCGATGGATGTTCAGTTGCTGCGTATACTCGAAGAAATCTCCGCTGGTCGTCAGGACAGCATGAACGAACTGCGCAAGGATTTTGAGTTACTGGTCAAAGCGTTGACCTTGCCACGGGGCGCCGTACGAACGCCGCCAGAAGGAGAGTAACCCATGGCGCTGTCCCGCCGCACAGGTCAACGATTTTCGGGCTCGGTCTGGCCCGGCTTCGTGGATGCGATGACGGGATTGTTGATGGTGCTGACCTTTGTGCTGACCATCTTCATGGTCGTGCAATTTGTGCTGCGCGAAACCATTTCAGGGCAAGAGGATGAACTGACTGCGCTGTCCGACGAAATCGCCGCTCTGGCCGGGGCGCTGGGGCTGGAAGAGCGGGAAAACAGCCGTCTTCAAGCGCGTCTTGGGAACTTGAATGCAACGCTTAATCAGGTCGAAGACGATCTGGCGCAGGCACAAACCCGCATAACCGACTTTGAAGCACAGGTCGCGGCTTTGCTGGCTGATCAGGCGCGTGCGCAGGGGGATATCGCCGCGCTAGAAACGCAACGCGATGAGTTGCTAAATGAACAAGATGCCTTGAATTTGGCACTTGCTCAACGCAGACAAGAAATCGACGCACAGGCCGAAGCCGCCCGCCTTGCCGCGGCTCGACGCGAAGCACTTGAAGCTCTCGTCGCCGAACTTGAAACCAGCGAAGATGCGCAGGCAGCTCAGATATCCGAGCTAGAACAGCAACTGACCGAGGAAGAGGCCGCGCGTCTGGCCGAAGCCGCCGCTGCTGAGGCGCTGCGCGATCGTTTGCAAAACGCAGATGCCGAACTGACAGCGATGACCTTGGCACTGGAAGCGCAGCGAAAGGAAGCCGAGGATACCCTGACTTTGCTTGCTGCGGCACAGGCCGCCAAGGCGGAGCTTGAGCGTCAGTTCGGTGAGATCAATGCCGAAGAACTGAGGGCACAATTGCAAGCCGCATTGGATGCCCAAACCCAGGCGCAGGCAAATGCAGCCGAACAGAGGTCGCTGGCCGAAGAGCGCGCGGCGCTGCTGGCGCTCGCTCGGGATGCGCTTGCATCGGAGCAGGAAATCTCGACCGAAGCGCAACGTCAGACTGCGCTGCTGAACCAGCAGATGGCAGCCTTGCGTAGCCAGTTGGGATCACTGCAGGCACTATTGGACGACTACGAAGACCGCAACGCAGCCGCTGAGATCCAGATACAGACGCTTGGCCAGGATCTGAACGCCGCTCTGGCGCGTGCGGCCTCGGAAGAGCGTCGTCGCCGACTGCTGGAAGAGGCTGAACGCATCCGGCTGGAGGCCGAGGCCGAGAAATTGGCGGGTCAAAATCAGGAACTTGCGGCGCAGGCTGAGGATTTGCAGCGCTATCGCTCGGAATTCTTCGGACGGCTGCGCGATGTGCTGGGTGATCAAGATGGCGTGCGCATCGAAGGCGACCGTTTCGTGTTCTCATCTGAGGTGCTGTTTGCCACCGGGTCCGCAAACCTGTCTGCGGAAGGCCGTCAGGAGGTTGCCAAAGTTGCCAATATCCTGCGAAGCGTTGCCGCCGAAATACCCGAGGGTTTGAACTGGGTCATTCGTGTCGATGGGCATACCGACAATGTGCCATTTGCAGGCAGCGGACGATATCGCGACAACTGGGAGCTCAGCCAGGGCCGCGCCCTTTCTGTGGTGCGCTACATGGTTGACGCGCTGGGCATTCCACCTGATCGTTTGGCGGCAAACGGGTTCGGAGAGTTCCAGCCTGTTAATCCCGCAGACACACCCGAGGCGCGCGCCCAGAATCGTCGGATCGAGTTGAAGCTGACAGAGCGGTAAGGCTGGTACGAACCACTTTGGATTACCTGGCAAACATGAAAAACGCCCACCGAGAAGGCGGGCGTTTTTCGTTGTAGAAGCCGTGGGTTAGTCCGCTGTTAAAAGCGGGGGCTTGTCGCCCGGAATGCGGGGCTGATCGGGGCCTAGGATTTCCAGGTTCAGCTCGCCCTTCTTCATCGAGACGCGGACCACCCCGCCTTTGGCCAGTTTGCCGAATAGCAGTTCCTCGGCCAGAGGTTTCTTGATGTGTTCCTGAATAACACGACCCAGAGGACGCGCACCCATCTTATCGTCATAGCCTTTGTCGGCCAGCCATTCGGCGGCGCGGGGTGTCAGATCGATGGTCACGCCACGATCCAGCAATTGCGCTTCAAGTTGCAGGACGAATTTCTCAACGACCTGCAAGATGACCTCTTTCGGCAGCGGCGCGAATGAGATCACGGCGTCCAGGCGGTTGCGGAATTCCGGCGTGAACATGCGTTCGATCGCGGCAGTGTCCTCGCCTTCGCGACGGTCACGTGCAAAGCCGATGGCTGCCTTAGCCTGTTCCTGAGCACCCGCATTGGAGGTCATGATCAGCACCACGTTGCGGAAATTCACCGTCCGGCCGTTGTGGTCAGTCAGCTCTCCGTGATCCATCACCTGCAACAGGATGTTGAACACGTCCGGATGCGCTTTTTCGATCTCATCCAACAGCAATACGCAATGCGGATGCTGGTCAACGCCATCGGTCAGCAGACCACCCTGATCAAACCCGACATAGCCCGGAGGTGCACCAATCAGGCGGCTGACGGCGTGCTTCTCCATGTATTCCGACATGTCGAAGCGCAGCAGTTCCACACCCAGCGTATCTGCCAGCTGTTTCGCCACCTCGGTTTTACCCACACCGGTCGGACCGGCAAACAAGTAGTTGCCGATGGGTTTTTCAGGCTCCCTCAAACCGGCACGGGCCAGTTTGATGGCGCTGGACAGCGCTTCGATGGCTTCATCCTGACCGAACACCACTCGTTTCAACGAAGTTTCGAGATCTTTCAGAACTTCGGCATCGTCCTTGGTGACGTTCTTGGGCGGAATACGCGCGATCTTGGCAACCACCGCCTCAATCTCTTTGACGCCGATGGTCTTGCGACGCTTGCTTTCGGCCAGCAGGTGCTGTGCCGCCCCGGCCTCATCGATCACATCGATGGCCTTGTCGGGCAGTTTGCGGTCATTGATGTAGCGCGCCGACAGTTCGACAGCCGTCTTGATCGCGTCGGCAGTATATTTGATCGAGTGATGCTCTTCGAAATATGGTTTAAGACCGCGCAGGATTTTGACGCTGTCCTCGACCGACGGCTCGTTCACGTCGATTTTCTGGAACCGGCGGCTTAGCGCACGGTCTTTCTCGAAATGCTGACGGAATTCTTTATACGTGGTCGAGCCCATGGTGCGCAGCTTACCACCCTGCAATGCAGGCTTTAGCAAGTTCGATGCATCCATCGCGCCACCCGAGGTCGCACCCGCGCCGATTACGGTGTGGATTTCGTCGATGAAGAGAACCGCATCGGGGTGTTCTTCCAACTCGGTCACAACCGCTTTCAGCCGCTCTTCGAAATCACCGCGATAGCGGGTTCCCGCGAGCAGGGCACCCATATCCAGCGAATAGATTGTGGTTTCCGACAGAACGTCCGGCGCCTCACCAGCCACGATCTTATGCGCAAGACCTTCGGCAATGGCGGTCTTGCCGACACCGGGATCACCTACCAGCAGCGGGTTGTTCTTGCGACGACGGCACAGCACCTGAATGCAGCGTTCAACCTCGTCCGAGCGCCCGATCAGCGGATCGACATCACCGGCGCGCGATTTGGCGTTCAGATCAACGCAATACTTGCCAAGCGCGCTTTCCTTTTGATCGGTATCGCTGCTGGCTGTTTGCGCTTCTTCTTCTGCTTCATCGGCTCCGGTTACCGGGCGGTTTTCGCCGTAGGCCGGATCTTTGGCCACACCGTGCGCGATGAAGTTCACCGCGTCATAGCGGGTCATGTCCTGTTCCTGCAGGAAATAGGCCGCGTTGCTTTCACGCTCGGCAAAGATCGCGACCAGAACATTGGCCCCGGTCACCTCGGTGCGGCCAGAGCTTTGAACGTGGATCGCGGCACGCTGAATGACACGCTGGAAAGCCGCCGTGGGTACCGCTTCAGACCCGTCGATATCTGTGACGAGGTTCGACAGATCTTCGTCGATGAATTCGACAAGTGTGCTGCGCAACTCATCAAGATCAACACTGCACGCTTTCATGACGCGTACCGCATCGGGTTCTTCCAGCAGCGCCAACAGCAGATGCTCTAGCGTTGCGAATTCATGTCGCCGCTCATTCGCCGCCGCAAGGGCCGCGTGGATGGCTTGTTCAAGTGTGCTCGAGAATGAAGGCACGCGGGTGCTCCTCTGTATTGGGCCGGAAGGGGGGCCTTAGGCCGGATCCCCATCCCAACCATGTCCTCATACTATTAGAGTTTGGTTGATCGTGGCCCGGCTTCAAGGGTTTTCTTTCACTTGACAGTCACATTTGTTGTGACCGTGACCGTGAAAAGGGCTTGAAACGGGTTAAAAGCTGTCTTTTCTGGCTCGAATTTCGGCAAATACGGACGCTGGGTCAGAATTTTCCATGCCCAGATGGGCCTGAATCACCGGATCAGCAGCGCGCAGAAACGGGTTTGTAGCCTTTTCCAGCCCCAAAACTGAGGGCACTGTGGGTTCTCCGGCAGCACGGGCGCGGTTGATATCGGCCACGCGATCCAACAGCGCAGGGTTGTCAGGATCGATTGTGAGGGCGAATTTGGCGTTTGATTGCGTATATTCGTGGCCCGAGCACACGATTGTTTCATCGGGCAGGGCGGCCAGCTTGCTGAGAGAGGCCCACATTTGCACAGGCGTGCCCTCGAACAATCGCCCACATCCCAGCGCCATCAGGCTGTCAGCGGTGAATACAACGCCAGTTTGGGGCATGTAGAATGCAATGTGCCCAATTGTGTGCCCGGACACATCAAGAACCTCGACCGGCTCACCGCCGATATAAAATGTGTCACCTTCAACCACCGCCTGATCGAGTTTTGGCAACCGATGCTCATCTGCTTTTGCGCCGATCACACGCGCGGGCTGTTTCGCCAGAATGTCGCCCAGCCCGTCCACATGATCCCAATGATGATGGGTCAGCAACACATGGCTTAGCTGCCAGCCGCGCGAATCCAGTTCAGCCAGAATCGGAGCTGCCTCTGGCGCATCGATCAAGGCAGTCTCACCGCTGGCCGGATCATGGGCGAGAAAGGCGTAATTATCGCTGAGGCAAGGAATGGTAACGATCTCAAGAGGCATGGCCTTTTGCCCTTTCATTGCTAGACTGCGCCCAGCTAAGCCGATTGACCGGGTGTCCGCAATGCATCTTGATGTGCAGGATCTGAGGAATTTCTACTATCGCAGCACCCTGGGTCGCGCGGCCCAGGCAGCGATCCGTGGTCGGTTGGTGGATCTTTGGCCCGAAGCCAAGGGGCAAACTGTGGTCGGATTTGGTTTTGCCGTACCTTTATTGCGGCCTTACCTCAAAGATGCGCGCCGTGTGATTGGTCTTATGCCTGGTCCGCAGGGTGTAATGCCATGGCCTGCGGGGATGCCCAATGTTTCCGTTCTGACCGAAGAGACGATGTGGCCAATCGAAACAGGCCATGTGGATAAACTGGTGGTGATGCATGGTTTGGAAACTTCAAACCGACCCAGCCAATTGCTGGAAGAATGCTGGCGCGTTCTGGGGCCCGGAGGGCGTGTGCTATTTGTCGTACCGAACCGGGCCGGGCTTTGGTCGCGCTCAGACCGGACGCCGTTTGGCTTTGGGCAGCCCTATTCAACAACCCAATTGGAAAACCAATTGCGCGCGCACCACTTCGTCCCTGAAAACCATTGCTCGGCGCTTTACCTGCCGCCTTCGTTCCGTCGGTTCTGGCTAAAATCGGGCAGCCTGATCGAGAAGACTGGACAACGCATCCCAACCGTCATGGCCGGAGGCGTGCTTATGGTTGAGGCCAGTAAACTTATTCGTCCGCCTAGCGGAAGCGTTACCAAAGACACCGCGAAGCGCCCGATCAAAGCGTTGGATGGTTTGTTAAAGCCTGCGTGACAGTCCGGCGCATTTTGAAAGGAAAAAATGCGGGAAAAAGGTCACAGGAATCGCAAAAACCTGCATATTCGTAACATTTTTCAACTGCCCCAATCGGTCCAAAGGGTCGCACTTGGGTTAAGTGTATGAAAAATAATAATTTGTGGATAAAACTGTTACCGCTATAGCGTATTGCTTGGTTGGAACACCTCTGCTACATCCCCGGTGATTTTGATCCCCGCCCTAAATGGACGGGGTTTCCTCACGCCCCAAGGTAGCGGCCGCTACTCAAAATCGGGGCCTCAAATATCGGAAGGGTGGACGTGTCCGAACCAGCTTCGATTTCCACTGGCATCGCCGAGCGCTATGCCACCGCGATCTTCGAGATCGCCAAAGAGAATAATGACCTTGCAGGTCTGGAAACCGGAATCAACGATCTGGCAGCAGCATTGGGTGACAGCGCTGAATTGCGCGACCTGATCGCATCGCCTTTGATTTCGCGCGCCGAACAGGAAAGCGCAATCACCGCTGTTGCGGACAAGATGGGCCTGCATGCCATCCTGCGCAATACGCTGGGTCTGATGGCGCAGAAACGTCGTCTGTTCGTTGTACCGCAACTGGTGCAGGTTCTGCGCGACATGCTGGCTGACGAGCGTGGCGAGGTGACCGCCGATGTCGCCTCGGCCAAGGCGCTGACCAAGACCCAAATGGATAAACTGTCCAAGACGCTGTCCGAGCGT
This sequence comes from Ruegeria sp. AF2, assembly GCF_056542025.1. Taxonomy (NCBI): domain Bacteria; kingdom Pseudomonadati; phylum Pseudomonadota; class Alphaproteobacteria; order Rhodobacterales; family Roseobacteraceae; genus Ruegeria; species Ruegeria sp. AF2. Next base: position 357,452 of record NZ_JBQFZC010000003.1, on the reverse strand, counting down.
GTGGGCAAGACCGTGACAATCAATGCGACCGTTGATGAAAGCCTCATCGGCGGTCTTGTCGTTAAAGTGGGCTCGAAAATGATCGATAGCTCGATCCGTTCGAAGCTGAACTCCCTACAGAATGCAATGAAAGAGGTCGGATAAATGGGAATCCAAGCTGCAGAGATTTCTGCAATCCTGAAGGACCAGATCAAGAATTTTGGTCAGGAAGCCGAAGTGGCCGAGATCGGCCGCGTGCTGAGCGTCGGTGACGGGATTGCCCGTGTATACGGCCTGGACAATGTGCAAGCCGGTGAGATGGTCGAATTCCCCGGCGGCATCATGGGTATGGCGCTGAACCTGGAAAGCGACAACGTCGGTGTTGTTATCTTCGGTTCCGACCGTGACATCAAAGAAGGTGACACTGTTAAGCGCACCAACTCGATCGTGGACGTTCCGATCGGTGACGAGCTGCTGGGCCGCGTTGTTGACGGTCTGGGCAACCCGCTGGACGGCAAAGGCCCGATCAACGCGACCAAGCGTGGCGTTGCAGACGTTAAAGCGCCGGGCATCATTCCGCGTAAATCGGTTCACGAGCCGATGGCAACCGGCCTGAAATCGGTTGACGCAATGATCCCAATCGGCCGTGGCCAGCGTGAGCTGATCATTGGTGACCGTCAGACCGGTAAAACCGCCGTTGCTCTGGACGCGATCCTGAACCAGAAAGTTTACAACGACGCAGCAGGCGACGACGAGTCGAAGAAGCTGTACTGCGTGTACGTTGCGATCGGTCAGAAGCGTTCGACCGTTGCTCAGCTGGTGAAGAAACTGGAAGAGTCCGGTGCGATCGACTACTCGATCGTTGTGGCGGCAACCGCGTCCGACCCGGCTCCGATGCAGTTCCTGGCACCTTACGCCGCGACTGCGATGGCCGAATACTTCCGTGACAACGGCCGCCACGCGCTGATCATCTATGATGACCTGTCGAAGCAGGCTGTGTCCTATCGTCAGATGTCGCTGCTGCTGCGCCGTCCGCCCGGACGTGAAGCCTATCCTGGCGACGTTTTCTACCTCCACTCGCGTCTGTTGGAACGTTCGGCAAAGCTGAACGAAGACTTCGGTGCGGGCTCGCTGACCGCTCTGCCGGTTATTGAAACGCAAGGTGGTGACGTTTCGGCGTTTATTCCGACCAACGTGATCTCGATCACCGACGGCCAGATCTTCCTGGAAACCGAACTGTTCTACCAAGGCATCCGCCCTGCTGTGAACACCGGTCTGTCGGTTTCGCGTGTGGGCTCCTCGGCTCAGACCAACTCGATGAAGTCGGTTGCCGGTCCGGTTAAGCTGGAGCTGGCTCAGTACCGCGAAATGGCTGCCTTTGCGCAGTTTGGTTCTGACCTCGACGCCGCAACCCAGCAGCTGCTGAACCGTGGTGCGCGTCTGACCGAGCTGATGAAACAGCCGCAGTACTCGCCGCTGACCAACGCTGAAATCGTCTGCGTAATCTTCGCCGGCACCAATGGTTACCTCGACAAGATCGACGTGTCCGATGTTGGCCGTTACGAAGCTGGCCTGCTGGCGCACCTGCGTGGCAAGCACGCGGACCTGCTTCAGTGGATCACGGACGAAGATCCCAAGATCAAGGGTGACGCTTCCGACAAGATCAAGGCTGCGCTGGACGAATACGCCGCAACCTTCGCTTAAGGGAGAGGCGGGCATATGCCAAATCTTAAGGACCTTAAAAACAGGATCGAGTCGGTCAAATCGACCCGCAAGATCACCAAGGCCATGCAGATGGTCGCGGCTGCAAAACTGCGTCGCGCCCAGGAATCTGCCGAAGCCTCGCGTCCCTATGCCGAGCGGTTCAATGCCGTGATGGCGGGGCTGGCGGCTTCGGTCGGGGGCAGCGACAGCGCCCCCAAGCTGCTCCGTGGCACGGGTAGTGATGATGTCCATCTGCTGGTTGTCATGACAGCTGAACGCGGCCTGTGTGGCGGCTTCAACTCGAACATCGCCAAACTCGCTCGCCAAAAGGCGGACGAGTTGCGCGCCAAAGGCAAGACGGTCAAGGTTTTGACCGTCGGCAAAAAAGGCCGCGACGCGCTCAAGCGTGATTTTAGCGATCTGTTCGTTGGACATATCGACCTGAGCGAGGTCAAGCGTCTGGGGTATTCCAACGCGCAAGACATCGCCAAGGACGTCCTGTCTCGTTTCGACGGGGGTGAGTTCGACGTTGCCACGATCTTCTACTCGAAGTTCGTCAACGTTGTGACCCAGATCCCGACGGCACAGCAGGTCATCCCCGCCTCGTTCGAAGACGAAGCGACGGGTGACGACAGCGGTGCGGTATTCGACTACGAGCCCAGCGAAGAGGCCATCCTGGCCGACCTGCTGCCCAAGGGGGTTGCCACCGCGATCTTCTCGGCTCTGCTCGAAAACGGAGCGTCTGAACAGGGTGCACGGATGTCCGCAATGGACAACGCGACACGCAACGCGGGTGAGATGATCGACAAGCTGACGATCCAGTTCAACCGCTCGCGTCAGGCCGTGATCACCAACGAGCTGATTGAAATTATTTCCGGCGCCGAAGCGCTGTAAGAAAACCGGAGACGAAACATGGCGAATGCAAAAGGCAAAGTCACACAGATCATCGGGGCCGTCGTCGACGTGCACTTCGAAGATCAGCTGCCTGAAATTCTGAACGCGCTGGAAACGACCAACAACGGCAAGCGCCTGGTGTTGGAAGTTGCACAGCACCTGGGTGAAAACACCGTCCGCACCATCGCGATGGACGCGACCGAAGGTCTGGTCCGCGGCGAAGCGGTAAGCGACACCGGCGCACCGATCTCGGTTCCGGTTGGTAACGCCACCCTGGGTCGCATCCTGAACGTTGTCGGCGAGCCGATCGACGAAAAGGGCGACGTTGAAGCAACTGAAACCCGCGCGATCCACCAGCCCGCACCCGAGTTCGACGAACAGTCGACCGAGTCGGAAATCCTGGTGACCGGCATCAAGGTTGTTGACCTGCTGGCCCCCTACGCCAAAGGCGGTAAGATCGGCCTGTTCGGCGGCGCTGGCGTGGGTAAAACCGTTCTGATCATGGAACTGATCAACAACATCGCAAAAGTTCACTCGGGCTTCTCGGTGTTCGCGGGTGTTGGTGAACGGACCCGTGAAGGGAACGACCTGTACCACGAGATGATCGAATCGAACGTTATTAAGCCGGACAACCTGTCGGAATCTCAGGTGGCCCTGGTTTACGGTCAGATGAACGAACCTCCGGGAGCACGTGCACGTGTCGCTCTGACCGGTCTGACCCTGGCCGAGCAGTTCCGCGACCAGTCCGGTACCGACGTTCTGTTCTTCGTCGACAACATCTTCCGCTTTACGCAGGCGGGCTCCGAGGTTTCGGCTCTACTGGGTCGTATTCCTTCGGCCGTGGGCTACCAGCCGACACTGGCCACCGACATGGGCGCCCTGCAGGAACGCATCACCTCGACCAAGTCGGGCTCGATCACCTCGGTTCAGGCGATCTACGTGCCTGCGGACGACCTTACCGACCCTGCGCCGGCAACCTCGTTTGCTCACTTGGATGCGACCACCGTTCTTAACCGTGCGATCTCGGAAAAGGGTATCTACCCTGCGGTTGACCCGCTCGACTCGACCTCGCGTCTGCTCGACCCGGCCATCGTTGGTGAAGAGCACTACAAGGTTGCGACCGACGTTCAGCAGATCCTTCAGCGCTACAAGTCGCTGCAGGACATCATCGCCATCCTCGGCATGGACGAACTGTCGGAAGAGGACAAACTGACCGTGGCCCGTGCCCGTAAGATCGAACGCTTCCTGTCGCAGCCGTTCGACGTGGCCGAAGTCTTCACCGGTTCGCCGGGCGTTCAGGTTCCTCTGGATGTGACCATCGAGTCGTTCAAAGCGGTTGTCGCTGGCGAATACGATCACCTGCCCGAAGCGGCCTTCCTGATGGTTGGCGGCATCGAAGAAGTGATCGCCAAAGCGGAGAAGATGGCCGCAGAAGCCGCCTAAGGAGTATCCCTGATGGCAAACACGATGCAATTCGACCTCGTTAGCCCCGAGCGGAGCCTTGCTTCGCTCGAGGCCACCGCGGTCCAGATTCCCGGCGCGGACGGGGATATGACGGCAATGCCCGATCATGCCCCCACTATCACCACGCTGCGCCCGGGCATCCTGAAGGTCGAAGCACCCGAAGGGGCCAGTGAATACCTGGTCACCGGCGGGTTTGCTCAGATCAATGGCGATGGCCTGTCGGTTCTGGCCGAAAAGGCCATTCCGGTTGCTGAAGTAACACGTTCGCATCTGGACGATCTGATCGCTGACGCCCGCGCCTCGCACGAGGCGGCCAAGGCCGGTGAAGATCAGACGATCGTCGACGATGCTGCAAAGTTGCTGGCTGACATGGAAGCCCTAGGAACGCATATGAGCCTGTAAGGGTTCATGACATTCTGATCACTTGGAACGGCCCCGTATCCGCGGGGCCGTTTTTTTGTCGTGATTTTGCCATTCGCTGAAGTTAAGCTGCAGGAATTGAACAATAAAAGACGATAGATGAAAAAGTTTCAAACCCATCCCATCGGCATTGATCAGGGCGAGGAGGTCTTGTTTTCCGATTTCGCCGATGGTGGCGTGATGTGGACTGGTGAGGGCCCGCGTGAGCGTCGCGTAAGCATCCGTTTTTCAGAAGTGTTCCGCTCTGAGCCAATCGTCCAGATAGGCGTGGTGCTTTGGGATGTGGATACGTCTTCCGCTTTACGGGCTGAAGTTCAGGCCGAAGATATAACGCCGGAAGGATTCAATGCGGTGTTTCGCACCTGGTCTGATACGCGTATCGCCAGAATTCGGGTGAATTGGACCGCAATTGGAGATGTTTCGCATGAAGACGATTGGGATATCTCGTGAAGCAGGCCTGTTCGTGAGATAAGATTGCGCACCTTCGCGCGTCGTCCCATAAAGAAGACTGTCCACCCCAAATAGCGGCTAACGCAACCGGAGGATCTTACAGGTGTTTGCACGAGATCATATCGAATACGAGGCCCTGGATCTTCCGGATCGTATGGACTTGTCTGATGAAGAAATGCTGGCCGAAGCGCGAGCGTTCTACAACAAGATGAAACGCCGCCATACCGTGCGTGACTATTCGGACCGGCCCGTCGAGCGCACGGTCATCGAAGAGTGCATTCGCGCAGCCGGAACAGCGCCTTCAGGAGCCAATCATCAGCCCTGGCACTTTGTGGCAATCTCGAACCCTGAGATGAAGCGCCGTATTCGGGAAGAAGCGGAAGCTGAAGAGCGCAGGTTTTATGAAGGCGGTGCCGGGGATGAATGGCTGAAGGCGCTTGAACCAATCGGGACTAACGATCAGAAGCCGCATCTGGAAGGCGCACCCTGGCTGATAGTGATTTTCGCCCAACGTTGGGGTCAATTCGATGATGGAGATCGGTTCAAAAACTACTACGTGCCTGAAAGCACGGGCATTGCCACGGGCTTTTTGTTGACGGCGCTGCACCATGCAGGGCTGGTATCGCTGACCCACACACCCAACCCGATGAAATTCCTGAATAAACTGCTAAACCGCCCTGATCATGAAAAACCTATTATGATCGTAGCTGTAGGCCACCCGCAAGACGACGCGAAGGTGCCAAAAGTTGCAAAGATGAAAAAACCGTTGGAAGAAATCATGACGGTCGCCGAATAGGCAGGCCGTCATGAATTCAGAATCTATGGTAGTCAGCAGTTTTTCGATCAATCCATATGATAAAGTGACTCGTAGATCGGCGTAAGTGTCTTGTCTTCGAACAGCGATGATACACTTGTGCCGTTCCAAATGTTCAGGATCGCCTGCGTAAAGATCGGCGCGGTGGGCACGATGCGGATGTTGGCGGCCTTGTTGATCTCAGCCGTAGGCTGGATCGTGTCCGATAGGACCAGAGATTTCATCACCGAATTGGTCACACGTTCAACCGCCGGTCCACTCATGACACCGTGGGTGATGTAAGAGTGTACTTCCTTGGCGCCGTTATCCATCAGCACCTGGGCAGCTTTGCACAGAGTGCCAGCGGTATCGCAAATGTCATCGACAATCAGGCAGATTTTGTCTTTCACGTCACCAATGACCGTCATCTCGGCCACTTCGCCTGCCTTTTCGCGGCGTTTGTCAACGATCGAAAGGGGCGCATTGATGCGTTTGGCCAATTCACGGGCACGTGCAACACCGCCGACATCCGGCGAGACCACCATCAGGTCGTCCATCTGATCCTTGAATTGTTTCTTCACATCCAGGGCAAAGATCGGAGAGGCATATAGGTTGTCCACCGGCATGTCGAAAAAGCCCTGAATCTGGGCTGCGTGCAGATCCATGGTTAGAATCCGTTCGATACCCGCACCAGTCAGCATGTTTGCCACCAGCTTGGCGCTGATTGGTGTGCGCGCCTTGGTGCGGCGGTCCTGACGGGCGTACCCGAAATACGGAATGACAGCGGTGATCCGGGCTGCGGATGAACGGCGCAGCGCATCTGCGATGATCAGCAGCTCCATCAGATTGTCATTGGCGGGGTTCGAGGTTGGTTGAACGATAAACATATCCTCACCACGCACATTCTCGAAAACCTCGACGAAAATCTCTCCGTCGTTGAACCGTTCGACCCGAGCATCGACCAGCCCCTGGTCAACGCCGCGATGCAGGCTCATGCGACGTGCAATGGTTTCGGCAAGCGGAAGATTGGCGTTCCCAGCGATAAGCTTGGGTTCGTGAAGTGTCGGCATCGGCTGATTTTCCCCGGGCAGCAGTGGCAATGTGACAGATTCGTGATGTTGACACCGCTTAGCATGGGTCTACCGTCCCGCAAAGATAACGCAGCGGAGAAAGTGAACATGGCCCAGATTGACTACTTTTTTGCGACACTCTCGCCCTATTCCTATCTGGCGGGAATGCGCCTTGAAGAGATCGCGGCAAAACACGGTGCGACGATCAACTATAAACCATTGGATATTGTTGCCCTGTTCGGCCGGACAGGTGGAACGCCACCAAAAGACCGACATATATCTCGCATCGAATACCGCGCGCAGGAATTGGTGCGCCAAGCGCGCAATCTGGATATGCCGTTGAACCTGCAGCCTGCGCACTGGCCGACGAACATGGCACCGTCCTCTTACGCTGTGATCGCAGCAGTACAGGATGGATCAGGTGACGTGGGTAAACTTTGCCATTCCTTCTTGCGTGCCTGCTGGGCAGAAGAAAAGGACATCTCTGATGATGGCGTGATCCGGGATTGCTTGGAACAGGCAGGATTTAATCCAAATCTAGCTGATAGTGGCCTGTTGGTAGGTGCGGAAACCTACGCCGCAAATCTGGAAGAAGCCGTGGACCGGGGTGTTTTCGGGGCACCATTTTACATCACACCAGACGATCAGAGGTTCTGGGGACAGGACCGTCTTGATGATCTGGACAAGCATCTGGCTGAGATGAGATAGCCGGGGCAGGGAGGCACGGCTACAAGAGGTTCAGAAACCGATCGATCTGGTCGGTTTCGATGGACCAGTCACAGACAAGGCGGCAGGCCAGCATCTCGTCTTCGTCCTCACCGTCCAACGTATCGCCCCACAGGTGATAGACGGCGCCGGCCTCGTGCAGGCGCTTGTGTTGGCTGCGGGGAAAGCTTGCGAAAATCATGTTTGCCTGGGGTTCATGCAGGAATTCTGCCCCGACTGCCCGCAGACCATCCGCCAATCGCGCGCAATTGGCATTCGCTTTGCGAGCTGATTTCAGCCACAGGTCATCCTGCAGATAAGCAGCCATCTGGGCCGACAGATAACGGTGCTTGGAAAACAGGTGCGCCCCGCGCTTGCGCCGCAGCTCGAACTCCCAAGCTTTGCTTTCGTCGAAGAAGATTACGGCCTCGACACCCATCAGCCCGTTTTTGGTGCCGCCAAAGCTGACTGCGTCAACACCAGATTTCCACGTCATCTCTGCCGGTGAGCAATTCAAAGCGACCAGAGCGTTAGTGAAGCGTGCACCATCCATATGCACCGGCAACCCATACTTCTTGGCAACGCCACACAAGGCTTGAAGTTCGGCAAGCGAGTAAACCGAGCCACGCTCGGTCACCTGAGTGATCGAGACAGGCCCGCGCTGCGGACCATGCACGCCGCGGGTTTCTTCCCCCTCAATGGACTTGGTCAATGCTTCGGGGGTCATCTTGTCGCCACCCGGCACCAGAGTCAGTTTCGCGCCGGTGTAGAATTCGGGGGCATTGCACTCATCCTCATGGATATGAGCAACGGGTGAACAGAACACGGTTTCCCACGGCTTGCTCAGCGTTGCCAACGCCAGTGAATTAGCGGCCGTTCCCGTAGCGACCAGATAAACTGCCGCACCCGGTGCTTCGAAAATGCCGCGGATTTGGTCGCGCACTTCGTTCATCAAGGTGTCGGCGCCATAAGCCATCTGATAGCCCTGATTGGCTTCGGCCAATGCGGCCAGAACTTCGGGATGAACAGGCCCGGAATTATCAGAGGCAAAATGCATTAATTCGGCTCCTCGATGATGTAGTCTTCCCACTCTTCCATGGGCGTTTCGAATTCAGATACGGTTCGCCGCTGCACGGAGACTCCGGCGGTGTGAACGCTTTCAGGCGTACCTGATAGCAAAGGGTGCCAGTCGTAAAGCGGTTTGCCTTCCCAGAGCAGTCGATAGGCGCAAGTCTGGGGCAGCCAATAGGCATGGTTGTCGATGTTATCGGGTGTCATGACGATGCATTCGGGCACGAATTGGTGGCGGATATCATATTGGGTGCACCGGCAAGTTTCGTCATCCAGCAGGCGACAGGCAACACAGGTCAATGCGACCTCGCCCGTATCTTCGTCTTCCAGCTTGTTCAGACAGCATTTGCCGCAACCATCACACAGTGCCTCCCACTCACGCTGGTTCATCTTGCGCAGCGGCTTGCGTTCCCAGAATCGGGGCGCGAGGCCAGCTCGATCGATTGGATCCGTAGTCATGTACTGGCCAGTATCTCTCGGGCGCGCGCGCAATCGGCATCCATCTGCGAGATCAACCCGTCGAGACCGTCGAATGTCATTTCGGGCCGCAGATAGTCGACCAGACCAACGGACAGCGTGGCACCGTAAAGATCACCTGAGAAATTGAACAGAAATGTCTCGATGTTAGGAACCTCGCCTTGGAACATGGGCCGGGTCCCGACCGATGCCGCCCCGTGATAGCTGCCCTGATGCGGGCCATCCAGGACGTCGACCAAAACTGCATAAACGCCGAATCTTGGAGGGTGCAGTCCTTCGATCGACATATTGGCTGTCGGGTACCCCAACTCTCGTCCGCGTTGCTCGCCTCCGACGACCTCACCCTCAATCCGGTGCCAGTGCCCCAGCATTGTTGCCGCATCGCGCGGGCGCCCCTCTGACAGAGCTGTCCGGATCGCAGTCGACGAAACCACATTCTCGGTGCGCTCCAACAGGGGCGCGATTGTCACACCGAACCCCATCTCTTCGCCAAAGCGAACCAGGTCCTGAGGGTTACCGCTGCGCCCTTTGCCAAAACAAAAATCGGCACCCACGACAACATGAGAAAGCCCCAGACCATCGCATATGACATTTCTCGCAAAAGCTTCGGGCGTCATACCCGCGAGCGTTGAATTAAAAGGCAGTTCATAAAGCTTCTGCACGCCGAGTTTTTCCAGCCGGTGCGCGCGTGCATTGCCGCGCATCAGACGAAAGGGCGGTGCCTCTGGGGAAAAATACTCTCGTGGATGCGGCTCAAATGTCATGACCCCCAGCGGCGCGTTCAATTCAGCATTGCGCGCCAACTCGATGACGGATTGATGGCCAAGATGAACACCGTCAAAGTTCCCGATGGCGACACTTGCGCCTCGGTCTTCTGGTTCAACAAACTGGAAGTCCCGGATGATATGCATGCGGCTTGCCTAGCGGGACTGCCCGTCAGGTTCAAGCCGCAGTTCGGTTAAGGTGGATTATCAGTCGAACTTGCGGCTCGGAGCCAGCACCATGGCCTCACCCACCAGCACTTTCTTTCCGTCAACTGCGCAGTGGCAATCCAGCTTAACCCGGCGTTTGGCGAAATCGATATCGATCACCTTGACCTCGGCATAAACCATGTCGCCCGGACGCACCGGCGCCAGAAATTTAAGCGATTGTCCCATGTACACGGTTCCATGTCCGGGCAGCTGCTCTCCGATAACCGCAGAGATCAGGCCAGCGGTCAGCATGCCATGCGCAATACGTCCTTCGAAAATCGTATCGCGGGCATAGTCATCATCCAGATGAACCGGATTCCGGTCGGTCGATACTTGAGCGAACATCTCGATATCTTCATCGGTCACGACTTTGCGCAAGTGCCGTGACATGCCCATTTCGATGTCTTCGATGCAAATCGTTCCGCGCGGAAGGTTGTCCAACATGCTGCCCTCATTCGAGATCGAAAGAGCAACAAAAGACCATCATCTGCCGCTCGTCGGCAACTTTATTACTTCGCAGTTGCAGAAAATCAAGTCTTTTTTGCTATCTCAGGCGACCAATCGAATAGGTTGGATTGATCTGTTCCTTCTCGTTATGAGCTTTCAACGCGTCTTCGTCTGGATGATGTGATGTTTTGGTTTCTGCGGCTGCCAAACCGCCGGTGATGAAGAGGGTATCAATGCCTTCCCCCATGCCTCCAGCGATATCTGTTTGCGGCCCGTCCCCTATGGCAAGTATTTCAGAATCCGACACATCAACCCCAATCGCCTGCAACCTGCGCCGGGCCAGATCGTAGATCGGCGGGTGTGGCTTACCGAAATATAGGCTTTCACCACCCATCTCGGTATAAAGTCGGGCCAAAGCACCTGCGCACCATTCGCGCGTTTCGCCTCGGTCCACCACGATGTCCGGATTTGCGCAGAGCAGTTTCATCCCTTTCTGCTTGGCATAAAGAAAGTCGGGCCGGTTCACATCTGGGTCCGCCATCGGGTCGAACGGGCCGCAACACACGATGCCTTCGGCCGCGTCCAGCGGAACGCGTTCAATGTGGATCGGATGATCCAGCAGTTTCAGGGGTTCAAAAAAACCGGCATCCCGCTGCCATTCCCCCATGAAGTAGACTTTTTCGCCAATCGCCCCGCGAAACATCGCTGAACGCGCCGAATCACCGCTGGTTGCAATCGTGTCATAGGAATCTGCCGGCACATTGAAATGTAAAAGCTGCTCGGCAACCCCGGCCCGAGGCTTGGGGGAATTGGTTACAAGAACCACCGTGCCACCACGTTGACGATAAGCTTGCAGTGCCGCGACAGCCTCTGGGTAGGCAGTTATCCCATTATGAACGCAACCCCACAAATCAACAAACAGCGCTTTGTAGCGGTCAGAGATTTCAGCGAGTGAAGAAACGATCTGGGTCATGGCGCGCCTCGTGCAGCAGGGAATGCGAGATGTCAAAGCCTATGGCAGAGCGTGGCGCAATTGGCCAGAGTTGCAGCCCAAGGCGGAGCGGCCGAAATCAACCCCCCTTGTTCATCTGGCCAAAAATATCTCGGAGCACGAGGCAGAGCCTCGCAAAAAAAAGCGCCCGGTTTCGGGCGCCTTTGATGATCTAAATTCAAACCTTGAGGTTCGGAATGATCTGCTTTTTCCGGCTCATCACGCCGGGCAACACAACCGCGTCACCGTCCACGGTTGCGCCAAAGCTCTTCTCAGCGACGCTTTTCACCAGATCATTTGGAACCAATAGCGTCGCTTCTTCGTTCAAAATATCGACCACGAACAGCAACACCTGATCAACGCCGTCTTCCTTGGCCACATCAGCCATCGAGCTTACGATGCTGTCCTTGCGATCCAGCACGACACCGGGGGCAGTGGTTTCCAGAACCGAGACCCGGAACTTGGTGCCGTCGACTTCGTATTCTTTGCTGTCCATGCGGATCAGTTCGGCGTCCGAGAATGACGATACATCCGATTTTGCTGCAAACATGTCGGCGGCGTAGGCCGAGACATCCAGACCAAGTTCAGCCGCCAGTTTCTCAGCCACGGCGCGGTCGTGCGCGGTGGTTGTGGGTGAGCGGAATTCCAGTGTGTCCGACAGGATGCAGGTCAGCGCGGCACCTTTGATCGCGTCGGGCATCTTGGCGGCGTCGTCACCCATCAGGTCGACCATGATGGTTGCCGTGCAGGCCAGCGGGCGCACAGTGATGTCGATGGGGCCTTTGGTTTCAAGCCCGCCAACCAGTTTGTGGTGGTCGATTATGGCGCGGATATCGGCGCTGTTGATGCTGGCGGGCAGCTCGGCCGGATTGTTGGTGTCGACGATGACAACCGGTGCATCCTCGGCCACGTCCTCGATGATTTGCGGCTTGGGCAGGTCCCAACGCTCAAGCATAAAGGCGGCTTCGGTGTTGGGTTCGCCTAGCAAAACGGGCTGTGCCTGTTCACCTTTCACTTCGTTCAGATACCATGACCACAGGATTGGAGAGCCGGTGGAATCGGTGTCGGGAGATTTGTGGCCAAAAACTAGCGTTGTCATGTCTCGTGTCCTGAAGAATATGGATTTGCGCGCCTTATAGGGTGGTCAAACACGGTTGTCACCCGGAAGCAAACTTGCTGCGACCCTTGGTCTGAAAACCTAGAATTCAGCGCGTTCCAGTGTATATCCGGCTTGCTGTAGCTGGTTCAGTAAGCCGTAGTCGTTGCTCAGATGTCCGGCCCCGACAGCGATCACCGCGGTCTGATCCTTCAGGTCCAGAATCTTTTCCATCCAGTTGGCGTTGCGTTGCACCAGAAGCTGATCCTCGAACCCTTTCCATTCGGCGTTAAACTCTTCTGGTGTCATCCCTGAAGCTTCGAGTCCCTGAATTTTCGCAAGCTCAATGATCGCGGCGTGCTGCTCTTCGATATAGGCGTTCGCCATCGTGATCATTTGGTCGTCCCCGGCCTGCAGCGCCCCAGCGAGCCTGGTCAGTGAGGCCACTTGTTCCTCTAAAGAATGGCTGTCGAACATGGCGATCAGATCCTCGATCCGCTCTAGCGAATACTGGGGTATCCCGTGTTGTTCGGCCAGTTCCGTCAGGCGCGTGTCCATGCCGCGATCAAAGTCTGGGGTATTCATCAGGCAAGGCGGAATGCCCAACATCATGCTTAGAAACCAGGGGCGCATCTTGGCGGCCATCCAGGCGGGAATGCCACGCTCGGCCAGAGTCGCGGACAGCGCTGTCCAATCTTCTTCCGACATCAGATCAATCAAAGTGGGGCCGGACGTAATCAGGACCGGGCTGAAATCATCGGCCAGATCTTTTTCGAACGCGTCCATTTCGTCCTGTGTGACCTCGAAGAAAAACGCGTCGGCCTGACTCAGAACTGGCTCCAAGCGCTCGACCACGGGTGCCATGCGGGGGTCGCTGGTGTGGAGGGTGCCGATCAGGTGCAAGACGGTCCCGTCTTTTGTCGCGATCCAGTGGTTGCCCTCCGGAAACGGAATGTCACTGATTGTCTTCTCGAGATCAGCTTGACTTTCGGCCGACAGGTCAAGCCTAAGATCTCTCCCTTCGCAGGCCGCATGGGCGGTAATCGGAAGCAAAAGGCCGAGACAAAAGCTGAGCAAGCGCATATGGAACCTTCCGGAAATGGCGAATATGACCAAGACGTACTCCTGCCTTCTTGTAAGTTGCAATGTGGTTTGTCTCCAAGCCGTGGCTGGCAATCCGCGCGAAACTACATAGCATAGCGTTATGAAGCTCGAGCAGGACCTTTACCCACCCATCAAAGCCTTGTTGGAACGTCAGGGATATACCGTGAAAGGTGAAGTTGGCGCCGCCGACATTGTTGCTCTGCGAGACGGGCAGGAGCCGGTGATCGTTGAACTCAAGCTTCGCTTCAGCCTCGCGCTGTTTCACCAAGCTATCACTCGTCTGAAAATAACCGATCAGGTCTACATTGGGGTCTGTAAACCAAAAGGCCGGGCAGCGCGACGGGCGTTGAAGGATAATCTGGCGTTGTGCCGTCGCCTGGGGTTGGGCCTGATCACCGTGCGCTCTGATGGAGCGGTCGAGGTTCAATGCGATCCCGGCCCCTATGCGCCGCGCAAGGATAAGGTCAGGGCTAAGCGATTGCTGCGCGAGTTTGAAAGGTTGCAGGGCGATCCCAATGCGGGCGGTGCCACGCGTCATGGGATCGTAACGGCCTATCGGCAAGATGCGCTAAAATGCGCGGCCCATCTGGCAGAGAACGGAGCGGGCAAGGGGGCCGATGTCGCAAAGGCCACTGGCGTAAGTGCGGCGACACGTTTGATGTACGACAATCATTACGGCTGGTTCGAAAAAGTGGAAAAGGGCGTCTACGCGCTGTCTGAGGCAGGGCAAGAAGGTCTGAAACACTGGGCGTACAGCTGGGATCAGCCAGACTAGGTGCCTTGTTCTTGCCTGCTTATCGCGCCAGGCAAAAAAATCTTTCACATATTGTTGACTCGCTTCCTGCAACTCCCTAGCTATGCGTCGTTATCACTCATGAGACCCGAGTGCTAACGCCTCGTCAGTCGGCGAGGGGAGGATAACAAACTTTGAGCCCAAGGAGCTGCAAAGATGGCATTGAAACCGCTTCATGACCGTGTGCTGGTTCGTCGCGTAGAAAGCGAAGAGAAAACCGCAGGCGGACTGATCATTCCCGACAGCGCAAAAGAAAAGCCCAGCGAAGGCGAAGTCGTTGCAACCGGCGAAGGCGCGCGCAAGGACAGCGGCGAACTGATCGCGATGGCTGTAAAAGCTGGCGACAAGATCCTGTTCGGCAAATGGTCGGGCACCGAGGTTCAGGTCAACGGCGAAGAGCTGCTGATGATGAAAGAAAGCGACATCATGGGGATCATCGAGTAAGCGCACCCGCTTTCTCTGATCTTCATTTCAACAGATATTCTCAAGGAGAGACAACATGTCTGCAAAGGACGTCAAGTTTGACACCGATGCCCGTAACCGCATGCTGGCCGGTGTAAATGTTCTGGCCGATGCTGTTAAAGTGACCCTGGGCCCCAAAGGCCGCAACGTGGTTCTGGACAAATCCTTTGGCGCGCCGCGCATCACCAAAGACGGTGTTTCGGTTGCCAAAGAAATCGAACTGGAAGACAAGTTCGAAAACATGGGCGCGCAGATGGTGAAAGAAGTCGCCAGCCGCACCAATGACGAAGCCGGCGACGGCACCACCACTGCAACCGTTCTAGCCCAAGCCATCGTTCGCGAAGGTCTGAAGCAGGTTGCAGCGGGCCTGAACCCGATGGACCTGAAGCGCGGCATCGATCTGGCAACTGCCAAGGTTGTCGAAGGCATCAAAGACGCTTCGCGTGAAGTCAAAGACTCGGCAGAAGTTGCTCAGGTTGGCACCATCTCGGCCAACGGCGAAGCCGAAATCGGCCAGCAGATCGCAGACGCGATGCAGAAAGTTGGCAACGAAGGCGTTATCACCGTCGAAGAAAACAAAGGTCTGGAAACCGAGACCGATGTTGTCGAAGGTATGCAGTTCGACCGTGGCTACCTGTCGCCCTACTTCGTCACCAACGCAGACAAGATGATCGCAGAACTCGACGACTGCATGATCCTGCTGCACGAAAAGAAACTGTCCTCGCTGCAGCCGATGGTTCCGCTGCTCGAGCAGGTGATCCAGTCGCAGAAGCCGCTGCTGATCATCGCGGAAGACGTTGAAGGCGAAGCGCTGGCGACCCTCGTGGTCAACAAACTGCGCGGCGGCCTGAAAATTGCTGCTGTCAAAGCACCGGGCTTCGGCGACCGCCGCAAAGCCATGCTGCAGGACATCGCGATCCTGACCGGTGGTCAGGTGATCTCCGAAGATCTGGGCATGAAGCTCGAGTCCGTCACCATGGACATGCTGGGCACCGCCAAGAAGATCGAGATCACCAAAGACGAAACCACCATCGTCGACGGTGCTGGCGAGAAAGCCGAGATCGAAGCACGTGTTGCTCAGATCCGCACTCAGATCGAAGAAACCTCGTCGGATTACGACCGTGAGAAGCTGCAAGAGCGCGTTGCCAAACTGGCAGGCGGTGTTGCCGTTATCCGCGTTGGCGGCATGACCGAAGTTGAAGTGAAAGAGCGTAAGGACCGTGTGGACGATGCTCTGAACGCAACCCGCGCTGCTGTACAAGAAGGCGTTGTTGTGGGCGGTGGTGTTGCTCTGGTTCAGGCCGGTAAAGCACTGGAAACTCTGGAAGGTGCAAACGCCGACCAGAACGCAGGTATCAACATCGTTCGTAAGGCAATCGAAGCGCCTCTGCGCCAGATCGCCGAGAACGCTGGTGTCGACGGTGCGGTTGTTGCTGGCAAAGTTCGCGAAAGCGACGACGCAGCATTCGGCTTCAACGCTCAGACCGAAGAATATGGCGACATGTTCTCGTTCGGTGTGATCGACCCGGCCAAAGTTGTCCGTACCGCTCTGGAAGATGCGGCATCGGTTGCTGGCCTGCTGGTCACCACCGAAGCAATGGTTGCCGACAAGCCCGCCAAAGAAGGCGCGGCACCTGCCGGCGGCATGCCCGACATGGGCGGCATGGGCGGCATGATGTAAGCTGCTTAAGCCTTAGTGCTTAATAGCGGGGTCGCCTTTGGGCGGCCCCGGTTTTGTTTGGAATGTCTGTTGTGCATTCGTATCATTGGTGCTGGTAGGCTCAGGTCCGAGGAGGGTCGGGATTGGCTCGGCAATCGGGAATGTGAGTGTGCAAATCCGTTTGAAACGGCTATGCGGTTGATATGCGACTGTTTCTTCTGACCGCTTTAACCATGTGCGCCTTCGCTGCGAATTCGATCCTGAACCGCCTTGCTATCGACAGTGGCGCAAGTGATCCGGCGGGATTTGCCATCATCCGGGTTTTGGCTGGTGCCTTGGTTTTAACGGTATTGGTGGCGCTTCGGGGCAGCTCGATCCCTGTTTTTAATCGTCGACGTGTTGTTGGGGCCGGGTCACTGTCGCTTTATATGATCGGGTTTTCAGTAGCTTATCTGACGCTTGATGCCGGGCTTGGTGCGCTGATCCTGTTCGGGGTTGTGCAAATTACCATGTTTGCGATTGGTGCTATGACCGGTTCTGCACCCACGTTGAGACAGATATTGGGTGCCGGTATTGCGCTTGGTGGACTGGCGTTTGTTCTTTGGCCTGCTGGGACGGTTCAGGTCGACCCGACAGGGGCCGGCTTAATGACGGCTGCCGGGGTCGGGTGGGCCATATATTCCATCGCGGGCCGGTCCGAACCAGATGCATTGTCGGGAACTGCAGCAAATTTCATCATGGCGTTGCCCGTCACGGGATTTGCCCTGTTCCTGCTGGGAAGCAATTGGCAAATGTCTCCGCTTGGCTATGGGCTGGCTGCGCTTTCCGGAGGCGTCACGTCCGGTCTCGGCTATGCGCTATGGTACCGTGTCGTGCCACAGCTTTCACCGGCGGTGGCCGCGATCGTGCAACTCAGCGTTCCAGTTATCGCAATTGCTGCCGGGGTCATCCTGTTAGCCGAGATGGCAAGTCTAAGGCTTCTACTCGGCGCCGGATTTGTACTCGGCGGCATCGCACTGGCGGTGCTGCGCCGGAACCGTGGCTAGGGGTTCCCTCGGCCTGGGTTAGGCCTTATCTGGCGTGTATGAAATTTCTTGCTGTTCTCCTCTTGTGCCTTATGCCTGCGGTGGCCAATGCGAAATGCGTGGTCCTTCTGCACGGCCTCGCGCGCACAGAGGCCTCGTTTACCGTCATGGAGCAGCTCTTTCATGCGCATGGTTACACTGTGGTTCGTCCCGGTTACCCTTCGACAGACCTACCAATACCAGACCTCGCCAACCAGACTTTACCAGCTGCGTTCGCCGCCTGCGGGGATGATACGGTTAACGTTGTAGCGCATTCGATGGGGGGCATTCTGCTGCGCTATTGGTTGCAGGACAACGACCCCGAGAATCTGGGACGGGTTGTCATGCTCGGGCCTCCTAATCAGGGCAGCCAACTGGTGGACGAGCTTGGCGCCTGGGAGGTTTTCGGCTTTCTGAATGGCCCTGCAGGGCTGGCGTTGGGAACCGGACCAGAGGGTATTCCACGCCGCCTGCCGCCCGTGGACTTCGATTTGGGGGTGATTGCAGGCGAGAACTCATTGAACCCAGTGTTCTCGTCTCTGATCGATGGTCCAGATGACGGTAAGGTATCGATCGAAACCACAAAGGTTGAGGGTATGGCTGATCACATCGTTTTGCCGGTGACGCATACGTTCATGATGAACAACCCACGGGTCATGGCGCAGACCCTGCATTTCATCGAATTCGGACAGTTCGATCCACAAATCACCTGGCTTGACGGGGTGATGGATATCATCGACCAGATCTGCCTTGGGGAAGATTGCTCGGAACCGGACTCGGAGCCCACTCAATGAACTCATTGGAACTGACATTGACCGGCGCGAATGTTCTGTTGCCCGGCGAAGGGGTGTCGCGTGCTGAACTGACGATCGCCGAAGGTACCATTCAATCCGATAGGGCAGGGCGGCAGATTGATTTGTCAGGATACCTCATCCTGCCTGGCATCATTGATTTGCATGGCGACGGTTTTGAACGTCACATCGCGCCCCGGCGCGGTGCCATGAAGCAGATGGCAGAGGGCATTTTATCGGTTGAAGCGGAACTAGCCGCGAATGGAATAACCACAGCTGTTCTGGCGCAGTTCCACAGTTGGGAAGGCGGCGTGCGCGGGCCCGAGTTTGCTGGTCAGGTTTTTGACGCCATCGCTGCGGTTCGGGATGATGTTGTAACCCAACTGATCCCTCAACTGCGCTTCGAAACCCATATGCTGGACGACTATGACGGGCTGCCCGAACGTATCGCGGATTGGCAGGTGCCTTATGTGGTTCTGAATGATCATCTACCTCATGACCGGCTGGCTGAGGGGCGAAAACCACCCCGCTTGACAGGGCAGGCACTGAAGGCGGGACGGAATCCCGAAGTGCATTTTGAGATGCTGAAGGCAATGCACAACCGCAGCGCCGAGGTGCCAGCAGCACTGGACAGCCTTTGCACTGTCCTTGCGAACCGAGGAATTCGGCTCGGCAGCCATGATGATACAACGCCGCAGGATCGTGCTGAGTGGCGCGAGCGCGGGGTGATGATCTCGGAATTTCCGGAAACGCTGGAAGCCGCCGAATGTGCCCGGGCGGGCGGAGATCACATCATCCTCGGCTCACCCAATGTTGTGCGGGGCGGCTCACATAAGGGAAATGCCAGCGCGGTGGATCTAATCTCGATGGGTTTGTGTGATGCATTGGCATCGGATTACCACTACCCTAGCCCGCGCCGCGCTGCGCTGATGTTGGTAAAATCTGGCCTGCTGGATATTGCGGGCGCCTGGGCGCTTGTCTCGTCCGGTCCCGCGCGGGTTTTAGGCCTGAAGGATCGCGGAACGCTACAGCCCGGATATCGTGCTGATCTGGTGATACTCGATGCGACAACCCACAATGTCGCTGCCACACTGTCAGGCGGGTGTGTCAGCTATATGTCCGGTAGTATCGCAACACGTTTCTTGAGCTGATCCCGGCTTCATCTGGCTAAAAATACCTCCGCCGGAGGCATCGCGCGTAAGCGCGATTACCTCATCGCGAAATCCGGTTGAAATGCCCCATCTTGCGGCCGGCCTTGACCTCGGCCTTGCCATAGAGATGCAGTGCTACGTCCCGTTCGCGTGAAAGCTCGGGTACGCGGTCCATGTCATGCCCGATCAAATTCTCCATCACGACGTCCGAGTGGCGCTGACCGTCGCCCAAAGGCCAACCGGCCACGGCGCGAATATGTTGTTCAAACTGATCCACGGCGCAGCCGTTCTGGGTCCAGTGACCCGAGTTATGAACGCGCGGCGCGATTTCATTCACGATCAATCCTTGTGGCGTCACAAACAATTCGACACCCATGACGCCGACATAACCCAACGCGTTGAGAATGTTGGCGGCCAGCAATACCGCATCTGTCCGCTGCGCCGGAGACAGGCGTGCCGGTATTGTGGTCGTGTGCAGGATGCCATTGCGATGGACATTCTCGCCCGGATCGAAACAGGCAACTTGCCCGTCCAGACCGCGTGCTGCGATGACCGAAACCTCGTGGCTGAAGTCCACAAACCCTTCCAGTATGGACGGCGCGCCCGCCATATCGGCCAGTGCCGCCCCGGCATCTTCGGGTGCGCGCAGCCGGGCCTGACCTTTACCGTCATAGCCGAAGCGTCGGGTTTTCAGGATGGCGGGGGTGCCAATGTCATCAATTGCTGCGCGCAAGCTGTCCAAATCGGAGATGTCTGCAAAGGGCGCGATTTGCAGGCCTAAGCCTTGTAGAAATGTCTTTTCGGTCAAGCGGTCCTGACTGACCCGCAAAGCCTCTCGACCCGGGTGAATGGGGCGGTGTGCCTCAAGCAGATCCAGCGCCTGGGTGGGGATGTTTTCAAACTCGTAGGTGATCACGTCCACCGACTCCGCAAAGGCCTTCAATGCGTCGGCGTCATCATAGGCGGCGGTCGTGACCTGATTTGCAACTTGACCGGCCGGAGGATTTGCGCCCGGCTCGAATATGTGGGACTTGAACCCCAACCGTGCAGCCGCGATCGAGAGCATCCTGCCCAGCTGACCGCCCCCCAATATCCCGATTGTCGCACCGGGCGTAAGCATATCTGACATCGTCATGTCTCCAATCTCTTGCCAATCGCACTCAGTGCAGCACGCAAGGCATCATGCGCGCCCTCGGATTGCAAAATATCCGTCATCTGAAGGCTCAGTGTGCCCTCGGTCGCAAGCGCGTCACGCTCGGCTGCCAGTTGGCCCGCATGCTCTTTTTGCATTGATGTCAGAAACCCTGACACAAGCTGCGTAGTGTAGAATTCGGCCCGGTCTTTGTCGCCGGTCTGATCAGCCAACCAGTCGGTGCCTGTTGCCATAAGATCCAGGATACCTGGCACCATGGCGCAGATGGCGAAGTGGGCGTTCAACGCGGCCTCATTGGCAACCTTCACCACAGGGTTTTCAGGCTCAAACAAATCAGCCAAGAGGCGATCGTTGCCGTAAGCGGCCAGCGGGCAACCCCCTGTCTGAAGGAACCCCAGCGGAATCGTTTGCACAAAATCCGATGCCGGCGCGCACAGGCCGGATAGCTGCTCCTCAGAGACGGCGGCCATCACCGAAACAATCTTCTGATCTGCGCGAAAGCTTAGCGGGGCCAGAACGTCCTCGGCCACATGGGGGCGCAGGCAGAGAAACACGATCTCGGACGCATCAATCACGTCTTGCGGAGTGCCAACTTGGACCCCAAGTTCGGCCTGCAGTGCCGAGGATACCTGGGCATTGCGTTCTGTGACGTGAAGATCATGACCTTTTGCAGCCATCAGCCGCGCGATTGGCGCAGCGATGTGGCCTGTGCCGATGAAACCGATACGGCTCATTGCTGAGGTTCTTCCGGGATCGAAGCAGAGAGGGCCTCGCGCCAGGCGTCCAGCCGTTCCGCAAGCGCGGCATCCTGCAGCGCCAGAATGCCCGCGGCCATCAGGCCCGCATTGGCCCCGCCGGCCGAACCGATAGCCATGGTCGCAACCGGAAAACCTTTGGGCATCTGCACAATGGAATAGAGCGAATCTACGCCCGACAACGCGCGGGTTTGCACCGGAACGCCAATCACGGGCACACGTGTTTTCGACGCCATCATTCCGGGCAAATGCGCCGCGCCACCCGCGCCCGCGATAATGACCTGCAAGCCGCGCGACACGGCGGTTTTACCATAATCCCAGAGGCGATCCGGCGTGCGGTGGGCCGAGACGATCCGCGCCTCATAAGCGATGCCCAATTCATCCAGAATATCGGCGGCCTCTTTCATCGTGGGCCAGTCCGACTGACTGCCCATGATGATCCCTACTTTCACATCGCTCATCCGCTTACGTCCCTGCCATCGGAAAGAGCGCGCACTATAGCCAAATCCGCATATGTGGCAATGCGGTACGCGCGTCTCAGGCGATGATATCGGGGGTCAATCTGTCTTCGATCAGACGGATGATGTCTTTCAGGCGCAGTTTCTGCTTTTTTAGCCGCTTGATCGTCAATTGGTCCGAGGTCCCCTTGGCCTGCAAGGCCTCGATCGCTTCGTCCAAATCACGGTGCTGGCGTCGAAAGACCTCTAATTCCACCCGCAGGACTTCATCGGTTTTCATCGAAAGATCGGTGGGTGCGTTCATGGACGACTCAGTGTTTAAAGTGGTGCTTTCAACACAAGATAGTGTGTCAGGGTTTATCCGGCCAGACCTTGTGGACATCCCTGTATCTTCCCATATTCTATATCAAGCGGTTGCCGACATAGGGACCGCAGAATACGTCGCTTTGACAATGAAGGACGAAAATACGTGTCGAAACTTACCTTAGGCTCATACCCGCATCTTTTGGGGTTCGAGCAGTTGGAACGCCTTCTGGAACGGTCTGCAAAGGCCGGAAATGAAGGATACCCGCCCTATAATATCGAGCAGACCTCGGATTTTTCCTATCGCATCACCTTGGCGGTGGCCGGTTTCGCGGAAGAGGACCTGTCGATTACAATCGAGGATCGCCAGTTGGTGATCCGGGGCCGTCAGCGCGACGACAGCGAGGGGCGCATATTCCTGCACCGTGGCATCGCGGCGCGTCAATTCCAGCGCATGTTTGTGCTGGCTGACGGGGTCGAGGTGGGCGAGGCGATCATGGAAAACGGTCTGCTGCATGTGGACCTGACCCGCGCCGTGCCTGAAACCGTGGTTCAGACAATCAACATCAAGAAGGGGTAAGAGCAATGAATACACCGATTGAGATCAACGCCGAAGGCAATCGGATTGTCTATGTAAAGGCCGTTGATGTGGCCGACCTGCCGCAAGATCTGCGCGAGCAGGCAGGCGATCTGGATCAGCTGTATGCTGTCCACGATTCCGATGGGCAGCAACTGGCATTGGTGGCCGATCGCAAGCTGGCCTTTGTACTGGCACGCGAACATGACCTGTCCCCGGTGGCCGTTCACTAGGCCACCAAACATTCCGCCGAATTGACGTGACATTTTCTGCCTCAGCGGTGATCGTGCCGCTGAATGAAACGCAGGAGTGCGCGATGAGCTGGTATGATTTCGATTGGGTGGATGCGTTCAGCGATCAGGCCTTTGGTGGCAACGGCTGCGCAGTTGTGCATGAGGGTGCAGGGCTGTCGAACGCGGTTTGCATGGCATATGTGCGCGAGACTTCTCTGGTTGAATGCACTTTTACCGGGCCATCCGATATCGCTGATATCCGGGTCCGGTACTTCCTGGCCAGCCGGGAAATCCCATTTGCCGGGCACCCGACCATAGCAACCGTTGCAGCGATGCGATCACGGGGGTTGGTTCAGGGTGATGCTCTGACGCTTGAGACCGGAGCAGGGATTGTATCGATCAAACTGAATGGTGATGACATCGAAATGACGCAGGTTGCCCCGCAATTCGGCGATCATGTGCCCGCAGATCTGGTTGCCGCCGCCATCAGCCTGCCGGAAGAGGTGGTAATTTCTCCACCGCAGTTCGTTTCAACCGGTCTGCCCTTTTGCATTACGGTCCTGCGCGATCACGAGGCGCTGCGCGCTGCCAAGCTGGATGTTGCTTTGCTCAGTCATATTACCGAAAAGGCCGGTTTCTCGGGGTCGGACATGGCTGAACCGTTTCTTGTAGCACTGAAAGGCGCAACGACTACGGGCGACACATTCTCGCGCCTGATGATGGCGCCCCCCAGCCCGCCCGAGGACCCGTTCACCGGATCGGCCACCGGTGCGATGGCGGCCTATCTCTGGAAACACGGACTGATGGACAAAGAGACATTCATCGCCGAACAGGGCCATGACATGGGCCGCCCCGGTCAGGCGACCGTGACACGCGTTGGACCTTCGGATGCGATGACGGGGATCAAAGTTGCCGGGCGCAGCCATGTCCTGATGCGCGGGCAGGTGAATTTGCCCGACTGAACCAGACCCGCACCTGCGAAAAAGGCCCTCAGAAATCTGAGGGCCTTTGATGTATTTTTTCGTCTTAAGTGATCAGGATGCTGCAATCAGCCCCATGCTTTCCAGCTTAAGCAGAACCTGATGTGCGCAGTTGTCAACCTCGACATTCTCGGTCTCGACGCGCAGCTCTGGGTCTTCAGGGGCGTCGTAAGGGTCGGAAATCCCCGTGAACTCTTTGATCTTGCCCTCACGTGCCAGTTTGTACAGACCCTTGCGGTCTCGGCGCTCGCATTCTTCAATGCTGGTCGCGACATGCACCTCGCAAAATGCACCGAATTGTTCGATTTCTTCACGCACAGCACGACGGGTAGTTGCGTAAGGCGCGATAGGAGCACAGATGGCAATACCGCCGTTCTTGGTTATCTCAGACGCGACATAACCGATGCGGCGGATGTTCAGATCGCGATGTTCCTTCGAAAAGCCCAGTTCAGAAGACAGGTTCTTACGCACGATATCCCCGTCCAGCAAGGTAACCGGACGATCCCCGGTCTCCATCAGCTTGACCATCAAGGCGTTGGCAATGGTGGATTTGCCCGAGCCTGAAAAACCGGTGAAAAATACGGTGAATCCCTGTTGCGAGCGCGGCGGGAAGCGGTTGCGCAGTTCCTGAACAACTTCGGGGAACGAAAACCAATCCGGAATCTCCAGCCCTTCGCGCAGACGGCGGCGCAGTTCAGTTCCCGAGATGTTGAGGATCGTGACGTTGTCCTTGTCCAGGATCTCGTCATTCGGCTCGTATTGCGCGCGTTCCTGCACGTAGACCATATGTTTGAAATCGACCATCTCGACGCCGATTTCGTCCTGATATTTTCGGAACAAGTCTTGCGCATCATAGGGGCCGTAGAAATCCTCACCGGCAGAGTTTTTGCCCGGACCTGCGTGGTCACGACCGACGATGAAATGGGTGCAGCCGTGGTTTGCGCGGATCAACCCGTGCCAGACTGCCTCGCGCGGGCCAGCCATGCGCATCGCAAGGTTCAACAGCGACATCGACGTAGTCGAGGCCGGATATTTATCCAACACGGCTTCGTAGCAACGCACGCGGGTGAAATGATCCACATCGCCCGGTTTGGTCATGCCAACCACGGGATGGATCAGCAAGTTGGCCTGTGCTTCTTTTGCGGCACGGAAGGTCAATTCCTGATGCGCGCGATGCAAAGGATTGCGGGTCTGGAATGCCACGATACGGCGCCAGCCCACTTTGCGGAAATAGGCGCGCAACTCGTTCGGCGTGTCGCGGCGGGCTTTGAAATCGTAATGCACGGGCTGCTGGATGCCAGTGACCGGGCCGCCCAGATAAACTTTGCCCGCTACATTGTGCAGGTAATTCACAGCCGGGTGCGCATCATCATCAGCACCAAAGACCTTTTCCGCCTCACGCGCCTTGTCTGGTGTCCAGCGGTCGGTCACGGTCATGGTGCCGAGGATCACGCCTTCCTGATCGCGCAGGGCAATGTCCTGCCCCAGCTCGATCGATGCGGCAAAATCCTCGTCAACATCCAAGGTGATCGGCATTGGCCAAAGTGTTCCATCGGCGAGGCGCATGTTTTCGACCACGTTGTCATAGTCCGCTTCGCTCAGGAAACCTTTGAGCGGATTGAACCCGCCGTTCATAAGCAGTTCCAGATCGCAAATCTGCCGGGGCTTAAGATCCCAGCTGGTCAGATCAGCGGCTTCTATCTTCAGTTTCTGCGCAGACTCGTAGGAAACATACAGTTCAGAGATAGGGGCCAGATTGCTTAACATCGTCATCGGAAAACTCTTATCGCAGTTCTGTTTGCATTTGTTTCAAGGGTGTTTGCAGGGCATGTGCCTCGGCCTGAGGGTGAAGTCCATAGACTTGCAAAAACTAAGGATGAAATGCGTGGTTTTTTCTCGAAATGGAACGGTTTTCTGTTTTTTGTTTCATGTTATTGAAAAAATCCCGCCGCTCAGGCTCATTAGGCGCATTCTCAGGCAATCTGTTCCAGCGGTGAGGTTTGCGACCCAAGGTCGGCTGCGTGCCTGACGGGCAGGGCAGGGACGGGTTCAGAGACACCGCGCAGGCTGAATTCCCGCAGATCGCGGGGATCACATTGTAACCCAGCCGCGTCCAAAACCTTGTCCGATACAAGGAGCTCAACCCCCAGTGCTTTGGTTTCAGCCTCCAAACGGCTGGCAACATTTACAGCGTCTCCGATGATCGTGCGTGGCGCGTGTTTAGCCGCTCCGATTTCGCCCAGCACAAGATCACCAAGATGTAGACCCATACCAATGCGCACAGGTTGGCTGCCTTCTGCTTGGAGCTGCTGGTTGAAACGCTCCAATGCGTGTCCGATCCCAGCCGCCGCCCTCAGACCGGCACTTGCCGAACTTGCGGCGTTGGCTGTTTCGAACATCGCCAGCAACCCATCGCCCATGTATTTGTCGACAACTCCGCCTTGCGCCGTGATTGCTGGGACAATTGCGTCGAAGAAACGATTCAACAGAAACACGACATCATACGGCAATTGCCCCGTTGTGCGGGCAGTGAACCCGCGCATGTCCAGAAACAGAACCGCCAGTTGCCGTTCTTGCCCTTGGCTCGCATGCGCACGATCACGCGCGCCGTCAGGGCGGAAAACACGAAACACCGTGAGCGGGTCGGACGGCCGCATCTGGCAGGCCAAACGGGTTCCTTCTGGCGCGCTGATCGCTTTCAGACTGCGGGCTTCAACTTCGGTAGGCGGGTGCAACTGATCGGCACCATCTTCAACCACTACGCGACAGGTCGTGCAGCGCCCCTTGCCACCACACAGCGCGGTATGTGGGATGCCATTTGCGCGTGACATCTCCAAAAGGGTCATGCCTTTCTCCGACACAACTTCTGGACCGTTGACATAGCGCACCCGCACCGAATGCCGCCGCCGCCAAAGCTTGCGCCCGAGATAGACCAAGCCTGTTAGTGCAAGCGCGGCCCAGAAAACCCACTGCGTATAGTCTGTGACGGAAAACAAGGACTGAAACTCTTCTTGCGAAGGCCAGTTATAGTATTCGACATACTGTTCTCGCAGATCGGGGTCGGCAAAATCGACCCAGATTCGCCGCCCCTCGGTCAGAAGGCCTGCGAAGGCGAAGCCCGGTACAAAGACGGCGAGACCGATCAGATATGGAACTATCGCGCGCCACCATGTGGTCAACCGTAACCACATATGTAGCCCTATACATCCGTGGACCCACACCAGCAGAAGCAATAGGCTTTGAAACCAGATCGCGGTGCTGGGCCACATCAGAATGATAATGTAACCCATTTCATCATTCACCCCGAAAATCTCATGCGCGTATCGGGTCTGAACCAGATGTGAGATAAGCTGCAGCGGGATCAACAGGCCAAGAATAACCTGAAGCGAGACGCTGAAAGGCATTCTGAGCGTCCGACGCTGCGCGAGTGAGATAAGCGCCAGTCCCATGTGCATCAGCAATGCGCCATATATCACGACGCTGCCGATCTCATTACGGCTGACAGCTTTACGTCCGCCCTGCATCCCGTGCAGCAAATCAGTGTGAAACAGACCAAGGCCGATATTGATGAAATGAAAGAACGCAAAGACAAACAGCACGAGGCCGCTTGCGATTCTGAGCCGGCTCATCCATCCGCCGCGCCAAAGAACGTTTTCCAAAAGCTCACCTGTTCTTCGCGTTACTGCGGTTGATCCTGATACGGTGCCGGGTGCCGGTCAAGATAGGCGCGGTCACCTTTCGGGGAACCAGTCGCAGGGGGCGCCTGCGGTTTGTATTATCTGGTGTTCTGCGTTGAACAATACCAGATGGCTCAGTTCAGGGCGCGAGCGCGAACTATATAGCAGCCCATCCGCGCCGTATGTGCGGGCCTTGTCCGAAAATCGCCATGTTGGAGAGAGTATGCCGGTTGCCCGCATGTCTTGCCAGACGATCGAGGCAGAAGGTTGCCCTCGCAAATCCAATACTTGCGCCTTGGATATCTTCAAGCGATGGATCGTCCGTGGAGGGTCGCACTGCGAGACATAGCGCCGAATGGCGATCCCGGCCCCTTCAGCGCTAAGCGACGCATAAAGCGCGAATTGGCCAGAATGATGAAACCGTCCTTCGGGGGCACGGGCCGATGAGAGCGGGTCACCCGATTGGGTGCGGAACAGAATTCTCCAGACGAGGCCGGAGAAATCTGTGATCATCTTAGTCGTTCTCCGCCAAGAATCGTTCTGCATCCAGCGCGGCCATGCAGCCCATACCGGCGCTTGTCACAGCCTGACGGTATACGTGGTCGGTCAGGTCTCCGGCAGCGAAAACTCCCGGAACCGAAGTTTGCGTCGTGCCCGGCTTGGTCACGACGTAGCCACCCATGTGGGTTTCCAGCGTATCTTTGACCAGCTCATTTGCCGGGGCGTGGCCGATAGCGACAAATACGCCTTTGCACGGAATCTCCGTGATTTCGCCGGTCTTTACATTCTTGACCTTGACGCCTTCCACACCCAGTGGGGCATCGGTTCCGATCACCTCATCCAGTTCGTGAAACCAAAGCGGCTCGATCTTTTCGTTCTTGAACAGCCGATCCTGAAGGATCTTTTCAGCTCGCAACTCATCGCGGCGGTGGATCAGAGTGACTTTGCTTGCGAAGTTGGTCAGGAACAGCGCTTCTTCGACGGCAGTATTTCCGCCGCCGATCACAACGATTTCCTGACCGCGATAGAAGAAGCCGTCACAGGTGGCACAGGCTGACACGCCAAACCCTTTGAATTTCTCTTCCGAGGGAATGCCTAACCACTTGGCTCGTGCGCCCGTTGCCAGAATCACCGCGTCGGCGGTGTAGACGGTGCCACTGTCGCCTTTGGCTGTGAAGGGACGCTGGCTTAGATCGAGATCGCTGATGATATCGCCGATCACTTCGCATCCCATTGCCTTGGCGTGATCCTGCATCCGAACCATCAGGTCTGGCCCCTGAACCTCGGTGTCACCCGGCCAGTTTTCCACCTCGGTTGTGGTGGTCAGTTGTCCACCGGGTTCGATACCCTGCACCAGGATCGGTTCCAACATGGCCCGGCTTGCATAAACGCCCGCGGTGTATCCTGCAGGTCCCGACCCGATGATCAGAACCTTGGTGTGTCGTGTTTCGGCCATGGTATCCTCACTCAAACTGCCTCGGCGGACGTGTTGTCCGGTGCGGATCGATATAGCGACCGCAGGGCAGGGCTTAAAGCCCCTTCATATTGCAGGTCCGTGATGTGCCTAATGATTGGCTTTGCGGCCAATTATGTATCTGAAATAACGAAAATTGCGTGGCTGTGAAATATTATTGCGCCTCCCGGGGCTGCTGATATAACAACTGAAAAACTCAGGAGCATTCGATGGTCACGACCCGGTTGGATGAAATCGACCGCAAAATTCTTGCGGAACTGCAGGCCGATGGCCGTATGACCAATGTTGAGCTTGCCAAGCGCGTAGGAATATCCGCTCCTCCTTGCCTGCGACGGGTGCGGACGCTGGAAGATTCGGGGTACATTCGCGGCTATCATGCCGAGGTGAACGCCCGCGAGCTTGGGTTCGAAGTGCAGGTCTTTGCCATGGTCGGACTTGAAAGTCAGGCTGAATCCGAACTCAGCGCCTTTGAAGACCGGTGTCGGGAATGGCCATTGGTTCGCGAATGCCACATGCTGAATGGCGAGGTTGATTTCATCCTGAAATGCGTCGCACCGGATCTCAGCAGTTTTCAGCAATTTCTGACAGGCGAGTTGCTGACCACGCCAAACGTGGCCAGCGTCAAGACTTCGCTTGTTATCCGAGGCGCAAAAGACGAGCCAGGCGTACCATTTGACGTACTGGAAGACCGGATGAACCGGACGGCCTGAACCTACCTCTTGTTTGATCCACAGGACAGGGTGGCAGCATCGCTGCCAGTGCAAGGGTTAAAACCCAACTCAGTAAAATCTGCATAATGCCCCACGCTTGCAGTAATAGTTAACCAGTTCACGCTGTCATAGCGTCAATTTCACCATCTCCGGCTCTTGGCAAGAGCAACGGCCCAAAATCATTCAACGATTCGATATGTGAGAATAGATTCAAATAGATCGAACGCAAAGAGTGACTGATCATTCGGACTGCGTTGATGCCCGGATGATAGGTCTCGAATTGCAGGCCATCGACCCGAATCACGGAATGCCGGGCGACACAGATATGAAACAGCTCGACCGGAGTCGGTGGCAGCGTTTCAATGATACCCATTCCATCCTGAAACTCACTGACGGGTGTCAGCATGGGCTGCCCGCCGTTCAAATGACGCATGTGCGTAGGCGTACCCAGCAGACGTGCGGCGGGGCCCGTGATGACGCCCGACATCGGTTTTTGCATCCCGAACGTGTCGGCCATGATCCGTGTCAGCGGCCGGGTTCGCCCGCGCGTATCCTCGCGTCCGGGAATCAGTGTGACAGACCCTTTCCAAAGTACGGTTTCCGATGATCCGTCTTGAGTGAGGACATCATCACCCGGCAGCAGATCTTCGATCGCCATCTGGCCCTGTGGCGTCTCGACCAACGATCCGCGTGTGAACGCACAAAATGCATCTTCAAACATCGGTAAAGCTGGCGCGATATGGCGTGTCTGTGAAATATCCCCGTTTTTCAGCAGACTGCACACTTCATAGCGTCGAAGCTGTGCTTTTTGCTTTGTCGCGGGACGAGGCGCATCGCGCAATAGCGCTGACGTTTCGACCGCGTTTCTGGCAGCGCGGGCCAGAGAATTTGGAATAGTCATGGTATTCCGTCCCCTCTAAATTCCGTCCGACGGCTTGAACCCCCGTGCAATATCGCCGGACGACCTTGTTCTTTGTCTGTAATCAGATGGGTAAACACAGGCCGGTCGCCGCGAATGCACAGCGCCGCATCAGAAAACACCAGTGTTTTGGTCAAGTTCTTGACCCCCCCAGACAAACTCGTAAACCGCAGGCTGCAATTGCCTGCACACACACGCTCCGAACCCTGGTCGCAGTCCTGATTGCGACCCCACACACCGGACCGGAGCTTCATCCGGTATGCGTTTGCCCTCCGAGACCGGCAGCTGGTCTCTTGGGGTTGCTGTGTCAGCGTCGCGCCGCCAGATGGCGTGCAACTCTGACTGAGTGACTTGAAACCCGCTTCCAGGGCATTTCTGGTTCTTGATCCCTGACAGCCGCAAAAACGGCGCTGAGAAAGCGTGATTTCGATTTCATATCCATTGTCCTGCTTCGATAGGGCGGTCGCCCTGTTCCCGTTTATGAAGCCAATGTGACGCTGATTTGCGGCGCCTATAAGGCTGATCCGGGTTGAATTGAGGACAAATTGAAGGTTTCAGGTACCTCTTAGTTGCTTCCGCCCATGCCATCACGATCCCACTTGGGGTAACCGTCTGTGCATTGGCGAAAATTTGAGACGATTCTGACTCTGATAAACACAAGAAATGTGGCAGAAACTGGGCAAAGCTGCCTTAATATGGGCCAGATTTACAATCTGATAGCGGAAATCAATCTGCCGTAGTCGGCCTCTTTGGCATGGGTCGAGCGCCGGTATGAATAAAACCTGTCAGGGTCGGAATAGGTGCAATGACGGACCCACTCGGCCTGGCCGATACCAGCTTCGCGCAGACGATGCAGGCCAAAGGCGGGCAGGTCGAAATGCATCCGGTCACCTTTGCCATTTGCAAAAAAACGCGCGTTCTCTGGCGTGTCAGCAAGGAAGTCGTCCAGAAACTCTGAGCCGACCTCGTAAGCGCGTTGTGAAATCGTGGGGCCGATTACGGCAACAGTGTTATCCCGGCTGGCTCCCAGCGCTTCCATCGCGTCCAGTGTTGATTCCAGCACACCATCCAACGCGCCGCGCCAACCGGCATGTGCGGCCCCGATCACATTTGCGTCAGGATCCGCGAACAGCACCGGCTGACAATCAGCGGTTAAGATTGTAAGCGCCAAACCCGGCGTTGATGTGACAACCGCGTCAGCTTTGGGTTTGTCACCAGTCATCGGACCATCGACTGCAATCACGGTCGGCGAATGCACTTGATGCACACCGATCATCGCTTCAGGTGCCACTTCCATCGCGTCGGCGACGCGCCGACGGTTCAAAGCTACGGCCTCAGTCAAATCTGTCGACCCGGTTCCGCAGTTGAGTCCTTCGAAGATACCAGAAGATGCGCCACCGCGGCGGCTGAAGAACCCGTGTCGTACGGGGGACAGCATGTCTGAAGTAATGATTTCCAGTGTCATGGTTCCAGTCCCGGTGGCGGCGTGGCGTTTGGCGGATAAAGACCCAGTACTTTGAACAGGTTTCCCATTTCGTCGGGGTGCGTCAACCGTCGATGTGCAGAGACCAGCGCCTCAAGCTGTGACCCGCTGAGAGGGGCGGCAAGCGATTGCGCGCGCGCGGTGATCCCGAGCCGCTCAAGAAACACACCCTGCGGGGTCAGTTTTGTATAAGCGCAGCCCGAAGTATGAGACGCCTTCGCCAAGACCTCAAAGTCGACATGTGTGGTCAGATCCGCCTGACCGGGCTGATCCAGGGGGTCGACACGTTCATGCGCTTGCAATGCCTGCAATGTGTCGCCAAGCGAGCGCCAGTCACCATAATCGATGATCAGCGCGGCTCCGCCGTTACGGGCGATCTGCCCGGCAACAGAGTACATAATGGAACTGGCAGCAGCGCACAGTTCTACCAGATCTCCGTCCTGCGTATCCTCGACACGTTCGCTGAGCGCGGCTTGTGCCAATTGCGTACCAAGACCGAACGCAAGCGAAGCACCATCTTTGCCAACTAACCTCTCGCGCCAACCTTCGCCTTCGCGCAGGAACTGGCGGATGGGCAGGGCATCAAAGAACTCGTTTGCCACCAGAAACAGAGGAAGATCTTCAAGATCAGAAATTGCCTCGATCCACTGAGGTTCATACCCTTGCAGTGCCTTGGCTTGTACGTCGCGCAATACAGGTGAAGCTTCGAGCAATGCGATCTCGGCCGCTTTGTGAAAGCCAGGAACACTTTGAGTGGCGCGCAGGATGTCTGCCATCAGGGTGCCACGACCAGGGCCAAGCTCGGCCAGAACAAACTTTTCGGGTTTGCCTTGTACCAGCCAGCATTGCGCCAGACACAATCCTATTAGCTCTCCGAACATCTGACTGATTTCAGGCGCTGTAATGAAATCGCCCTGAGCGCCCAGCGGATCGCGTGTTGTGTAGTATCCATGTTCCGGATGCATCAGACACTCGGTCATGTAGTCAGCGATGGTCATAGGGCCATCATTCTGGATGCGCAGGAGCAGACGATCCTTCAGGTTCATGATCTGCGTCTTGCCCGAAATGCCAACCAAAGGCCAAGTGCAATCATTGGTAGCGACAAGAGTTGCCCCATGGTCAATCCATATCCGCCAACATGCCACGCCAGCCCTAGCGGATTCCCCGGCGATATAAATTGCGCATCGGGTTGACGGAAGAATTCGACAAAAAACCGCGATGCGCCGTAGCCAGCCAGAAATACGCCCATAACCAGACCTGGTTTTTGAAACGCGCCGCGCCGGTAGGCCAGCCATATCAGAATCGCCCCGAGGATCAGACCTTCAAGTGCTGCCTCATACAGTTGCGAAGGGTGGCGGGCGCACATCCCCGCAACAACGCCGGGGCAATCCTGGGCCGCAGTTCCGGGAAAGATCACCGCCCATGGCAATTCGCTGGGTCGACCCCAAAGCTCGGCATTGGTGAAATTCGCCAATCGTCCCAGCAACAACCCGGGCGGCACTGTGTAGGCAACCAAATCACCCAGCGAAAGAATCGGTATAGCGTGGCGCCTGCCGAACAGATACGTGGCGATCACCACGCCCAACAGGCCGCCATGGAATGCCATGCCACCCTGCCAAACCATCAGAATTTCCAGTGGATACGCAAAATAATATGCGGGTTGATAGAAAAGGACGAACCCCAATCGACCACCAAGAATTACACCCAGTATGATCCAGGTGACCAAATCCTCAAGCTGGTCGGGTTGCATCGGTGGTGTGTCATCAGCCCAAAGCACAGGCCGCCTAAGCGCCATCAGCGCCATGCGCCAAGCAATCAGGATGCCGACGATATAGGCCAGCGCATACCACCTGAGCGCAAACTCCATCCCGAACAGAGAGATCGAGAAAATTTCGGGTGACAGATCGGGGAAATTCAAAACAGCCTGCATGTGCGTCTCATTGCCCGGGGTTTGCGTGGCAAGTCAACCTTGAGCCCGGGCCAATCTTTACCCATATAGAGAGCAATCGCGAAATCGGAGAAAGCCCATGCAAACCCGTAACAAGATTCTGGACGATATGTCTCAACTGATGACCAATGCCATGGGTGTGGCGCAGGGGGCACGAGAAGAGGCCGAGAATGCGATGAAATCCATGATGGACCGCTGGCTGGCCGACCGGGATTTTGTGACCCGTGAAGAATTTGATGCTGTGCGTGCCATGGCGCAGAAAGCGCGCGAAGAGAACGGTGCACTTGAACAGCGAATTGCCGCGCTCGAGGCGAAGCTGGACAAGTAACATCCGCAGGAATTTAAGATTTTGGGTAAAAGCATCCGCCGCGCAATCCGAACTTGGATTGTGCGGTGTTGTGCATTTTGCCGCTCTGCAGAAATTTATCAAGACAAAGCTGCATCCATTGCCAATATTTTGATCGGCGTTGCCAACTGTCCACAACTTATTGCTGTTATCCCCAATAAATAGGGTTGCCAGAGCTGTGCTCACATCGCACCATATTTAGTACAGGCAGACTGGGGAAGCCCGGCTTGTAGAGCAGGCAACTAGCGCTGGGGCGCTGCCAGCCCCAAAATGCTAGAGATTAGTGAGGTGGCATTATGGCCCTTTCCGAGCAGTATCTCGAAGAAGACCTTCATCCGATCGACATTGTTGAACATCTTGCAGAACATCACGACTGGGATTTTGACCGGATCGGGGATGATCAGATTGCCATGGCTGTCGAAGGACAGTGGCGCACATATTCGATAACTTTGGCCTGGTCGAATTACGATGAAACGCTCCGCATGGTGTGTTCCTTTGAGATGGAGCCTCCGGCCGAGCGCGAAACCGAGCTTTATGAGCTACTGAACAAGATGAATGATCAGTGTTGGGCCGGGGCGTTTACCTACTGGGCCAATCAGAAATTGATGGTCTATCGCTATGGCTTGGTGCTGGCCGGTGGTCAGACGGCCAGCCCGGAACAGATCGATACCATGATCACCGCAGCGGTACTGAGCGCCGAGCGCTATTACCCCGCGATCCAACTGGTGACCTGGGGAAACCGAGACCCCGAAGAGGCGATGCAAGTCGCCATTGCAGAGGCCTACGGCCGCGCGTAAAGCTTTGCCCCGAACCATAGGGGAGGGGCAATCATGGATATCTCGCGAGTTGCGGAACAGGGGCTTGTGCTTCTGGGATGCGGCAAGATGGGCTCAGCGATGCTTGCAGGCTGGTTGGAACATGGCCTTCCTGCCGCATCGGTCTGGGTGATCGATCCATTTCCCTCGGATTGGCTGAAGGCGCAGGGCGTCAACATCAACACTCCTCTCCCCGAGGCACCCGCAGTTGTACTCGTAGCGGTCAAACCACAGATGATGGGCGAAGCCCTGCCAGCCATTCAAGCTCTGGGCAATGGTGACAGTCTTTTCATATCGGTCGCAGCGGGTACATCGCTGGCCACTTTCGAGAACGTCATTGGGGCAGATACGCCGATCATCCGTGCGATGCCAAATACGCCTGCGGCGGTTCGGCAGGGGATCACGGCGCTGATTGGGAATGCCAACACCTCGGACGCGGATATCCTACTGGCTGAAGACCTGCTTTCGGCCATTGGTGAGACGGTTCGATTGGATGATGAGACGCAGATGGATGCCGTCACCGGGGTCAGCGGTTCGGGCCCGGCCTATGTATTCCACCTAATCGAAACACTGGCGCAAGCTGGCGAAGCGCACGGCTTACCGCCGGAACTGGCGATGAAGCTAGCCAAATCAACCGTCGCTGGGGCAGGGGCGTTGGCGATGGCCGCTGACGAGCATCCGTCTCAATTGCGGGTCAACGTCACCTCTCCCAACGGCACCACTCAGGCCGCACTGGAGGTGTTGATGCATGAAGAAGAGGGTTTCCCAGACCTGCTACATCGTGCCGTCAAAGCTGCAACCGACCGATCTAAGGAGTTGTCTCGTGAGTGAGATTTCATTCGACGAATTTCTCAAAGTCGACATTCGTGTAGGTGAGGTGATACGCGCCGAGCCGTACCCGGAAGCCCGCAAGCCCGCGATCAAGCTGTGGGTCGATTTTGGCGATGAGATCGGTGAGCGCAAAACTTCGGCCCAGATCACCGCGCACTACGATCCGGCGACGCTGGTGGGCAAGCAGGTGATGGCCGTGGTCAACTTTCCCCCGCGCCAAATCGGTAAATTCATGTCCGAGGTTTTGGTGTTGGGTCTTCCCGACGAAAACGGTGAGATCGTGTTGATAGGCCCCGATGGCGCTGTGCCCATCGGTGGAAGGATGCATTGATGAAACTGCTGATTGCCCGACCGATGACTTCGGCTGTGCAAGTGCGCGCCCGTGCCGAATTCGATGTGGAATTCCGCAGTGAAACCACGCCTATGACGCATGAAGAAATGTTGCGGGCGCTGACTGAGTTTGACGTTGTGGTCCCAACGTTGGGCGATCAGTTTTCGGCAGAGATCTTTGCTAAGGTGCCAGAGCCTCGCTGTAAACTGCTGGCAAATTTCGGAGTTGGTTACAATCATATCGACGTGGACGCCGCGCACGCTGCCGGGGTAGCGGTAACCAACACGCCGGGTGCCGTCACCGATGCCACCGCCGATGTTGCCATGACACTTTTGCTCACGACGGCCCGCCGTTCAGGTGAGGGGGAAAGGTTGGTCAGGTCAGGCCAGTGGCAGGGGTGGCATCCTACACAGATGCTAGGCCAACATGTGACCGGCAAAAAGGTGGGCATCATCGGAATGGGCCGCATAGGTCAGGCCATTGCCCGGAGGTGTCATTTCGGATTCGACATGACCGTTGCCTATCAATCACGCAATCCAAAGCAGCTGGACCTCCAAGCAGAGTATATTCCGGATCTCAGTGCATTAGCTGCGGCAGTGGATTTTCTTGTCATAGCCGTCCCCGGAGGAGCTGAAACACGACACTTGGTCAACGCGCAGATTTTGGCTTCGATGAAGCCCTCGGGCATTGTGATAAACATTGCGCGCGGTGAAGTTGTGGACGAAGCCGCCTTAATCCAAGCGCTTAATGCTGGTCGGATTGCTGGCGCTGGACTGGATGTCTACGAGTTCGAGCCCAAGGTGCCGCAGGCCTTGTGTGACATGGGAAATGTGACTCTGCTGCCCCACCTCGGCACCGCGACCGAAGAGGTGCGCACCGATATGGGTCACATGGCGTTGGACAATATCGCGGCGTTCGTGGCCGGGCGAACGTTACCCAACCCGGTTTAGGAACCCACCGCCTCGCGCCAGTGTTTGCGGCAGAGCGAGACATAAGTCTCGTTCCCTCCAATCTGTACCTGCGCCCCTTCGGTGATGGTGTTTCCGTTTTCATCCTGACGAATCACCATCGTCGCCTTGCGCCCGCATTCGCAGATGGTGCGTACTTCGCGCATCTCATCGGCCAGAGCCAACAATGCTGCCGACCCGGGGAACAGTTTACCCTGAAAATCCACCCGCAACCCGTAGGTCAACACTGGGACCTTCAGATCATCTACGGCGCGCGCAAGTTGCCAGACCTGCTCTTCCGAAAGAAACTGGGCTTCATCAATGAATACGCAGGCGATGCCCCCTTGTGTCAGGCGGTTTTCGATCATGGCAAACACATTGTCGTCGGGACGAAACATGTCCGCTCGTTCCGAGATTCCGATTCTTGATGCGATCCGCCCCTCACCGGCGCGTCCGTCAATGGCGGCTGTCATCAGGTAGGTATACATGCCGCGTTCGCGATAGTTATGCGAGGCCTGCAGCAACACGGTCGATTTGCCCGCGTTCATAGTCGAATAGTTGAAATAGAGCTTTGCCATGCCGTGGGTCTAATTCGCATGTGATGCCTGGGCAAGCCGTCTCATGGGGGTAAATCGACGCCACCATCGCTACAGCTGAGGTTGAGCAAATGCTCTTGGGGATGGATTACCTCGCCTTCGCGACAGTGGCGTCGTCGGCCTACAAGTGGCCTATACAATGCAAGGCTAAAATCCTGCCCCGCATACACTCTTTACCGGCTCGAACGGCCGCCACTCACTCACAAAATCCCTGCATATCTGAGGGATAGTCAATTATTGCCATTTCAATTATGAATCGAATATGGGAAATTTCCCTACCCTTTCCCCCAGCATGGACAGGCAGAGGGGGCAGGGCGCAGGTAACAAGGGTAGCAAAATGGCAGATATCGGGGCCTATCTGAAAAAGCATACCGAAGCATTGGTTAAGGATGTCGGAATCGAAGCAGCGTGCGAGATCACCGGGAAATCCAAAGCCACGCTTGGCAGGTACTATTCAGACAACGCAGAACATTCTGACCGGTTCATGCCGGTGGATGCTGTTGCCCGGTTGGAAAACGCGGCTGCCTATCCGCACGTGACTGCGGCATTGGCGGATTTGAAGAATATCACGCTTTCTTACGATGGACGAAACTCGGACAGCCCACGTACGGGCGGGGTAAATTCCGATGTCATTGCGCTGAGCCAACGTTTTGCCATGCTGATGACGGAATACCAGTCGGCGATAGAAGATGGCATCATCACGGTGAACGAGGCGAAGCGGCTGCTGAAAGAAACCAGTATGCTGCAACAGGTTCTGATCGAAATGAAGCTGCATCTGGAAGAGGAAAGCGTCAGTTAAGGTGTCATGTCCCTGTACTGAATTGTTGTGAATGCGCAAAATAAAGGCGGCCCATGTGCCGCCTTTTTGTTTGTCTGCCGGGCAGATTAATATTCAGCGTTCATCATTGTTGGCGTTCTTGCCGCGCCCGGGGCTTGCCCCCTCTGGTCCGTTGCCGCCACCGTTATTGCCTTTGGCACCGCCTTTGCCTGGCTTGTCACCACCGTCGTGGCCACCTTTACCACCGCCTTTGCCGGGCTTGTCACCACCGCCGTGACCGCCTTTACCACCGCCTTTGCCGGGCTTGTCACCACCGCCGTGACCGCCTTTGCCGCCGCCTTTGCCGGGTTTGTCACCTCCGCCGTGGCCACCTTTGCCACCGCCCTTACCGCCGCCATCGCCAGGACTGCTTCCACCATCACCCGGATCACCGTTGCCGCCGGAACTCCCGTCGCTGTTGCCTGAGCTACCGCCGCCGTTGCCCGAGCTTCCGTTTTCACTCGAGCCAACGGAATTGGAGGATGGATCTCTGCTGCGCTCTTCACCGGCATTGGTGTTGGAAATCGACGCAGTGGGCAGATCGCTCAACAACTGAGTCAGACCGGGGCATTGCGCCGAAGTGTTCTGCAGGATCGAAGCAAAATCAGAACGATTTTGCAGATGTGATACAAACCCTCGCGTTACCTGCGAACAGCTGCAGAGCGTGTCAAAATCGCCTTCATTGGCGGCAACACGCGCGGTGTTGACTGTACAGGTTTGCGGTTCTGCGATTGCCGCGCCGGTCGCCATAACCCCAATGAAAGGTGCGGCGACCAAGGCGGCCAGTCCAACGCGAGTATTATTTCCCATAACAGCGGGCTCCCATAACTACATCACTCGGATGCACAGGGCATCCGGGTTTCGATGTGTCGGTCAGAGATGAAGGAGCGGTTGAGCCCGTCTGAATAATTCTTGAGAAAGCGGTTTGGTCTTGCAGCGATTCCAGCAGCGCAGATAAGGCGCGCGCTTATTGATACCGTTTGACGATCACAGAACCCACCGAATACCCGGCCCCGAACGAGCAAATCAGGCCCACATCGCCCGCATCCAGATCATCGGAATGCTTTGAGAAGGCGATAATCGACCCGGCGGATGAGGTATTGGCGTAGTCTTGCAGAATGTTGGGTTGCTCACCCGGTTCTGGCTCACGCCCCAGAACCTTCTTACCGATGAAGTCGTTCATCGTCTTGTTGGCCTGATGCAGCCAGAGGCGTTTTAGATCATCACTACTGATGCCCTCTGCCTCCATGTGGTCGCTGATATGTTTGCTGACCATGGGCAGGACCTCTTTGAACACCTTGCGACCATTCTGCATGAACTGCATGTCGCGGCGATCCACCAGACCATCGGGGCGCGAACGGCGGAGGAAGCCGTTGTTGTTGCGGATATTGTTGGAAAACGCAGTTGCGCACCGGGTCGATACTATCTCGAAATGTGGGCCTTGGGCGTCTTCGATCCGCTCGATCAGAGTAGCGGTCGCGACATCGCCAAATATGAAATGGCAATCCCGGTCGCGCCACTCAAGATGACCCGAGCAGATCTCGGGGTTGACGACCAGCGCCGCTCGGACCGAGCCCGAGCGCACCATATCCGCCGCCGCCTGAATGCCGAATGTGGCCGAGGAACAGGCCACGTTCATGTCAAACCCGAATCCGCTGATCCCCAATGCCTGCTGAATCTCGATGGCAATTGCAGGATAGGCACGTTCATGGTTCGAAGCGGCGCAGATCACCAAATCGACATCCTCGGCGCTGCGCCCCGCTTGTGCTAGCGCCTTAAGGCACGCATCCACCGCCATCTCGGTCATGATCCCAGGCTCGTCGTCGCTACGCTGGCGCAGCGCGGGATGCATGATCTCGGGGTTCAAAACACCGGTCTTGTCCATCACATACCGGTTCTCGATGCCTGATGCCTTCAGGATGAACTCTTCCGAGGAATGCTGCATCGGTTCCATGTCGCCCGCTGCAATCGCATCTGCGTTTTCGACGTTCATCCGGTCGGCATAGGCATTGAACGCTTCCACCAGTTCGGCGTTGGTTATGATGCTTTCTGGTGTATAGACACCGGTCCCGGTGATGGCAGGAGTGTACATGGCTGGCCCTGAGTTCATGATCTGCACAAAATGCAGTCCCTATTAATATTGATCAAGATGTGTTGACCCAAGGGAATGCATCGCTCCTCGCTTCATAACTTGAATAGTTCAAAATTCGAAGTATATTTCGCCGCGACTCGCACGGAAAAGATTCATGTCAGACGATATCAGCATGCGGTTAGGACGCCTCAGCCCTGAGATTCAGGCGATGATGGGGGTCTACGCGCTTTATTGGAAACTGGAAGAGAGCTTTGACAGCATCGAAACAGACCTGAGCCATCAGGAATGCCACATGCTAATCAAGCTCGATGTGCCCAAACGTATGGGAGTGCTGGCCGCAGATATGTTGACAGTGCCGTCAACGATTACGGCGACCGCCGATGCACTTGAACTGGCGGGACACCTGACCCGACAGCGTGATCCCGAAGACCGTCGCGCCTGGCTTTTGGTGCTGACCGAACAGGGCGAAGAGGCCCGCAATATGCTGGTGGCCGTGGCGGGTGAGCTTTTCCACAGCGCATCGGGTCTGAACACCGAAGAAACCGCCGAGTTCGCACGGCTGGCTCACAAAATCCGTGACAACATTCTGAAAACCGGAATTCCCGAGGGATTGACGAAATGAAACTCCTGACCTCTGTTTGCCTCGCACTGTCCTTGTTGACTGCGCCTGCCATGGCGCAAGAGCCTGCCAAGCCTGTGAAACTGATGCAGGTAAGCGAAACCTCTCCCGGCTTTTCGCGCCAATTCTTTGGTCGGATCGCCGCTCGTCAGACCGTTGATCTGGCGTTTCAGGTCGCAGGGCAGATCGTTGAGATGCCTGTGACCGAAGGCTTTGTAATCCCAAAGGGTGAGTTGATTGCCCGCCTCGATCAGGAACCGTTCGAACTGCAGCGCGACCGGACGCGCTTGCAAAAAGATCAGGCGGATCGAACACTCGCCCGCCTGTCGCGTCTGCGTGGAACCGCAGCCAGCCAGGTCGCCGTCGATGATGCCGAAACAGCTGCGCAACTGGCCGCGATTGCGGTTCGAGATGCAGAATATGAGTTGGAACATGCGACGCTGACCGCTCCGTTCGACGCGCTGGTTTCAAGCCGTGCAGTTGAGGCGTTTACAACTGTTTCTGCGGGTACTCCGATCGTGCGGATTCACGATATGTCTGAACTGCGTATTGAGGTGGATGTGCCCGAAATCCTATTTCAGCGGTCCGGACAGCAGGACGACATCACGATTACTGCCAAGTTCCCTGTCAGCGATGAGATCTTTCCGCTGGAAATAAGGGAATTCGATGCTGAATCCTCAAGCGTGGGCCAGACCTTTCGCATCCAGTTCGGTTTGACACCGCCCGAGGGATTGCAGATTCTTCCCGGTTCCTCCGTGACCGTCACGGTGCAGGTGCAGGATGAACGCACCGGTATCATCATCCCGCCAACGGCTGTAGTTGCTGATGCCAGCGGCGCGCTGGGCGTTCTGGTCTTCTCGCCGGCTGGCGCCGACGAAGGCACCGTCCGCCGGGTTCCAGTGACTGTTGAACCTACGCAGAGCGGCGATGTCCGCGTGCTCACCGGCCTGATGGATGGCGACGAAATCGTCGTCGCCGGTGGGGGTGCATTGTCCGATGGTCAAACTGTCCGCCGCTTTGTCGGCTTCTCGAACTGAGGGCGGTTTCATGAGCATCGCACGCGCTTCGATCGACCGGCCTCTCTATACGTGGCTGTTCATTCTGATTGCCCTGTTCGGCGGCATTTGGGGTTTCACGTCGCTAGGTCGCCTTGAAGACCCGGCCTTCACCATCAAACAGGCGGTGATCGCCACGCAATACCCCGGTGCGACTGCCGAACAGGTGGCGCTGGAGGTTTCAGAACCGCTGGAATCTGCCATTCAGCAGATGGGCGAGGTGGATGTCATCACCTCGGTCAACCAGCCGGGACAGTCGCTGATCGAGGTTGAGATTAAATCCACCTATGACGGCAGTGAGTTGCCCGACATCTGGACCCGTCTGCGTGCCAAGGTGCGCGATGCAGCACGCGGTCTGCCTTCGGGCGTGGGTGCGCCTTATGTGAATGACGGGTTCGGGGATGTGTTCGGCCTGTTCTATGCCGTTACGGCAGACGGGTATTCTGACGCCGAGAAGCACGAACTGGCGACCTTCCTTCGCCGCGAATTGCTGACGGTAAGCGGTGTTGCAGATGTCGAGGTTCAGGGCTTGCCGAATGAGGCGATCTTTATTGAGCCGGACCTGTCGATCTCGGTCAATCAGAACGTCCCGCTGCAGGCGATCAACGAAGCTATCGCAAACGCGGACTCGGTCAACGCCTCGGGTTCGCTGCGATCCAATAGTGACCGCACCACGATCTTGACGGCCGAGGGCTCGGACAGCGTATCGGCGATCGCCGGCCTGTCAGTTGGATCGCAGGGGCAAGTGATCAACCTGTTCGACATGTCCGACGTCTATCGCGGGCGGCAGAACGACCCCGATATCATGATCCGATTCAACGGCGCTGAAGCTTTCACGCTGGGTATCGCTGGGCTGGCCACTGAAAACATCGTCGAAGTCGGGCAGCGTGCAGATGCCAAACTGGCCGAACTGGATTCCGAAATCCCCTTTGGTGTCGAAATCCTGCCCATCTATCAGCAGCATGTTGTTGTCGATGAGGCCTCGAACGCCTTCCTGCTGAACCTCGCCATGTCAGTCAGCATCGTTGTTGCGGTTCTGGGCATTTTCATGGGCTGGCGCGCCGCAATTGTCGTTGGGTCCACCTTGTTGCTGACCGTTGTGGGTACTTTGCTCTTCATGTCGATGTTCTCGATCGAGATGGAACGGATCTCGCTGGGCGCTCTGATCATCGCCATGGGGATGCTGGTCGACAACGCCATCGTGGTGGCCGAAGGAATGCAGATTTCGATGTTGCGGGGAAAATCCTCGCGCGATGCTGCGGAAGAGGTTGCGTCAAAAACGCAGATCCCACTTCTGGGCGCGACGGTGATCGGGATCATGGCTTTCGCCGGGATCGGGCTCAGTCCTGACGCGACCGGGGAATTCCTGTTCTCGTTATTTGCCGTGATCGGCATTTCACTACTGCTGAGCTGGGTTCTGGCCATCACGGTGACACCTTTGCTCGGACACTATTTCTTCAAGCAGGGCAAAGAGGGTGAGGTGGATGCCTATGGCGGCATCCTGTTCCGCGTCTACGGTGCAATCTTGAACTGGGCGCTTCGGTTCCGATGGCTGGTAGTGGCCGGGTTGATCGGGGTCACAGTCGTCTGTTTTGCGGGCTTTGGACTGATGAAACAGCAATT
The DNA here is from genome assembly GCF_056542025.1 of Ruegeria sp. AF2. Classification (NCBI taxonomy): domain Bacteria; kingdom Pseudomonadati; phylum Pseudomonadota; class Alphaproteobacteria; order Rhodobacterales; family Roseobacteraceae; genus Ruegeria; species Ruegeria sp. AF2. The sequence continues at coordinate 313,153 of NZ_JBQFZC010000003.1, read as the reverse complement.
CTTCCCAAACTCGAACACGCCGTTGTTCTTCGTGCACTACAAGCTGCCACAAGGCACGCCGATCGCCCGCACGGCGGAAGATATGGCCGTATTCGAGGACTGGCTGGCCGAACGTGATGACGTCGTCTCGGTTGCAACATTTGTCGGGCAGGGGGCCACGCGGTTCATGTTGACCTACGCTGCCGAGAAGCCAAACCCAAGCTATGGACATATGATCATCCGCACCGAGGCTTTGGGCGACATTCCTGGCTTGCAAGCCGATCTTGAGGAGTTCGGTTCGGCCCAGTTCCCCGAAGGCGAATTCCGAACCAAACGCCTGATTTTTGGTCCCGGTGGCGGCGATCCAATCCAGGCTCGGTTCTCGGGTAGTGATCCGGTTGTTCTGCGTCAACTGGCCGAAGAAGCGGTACAGCGCATGTCAGCCGCATCTCCGAATGCGCTACATGTGCATCACGACTGGCGTGAGCAGGAATTGGCCGTGCAGCCGATCTATGCCACGGAGCGCGCCCAAACAGCAGGCGTATCGCGCGAAGACATTGCGGCTACGTTGCAGTTTTCGACCGATGGCATCACGGGCGGCGTTTTGCGCGAGCGCGACCGCCAGATCCCGATCATCTTGCGCCGCCCGGCGGATGGAGACTATTCGATCGTCGATCAGGTAGTTTACTCCGATCAGTCGGAACGTTTCGTTCCAATCGAGCAGATGGTGGACGGCTTCGACTACAAGGCGCTCAATACGCTGGTTCATCGCCGTGACCGGGTGTTGACCATCACTGTTGGCGCGGACATCCCCCCTGACATGACCGCCGCGCAGGTCCACTCCGAAGTACGCAGTGCCATTGAAGCGATGGAACTGCCGATCGGCTATCGTATGGAATGGGGGGGCGAGTTCGAGGATTCAGGCGACGCTCAGGCCAGCCTTGGGCGGCAGTTGCCGCTGAGCTTGCTGATTATGGTGTTGATTTCCGTATTGCTGTTCAATGCAATCCGGCAAACGGTCATTATCTGGCTATTGGTCCCGATGTCCGTAAATGGCGTGGTTATCGGTCTGCTTGGAACAGGTCTGCCCTTCACCTTCACAGCGCTATTGGGGCTGTTAAGTCTCTCAGGCATGCTGATCAAGAACGGCATTGTACTGGTCGAAGAAATCGATCTGGTCCGCGCTACTGGTAAAGCCCTGCGTCCTGCGATTGTTGAGGCCTCTGTCTCGCGTCTGCGCCCGGTAATGTTGGCGGCGATCACGACGATTCTGGGGATGGCACCGCTTCTGACGGATGCGTTCTTTGTGTCCATGGCAGTCACAATCATGGGCGGTCTGGCCTTTGCCACGATCCTGACCATGGTTGCCGCACCTGTCTTCTACATGTTGTTTTTCAACCGTGAAGAAAAGCGACGTCTGGCTGCTGGTTGATCAACCGCCCGCATCCTCCTTTGGATCATAATGGTAGTAAAAACAGGATAGCTTGTTGCCATCGGGGTCGCGCAGATAGGCCACATAGAATCCGGGCTCGTAATGGGGGCGGACACCAGGTTTGCCTTCATCTGCACCGCCGTTTTTCAAACCCGTGGCATGGAAACGCCGGACCTGATCGGCACTTCTGGCGGGAAAGGCGATCATCGTGCCATTGCCGGTACTGGCGGGGGCTCCGTCAAAAGGTTTGCAGATCCAAAACCCGGTGCCGCTGTCGGGGTCGGAACCCCATCCGGCCCAGCCATCAATCCAACCGGGCAGGCGCGGCTGGCCAAGAACCGCGAAGATCGCATCATAAAAGCGGATGGCCCGAGGCAGGTCGTTGCTTCCGTATGTGGTGTAGAGGTCCATGAGCACTCCTTCCCCGCCCATCATGTGGGCGATGGGCAAGGAGGGGAAGAAAAAAGACCCCGGCCGAGGCCGGGGTCCATTCATTCATACCGTTGCCGGGGCTTAGCCCTGCAGCGATTTCACCTCAACATCGCCTTCGGCCTGCGCCTTGATCGCCAGCGCGGCGGCATAGCTTGCTGCGGCTGTGGTGTAATAGGGGATCTTGTCATACAGCGCGATCGACCGGATTGATCGGCTGTCTTCCACCGCCTGTGCGCCTTCGGTCGAGTTCATGACCAGCTGCACGCCGCCGTCCTTCATCAGGTCGGTCACATCCGGGCGGCCTTCGTACACTTTGTTGACCACGCCGCACGGCACATTTTCTTCAGTCAGCCAGGCTTGTGTGCCGCGGGTCGCAACAAGCTCAAAGCCTTGCTCAACCAGAACACGCGCTGCTTCGAGCATATCCGGCCCTTTGTCCGCATCCTTGATCGAGATAAACGCACGACCTGCGCTGGGCAGCACCATACCGGCCCCCATTTGTGCTTTCAGGAAAGCGCGCGGGAAGTCGCGGTCCCAGCCCATGACCTCTCCGGTCGAACGCATTTCAGGGCCCAGGATGGTGTCAACGCCGGGGAAGCGGGCGAAAGGCAAAACGGCTTCTTTCACCGAGAACCACGGCATGTTCGGGTCGGCCAGCGTCATCTGGTCGGCGATTTTGGTGTCATCGACCGTTTTGTAAGGGGGGCGTTTCGGGAAGTTCGCCAGTTTCTCACCGGCCATTACACGCGCAGCGATAGAGGCAATGGCGCTGTCAGTGGCTTTAGCTACAAAAGGCACGGTGCGGCTGGCACGAGGGTTGACCTCAATCAGGTAAATCTCGTCATCCTTGATGGCGAACTGCACGTTCATCAGGCCGACGACATTCAGCGCCTTGGCCAGCTTGAACGCCTGATCCTTAATCTGTTCGATGATCTCTTTCGACAGCGAATAAGGCGGCAGCGAACAGGCCGAGTCGCCCGAGTGCACGCCGGCCTCTTCGATGTGCTGCATGATGCCTGCAACATGCACGTCGTTACCGTCGCACAGCGCGTCCACGTCCAGTTCGACCGCACCGGCCAGATAGCTGTCCAGAAGAACCGGGCTGTCGCCGGATACCACTACGGCCTCATTGATGTAGCGGCGTAGCTGATCCATATCGCGCACGATTTCCATCGCGCGGCCGCCCAGAACATAGGAGGGGCGGATGACCAGCGGGAAGCCGATATCTTCGGCAATCTCCAGCGCCTTTTCGTCGGTCGAGGCGATGCCGTTCTTGGGCTGCTTCAGGCCCAGTTGATTGACCAGCGCCTGGAAACGCTCACGATCTTCGGCGAGGTCGATGGCGTCCGGCGTGGTGCCAAGGATCGGAATGCCCTCGGCTTCAAGCGCGTTGGCCAGTTTCAGCGGGGTCTGGCCGCCGAACTGAACGATGACGCCGTGCAGCGTGCCGGCTTCCTGTTCCTTCGTCAGGATTTCCATGACGTGCTCGAAGGTCAGCGGCTCGAAATACAAGCGGTCCGAGGTGTCATAGTCGGTCGAGACCGTCTCGGGGTTGCAGTTGACCATGATGGTCTCATATCCGGCTTCGGTCAGCGCGAAACAGGCGTGGCAGCAGCAGTAATCGAACTCGATGCCCTGGCCGATCCGGTTCGGACCACCACCAAGGATGACGACCTTTTTGCGGTCGCTTGGACGTGCCTCGCATTCGACCTCACCCATCATCGGGGCTTCGTAGGTCGAGTACATATAGGGGGTCTGCGCCTCGAACTCAGCCGCACAGGTGTCGATGCGTTTGAAGACGGCGTTCACACCCAGATTGCGGCGGGCGCGGCGGACGTTGTCTTCGTCACGGCCGGTCAGATTGCCCAGACGCGCGTCGGTGAATCCAAGCATTTTCAGTTTGCGGATACCGTCCTCGGTAACCGGCAGACCATCTTTGCGCACCTGACGCTCGGCCTCGATGATCTCACGAATGCGGGCCAGGAACCACGGGTCGAACTTGGTGACACCGAAGATTTCATCGTCGGTCAGACCGTGACGCATAGCCTGCGCGATTGTGCGCAGACGATCGGGGGTCTGCTGGCTGATTGCCTTGATCACAGCGGCTTTGTCGTCCGCTTCTTCCCAGACTCCGACGTTCAGACCGGGGATTTCGATCTCATCAAAGCCTGTCAGACCCGACTCCATCGAGGCCAGAGCCTTTTGCATCGATTCGTGAATGGTGCGGCCGATTGACATCGCCTCACCCACCGACTTCATGGCGGTGGTCAGATAGGGTTCCGAGCCGGGGAATTTCTCAAAGGCAAATTTCGGGATTTTGGTGACAACATAGTCGATGGTCGGCTCGAACGAGGCCGGGGTGACCTTGGTGATGTCATTGTCTAGCTCGTCCAGCGTGTACCCAACGGCCAGTTTTGCGGCGATCTTGGCAATCGGGAATCCGGTCGCCTTCGAGGCCAGAGCCGAGGATCGCGACACACGCGGGTTCATCTCGATCACGACCATGCGGCCATCCACCGGGTTGATCGCCCACTGCACGTTCGAGCCGCCGGTTTCGACGCCGATTTCGCGCAGCACGGCAATCGAGTGATTGCGCATGATCTGGTATTCTTTGTCGGTCAGCGTCAGGGCAGGGGCCACGGTGATCGAGTCACCTGTGTGCACGCCCATCGGATCAACGTTCTCGATTGAGCAGACAATGATGGCGTTGTCAGCGGTGTCGCGCACCACCTCCATCTCGTATTCTTTCCACCCCAGAAGACTTTCATCGATCAGGATCTGACCGACGGGGGACGCATCCATACCCGAGCGGCAAATATGGATATAATCCTCGCGGTTATATGCGACACCGCCGCCGGTGCCGCCCAGCGTAAAGGCGGGGCGGATGATGGCGGGCAGACCAACTGTTTCGAGGGTTTCAAGCGCTAGTGCCACACCGGCGTCGAGATCTTTCTTGCCGTTCTCATCCTTGGGGGCCGTCACGATCTCGGCCTTGGGGTTTTCGATGCCCAACCTATCCATCGCCTCGCGGAACAGGGCGCGGTCTTCGGCCATTTCGATCGCGTCTCGCTTGGCGCCGATCATCTCGACGTTGAACTTATCCAGCACGCCCATCTCTTCCAGCGCCAGCGAGGTGTTCAGGCCGGTCTGTCCGCCCATAGTGGGCAGTAGGGCATCGGGGCGTTCTTTTTCGATGATCTTGGCGACAACTTCGGGCGTGATCGGCTCGATATAGGTCGCATCGGCTAGCCCCGGGTCGGTCATGATCGTTGCAGGGTTCGAGTTCACCAGAATGACCCGATAGCCTTCCTCGCGCAGCGCCTTACATGCCTGAGCGCCGGAATAGTCGAACTCGCAGGCCTGACCGATAACAATGGGGCCTGCCCCGATGATCATGATCGACTGGATGTCGGTTCTTCTCGGCATGGCTTGGCCCCTTCAATTGTCCGCGAGTCAGGGCACCGCCCCAGCGCCCAAATTGTCCTGCGTTATAGGGACCGCGCGAAAAGGTGCAAGAGGTATCGGAAACGGGTTTGAAATTGCCGCTTTCCCCTCTTTCCCTTGGCGCGCTATTCTCTATACCGCGCAGCACGGCAAATGAGGATGCAATTGCGTATTCGTTTCGATCAAGGACCAGCTGGGCGCGGAACCCGGTTTGAGCGTCCGACCCGGATTATCCGCGCGGATAACGCGGCGGAGGTGCCCCAGGCTCTGGCGGCGCTGGATCAGGCGCGCGCGGATGGGGCCTGGCTGGCAGGATACGCAAGTTATGAGCTGGGCTACGTGCTGGAACCACGTCTGGCAGACCGGCTGCCAGAAGGACGACGCCTGCCACTACTGTGTTTCGGTGTGTTTGACGCACCGGATCGCGTTGGACTGCCAAAGGCGTCGGGCAGTGTCACTGCGTTTCAGCCCCGCTGGGACGAGGCGCGATATACGCAGGCCTTTCGTACAGTGCATGAGGCGATTGGTGCGGGTGACATTTATCAGGCAAATCTGACCTTCCCAATTGATCTCGATGTAACCGGAGACAGCGTTGCGCTTTATGCGGCGCTTGCGGCTGGTCAACCCGTCGGCCACGGCGCCTTGGTTGAGCAGGAGGGGCTGCCTGATCTGCTGAGCCGCTCGCCCGAACTGTTTTTCCGAACCGACGCCGAGGGCCGGATCGAAACGCGCCCGATGAAGGGAACTCAACCGCGCAGCGAGGACCCAGTCGAAGACGAGCGTCGACGCGCTTTCCTGTCTTCGGATGAAAAGAACCGGGCCGAAAATCTGATGATCGTCGATCTGCTGCGCAACGATATTAGCCGGGTCGCGCTGGCCGGATCGGTGAAAGTACCCGAGCTGTTCAAGGTTGAGACCTATGCGACTGTCCATCAGATGGTCTCGCTTGTGCAGGCGCAGTTACACCTTGGCGTAGGCCTTTCTGATATTCTGACCGCCTTGTTCCCGTGCGGATCAATCACCGGAGCGCCAAAGATTCGCGCGATGGAGATCCTGTCCGAACTGGAACCTTGGCCTCGCGATGTTTACTGCGGAACCATCGGTTGGGCGGCCCCGGACGGTCGGTCGGAATTCAACGTGGCCATCCGGACCCTCATGGTTGAAGGCGGCAAGGCGACCCTTAACGTAGGCGGCGGGCTGGTCTGGGACAGCACCGCGCCATCGGAATATGAGGAGGCGCTATGGAAAGCCCGCTTCGCCCACCAACTGAGCCTGATTTCCGTCTGATCGAAACTTTGGCCTACAGGCCGGGGCAGGGGTTCGTCAGGCTTGATCGTCATTTGGCCCGCATGGCGCGCACAGCACAGAAGTTCGGCATTGATTTTGACCGAACCGCCGCTTGGACGATTTTGGATGCGAGTTTGGGTGAGATTGCATTGCGCTGCCGTTTGACCTTGGACGCGGATGGTAAATTTGAACTGACGTCCGGAGAATTGGCTGCCAATCCGTCCGTCTGGCGTGTGGATTTGGCCAAACAGAGACTATCATCATCGGATATCTGGCTGGGTTACAAAACGACCCGACGGGCCGTCTATGACATGGCGCGGGCGGGCTTGCCGCTAAGAGTTGATGAGCTTTTGTTTTTGAACGAACGGGATGAGCTTTGCGAGGGCACTATCACGAACCTGTTCCTGACCATGCCCGACGGCAGACGACTGACGCCCTCACTGCGATGCGGATTGCTTCCCGGGGTTTTGCGCGAGGAATTGTTGGATAATAAAGAAGTTACCGAATCCGTTCTGACCTTGACCGATCTAAAAAACGCGCAATCTATCCACTGTGGAAATTCCCTTCGGGGGCTGATCCGTGCGGAGCTTGTGGCACCTTGAGCAAAAATACCGAATGGGTGGAGACCCCTGTTACCAACTCACGCCTCAGGATTGAGTTTGTGCTCTTTTTTGTGGCGGTTCCCATAGCCATCGCGACATTGTTCCCGCCAAACTGGATGTTCCCCTCGCTTTTTGCGTTTACCGGACTGGGCATACTGCTGCTGCAGGATACGCCCGGTTTTTCCTGGGCGGAGCTTCGGTATGGCTGGCGAAACTGGTCGTGGACCGAAGTCTTTGCATTTACCCTGTTCATGGCTGCCTTCTGTTCCGCCCTGGTGCTGTGGGCGCGACCGGATGCAGCCTTTGTTTTGCTGCTGCATCGGCCAGAGATGTTGATATTCATCTGTATCGGCTACCCGTTGTTGTCCGCTCTGCCACAAGAGCTGCTTTTCCGCTCTCTCTTTTTCCGACGCTATCACGCGATCCTACCTGAAGGGCGGGCCGCATACCTTTTGAACGCTGGCCTGTTTTCGCTTGCGCACCTCATGTACTGGAGCTGGGTAGTAGCCATCATGACTTTCGTCGGAGGCCTCCTGTTCACCTGGGCCTACCGCAAGCGCGGATCATTCTTTTATGCAGTTCTTCTGCACGCAATTGCCGGTAATATTATCTTTGCGGCAGGGCTGGGCGTCTATTTCTACTCGGGCAACGTGCAAAGGCCGTTTTGACGGCGCGACCCGCCTTGACTTTCCAAGCCTGACGGGGTGTATCGGCGCGACGAATTCTGCGCCCGAAGGGATATGATCCATGCACGCCTATCGCAGCCACACCTGCGCCGCTCTGACCGCCGCCAATGTCGGTGAAACCGTCCGCCTGTCCGGTTGGGTGCATCGTGTCCGAGATCACGGCGGCGTACTGTTCATCGACCTGCGCGACCATTTCGGTGTGACCCAGGTTTTGTGCGACGGCGATAGTGCGGCATTTGCTGAACTGGAAAAGGTACGGTCCGAGTGGTGCATCCGCATCGACGGCACTGTCAAAGCCCGCGACGCTGATCTCATTAACCCGAAATTGCCGACAGGCGAGATCGAGGTTTATGTGCGTGAGCTGGAGGTTCTTGGTGCTGCCGACGAATTGCCGTTGATGGTGTTCGGCGATCAGGAATACCCCGAGGAAACACGTCTGCGCTATCGCTACCTCGACCTAAGACGCGAGGCGATGCAGCAAAACATGACCCTTCGCTCGGACGTTGTCGCATCTATGCGCCGCCGGATGTGGGATCAGGGATTCCGTGAATATCAGACACCGATCATTACCGCATCGTCGCCCGAAGGCGCACGCGACTTTCTGGTCCCCTCGCGACTACATCCGGGCAAGTTCTACGCCCTACCGCAGGCCCCGCAGCAATTCAAACAGCTGATCATGGTGTCGGGCTTCGACAAATATTTCCAGATTGCACCCTGCTTCCGCGATGAAGACCCGCGTGCAGACCGATCGCCCACCGATTTCTATCAACTCGATCTAGAGATGTCGTTTGTCGAGCAGCAGGATGTGTTCGACACCATCCAGCCCGTGCTGACTGGTGTGTTCGAAGAGTTCGGGGGCGGGCGCAAGGTCGATCAGGAGTGGCCGCAGATTTCCTACAAGGACTCAGCCCTGTGGTACGGCACCGACAAGCCTGACCTGCGGAACCCCATTAAGATGCAAGTGGTCTCTGACCACTTCCGGGGTTCTGGCTTCGCGATTTTCGCGAAGCTGTTGGAGCAGGAAGGCACCGAAATCCGCGCTATCCCAGCGCCGAGCGGTGGCAGCCGCAAATTCTGTGACCGTATGAACGCATTTGCCCAGAAAGAAGGTCTGCCCGGTATGGGTTACATTTTCTGGCGTGATCAGGGCGAGGGTATGGAGGCCGCAGGTCCACTGGCCAAGAACATCGGCCCCGAACGAACCGAGGCGATCCGTCAGCAATTGGGTCTGGGCGTCGGTGATGCCGCGTTCTTCCTGGGTGGTAAGCCAAAAGCCTTTGAAAAGGTGGCCGGAAAGGCCCGTGACGTGATCGGAGATGAACTGAATCTCACCGAGAAAGACCGCTTTGCCTTTGCCTGGATCGTCGATTTCCCGATCTACGAGCAGGACGAAGAAACCGGCACGATCGACTTTGAGCACAACCCGTTCTCGATGCCGCAGGGTGGAATGGAGGCGCTGCAGGGCAATCCTCTGGACGTACGCGGGTATCAGTATGACCTGGCCTGCAACGGCTACGAGCTGGTGTCAGGTGCGATCCGGAATCATAAGCCTGAGATTATGTTGAAGGCCTTTGAACTGGCAGGGTACGGCGAAGACGAAGTCAAATCCCGCTTTGGCGCCTTGTTTAACGCCTTCCACTACGGCGCCCCGCCGCACGGGGGCTGTGCCGCAGGTATCGACCGGATCGTGATGCTATTGGCGGATGAGGCTAATATCCGCGAAGTCATGATGTTCCCGATGAACCAGCGCGCTGAAGACCTGATGATGGACGCGCCATCCGATCCGACCTCGGATCAGTTGATGGAACTGGGTCTCAGGATCATCCCGCAAGACTAAATCTAGCCGCCCGCCCTGAGCGGGCGGTTTACGTTTGGGGCAGTGCAATACAATCGGTGTATTCGCCGCGCCACGCAAATCCGAGTTGCGTGGTGGTCTCAAAACAAGCTCAACTCAATCCAGTGGATTTGCGGCATCCCGACGATTGCGGATGCTCTTGGCCGTCTGTCGTGTCAGGCGGTAGACCCAGATGCAAAGGATCGATGCGGTAATAAAGTAAGCGGTCAGCATCTCAGATCGCCTCTTGCCGTTCGAGCCGATCCTGAACCAGACCCGCAATCCGTGCAGCCTGGGCGGTGACCGGTGTCCCCCGCGCACGAGATTGGGCAAGGTCCCGGGCTGCTTCGGCAAGCACAGTATCTTCGGCGTCTCGCGCAACGCTTTGCAGGAATTGTACCGCATAATCCAATGTGCGCTGATCAGTGGGGCCGGTAAGCACGTCGGCGATATGGGCCATGTCGTCCCGATAGGCCAGCGGATCGGGCTGAACGATGTTATCCCTGACGGAATCCAGACCTCCTGGGCGGCGATCTTCGGGCAGAAGTTCAAGTATGGAGGTCTGGAAATAAGCGACCGAGGTCAGGGGTTTGGCCAGAAACCCATCTGCACCTGCGCGTCTGGCGATAACCTGCATGCTGTCATCGCCAGACAGCCCGAGAATGACACCGATGCGGGGTACAGCGTGGGTCATTTCGGCTATCAGGTCAGCGCCGGACCCGTCAGGAAGACCCATATCGACGATCAGGACCGAGGGACGATAGATTTGCAGATGGCGCCGCGCTGATTTCAGACAATCCGCACGACGGATACGCGCACCGCTATGCAAGCACATCAATCGTATTGCATCGCACGCATAGCGGCTGTCTTCGACCACAAGGATTGTTTGGCCCAGCAGCGGTCGCATCTTGGTGGCCAGCGCTGGAGAGGCGAAAGGTCCCGAATCGTCCATGGCAGAACTCCTGTTTAGCAGATGCCTCACGCTAGGAACTTCTGGCTAATACAGGGTTAACGACGATTTGGCGCACTTGTCCTTTGGGTATACTGCCCCCATAACCGCTGCAACGCAGAAGGAAGGAGAGTCCCATGATTGGTCGCCTGAACCACGTAGCCATTGCTGTTCCCGACCTAGAGGCCGCATCGGCCCAGTATCGCAATGCGCTTGGCGCCAAAGTCGGCGCTCCACAGGATGAGCCGGATCATGGGGTCACCGTGGTCTTTATTGAACTACCCAACACCAAGATCGAATTGCTGTATCCGCTGGGTGAGAACAGCCCGATCAACGGATTTCTGGAAAAGAACCCATCAGGCGGCATCCACCATGTCTGCTATGAGGTCGAGGATATCATCGCAGCCCGCGATCATCTGAAAGAGACCGGTGCGCGCGTTCTGGGATCGGGTGAACCCAAGATCGGAGCGCATGGCAAACCGGTGTTGTTCCTGCACCCGAAGGATTTCAACGGATGCCTCGTTGAGCTGGAGCAGGTCTGAAGTCGATGACCATTACCGCCGCTCTGGTTCTTTTCGCTGTAATTTGGTTTCTGACCTTGCTGATTGTTCTGCCTGTGCGCATCAAAACGCAGGGGGATCTTGGGGATATTGTTCCGGGCACTCATGCGGGTGCGCCGGAAGTCCATCACATGAAGAAGAAGCTGTGGATTACCACCGGGATATCGGTGGTGCTGTGGGCGATCATTGCCGGCATCATTATCTCCGGCGTAATCAGCGTGCGCGATTTCGATTGGCTGAACCAACTGGAACCGCGCGAGTAGCTCAGGTTCGGCTACCCGACAGACCGTGATAAATGTGCGTGAAGGTCGCCGCTCCTAGGATCGGGATCAACAGGTTGACCAATGGCACAGAGAGCGGGACCGCCATAAGAATACCGGCGACCCAAATGGTTGTCGCGTGCTTTGCGCGCAGCTTTCGCGCCCCCTCGCGCCCCAGTCGGCGCATCGCAGCCAGGGTGAAATATTCTCTCCCCAGAAGAAACCCGTTCATACCCCAAAAGATAAACAACGCGAATGGCGTGAAGAGTGCATAGAGGATCAATGCCAACAGGTTGGCAACGATCAGTACACCCAGAAAACTGAGAGTATCCCTTAGCGCATCGCCAAAGGGGATGCGCTTAGCCGGCGGCAGACCGGGGTAATGCTTATCCTCAACCGCCTGTGCGACCTCATCCAGAAACATCGAGGTGATGGCTGACGCAACGGGGACCATCAGAAACACCGACAGCACCATCATCAGCAGGAATGACGACACGCTTAGCAGGTCGTTCAGCCATGTCACCTCACCCAGTATTGGCAAGGTGGCCTGATCGCCGACCAGCGCGTTGATCAGCCACAAAAATCCGGCATAGGCAGCCACCAACAACGCGAATGTCAGGCCGACACCCAACAGAAGCACCTTGCGAAACCTGGGGTCACCGATCTGTCCCAGCGCCTGCAGAAACGACTGGATGATGATCATTCGGAAACCCATTGGGTTAGCGCCGCCACATCGGGGCGCGGTCGTTCGGGCGGGGTCGTACCTTCGGTTGCGATATGGATAAAGCCTGCAATCTTCTCGTTTTCGGCCAAGCCGAGCCCCTGTTCGCAAAACTCGCGATCATGAGATTGCCAGCCGGACAACCAATTGGCCCCCCAACCTGCGGCCAGCGCTGCGTTCAGCAGAGCCAGACATACCGCACCCGCTGAATAGGTCTGTTCAATTGCCGGTATCTTGTCAGAAGGTTTCTGCACCTCAATAACAGCAACCGCCAGATGGCCCATTTCGAATTGGCTGCGCGCCTTGGCGATATCTTCGGGCGATTTTCCCAAGGTGAGACCACAAGTTTCTGTAAGATCTGCAAGGCGTTGCATGGCCCCATGCTCGACAACAACAAAACGCCAGGGTTCCAGCTTTCCATGGTCCGGGCTGCGCGCTGCAGCAGTCAGCAGCGGCCTCAGCTCGTCCCGGGTCGGGGCCGGGGCTACCAGCGTTTTGGCCGGACGAGACCGGCGCGCGTGCAGAAAATCCAGCGCAGCTTGGTTCTTCAGGGTCATATGTTAACTTCCTTCACATGGCAGTCTGTATGTCGGAGGCATACTGTTCTCTTTCAAGGGCAAACTGCTCATCAAAAGGCGACAAATTCAATCTGAATTGCTGCTTGTGATCAGACGCAAGATCCAAAAGGAACCACTAGTCTTTGGTGCTCTCGGACTCACGTATCTGATAAACGCCCTCGGGCAAATCCAGCGCAGCGGCCAGATCGCGTACCTGCTCTGGTGACAGGGTAATCTTCTGAATCTGATCGGTCCGCGGGTCCAACTGCTCAAGTGTGACGCATTCAGCGAAGTTGTTGATGACGACATCCTCTTGCAAAGGCTTTGCGCCTTCGTCCACCAGCGTAATCACCGTCGAGTCGAATTCGTGTTCAATTGAAAACATATGTGCAGAGTGCAGGGCATAAGATCGCAATGCAACCCGTTGCAAGCTGTAATCGGCTGTGGCCCGGCCTTAAATGCCGCGCTATGCTTGTCTGCCGACAGAGTGACCGAAAGGAATGTGAATGCGCCGTCTTGCCCTGTTGCTGGTGATGCTGTTGGCGGCTTGCGATATGTCGCCTGTTATCGCGATCCCGGCCGATCAATGGCAGCCATCGTCATCAGAACAAAAGGACAGGGCGCGCGTATTCGAGCAGGTCAGCCGGGCTGTCGGAACGACCGCAAGCCGGGAATGCCGCCGCCAATCGAGGACTGCCAATTGTGATTTTGTGATTTTGGTTGATCTCTCGTCAAAGGCCCCAGCGAATGCATTTCAGACCTTGGACAAGGATGGGCGGCCGCTAGTCGTTTTTACACAGCCGATGATCGATGCAACGCAGAACGCGGACGAGATGGCCTTTGTCATGAGCCATGAGGCCGCCCACCATATTCTGGGTCACATCGCCCGGCAGGCCCAGAACGCCAAAGAGAGCGCGCGGATATTCGGTGAACTCGCGCGCAATCAGGGCGCGGACGATGCAGGTATTGAGCGCGCACAGGCGCTGGGTGCTGAGGTCGGGGTGCAGAACTACACGCGTGAGTTCGAATTGGAAGCGGATCGTCTGGGGACACAGATCACTTACGCGGCGGGGTATAACCCGCTGGTCGGGATGGCTTTCTTCCAACGCATTCCTGATCCGGGTGATCGTTTCCTTGCCACGCACCCTCCCAATGCCCAGCGGGTCGAAGTTGTGTTGCAAACGGCGCGGGAACTGGGATTACGATAATGGTCAACTTAACCCGATTGGGTGTCGTTCTCAGTGATCGCGGGTCGAAATATGCTGTGACGGGCGCGGGGGTCACCAGTCGTGCTGATGTCGATGCTGTACTGGCGGAACTGAAATCCGACAAGGCATATTCGAAGGCAACTCACAACACTTGGGCGGCCATCTTGCCAAACGGTGCGCTCAAGGCTGATGACGGAGAGTCTGGCGCGGCAATGGTCATTTTGCGGATGATGGAGCGGGCCGAGCTGACGGATCACGTAATCATCGTGACACGCTGGTACGGTGGCAAGAAGCTGGGCGGGGACCGCTTTCGCCGCGTGCAGGACGCCACGCGGGCCTATCTGGACCAGCTGGCAACCGGGCATTGACCTGAGTCAAGGGCACTGTGCGGGGCATGCGTTACCCTTTCCATAGAGTGAATGGAAAAGGAAACCGCATGTCTGATCGTGAAACGCTGCGACGTCACGCCGACCTTGTAGATCGGATGGCCACGACGCTGGGCGTAGATTTGCAAGAAGTTGCCATCGAAGGGGCCTTACAGTTCGACGAAATCTCGGACGCGGTATTGCGGTGCACGGAATGCCCGAATCCGGGCCATTGCAAGGCCTTTCTGGCCAAGAACCTGACAGCGCCCGACACACCTGAATACTGCCGCAATCACGAGCTGCTGAACAGGCTCAAGCCGTAACGCCAAAGGGGGGTACCGTGCCACGACTTGGACGGATCATGACCCATCTTCGCCTTGTATTGCGAATGGCACAGGCGACGGGAGCCGACCTTGCCACCGCACATCGCGACGGGCACCTGAGCCAACAGGAATGGGCAGATATGGTTCAGCTCTGCCGCGGGTGCGAATGGGCGCGGGCATGCCCAGACTGGTTGAACGAGAACGAAACGGCGGAAAGCGCGCCCTGCACCTGCCCAAACCGGCACAGGTTCGCCACCTTGAGGGTCAGCAAACAAAGGTGATCAAATGGACCGAACATCACTGGGCGAGATCGAAAAACACTTTTGGCTGACACGCTCGGTCGCGCGATCCTTAGGGATTTCTCTGACCGAAGCAATGGCCGAAGGGAAACTGACACCTGCCGACTACGCTCAGATGGTGACCCGATGCCGGGGCGCAATATGCGACGAACGTTGTCAGATATGGCTTGCCGCACAACAAGGAATGGCTGAGAAAGCACCTGATTTTTGTGCCAATGCTCAGGTTTTGAACGACTTGACCTGACTTTCAGAGCTTATTGTGCGTTCCGTCGCACAACGGAGGATTGGCGCAGTGCTTACAGCCACAAAAAAACACCTTTTTGCTGGCCTCAGCCGTATATTTTACGGGTTCGAAAGACGTATCTTTGTGCGAACCGTCGCAAAATGGTTGCCGCTTGGACTTGCCACAGGCGCACCAGAAATAGGTTTTTCCTTCGGTCACTTCGAACGGATAGGGCGATTTCTGGGCGATGATCGGGGCGTCTGACATGTGGCTACTCCGTCTTTGGCTGATGTCGAAGTCAAAGTTTAGGGCTCTTTGTCAAAAAAGGTAGACTGCGAATGAAAACCCGCCTTCCAGCGTGGTTTCGCCTTTATTCACGAATGCGTTATCGATTCGGTTGCCATATGAAATTCTTGGTCCTATTCTGATACCGGCCCCGAAAAACTGGGCAATATCAGAAAAGTAATAGAGGATTGATGGACATGAAACTGAAATTTGCTGCTATCTGCGCCACGGCCGTTGTATTGACTGCGTGCTCGCAGCAAGAGGAACCGACCCCGGTTTACATCCAGCCCGACTATGACAAGTTTGGTACACCCAGTTGCTCGGCAGGCTATGAACTGGCCACAACCGAAGCAGGCCAGACCGTATGTAACCCGGTCACCCAATAAGTATTAAGCAGGCGGTTCTGATCGCAGGGCCGCCTGCGCACCTCTAAAAAGAACACCGCCTTCGAGGCGGTTTTTTCTTGCCTTTCTGCTGTGGGACGCGGACGTCTTCTTGCAGGATGACTGATCGGAAACCCCATGCGCAAGTTCTTTGACCACCTAAAGGATCGTACCCGCTGGAGCTGGCAGGGCCTGGCTGCAACCTGGCGGCAAGAGTATTCGTTTCGTGGGTGGGTTTGGGCCAACCTGATTTCGGCTTTATTGGCGTTTGCACTCCCTCTAGTTACGGCAGAACGGGCGCTGATCCTTGCTCTGGGCATTCTGGTCTTGGTGGCCGAGCTATTTAATACGGCCATTGAGCGTGCCGTCGATCACACCTCGACCGAGCACCACGCGTTGGCGGGGCAAGCCAAGGATGCAGCAAGTGCAGCGGTGGCGTTGTCTGCAGTCGCTGCCGGAGTGGCGTGGATCGTGATTTTGATCGGCTTGCTCTAGGGACAGACGCCTTTCGTTACGCCGAGGGGTGCAAACGCCCCCACAAGTCGTATTCTCCGGCTTCATCTACCTCGACCGTGACGATATCCCCGGGTTTCAGGCCTTCGAAGCCTTCGTCGATAAACAAGTTACCATCGATTTCTGGAGCATCGGCCTTGGTGCGGCAGGTCGCGGCCTCTTCATCCACCTCGTCTACGATGACATCGAGTTTTTGGCCAACCTTTGCTGCCAGCTTGGCCTCAGAAATGGCCTGAGCTTTCTCCATGAAACGCTCCCATCGCTCTTGCTTGACCTCGGCCGGGACATGATCCGGCAGGTCGTTCGAGCGGGCGCCATCGACATTTTCGTACTGGAAACAGCCGACACGATCCAACTGCGCTTCGTCCATCCAGTCCAGAAGCGTCTGGAACTCTGACTCGGTTTCTCCGGGGTAGCCGACGATGAACGTGGACCGCAAAGTGATATCCGGACAAATAGCGCGCCAGTTGGCAATCTCGTCCAGAGTTTTTGCCCCTGCGGCAGGGCGGGCCATGCGTTTCAGAACATCGGGATGCGCATGTTGGAATGGAATGTCGAGATACGGCAGCACATTGCTACCCGCATCTGCCATCAGCGGGATCAAATCGCGCACATGGGGGTAGGGATAGACGTAATGAAGCCTGACCCACGCATCAATCTGGCCCAGTTCACGCGCCAGATCGGTGATATGGCTGCGCACCTCCCGATCTTTCCATGGGTTCACGTCATACTTACGATCCAGCCCATAGGCCGAGGTATCCTGTGAGATCACAAGCAGTTCGCGCACGCCGCTGTCGACCAGTTTCTCAGCCTCGCGCAGCACTGCATGGGCCGGGCGGCTTGCGAGTTTACCGCGCATGTCGGGGATGATGCAAAACTTGCACTTATGATTACAGCCCTCGGAAATCTTGAGATAGCTATAGTGGCGCGGGGTAAGTTTGACGCCCGAAGCGGGCAGCAGATCGACATAAGGGTTTGGGTCGGGTGGTACGGCTGCATGTACTGCGTCCAGCACCTGTTCGTACTGATGCGGTCCTGTAACCGCCAGAATGCGCGGATGGTGTTCCCGGATATAGTCAGGCTCAGCCCCCAAACAGCCGGTCACAATGACCTTGCCGTTTTCAACCAATGCCTCGCCAATTGCGTCCAGCGACTCGGCCTTGGCGCTGTCCAGAAACCCGCAGGTATTCACAATAACGGCATCAGCACCCGTGTAGTCCGGCGAAATACCGTACCCCTCGGCCCGCAACCGGGTCAGGATGCGTTCGCTGTCAACCAGCGCTTTTGGACAACCCAGCGACACCATTCCAAGGGTCGGTTGGCCACGGCGGGGTGTCTCGGCGATCCGGGCCTCTGGGGCTAGATCGGGGCGAAGGTTCGGTGGGTTCTTGCTCATGGCCGGGCATATAGAGGGGAAAGCTTCCCCTTGCAAATCCCGCCCGCTCGGGGCTGACTTGAAACAGAGCAGAAAGGCCGGAAAGGCAGACCCATGAAGTGGCTCATTCGTTTTCTATTTCTCATCGTTGCAGCCTTCGGGCTGGTCATTGGTGCCTTGCTGCTGATGCCAGGCGAAAAACTGGCGACAATACTTGCTGAACAAGTAAAGGCGCAAACAGGCCGCGATCTCGAGTTGACCGGTGACGTCAAACTGTCATTTTGGCCGGTATTGGGGATGGAAACCGGCCCTGTGACATTTGGCAATGCGCCTTGGGCCGGGCCGGAACCGATGCTTAGCGCCCAAAGCCTCGCGGTTGGGGTCGATGCCTCGGCGTTGTTGTCTGGGAATATCCGGATCAAACGGGTGTTGGCCGATAGCCCGGTTCTACGCCTTGAACGCGCCGATGGGCGCGGCAACTGGGAGCTGCATCAGCCAGGTAACTCCTCGCAAACGGGCGCTACGGCGCAAGCCGTTGAAAGCCGACCCATCACGCTCGAGCGGTTGGAACTGACCAATGCGCGCCTAATCTATCTTGAGAATGGCGCGGTTAGTATGGATTTTGCCGATGTCGATCTTTCGGCCCGCTGGCCTGACGTAACGGCCCCAATGGAAATGCAAGCCAGTATGTCCGTCCCCGGAGGCAGCGTCGCAGTGGACCTTACCATCCCCGACTTGCCCGCATTTTCCAGCGGCGCTGTAACGCCGTTGCAGCTGAGCCTAACCGCGCCTGGCGGAGATATTCAGTTCTCGGGCCGGGTGAATCTGGCCGGCGAAATGGATGGCAAGACGACGGTCACGGCCAAGGACACTCAAAAGATGCTGGCCGCGTTTGGTCAGGGAGGAGTCACCGTTCCGGAGGGACTAGGACAGGTCGCGAGCGTATCCGGGCAGATGACCTATACCCGGGACGGGCGGATTTCATTGCGCAACATGATCGCGGTTCTGGATCAAAACCGGCTTGAGGGCGAAGCTGATATCCAGATTTCAAATCCGCCCCAGATGACTGCGCGTCTGAACGCAGGCGATCTCGACTTATCGAAGGTAAGCGGAGGCAACACTTCTGACGGCACCTCAGATACGGAAGGGTGGTCAAAAGCCCCAATTGATGCGTCGTTTCTGGCGCTGGCAAATGGCAAGATCCGCTTGCAAGCCACCTCGATTGCGGTTCCGGGTATGACCTTTGGGAAAAGTGATCTGACACTCAGCCTTGATCGGTCGCGGGCGGTATTGCAGATGCACCCGGCCTCGCTGTTCTCGGGGCAATTGAACGGCCAGGTGGTCGCCAATAATCGCAACGGTCTGTCGGTTGGTGGAAGTCTGAAAGCTGCCAATATCGATATCAACGAAGCGCTCGAAACGCTGGGGGATATCAAACGGCTTTCGGGCACCGGTTCAGGCAATCTTGAATTTCTGGGCGTCGGACAGAGCGAAGATCAGATCATGCGATCGCTCAGCGGCAAAGGAGATATCGAGGTCGGGCGGGGCGTTATCTCGGGGCTGGATCTTGACCGCCTTATGGGGCGGGGAAAGGGATCGGGTGGTACGACCGTATTCAACAGCCTTACGGCCAGCTTTACGATGAAGAATGGCGACTTGACCAACAAGGACCTGTTGATGCAGCTGGATAATTTCCGGGCGGACGGTACGGGCCGCATCGGCTTAGGAGCTCGCGATATCGATTATCTGTTCACACCGGTCGCCCTGCGCGCCAACTCAGGGCAGGGGATATCGGTACCCGTCCGAATTAAAGGTCCGTGGAGCGACCCGTCGATCAAGCCGGACCTTACCAAAGTCATTGAGGCGGCAGCCGAAGGCAAAGTTAAAGAACTGGAAGACGACGCAAAGAAGAAGGTTTTAGAAAAGGTTGGTAAAGAACTGGATACCACGGTGACGGATTCCGATCACATCGAAGACGCGCTGAAGAACAAGCTTGAGGATGAGGCCAAGAAAGGCCTGCTCAAGCTGTTTGGCGGGGATTGATCTAAGCGCGATAACAAAGGGCGCCGAAATGGGTGCCCTTCATAGTGTCATTTAGATTGTCTGATCGTATTCGCCCACGCCGGGTTCAGTTCGAATGACGGCGTCGATATCTGCGAAGATCGCGCGCATTTCATCCTCGCTTTCGCTGCTTTCGCAGACGACGACCAGATTGGGTGTATTGGATGAAGCGCGGACGAGTCCCCAACTGCCATTGTCCAGAATGACCCGGGCTCCATTGACGGTCACGACCTCTTTGATAGCCCGCCCCGCAAAGCGTTCGCCCGCATCGGCTTTGGCGACCAGTCTTTCGACCAAGCGCTGCAGGATTTCGTATTTCTCAGTATCCGCTGCGTAAGGAGACATGGTGGGTGTTGACCACGTCTTGGGCAGCGCCTTGCGCAGGTCCGACATGCTTTGATCCGGGTTACGGTCCATCAGTTTGCAGATTTCCACCGCCACGCGCATTCCGCAGTCGTATCCGCGCCCGACCGGTTCGGCCAAGAAATAGTGTCCCGATTTCTCAAACCCAGCCAGCGCACCGATTTCCTTGACGCGGCGCTTCATATGGCTATGGCCGGTTTTCCAGTAGTCGGCTTTGACCCCAAGCGCTTGCAACTCGGGATCGCTGGCGAACAGCCCAGTGGATTTCACATCGGCTACAAAGGTCGAACCTGGATGCAGCTTGGCCAGATCACGGGCCATGATGACGCCGACCTTATCGGCAAATATCTCTTCGCCTTCGTCATCCACAACACCGCAACGATCGCCATCCCCATCAAACCCTAGCGCCAGGTCCGCGCCGCTGGATTTGACTGTGTCGGCCATGTCATGCAGCATTTCCATGGCTTCCGGGTTCGGATTGTAATTGGGGAAGGTGTAATCCAGCCGTGTATGGCTGGGCACAACCTCAACCCCGATCCTTTCGAAAATCTCGGGCGCGAAGGCGGCGGCGGTGCCGTTGCCGGTGGCACAAACCACTTTCAGCGGACGCGACATTTTGAAGTCACCGACCAGATCATCGATATAGGCTTCCTTCACGCCATCGACGAATTCATATGACCCGCCCGGGCGTGCAACACCTTCCCCGTTCAGGACGATGTCGCGCAGTTCCGACATTTCGTCAGGGCCGTGGGTCAATGGGCGGTCAAAGCCCATTTTGACGCCGGTCCAACCGTTCGGGTTATGGCTTGCCGTGACCATCGCAACCGCCGGTACGTCCAGATGGAATTGCGCGAAATACGCCATCGGGCTGAGCGCTGGGCCGATATCTTTCACCTGAATACCCGCCTGCATAAGTCCAACGATCAGAGCGTTTTTGATCGACAGGGAATAATCGCGATAGTCATTTCCCACTGCAATCACGGGTTCGATCCCGCGTTTGTGCATCTGTGTGCCCAGACCCAAACCCAGGGCCGTCATGCCTGGCAGATTGATCTCATCGGGGTATTTCCACCGCGCGTCATATTCGCGAAAGCCCGTGGGCTTGATCATCGGATCGCGCAGAAAGCTCCAGGTGTTTGGGGTCACCTCAGGCAAAGGCTTGGTCATCACAAATCTCAATCGTTAAATCTGAATTGGGTTTTCTTTGGCCAGCGCATCAAATCGCATCAATGTGTCAACCAGATGGCCCATTTGATCCAGAGGGATCATGTTCGGCCCATCTGAGGGGGCGGTGTCGGGATCCTGATGGGTTTCTATGAATACGGCTCCGACGCCCAGAGATACAGCGGCGCGCGCCATCACCGGCGCAAACTCACGCTGTCCACCCGAGGAACCACCTTGGCCGCCGGGCTGTTGCACCGAGTGGGTCGCGTCCATGACGACCGGATATCCGGTTTGCACCATCTGCGGCAGCGATCGCATGTCCGCGACCAGCGTATTGTAGCCAAACGAAGTTCCACGCTCGGTCAGCAGGATGTTCTGATTGCCAGTGCTTTCGATCTTTGTGACGATATTCGGCATTTCCCACGGGGCAAGAAACTGCCCTTTTTTTACGTTGACCGCTTTGCCGGTATTGCCCGCCGCCAGCAGCATGTCCGTCTGACGACACAGAAACGCAGGGATTTGCAGAATATCGACGGCCCCAGCCGCAATCGCGCATTGCGCTTCGGTATGGACATCGGTCAGTACCGGTATGCCCATGGTCTTGCGGATATCTTCCAGCACCTGCAGCCCGGAATCAATGCCCATGCCGCGCTTGCCGGACAGCGAGGTCCGGTTAGCTTTGTCATACGAGGCCTTGAACACATATTGCGCACCTGCGGCGTCGCATGCCTCTTTCATGGTGCCGGCGATCATTTGGGCGTGATCGGCGGTTTCAAGCTGGCAAGGGCCGGCAATGATGGTCAGCGGAAGGTCGTTGCCAACCGTCAGGTCGGCTATTTTTACATGTTTCATGAGTCTTACGAGGATACCTGTTCACGAAGGACCGACGCGGTAAGCGAGATCATCAGGTAGATACCAGCAAATAACAGGAATGCCAAAATCGTATTTTCGAACTTGCGCGGATAGCTGGGCTCCTGGCTGGCGACCGGGTTCACCGAGACGGTCAGATACCGCACTTTTCGATTGGCCTCGGTCCGCGTAGCTTCCATTTGCTGCATTGCCGTTTGCAGCATCATGTCACGCGCCGCCAGATCGGCCTGAGCCATCTGGATTCGCACGCTCAAACGCGCCAGCGAATTTTCGCCCGCCGACACATCCAGCATCTCGGCATTCAACTCATCAAGGACCGCTTGCAGCCGCGCGATATCCGCCCGTGTACCATCCACCTTGGCCTGGTTGGGGCGCGTATTATCGAGAAGCGCGGCCAATTGTAGTTCTTTGTCCTGCAGCTCGAATTCGAACTGATCGATCCTTCCTCGCAGGCTGGCGATCACACTTTGCGGGTCCAGTATCGCACCTTGTAGCTGCAGTTCGATCAGGTCTTCCTGAGCCTGTCTGCGTGCCTCTTGCGCAGCCTCAAAACTCGCCAAGGCATCGCGCATCTGGTCTTCGCGTTTCAATTCAGTCAGACCATTGATGGTCTCTTCCGCGTAAGAGATAAGCCGCCTGGACAAATCGACCGCTATCTCGGGGCTCGGCGCTGCGACCTCCATTCGGATGACGCCGTCACTAGGATCATATCCGATTGTGATCATACGTTTATAAAGCTTGTAGGTTTCTTCAAGCGTCGCATCAGCCGGCAATCGTTGGATCGGGTCTATCCAATCCTGCCGAAAAAACTCAGTAAATCCGACATCACGTTCAAGCCGTTCCAATGCATCCTTGGATTCCAGAAATTCCTGAGTGGACACGGAATCCTGCGCCGTCGCAAACTGCGTGCCCGCCAGAAATCCACCGAATGAGGCACCGCCGCCATCCGCTTGCAGGATCGAAAACACCGAGTCGCTGGCATACATCGGTGTCGCCACGCGATAGAAATAGTAGCCCACGATGAATGTTGGAATGAATACGAACACCGTCAATCGTGCGAATAACCCGGCAAGCTTGCGGCGTCGGCGGCGGGCGATGTCTTTCTGGATCTGCCCGATTTCATATTCACGACGTTCGGCTGGGCTGAGTTCGGGTCCTGGCAGGTTCTTCTGCGAGTCCCTGGTCGTTTGCGGCAGGTGAATCTTTATATTGTCTTGCGCGGCGTCATCACCAGTTGGCTTACCTTGGTCAGGAGCTGCCAGATCAAGCAGGTTTGTGCGCTGAAACGGATCAATTCCTTTCTTTCGTAACAGTCGGACCGCATCGTAGTCAGACGTCGCCGCCAGCCCGTTCTTGTGCGCCAAACGCCGCGCGACGCGCAATTGCCGCCCTGTCAGACCTTCGCGTTTGATCGCGTCCAACTCGTTGCCCGGTTGCTGAGTGTCGTCAGCCGAGTCTGTGCCTTGGGTCGCCTTTCGGATGCGCGAAATGGCGTCCGAGCGTGCCTCGGCAGTGCCAGAACCGCGTGCCGTGCGGTCGGGGTTGTATTTCCTAGCCTTGGGTTTGGTAGTCATAGAGCTGCTTTGCCTCTTCCAAGGTTTCAAACATGTAAAGCTGGCCGTCTACCAATACCGCAGCCTGCCGCGCGAATTTTTCAAGAAGCGAAGGGTTGTGCGATACGATCACCAAGGTTGTCGTGCGCAGCTTCTCTTTCAGAATGTCGCCCGCCTTCTTGTTGAACTCGACATCGGTTGTCGAGGGCATCCCCTCATCGATCAGATACATATCGAAATCCAGGGCCAGCATCAGTGCAAATGTAAACCGGGCCCGCATTCCGGACGAATAGGTTCCGAGCGGCTGGTCGAAATACTCACCCAAGTTGCACAGCCATTTGCAGTAGGCTTCGACATAGTCGGGATCCATGCCGTAGATCTTCGCGATATAGCGTGCGTTCTCCAGCGCGGACAGGCGCTTGGCCACACCTCCTGCAAAGCCCATGGGGAAGGATACGCGGCAGTCGCGCCGAATCACGCCTTCGTCGGGCTTTTCCAGCCCTGCCATCATGTTGATCAACGTAGTCTTGCCGGTTCCGTTCGGGGCCAGCACGCCAAGAGATGTTCCAAGCTCGACCCGGAACGAGACCCGATCCAGAATCACCTTTCGGCGGGTTCCGGTCCAGAAAGACTTGCTGACATTTTCGAATTCCAGCATGTGCGGCCTGCAGATCGCTCGGGGTTTTGACGGTTTGAGGATCGGTGTGCTACCGATCCATGTTGGCCACATTATGTCGAAATATGAAACAAATGATCAATGCGCATCCGCGTTCATGACATTGATGTGTTGCAAGGACGGTTTCATTGGCTCGAGGGTAGATGATGCCTATCTTCATCGATGAACATTGCAAAAGCCTGTTGATCCGATGAATTCGCTGATAGAGGACATCCAAGCCTGCCGTTTGTGCGCGGATAGGTTCGCGCAGACC
This sequence comes from Ruegeria sp. AF2, assembly GCF_056542025.1. Lineage (NCBI taxonomy): Bacteria > Pseudomonadati > Pseudomonadota > Alphaproteobacteria > Rhodobacterales > Roseobacteraceae > Ruegeria > Ruegeria sp. AF2. The sequence goes on along the minus strand of NZ_JBQFZC010000003.1, from coordinate 288,496 downwards.
ACGACTGCGCACCAGCCGCGCCCGGTGGTCTGGTTTCGCCCCGGTGCGCGCATTTTGATCGCAGGTCAGGCACCGGGCGCGCGCGTCCATGCTTCAGGGAAGCCTTTCACCGACCCTTCGGGTGACCGGCTGCGGGATTGGCTGGGACTGGATGAGAACGCATTTTATGACCGTTCGCGCGTATCCATCGTGCCGATGGCGTTTTGCTTCCCCGGATACAATGAGCGCAAGGCCGACCTGCCTCCGCCGCCGATATGCGGGCGCACCTGGCATGACAAGGTGATGGCTGCGTTGGGAGAAGTACCGTTGACGATCCTCGTCGGGGGTCATGCCCATAAATACCATCTTGGCGTAAAAACACCGGTTACCGAGACTGTTAGTCTTTGGCGAGACCATGCACCGCGCGTGTTTGCCTTGCCTCACCCGTCCTGGCGCAATACGGCTTGGCTGAAGAAAAACCCCTGGTTCGAGGCCGAGCTTTTGCCGGTGCTACAGAAACGGGTGAATGAGGTTCTGAATGACTGAAGCCACAGCTTTGGATGCTGCACATAACGCCATGCAGGCGGCCCCGGAAGACGACAACGCTCGACTACGCTTTTTTGAAAGACTGGCCGATAGCGAGCTGTTCCTGATGCTTACCGAAGAAGCGAAGGATGAAAGCATTTCGCCCGAGCTGTTCGATGTGGCGGATGGTCGTTTTGTTCTGGTGTTTGATCTTGAGGAACGAATGGCGGCATTTGCGGGTCGGCCGGTCCCCTATGTCGCTCTGTCGGGTCGTGTTCTTTCAGGGATGTTGTCGGGGCAGGGGGTCGGGCTGGGTCTGAACCTTGATGTTGCACCGTCGTCGATGTTGATCCCCGCGGAAGCGCTCGGTTGGTTGTCTGACACGCTGCAGCATGGTCCTAAGGAGGTGCAGCAGCGACTTGCCGAATTCCATCCGCCCTCCGGTTTGCCAGATGTTCTGTTAACCGCGCTTGATGCAAAGCTGGCGACGGCTGCAGGTCTGGCTGCGGCGGCGTTTCTGGTTGGAACAAGGACCGAGGATGGGGGGCAGGGTCATTTGTTGGGTTTTGTTTCGGCGGTCGAAGGCGCGCAGCCAGCGCTTGCACGCGCCGTATCCGAGGCATTGACCTTTTCGGGGATCGAGGCCGGAGCGCTGGATGTTGGCTTTTTTGAAGTGCAGGATCCGGCTACTTCTGCCCTGGCAAAGGTTGGGCTGCGGTTCGATTTGCCCCAGCCTCAAGCGCCCCAAATGGAAAGGGCCGCGCCGGGCAGTGTTCCCGAGCGGCCCCCAATATTGAAGTAGCGCAGGACGTTAATCCGCCGCTTCCAGTTTATCCTGCGTGCGGGTCTCAAAATCGCTGGCGTCATGACGTTCGTGCAACTGCGTATGCGGCTCTCCGAACGCACGATTGACCATCCGGCCGCGCTGAACGGCGGGGCGAGCATCGATGGCATTGGCCCACCGCATCACGTTTTCATAGCTTTCGACATCCAGGAATTCTGCCGCATCGTATAGACGGCCCAGAACAAGCTGTCCGTACCACGGCCAGATCGCCATGTCGGCGATCGTATAGTCCTGACCTGCAATATAAGGCTTATCGGCAAGTTCCAGTTCCAGCACATGCAACTGGCGTTTGGCCTCCATCGCGAAACGGTCGATCGGATATTGCCATTTCTCAGGCGCATAAGCGTAGAAGTGGCCAAAGCCACCGCCCAGATATGGCGCGCTGCCCATTTGCCAGAACAACCAGTTCATCACTTCTGTCCGCTCGGCACCGCTGGCGGGCAGAAACTCACCGAATTTCTCAGCGAGATGCAGCAAGATGGAGGCGCTCTCGAAAACGCGCACAGGTGTTTCACCTGAATGATCCCACAGCGCCGGTATCTTCGAGTTAGGATTGGCCCCGACAAAGCCCGAGCTGAACTGATCACCTTCACCGATGTTGATCAGCCACGCATTGTATTCGGCCCCGGAATGGCCCAATGCCAAAAGCTCCTCCAGCATGACCGTAACCTTGACGCCGTTCGGGGTGGCGAGCGAATACAGTTGAAGCGGGTGCTTCCCGACCGGAAGATCCTTATCGTGGGTCGCACCAGCTATGGGCCGGTTTATATTGGCAAAGCGTCCCCCGCTTTCGCTGTCCCAAGTCCAGACCTTTGGGGGTGTGTAAGTGGATTGTTCGCTCATCTTTTGCCTTTCTGCATCATTTGGCCAAAACGCCGCCGCCTTCACAGCTAATATTGCAAAACTCAAAGTCCAACCCCGGATGTGGCGAGATATTTGTAACATTGCACCTCGTTCACCTCACAAAACCCCTCTGGTTTTCACAGCGGCGCGAGGGGGTCTTCGCGCCGGGCCAAAATTACCTATTGTTTGACCAGACCCGCAGTTCGGGTGACCAGAAACCGTAAGGACATGAGGACCAATCACATGAAACGCTTTGCGCTGACCCTTGCCGCGACGATGGCTTTTGCCGTGCCCGCGTTCGCCGGAGAACAATATGTTGATGGCACCGGATTTGCAGTATCGGGATACGACGTTGTTGCTTACCGCAGCCTGGATCAGGTTCCTGTAGGCCAGTCGCAACCCGAGGCCGTTCGCGGTCGGGCCGACATCACCGCAGACTATAATGGTGTAACCTGGGCGTTTGCGACCGAAGAAAACCGTGACAAGTTTTTGGAGAACCCGGCCTTTTACGCTCCGCAATATGATGGCCATTGTGCATACGGCGTGTCGAAAGGCGGCAAGGTTCCGGGCAACCCAAATCTGTGGCGTATTGTCGATGACAAGCTCTATCTGAACATCACTGATGTTGTTGTTGGTTTCTGGGAAGAGGATGTTCCGGCCAACATCGACCTGGCGGAAGGCAACTGGCCCGGAATCGAAGGGGATGCCGCTTCGACCAGCGTGATCCCGAAATTCACATCAGAAGGCCCAATTTCCAACTGATTCCGATTAATGAAAGAAAGCCCGGCCACTAAGGCCGGGCTTTTTTCGCTGGCGGGTTCTCTCACCCCGCCAACTCGAACATATCCCGCATGTGTTGATCCGCTTCGAACCGTATTGTTACACTCTTGGCACCGGGAAATTTCCTCTCGCGTATCGGGTCAGGAATGACAATCTCACCGGAGCCCGAGCCCTTGGACCGAAAGGTCAGAATCTCTGTTTCTGACTTGCGGTAGCCGGAAAGGACCGAGGTTGGCAATGCAACGCGGTTAGACCCTTCGCAGACTGACGATGCGACGAAGTAGGTAAGATCGCGCCCGAAGCATCCGATTGCATCAGGAACATGGTCCGAAGATTCGCGGGCGCTTTTGGCGGCGTCCGGTTCACCTAGTTCCGATAAATCCTTCAGCGCGCGTTCGGGTTTTAACAGATCGTGACAAGCTTTGATTTCATCTGCGGCCAGTTCGATTACGCGTTTCTTCAGACGAGGACGACGCGGTGTAGAAGAATCTACACCGTTTTTGCGTGTCATCCCTTCTTTACGCAAAAAATCATAGGCTGATTTAGCATCCGAAAAACCGGAATAATCACCGTCGGTATGATCAGGATGATCGTGGAACGCGATTTTGCGCCAGGCTTCACGAATCTCGTTTGCGTTTGCATTTGGGGGCAGACCAAGAACCTGCAACGCTTCGGCCCGAGCCTGTACCTTGCTCACTGGCTTCATACTCAAAACACTCATTAAAACTACAACGGGGTCAGATTGCCATTGATCACATTTTTGTCAAATTTTTTCAGGAATTAGACTGAGGTAGGGCAACAGTTGACGGGTGCATATCGAGATTGTCGCCTGCGCAGCGGTTGTCGCAAATGAGCATATCAGACGACCGCCACGCCCGGCGATACAGGGCAAACGCAAAAACTGTAGGATCAGGCGACGTTCTGCAATTCGGTCTGGGGTGTAATGCCCAGGGCAAAACAGACATCCCGAGTAAGCTCAGGTCGGTTGAGCGTATAGAAATGCAGTTTGTCCACGCCGCCTTCTATCAGGTCCGAGCAGAGTTCGGTGCATAGCGCCGTCGCCAGAAGATCTTCGCGATCGTCCCGGATTGCTTTGTCAAATGTGTTCTCGATCCAGTCGGGAATGTGGGCGCCACAGCGTTTTGCAAAGTTACGCGCACCCTTCCAGTTCTCGATGGGAAGAATGCCCGGTACGATAGGCTTGTCGATCCCCGCTTTTTCGCAGGCATCGCGAAACCGGAAGAAGGTTTCAGCCTCGAAGAAGAATTGGGTCAACGCCTCGTCCGCGCCCGCATCCAGCTTGGCCTTTAGCCAATCCACATCAGCGCGGGCATTGCTTGCTTCTGGATGTTTATCCGGATAAGCGCCGACACGGATGCTGAACATCTCGGTCTCGGCCAGTGCAGAAATCAGTTCTACCGAGTTGGCGAAACCATCAGGGTGGGGGGCGAACCGGTCTTGACCTTTAGGGGGGTCGCCACGCAGGGCAACGATATCCTGAACACCTGCGCGCGCGAAAGTGTCTGCGATCTCAAGCGTCTCCTGACGCGAGGCATCGACACAGGTCAGATGCGCAGCAACAGGCAGCCCCGAGGATTTGTGCAAGGTTGCAACTGCATCACGCGTCAACTCACGTGTTGTACCACCAGCACCATAGGTCACCGATACAAACCGTGGGTTCAGCGGCGCCAAGGTCTGAACCGTATCCCAAAGGCGAAACGAGGCCTCCAGAGTCTGCGGCGGGAAGAACTCGAATGAAATCTCAGGCTTGGTCATGGTGGCCTCGTAGCTGTCATTTATGCCCTTGTGCCATCAGATGCATTGTGAGACAAACTCATATTGTTCAACAACAACATGAGTTGCGTGAGTAATGCATATCGAATTTCGCCACTTACGGACGATCAAAGCCATCCACGAATGCGGTGGGCTTGCGCGTGCAGCTGATCAGCTAAACATCACGCAATCCGCACTAAGTCACCAGATCAAGGGGTTGGAAGATCAGGCCGGGGTCGAGCTGTTTTTACGTCGATCCAAGCCGATGAAGTTGTCGGCAGCTGGTTTGCGGCTGCTGCGGCTCGCTGAACAAATTCTGCCTCAGGTCGAGGCGATGCAGGATGAGTTTTCATCGCTGCGCGACGGTCGCACCGGTCGGATGCACATTGCGATCGAATGTCACGCTTGTTTCGAGTGGCTGTTTCCGGTGCTTGAAGCTTTTCGTAAATCCTGGTCAGACGTTGATGTGGATATCCGCCCGGGCCTTGCATTCGACGCGTTGCCCGCCTTGCAGAAAGAAGAGGTTGATCTAGTGGTGTCCTCTGACCCCGAAGATCTGCCGGGTGTCGAATTTGTCGAACTCTTTGACTATCAGGCCGTATTTGTCGCGGCGTCTTCGCATCCATTGGCTGAAAAGCCCTATATCGAAGCTGAAGATTTCCGAGGTCAGACACTGATTACCTACCCGGTCGAACGAACCCGGTTGGATGTTTTTAGTCAGTTGCTGATCCCGGCCCGGGTCGAGCCTGCCACCATCCGACAGGTTGAACTGACCGCTGTGATCTTGTTGTTGGTGGCTTCGAATAGGGGCATATCCGTTCTTCCGGACTGGGTGGTGCGCGAGGTAAAGTATAGCTCGGACTACGTCACGCGCCCGCTTACCAAAGACGGGATTACCCGCAGGTTATATGCTGCGGTCCGCAGCGAAGACCTTGAAAAACCCTTTGTGCAAGAGTTGGTGAAACTGGCGCGGACCGAGGCGCGTAAGCTTCAGACTCAATAACACCGGACGCAGATCAGCCATGCGCATCATTCCTCTTGGCAAGGGCGCGTTGCCCCAGTATACGCGCGGCTTGACCGGACAGGAGCCTATGGAAAATGGTTGGCAGTGCAAATCTCAACATCATGATCAAGGCCGCGCGTAAGGCGGGGCGTTCTCTGGTCAAGGATTTTCGTGAAGTCGAGAACCTGCAGGTGTCGATGAAAGGTGCGGGCGACTTTGTGTCGAAGGCCGATATCGCGGCCGAAGCCATCCTGAAAGAGGAATTGCTGGGTGCCCGTCCGACCTATGGTTGGCTGGCCGAAGAGGGCGGCGCGATTGACGGCGAAGACCCGACTCGTCGCTGGATCGTCGACCCGCTGGATGGGACAACCAACTTCCTGCACGGGCTGCCGCACTGGGCCGTTTCAATCGCGTTGGAACATAAGGGCAAGATCGTTTCGGGTGTGATCTATGACCCTGCCAAGGATGAGATGTTCTTTGCCGAAAAAGGCGAAGGTGCGTGGATGAACGACATGCGCATCCGTGTGTCGGGCCGCCATCGCATGATCGAGTCGATCTTCGCGACAGGTCTGCCATTCGGTGGCCGTTCGGACCTGCCTGCGACCTTGCAGGACCTGGCCCGTCTGATGCCTGCCTGTGCAGGTGTTCGTCGCTGGGGTGCTGCCGCGCTGGACATGGCCTATGTGGCCGCCGGTCGTTACGAAGGCTTTTGGGAGCGTCGCCTAAACGCCTGGGATCTGGCCGCAGGCATCATCATCGTGAAAGAGGCGGGCGGCTTTGTTCAGGCGCTGAACCCCGAAGGCAGCGTGCTTGAGGATGGCGAAGTGATCTGCGCCAATGAGCCGATCTTTGACAATTTCGCAACGGTAATTCGGGGCTGATATTCAACCCCGGTCATTTGATCATGGTACGCGCGTCCGGTCCGGGCGCGCGTTTTGTTTTAGAAGTCGACCTCGATCGCGATCCCTTGCTGGACCGCCAGATCAACTGCCGCGCTGGCCACCGCAAGATCTTGCAGCCCCACGCCAGTACCGTCGAACACGGTCACCTCAGCCTCGGACACACGCCCGGGATGGGTCCCGTTAATGACCTCTCCGATCTGCCGGATATCGCCTTCGGCTTTCATTTCGGCAGCCACGGCATGCTGGCTTTCACCCAATGTCACGGCCTGCGCGACCTCGTCGGTAAAGACGCTTGCGCGCGCGATCAGGTCTGTGGCGACCTCTTGCTTACCGACGGTATCGGTGCCCATACATGCGATGTGTGTGCCGTCGGAGACGTGCTCGGACATCAGTGTTGGCGCGAAGGAGGAGGTGATGGTGATAATCACATCCGCCTGCACCATGCCGGGCAGATCCACAGCCTCAAAAGGCAGCCCCGCTTCAGCCGCGACCTTTTCGAGATTTGGCAGCATTTCTGGATGCAAGTTCCAGCCTATGACTTTCTCAAAGTTTCGCTGTTCCAATGCCGCGCGAAATTGGAATGTCGCCTGATGCCCAGCGCCAACCATTCCGATCACCTTGGCATCTTTGCGTGCCAAATGGTTGATCGAAACCGAAGAGGCTGCAGCCGTGCGCAGTGCGGTCAGCAGGTTGCCCCCAACGATGGCCCGAACGCGACCCGTATCTGGATCAAACAAAAACACGGTGGATTGGTGATTGATCAGCCCGTGCGTTTCCAGATTGTTTGGCCAATACCCGCCTGCTTTCAGGCCAAGGTTCTTGCCCGCGCGATCAAACCCGCCTTTGAACCCATAGAGCGCATCCGCATGACCTATGGCCTCGCGCACGACCGGGAAGTTGTAGGCATCCCCAGCCGCCATCGCGGCAAACACTTGCTCAACCGCAGTATAGCTTTCCTGTCGGCCTAACAGAGCGCCGATTTCCTTTTCAGGAACGATGATCATCGCGTTTGTCTTTCTTTTTGATGGCATTAGAAAGGGCGGTGCTAAACGTCCGCCCCTGCATTCATCTGTTGATCAATAGGCCTTGCCACGGGCAGAGACCGGCCAAAGGGCTTCAACCTTGCCGCCGCGCACACCGACGTACCAGTCATGAACGTTGCAGGTCGGGTCACAGTGGCCGGGCACCAGCCGCAGCTTGTCGTTGACCTTCAGCACCCCATCCGGATCGCCAATCACCCCGTGTTCGTCCGAGCACTTCAGGTATTCCACATCGTCCCGCCCAAAGATGAAGGGCAGGCCGCTATCGACGGATTGCGCCTTCAGACCCGCATCGCAGATTGCCTTGTCCGCTTTGGCGTGGCTCATCACGCTGGTCAGAATGAACAAGGCGTTTTCCCATTCACCCTGATCGATCCGTTGACCGTCCTTGTCCAGAATCCGACCGTAATCAGCATCCATGAAGGCATAAGAGCCACACTGCAGCTCGTTATAAACGCCCGAGTTGCTTTCGAAGTAATAAGACCCCGTACCGCCGCCCGAAACCAGCTCGCAGTCGATCCCTTCAGCCTTCAATCCGTCGACGGCATCCTTGACCATGGCGATTGCGGTATCCAGTTTTTCTTTGCGTGCCTCATACGTATCCAGATGCTGCATCGCGCCTTGATAGGCCTGAATGCCGGTAAATTTCAGGTTAGGGGCGGCCTCAACCGCCTTGGCGATTTCGATCACGGCGGGGGTCGTGGTGACACCACAGCGGCCCGCGCCGCAGTCGATCTCGACAAAAACCTCCAATTCAGTGCCATGCTTAGCGGCAGCAGCAGACAGGTCAGCGACGTTGTCAACATCATCAACGCAGACAATCGTTCGTGCACCTAGCTTAGGTAGGCGCGCCAGACGGTCGATCTTGGCCGGGTCGCGCACCTGGTTCGAGACCAGAATGTCCTTGATGCCGCCGCGCGCAAACACCTCGGCCTCGGAAACCTTTTGGCAGCAGACGCCGACTGCGCCGCCCAATTGTTCCTGCAGCTTCGCGACGTCTACGGATTTGTGCATCTTGCCATGCACCCGGTGCCGCATCCCATGTGCCTTGGCATAGTCGCCCATCTTCTTGATGTTACGCTCCAGCGCGTCCAGATCAAGGATCAGGCAAGGCGTCTGGATTTCGGATTCATCCATGCCGATCGCGGCAGGGATGTCATAGCCAACTTCGAATTGATCACTGTTCATCGGTTTGTTCATCCTGTTTCTCCTTACCCTTTCAGCCAGGGCAGCTTATCCAGATCCACGTTGCCGCCGGTGATGATGACGCCGACGCGCTTGCCCCGGAAGGTGTCGGGGTTCTTAAGAATGGTGGCCAGAGGAACGGCCGAAGACGGCTCCATCACCACGCGCAAGTATTTCCAGGTGAGTTTCATTGCGTCGATGATCTCTTGCTCGGACGCCGTGAAGATGTCGGTCACATTGTTCGACACAAAGTGCCATGTGTTTTCCTTGAGCGGGACCAACAGCCCGTCCGCCACCGTTTTGGGGGCATCGTCCGCAATGATATGACCCGCTTTGAAGGAACGGTACGCATCGTCCGCCTGCTCAGGCTCAGCCGCATAGATCGCGGTTCCTGATGCCAGATTCGAGACCGTCAGACAGGTGCCTGAGACCATCCCGCCACCGCCGATTGGCGCGATCACTGCATCCAGGCCATCGGTCTGCTCAAGCAATTCAGCCGAACATGTGGCCTGACCAGTGATAACACGAGGGTCGTTGTACGGGTGCACGAACTCTCCGCCTGTTCGGGCCTGCACCTCGGTAAAGGTCGCTTCGCGGGAAGAGGTGGATGGCTCACATTCAGTGATCGTACCACCAAAGCGTCGTACCGCGTCTTTCTTGGCCTGCGGCGCGGTGCGCGGCATCACCACATTGCATGGAATGCCCCGGCGACCAGCCGCATATGACAGCGACAGGGCGTGGTTCCCGCTTGAGTGGGTGCAAACACCCTTGGTCGCCATTTCATCGCTTAGGCCGAAGACCGCATTACTGGCACCGCGCACTTTGAATGCACCTGCCTCTTGAAAGTTCTCGCATTTGAAGAACAGCTGCGCGCCGGTTCGTTCATTCAGATAGTCCGAGGTCATGACCGGTGTGCGCCGGATGTGCGGCTTGATCCTTTCATGCGCAGCCCGTACGTCGTCATACGTCAGGTCGGCGACGGGGATTTGATCCAACATGACTGTCCTCCCTAAGCTGCGGCTTTTGCGTGGCTGGTTGAGCTGGCGCGATAGAATTCCTGCGCCGCAGCAACCCCGCTCCCAAGCTTCACTGGGTAGTTCAGATCGGCCATGGCCATCTCGACCGTGGCCAGCCCCGACAGGACCATAACATCGGTCAGGCTGCCCAAGTGGCCAATACGGAACGCTTTGCCATTCAACTCACCCAGACCAATGCCGAAGGATACCCCATAGGTGTTGAAGGCATGGTCAGTCAGTTCGTTGCTGTCGAAACCTTCGGGCACAAAAATGGCGCTGACGGTGTCCGAGTAGAGGTCAGGAGATTGTGCGACCAACTTCAGGCCCCAGGCCGCAGTCGCGCGGCGCACACCTTCGGCCAGACGGGTGTGGCGGGCGTAGACATTGTCCAACCCTTCCTCGAACAGCATCTTCAGGCTTTCGCGCATGCCGTAGATCAGCTGCAAAGGCGGAGTATAGGGAAAGCCGCCAGACGCATTTGCCGACATCATATCACGGAAATCAAAGAAGGTGCGTGGCAGTTGCGCGGTCTCTATCGACGCCAGTGCCTTGGGGCTAACGCATAGGATTGCCATGCCGGTGGCCAGCATGAACCCCTTTTGCGACCCCGAGACTGCAATATCCACGTCCCACCGGTCAAACTCGAACGGCATTGAGGCCAAAGAGCTCACGCAATCCACAAACATCATGGCCGGGTGATGTGCCGCATCCATCGCATCGCGCACAGCGCTGATATCGGAACGCACACCTGTCGCGGTTTCGTTATGCGTCACCAATACGGCCTTAATTTCATGCGCTTTATCCGCGGACAGGATGGCCTCGAACCTGTCGGCTGGCGCGCCTGTTCCCCATGGACATTCAACAATCTGAACGTCCAACCCGTGTCTTTCGCACAGATCGATCCAGCGATGGCTGAAGACGCCGTAGCGGGCGACAAGAACCTTGTCACCGGGGCTGAGCGTATTTGTAATCGCTGCCTCCCAACCGCCCGTTCCGCTGGCTGGAAAAGTGATTATCTGGCCTTCGGTGGTGCCGAAAACCTGTTTTGTGTCTTCCAGTACCGGGGCGAAGGTTTCAACGAAATCCGGGGCGCGGTGGTCTTGCGTCTGAACCTGCATGGCAAGGCGCAAACGATCAGGAATATTGGTTGGGCCTGGGATAAAGACCGGGTTTTGATGCGACATAACTCAATCCTCTGCTTTGGACCCAAGTGTCGCTTGAACGGTTGTGTGTTGCAATTTTCTTGAAAAATATTTTCATTTTATCCGTTAAATTGATAAGGTGCTGAAACGGATAGGAATTCAGTTTATCAAAATGATCTCGGAGAATTCCGGGCCAGAAAAATTGGTTCGGGTTTTCGGGGGAAAGTCCGAAAGCCAGGTGAGAAATGGAAACGCAAAAGCGACCGCGCGGCAGACCCAAATCGCTGTTTAAAGAAAGTTCGGCCGGGACCATGCAATCATTGGATCGGGCGCTGGGCGTACTGACCACTGTTGCCCGGCTAGAGCGCGTCGCGCTAAGCGATCTTGCCCGCGAGGTTGATGTTCCGACAGCCACCACGCATCGCATTCTGGTGACACTGCAAAAACACGGGTTCGTATCCTTTGATGAGGAACGGCAGGAATGGCTGGTCGGAATCGAAGCCTACCGGACCGGTGCGTCTTTTCTTCGGCGCAACAGCGTTCTGGAAATCGGCAGGCCGATCCTGCGGCGTCTGATGCAAGACAGCGGTGAGACCGCAAATCTGGCCGTACCCGATGGAGCAGAGGTGGTCTTTGTCGGGCAGGTCGAAACTCAGAACCCCATCCGGGCCTTCTTTCCACCCGGTGCGCGGACGCCCATGTATGCGTCCGGTACAGGAAAGGCTATTCTCGCTGCGTTGAGCGAAGAGAGTTTAGGCAAAGTTCTGGGCCGGATTGATCCGGTTGCTTTCACTGAAAATACGAAGTTGCCCGCTTCGGGCCTGTATGCAGATCTGGCTGAAACTCGTACCCGAGGTTGGTCTTACGATCACGAAGAACGGTATGAAGGTATGTCTTGCATTGGTGCGGCCATCTTCAATGACAGGGCTGAGCCTTGCGCCGGTATCTCGGTATCCGGACCCACCGTAAGGTTCAGCCGAGAACACGCGCCCGAGTTGGGCGATCTGGTCATGCGCGCGGCGCAAGAGATCACCCACCTGAGCGGCGGTAGGCTACCCAAGAGCTGACGCTTGATTATTTGCGCGGCACTCTGGGGATGCGCGATTGCGAGAGTTTGTACTTGTGTTCCGGATGCGGTGGATGGCCGTGGGTGCGGTTCCAGAACCCAGTCCCTCCGCGCCTGAGCCATAGGGGGATGCACAGGATCAGCCCAACAAAGAACCCTCCGGTATGCGCCCAATAGGCAACGCCACCTTCATCGGGATTGCTGGCCAGGCTGCCAAGGAATTGCAGGCCCAGCCAGACACCCAGCATGATAAAGGCCGGGATGGTAAAGATCCGGATATAGACGATCAGAATCAACAAGATATCCACGCGCGCTTTTGGGAAAAGCAGAAGATAGCCGCCCATGACACCGGCTATCGCTCCGGACGCGCCAATTGTTGGCACCACCGAATCCGGTGCCGAAACGACGTGAATCAGCCCCGCTCCGATTCCTGCCAGCAGATAGAACACGAGAAACAGCACATGCCCCATTTCGTCTTCGAGGTTGTCGCCGAATATCCACAGAAACAGCATGTTTCCCGCCAGATGCATCCAGCCCCCATGCAGGAACATTGACGTCACGAGTGTCTCGAACCCATAGCCGTCAGTTATCCGGGCAGGAATGACCGCGTAGTCAATATAAAGCTGATTGATCAGCCGCGCATTCTCCATGACACCCACATAGCTGAGGAAGATCAGTATGTTCGCAGCCATAAGGGCATAAACAACAAACGGAGTACGCCCCGAAGGGTTATGGTCTCGGATCGGAAACATGGCGCGACGCTGGGCTTTTCGCCGCCCAGCGTCAAGGTCCGGTTATGCCGCACCTCCCAGAAGGGCGGCGTTGCCTCCGGCGGCGGTGGTGTCGACACAGACATGGCGTTCCCCCAGCACCCGCGCACGGTCGGGCTGCCCGGGGATCAGCGGGATGATCGGGCCATCGCGCCGGGCCAAATGCTGCTCGATCTGGCGGGCAGCGTCGTCGTCGCCCCACCACAGAACGCCCGAGAAACCGGTCAGGTTTTCAAGCCGGTGCAAATCCAGCATGCCCGTCATACGGATCGCTGTGCCGCCCAACGCTTTGACCGCATCCGCCTGAGCCTTGGCGGCCTCGTCCCCCGGACCCATGCACAAAAGCGGGGAGCGGGAATATTCGGTCAGGCGGTTCGATTCACCGGTGGGGCCAGGCAGCGATTGGGTGCTGGGCGTTGCAGGTTGCCCTTCGGGCGCACCTGGTTCAGCCGAACTGTCCCAGCGTCCCGAAGCATTCTGCCGATCAGGCGCGCAGAACCGTGCCATATAGTTCGGACCGCCCGCCTTGGGGCCGGTGCCGGACAGACCTTCGCCACCGAAGGGTTGCGAGCCGACGATTGCGCCGATCTGGTTGCGGTTGACGTAGATATTACCGGCATGGATCGCCTCGGTCACATGCTGCACCCGGTCGTCGATCCGCGTGTGCAGGCCGAAAGTCAGGCCGTACCCCGTGGCATTGATATCCGCAATGACCTTGTCGATATCTTGCGCCTTGAACCGGGCGACGTGCAGAACCGGACCGAACACCTCGCGCTCTAGCGCCGAGATGCCGGGTATCTCAATCAGAGTCGGTGCGATAAATGTACCCTCAGGAGGCGTTGTCATCTCCTTCAGTACCCGTCCTTCTGAGCGGGCCTGGGCCACGTGGTCCGCGATGATTTGCCGGGCTTGCGCGTCGATGACCGGGCCGCAATCAGTTGAAATCAGCCAAGGATCGCCCACATGCAAAGCGTCCATCGCCCCTTGCAACATGGTCAGAACGTCCTCGGCAATGTCCTCTTGCAGATAAAGACAACGCAGGGCCGAGCACCGCTGGCCTGCCGATTGGAACGCGCTTTCGATAATCGATTGGACCGCTTGTTCCGGCAAAGCGGTGCTGTCTACGATCATGGCGTTCAGACCGCCGGTCTCGGCGATCAATGACGTACCTGTCCGCATGTGCTGCGCCATTGCTGATCGGATTTTCAGCGCGGTCGCGGTGGAACCGGTAAAGGCCACACCAGAGACGCGTTCGTCCGACGTCAACGCCGCGCCCACTTTCGGCCCGCCCGGAAGAAGTTGCAGCGCATCGCGTGGAACGCCTGCTTCATGCATCAGTTGAATGGCACGATGGGCGATCAATGGCGTTTGCGGGGCAGGGGCTGCCAGCACAGCGTTGCCGGTGGCCAACGCAGCCGATATCTGCCCGGTGAAGATCGCCAGAGGGAAGTTCCACGGGCTGATGCAGGTGAATATTCCGGCGGGTTTGGCGGCAGGAATATTGGCGGCGTAGTAGCGCAGGAAATCAACCGCTTCGCGCAGCTCGGCAACTGCATCAGGCACTGATTTCCCGGCTTCGCGGGCGAGCAGGGCAAACAGCTCTCCGAAATGCGCTTCGTAGAGATCGGCTGCTTTATTTAGAATTTCAGCGCGCTTCTCTGCTGAGGCCTGCCATGGGCAAGCGCTGGCCAGCGCCAGTTCCACGTCTTCGGGGCTGGCCGCAGCAACCGAACCGGGACGATCCAATGGTTGCGCGGGATTGATCACGGGAGTGTCCGCCAAAGGCAGTGCATCATCCGACAGCAAAGGTCGGGCGTACCAATGATGGGCGCGGAAGGCGTCGCGCGCGATGTCAATCTTGTCCAGCGTCGGCGTATGGTGCAGATCAAAGCCTTTCGAGTTTGGGCGTTCCGGTGCGAACAACTCAGGCCCGGTTGGCAGCGGTTTGCCAGGCGTTTGAACGGCCACGAACGGATCTGCGGCAACGGTTTCTGGGGCGACTTCCTCATCAACGATCTGATTGACGAACGAAGAATTTGCCCCGTTTTCCAGAAGGCGACGCACCAGATAGGCCAACAGATCCCGATGCGCACCGACCGGAGCATAGATACGGCAGCGCGAGGACCGCTTGTCGCGCACGATCTGATGCAGGGTTTCACCCATACCGTGCAGGCGCTGGAATTCGAATGGCTGGCCGTCCGCCATATGTAGGATGGCGCTGACGGTATGGGCGTTGTGCGTGGCAAATTGCGGATAGATACGGTCGGTCATTCCCAGCAGCTTGCGGGCGTTGGCGATATAGGACACATCCGTCGCTGCCTTATCGGTGAAGACCGGAAAACCATCGACGCCCTCGACTTGCGCGCGCTTGATCTCGGTATCCCAATAAGCGCCCTTTACCAGCCGCACCATCAGCTTGCGGTCGTGTTGCTGGGCCATGTCATAGAGCGTATCCAGCACCAACCCGGCGCGTGGGCCGTAGGCTTGCACGACGATGCCGAACCCGTCCCAACCGGCCAGTGCAGGCTCTGCCATAACTTCTTCGATCACCTGTAGCGAGAGCGACAGGCGATCGGCCTCTTCCGCGTCAACGTTCAGCCCCATGCCCGCCGCCTTGGCCAGCAAAGCCAGCGCGCGCAGCCGGGGCACCAGTTCGTCCATCACCCGTTGTTCTTGTGCCAGCTCATAACGGGGGTGCAGGGCCGACAGCTTGACCGAGATGCCCGGATTTTCGCGAATGTCTTTATGGGTGCAAGCCTCGGCAATAGCGGCGATCGCGCGCGAGTAAGACAGGTGATAGCGGGCAGCATCGGCCTCGGTCCGTGCCGCCTCGCCCAGCATGTCGTACGAGTAGGTATAGCCCTTGTCTTCCATTCCTTTGGCGCGCTTCATGGCGGATTGAACGGTTTCGCCCAAAACGAACTGACGCCCCATTTCTTTCATCGCACGACCAACGGCGGTGCGGATCACTGGTTCACCCAGCCGCTTTATGGCCCCGCGCAGCGCGCCGACGGGCGAGGATTTGTCTTCGTCCAGAACCCGGCCTGTCAGCATCAACGCCCATGTCGACGCGTTCACCAGTGACGAGGATGATTGTCCCAGATGTTTTCCCCAATCTGACGGGGCGATCTTGTCTTCGATCAGTGCGTCAATGGTATCCGCATCTGGCACACGCAACAGCGCCTCGGCCAAACACATAAGCGCAACGCCTTCATCTGTGGATAGGCCGTATTCAGCCAGAAACACTTCCATCATGCCAGGCGACGTGCTTGAGCGGATGTCGCGCACCAGCTGTGCTGCAGCCTCACAAATGGCCGTTCGGTCGGCCTCTGACAGCTTGGCCTGAGAGATCAGCGCGTCCAGTACAGTGGACTGGTCGGCATAAGTCTGAGTGTCGATTTTGGTGCGTAGGCTGTGTGACATGTGTACTCCGGGGCTTTTGCCTAATATAACCGCCTATAGTCAGGAGAATGGACCGAATTTCCTCGAATTCTGGTCGAATTGACTGAAATATAGGAGCCTGATTATGCAAAACGACTTGTCCAGCCTTGATCGCTTTGACCGTGCGATCCTTACGGCATTAGCTGAAGATGGCCGCATCTCAGTGACGGACCTTGCGCGCAGGATCGGCTTGTCAAAATCGCCGACACAGGCGCGGCTCAAGCGGCTTGAGGCTGACGGGATCATCACAGGCTATCGCGCCATGTTGGACCCGATCCGTCTGGGCCTTGATCATGTGGCCTTTGTCGAGGTGCGTCTCACAGATACTCGTGAAAAAGCACTGGCCGAGTTCAATTCAGCGGTGCGCAGAGTTGCTGAGATTGAACAGGCTCATATGATCGCGTCCAACTTTGATTATCTGCTTAAAATCCGCACCCGATCGATGACGGAATACCGCACGGTGCTAGCCGAGAAAATCTCATCCCTGCCGCATGTTGCCAACACCTCCACCTTCGTTGCGATGGAGGCGGTGAAAGAAACCGGGTTGCTGGCTCCGCTATAAAGCAGTTGACCTAAACGACTGATGGATCAGGTTAGAGAGGATGAAAAACGTACTTATCGTTGCCATACTCGCTGGTTCTGCCGCTCAGGCTTCTGCAGATTGCCCGGTTGCGCCGGATCATATCTCTGGCGTCGACGCCCTGATTACGCAAGCCCAAACCGCGTCGTCTGAGCGCGAGGCGCGGGGCATTTCGGGACGGATGTGGCAACTCTGGACCGATGCGCCGGACGCCCGATCTCAAACCCTGTTGGATCGCGGGATGTCTCTGCGCGAGTCTTGGGATTTGACCGGTGCGCTGGCCGAGTTTGACGCTCTGGTCGCTTATTGCCCGGATTATGCCGAGGGGTACAATCAACGGGCATTCGTCAACTATTTGCAGCAGGATTACGGTGCGGCCCTGATCGATCTGGATCGGGCCATTGAGCTGTCCCCGAACCATGTAGCGGCGCTTAGCGGGCGGGCATTATCGCTGTTGGGTCTCAAGCGGCTGGACGAAGCGCGAACGGCGCTGAACCATGCACTCGAACTGAACCCGTGGCTTTCAGAGCGTGCCTTGCTTGCGCCGGGCGGGCTGCTTGATCCACCGGGTGAGGATATTTGAATTGAGACGAAAAAGCGCCCCGGAACCGAAGTTCAGGAGCGCTTTTGATGCAAGGGCTTGATTAGCCGACCAGCTCGTTGTCGGTGCGTTTGATCGCAATCACCGACGAACGCGGCGTACCGCCATCGGGCCAATTGCTGCCCGGATGCTGGATGCCAACAAACATGGTGCGCAGGTCGGTCGACCAGGCCAGACCGGTGACTTCACAGCCATTCGGGCCGGTCATGAAGCGCACAATCTCCCCGGTCACGGGATCGCCAACTAGCATCTGGTTATTGCCGTTTCCTGCGAATTCTTCCTCGTTGTCATCATTCCCGTCTGTCTGAATCCAGACCAGACCAGTCGAATCGATGGCCATGCCGTCGGGTGAGTTGAACAGGTTGCCTTCGTTCACATTTGCCGATCCGCCACGGTTATCCGAATGAACAGTTGGGTTTCCGGCCATGACATAGAGATCCCAATCAAAGCCAGTGGCCGCGTGATCTTCATCCGCTGGACGCCAGCGCACGATCTGGCCGTATTTGTTGGCCTCGCGCGGGTTAGGGCCGTTGACTGCAGTGTCATCACCCCCAGCATTTGGCTTAACTCCACGGTTCTTGTTGTTGGTCAGGCAGCAATATGCCTCGACCGCAACAGGGCTTGAGGCCACCCATTCCGGGCGGTCCATTGTGGTGCCGCCCGCAGCCGATGCGGCCATACGGGTAAAGATCAGAATTTCGGCCGCGTCCATGCCGGTTGTTTCCGGCGTCAGCGGCAGCCATTCGCCGCTCATGTCGTCATTGAACTTGGCGACATATAGCGTGCCGTCATTCAACAAGCCCTGAGTGTCGACACCGGGCGCATAGGCCGCGTTCGAGACGAACCTGTAAAGATACTCGCCACGTTCATCGTCGCCCATATAGACCACGACACGACCGTCCGCAGCCAGCGCGACCTCAGCATTTTCATGCTTGAAGCGACCAAGGCCGGTGTGCTTGACCGGAGTGCTGTCGGGTTTGGTCGGGTCGATTTCAACGATCCAGCCTGCGCGGTGCGGCTCATTGGGGTTTTTCGAGGTGTCGAAGCGGGGGTCAAACAGTTCGTAGCCATTCCAGCTTTCGGCTTTGATGCCATAGCGTTTCATGCCGTCCGCGACCTTCTGATCGTAGCTGGCATTCTCGTCAGAGGAACCAAAGTAGCCGTTGAAATTTTCTTCGCAGGTCAAGTAGGTGCCCCACGGTGTCTTGCCGGAACCACAGTTGTTCATGGTGCCCAGCGACGCGGTTCCTGTTGGATCGGCCTCGGTCTTCAGTAGGTCATGACCAGCGGCGGGGCCGACGATCTTCATTGGAGTGTTGTGGTGGATCCGGCGGTTGAAGGGGCTGTCCTTAACGACCGCCCAGCCCGCAGGGCCTTCCTTGATCTCCATTACGGTCACGCCCTGGATGTTCTGCAACTTCAGAACTTCATCGGCACGGGTTGGAACACCTTCCTGCGCGGCAGGCAGGTTGATCTTGCGGTTTGGGTACTCGTGGTTGATCGCAATCAGCTCGTGACCCCGGAACGAGAATGTCTCCATCCCATCCGTATTCTCGCCAAAAACCTTGTCCGAGTTTTCAACCTTACCGCCATCGGTCAAATCGTATCCATCGGCCTCGGAAAACAGCGGATCACCCCAGCGCATTAGCATCTTCCACTCATAACCTTCCGGAACGTGGACTGTCCCATCGGTCTGGGCGGGAATCGGCGTGAAGGCAAAGCGTTGTGCATCGACCGCCTGTGCTGAAGTTGAGCCCAACAAACCAGCGCCCATCGCCGCAGCGCCCGATCCAAAAGCCACAACTCCTGACAGGAAACCCCGTCGCGAGATAGCGCTTTCAACCACGCGGTCGAAGTCGTGTTCATCCGGGCGGGGGAAGTGCAACTCATCCCAATCGTCGGCGGAAAGGGTGGTAAGATCGACGTCTGTCATGGATAGCTCCTGGCTGTCTGAATAGGGTTTTGGTGAACAGCGTATATTCACGTAACATGACAGTTTGTTTTCAAACCGCAGGTTGAGTTATTCTCCATTTCGAAAACATCAGTTCAAAACAGGCAGTTTTCAATTGCTCCGCTCAATTTGGGTTGGCTGAGAACACTTGATATCCGCCCTCGTTGGCGAAAATTAGGTTGATATCCCAGCCCGCAGTCTTGAAACTGTCTTCGATACGACGCCAAAACGGTCGATCCAGAACAACGATATAATCAATCTTACGTTCCCGCCCCAACACATCAAATGCTCGCCATCGTTCTTTACCATTCGAGGGGGCTGTGAATTCCTCGTGAAATTTGATCGCAGAAGGCGATTTCAAGCCGACAAGATCAACGAACCGAATGTTTTGATTCGAGGCTGTCGAGGCGATCTTCCAGGGTATAAAGCCTGCGTCGTGAACACCTACTACAGAATTCGACGGTAAATTCTCAGTCATCCATTCCGCTGTAATAAGACGCTCTTCGCTACCCGATTTCCATTGTATGGTGTAGACTGGCCAACTGCTTGTCGCAAAAGCGTATACCGACAGGAGGGCACCGATCACAAAGACCGGGGCCGAAGAAACTTGACGCGCCGTCAGGACCGCTGTCCAAGATGCAATTGCAATTGGTAGCAACGGATACAGGTAGCGGAAATTGTTGTGATACAGAGCACCCGGTAGTTTCAGAGCTGATGAGAGCACAAAAATTCCGAAAAAAGCTAAGGCAACCCAGCCTCCCCTAAGGAATGGTGCGAAGACCAAGCCCGAGAAAACCACAAGCAAATTGGTCTCAACCACGGCGTGCAGAGCGACCATCAGTCGACTAGAGAAAACTTCACCTTTCTCTGCAAAAAAAGCCTCTTTCGCGCCGGCAGTATCAGGCCAAACACTGCCTAGAATCAGAACGCTCACAAGTGCCAAGATTATGTAGGCGGATGCGGAAATGAAAAAAATCTTGACGCAGTACGCGTAGTTGATCGGCTTCACGACGATGATAGAAATGAACAAGAGAGCAGAAAGAACGTAAAACTCCGGTCTGATAAAAGGCATTATGCCAATCAATATCGATAGCGCGACGTGGCGATTGGTTTGGCGTAGAAAAAAGGCCCAAGTGATGGCTGCCATTGCCATACCAGTCTCTAGGCCATTCATAAGGTGGAGCCACGCGAATCCTAATAAGAGACCCGCAATCGACCCAGATGCTGCAACAATCCGAGAGCCTGACACGGAACACAGTAACAACCATAACCCAATCATATATGCGCCGGCGCTTAGAACGCTCAAGGCCAAGCTGGCCTCTGGTGTAGTGGTGAATTGCGATAAAAAGGCCAGCACGAGAAAATGAACCAAGCTACTTGCGCCGGTCGGACCATCATTGCCGTAAAGATCTGAGCGCCCCGAAAGAAACAGATCCACGTTTCCGATTGTTATATAGGCATCATCCAAAGGCATCCATACGGGCGACTGCTGCGAGAGTGTCAACACGATCAGGCAAGTGAACACTAAGGCTGGGATAAGCATACAAAGTGTTTTTCTCCAGTGTGAGTTAGATGCCGGAATCAAGTTACTTCCCTTGCGTTTGGTGGTGACCCAGATCTGTTTTCCATCGCTAATTAACGACCATTGAATTGCCACGACTTCCCTTTTTGCCGCCCATCTGAAAATTTCTTGAAGATCGTGTCATTGATGTCGTGCGCCGTATCTGAGGCTGAAAACACAACTTCGCGCTTGACGATGGTTGGTACATAAAATAATCAGCGCAAGCACTGAGCGGGTATAGCTTAATGGTAAAGCCCCTGCCTTCCAAGCAGGCTATGTCGGTTCGATTCCGTCTACCCGCTCCAACTCAGCCCCTCCATCTCTAACATTCCGGTCGAATGCGTCAAAAGGCCCGGATCGTGCCCCGAATTGCGCCCAAAGCTTGACCCCATTGTCCCACGCCGCCATGAAACGTTGATTGACGCCTGATAAGGGCTGCGACCAGAATACAAGGGCCAGATATGGCAAGAACACGCTCCGCCAATCCAGCAAATGCACAAGCGCCCGGCGCCTACGATGAACGGGCTAGGTCTAAAAAAATTGGCGTGCTGCGGTCATTGTGGCCGTTTATGAAGCCCTATCGACTGCTGATGATCGGCGCGACACTGGCGTTGATCCTGACGGCCAGCATGACGCTGACATTGCCCTTGGCTGTGCGGCGTGTGGTCGACAATTTCCGCATCGAAGATGGTGATTTGCTTGAATGGTACTTTCTGGCCGCCCTCGGTATAGCCGGGATTCTCGCCGTGGGTACGGGTATTCGCTATGCTTTGGTGACCCGGTTGGGTGAACGTGTGGTGGCCGATATCCGAAAGGCGGTTTTTGACCGCGTGATCGGGATGAGCCCCGAGTTTTACGAGCGCATCATGACCGGCGAAGTTCTGAGCCGGATCACCACCGACACAACGCTGATCCAATCGGTGCTGGGATCGTCTGTGTCCATCGCGCTCCGCAATCTTTTGATGTTCGTCGGCGGACTGGTGCTGATGCTGCTGACATCGGCTAAGCTGACTGGGATGGTGTTGCTACTGATTCCGCTGGTGGTTGTGCCAATATTGGTACTGGGCCGCAGGTTACGGGTGATCAGCCGGGAAAATCAGGACTGGATTGCGGCGTCCTCTGGAAATGCCGGCGAGGCGTTGGGTGCGGTGCAAACCGTGCAGGCTTTTACTCATGAGGACGCCAGCAGGACGCAGTTCGGAGAGATGACAGAAACTTCGTACGAAGTTTCTCTGCGTCGGATCCAGACCCGTGCGATTCTGACCGTCATTGTGATCTTTCTCGTCTTCTCGGGCATCGTTGGCGTGCTGTGGATGGGTGCGAATGATGTGCGTAACGGGGTTATGACCGAGGGCGTGCTGATCCAGTTTGTGATCTATTCGATCATCATGGCGGGTTCAGTCGCCGCGTTGTCCGAAATCTGGAGCGAGTTGCAGCGCGCTGCAGGTGCGACGGAGCGTTTGGTCGAGCTGCTGAACGCTGAGGATACCGTCAATGATCCGTCGCAGGCCAAGGATTTGCCTGTGCCCGTACGCGGAGAGATACGTTTCGACGATGTGACATTCCACTATCCCGCGCGCCCGGACGTTGTCGCGCTGGATCATTTGTCACTGCAGATTAAACCTGGGGAGACAGTGGCCTTTGTTGGCCCGTCTGGTGCGGGCAAGACAACAGTCATCCAGATGATTCAGCGGTTCTATGATCCCGATGCGGGACAGGTCAGTCTTGATGGGCTCGACCTGCGCGAGTTGAACCGTGACGACTTCCGTCAGCACATCGCGCTGGTCCCGCAAGACCCCGTGATCTTTGCCGCTTCGGCGCGCGAGAATATCCGCTTTGGCCGTCTGGACGCCTCAGATGCCGAAGTCGAGTCCGCCGCCCGAGCCGCCGCCGCGCATGAGTTCATCTCGGCTTTGCCCGAAGGGTATGACAGCTTTGTGGGCGAACGGGGCGTAATGCTGTCGGGTGGTCAGAAGCAACGTATCGCCATCGCACGTGCCATCCTGCGCGACGCACCGGTGCTGCTGCTGGACGAGGCGACCTCGGCTTTGGACGCAGAAAGCGAACGTGCGGTGCAGGGTGCGGTTGATAACATGAGGGCAGGGCGCACCACTCTGATCGTGGCGCACCGTCTGGCGACCGTTAAGAAGGCAGACCGGATTGTCGTGCTGGAAGCCGGGCGCATTGTGGCGCAGGGTACCCATAACGATCTGGTGGCGCAGGACGGTTTGTATGCCCGCCTCGCACGCTTGCAGTTCACCGACGGGGTGGCTGCAGAATAAAGTGACGCTCCGGCACATCTCGTTTCGCCGTAGCGTCATTCTACATATTCCCGGACCTGATCGCTAAGCCCTTGCTTGCGCATGGTGTGTTTTGCTTCCATCTTGGAGGTGACAAACAAGCCTGTGCGCGACACGGGAGACAGATCAGGGGAGGAGCCACATGGCCTTTGTGGGATTGGAAGACAAGGCGCGCATCGAGCAGGAGATGGCGTGGGAAGATCGGGACGTACCCGTCACCTTCCATCAACTGTTGTCGCGGACGGCGGGCAAGTTCCCGAACCATAAAGCGATCAGCTTTCAGTTGTTGTCCGGCCCGAGCGACAAGGCCGAGACGCTGACATGGTCCGAGCTGCTGGGCAAAGTCAATCAGGCCGCCAACCTATTCCGTTCCCTTGGCATCGGAGAAAACGATGTGGTGGCCTATGTGCTGCCCAACTGCAACGAGACGCTGGTCACCATGATGGGCGGTGCGGTGGCCGGGATCGTGAACCCGATCAACCCGTTGCTGGAGCCAGAGCAGATCGCGGCGATCCTGCGTGAGACCAAGGCCAAGGTTGTCGTCACCCTGAAATCCTTTCCCAAAACCGATGTGGCCCAAAAGGTTGAAGAGGCTGTGCGTCACGCTCCGGGTGTCAACACGATCCTTGAGATCGACCTGAATCGCTATCTGACGCCGCCCAAATCCTGGCTTGTACCGTTCTTGCGCCCAAAGATGGGTGATAAAGAAAAGCTGGCCCATGCGGACTACAAGAACTTCCTTGATGAGCTGAACAAGCAGCCTAAAACGCTGAACTTTGAGGATAGCCAGGAAGATCGGGTGGCGTGCTACTTCCACACGGGCGGCACCACGGGCATGCCGAAAGTGGCGCAGCACAAATACTCGGGCCTTATCTACAATGGCTGGTTGGGCAACACGCTGCTCTTTGACGAGAACGACGTCATCATGTGCCCACTGCCGATGTTCCATGTCTTTGCGGTGCATGTCATCGTGATGGCGGCGGTGTCGTCTGGTGCACATGTGGTATTCCCGACGCCTGCCGGGTATCGCGGTGATGGCGTATTCGACAATTTCTGGAAACTGATCGAACGCTGGAAGGTTTCGTTCATCATCACAGTGCCGACAGCGATTTCAGCCAAAATGCAGCGACCTGTGGATGCGGATATATCCAGCGTTAAAACAGCATTTTCGGGATCAGCTCCGTTGCCGGTCGAACTGTTCCGTCGGTTTGAAGAAGCGACCGGCGTTACTATCGTCGAGGGCTACGGCCTGACCGAGGCCACTTGTCTGGTGTCATGCAACCCCGTGGATGGGGAAAAGAAGATCGGCTCGATCGGTATCCCGTTCCCTTATACGGATGTCAAAATCCTGCAGGACGGGCCCGATGGACCAACCGAGTGCGGCGTAGATCAGATCGGTGAAATTTGCATCTCGAACCCCGGCGTATACGCGGGCAATACTTATACCGAGACCGACAAGAATACGAACCTCTATCATTTCGATAAATACCTGCGCACGGGCGATCTGGGACGGTTTGATGAGGACGGCTATCTGTGGATCACCGGTCGCGCGAAGGACCTGATCATTCGCGGCGGACACAATATCGATCCTGCAGAAATCGAAGAGGCCTTGCTGGGCCATGATGCCGTCGCCTTTGCAGGGGCCATCGGTCAGCCCGATGCGCATTCGGGTGAGGTGCCTTGCGCCTTTGTTGAACTGGTCGAGGGGGCCTCGGTCACTGAACAGGAGCTGATGGACTATTGCAAGGTCCACGTCCACGAACGCGCGGCACAGCCCAAGCACATGACCATTCTGGATGAATTGCCGAAAACCGCCGTTGGCAAGGTTTTCAAACCCGAACTGCGCAAGCAAGCCATCACTCGCATCTACAACGGTGCATTGGACGCCGCAGGCATTGAAGCGCGGGTCGTTTCGGTAATCGACGACAAGAAGAGGGGTCTTGTCGCGCAGCTTGACGCGAATGGGTCTTCCGAAGACGATGTCTCAAAAGTACTGGGTTCGTTTACCCGGCCATGGGAGTGGTCTGAATAATTCGGAGGAACAATGGACTATGAACGTCTGATCGACGAGGAGACCTGGGGTTTCATCCGGCGCACAGCCGAGAGCTATCCGGATGATACGGTAGAGATGTCCATTGCTGACCAACGCCGGGTCTATGACGCGATGTGTCAGGACTTCCGCCAGCCGCGCCCACCTGGCATCGAGGTGCGCGACAGGTCCGCCGATGGCGTAGCTGTTCGCATTTATAGCGCCGGTGACCCCACCCGGACCGTCGTCTACATACATGGTGGTGGGTTCGTCGTCGGGGGCTTGGATAGCCACGATGATGTTTGTGCGGAACTCTGCGCCCAGACGGGCTATCGGATCGTTTCGGTCGACTATCGGTTATGCCCTGAGCATGTGCACCCGGCGCAGTTTCAGGATAGCTGGACCGCCACGAACTGGGTGGTTCAGGAATACGGCGAACCGATCGTGCTGGCCGGTGACAGCGCGGGTGGCAATCTGGCAGCAGCCGTTTCGCACCATGGTCGGAGTCGGTTGGAAAATGTGCTGGGGCAGGTCCTTATATATCCCGGCTTAGGCGGAGATATGTCGCAGGGGTCGTATATCGAACATGCCAATGCCCCGCTGCTGACATTGGACGATATCCGGTTTTATGAGACTGTTCGGTATCAAGGTACCACGCCCCAGAACGATCCTACCTATGCACCGTTGCATGACGTCGATTTCTCGGGGCTACCGCCGACGGTGGTGGTGACCGCCGATTGCGATCCGCTGCGCGATGACGGGCAAGCTTATTGCGACCGGATCACAGCCGCAGGTGGGCAGGCCCATTGCATCAACGAGGCCGGTTTGGTCCACGGATATCTGCGCGCCCGAACATCGGTCAGGCGCGCCGCGGACAGCTTTGAGCGGATTTCCGTGGCGATTGAGGCTTTGGGGCAGGGGATTTGGTCCTACGACTGAACCGCGTCAGGTCAGGAACGGCTTGGCTTTCATCGTATCCGCCACCGGTGCGCCCATGCGCTGAAGTATGGTTGGTGCAAGCTGTAGCTGGTCTATCACGGTATCGGGATCAGGGCCTTTGGCCTCTCCAAAGTAGTAAAGCGCTGTTTCCTGCTGCAACGGGCTGCGCCCTCCGTGATGGCCACGTTCGTCTTGTCCATGATCAGCCGTCACGATGACGTCATAGCCCAACTGCTGCCAGCGCGGAATGAACGGGGCCAGCATTTCGTCCATGACAAAACAGGCATGGTCCATCTCGGCGCAATCGTGGAAGAAACGATGCCCCATACTGTCCAGTGTGCAGGTGTGCAGGATGCCATAATCCAGCCCAAAGCGCAGACACAGATTGGTCAGCGAGGCAAACAGATCGACATCACTGGGCGTCATCTGGTTCGCTTTGCCGTATCCCGTCATCGAATGAAATCGACCATGGTTGATGGTCAGGCTGTCGGGCTCGTCATATTCAACGTCGCGGACGTAGTCGAATGGGTGGCGATTGAAGAATTGAGACCAATAGCTGTGGGTGACCGCGCCGGTTATGCCGCCTGCCTCACGCACCTGGCTGAACACATCCTTGTGGCTTAGCCGGAAGACGTTGCCGTTGCCGGTGCAGCCATGCTCTTGCGGTGTGACGCCGGTATGGATCGACGCATAGCAACTGGCAGAGGTCGAAGGCAGTACAGAGCAGAGTTTCCAAACCCGGGCAGCACCGCTGTCGACCCATCCTTCAAGATTGCCAAACAGTCGACGAAAGTTGCGCCAGGGG
This sequence comes from Ruegeria sp. AF2, assembly GCF_056542025.1. NCBI lineage: Bacteria > Pseudomonadati > Pseudomonadota > Alphaproteobacteria > Rhodobacterales > Roseobacteraceae > Ruegeria > Ruegeria sp. AF2. Next base: position 261,421 of record NZ_JBQFZC010000003.1, on the reverse strand, counting down.
ACGCCGTCAAGGATGATCAAAAGCAGTTTGCGGTCCATGTTCCGGCCCTTGTTTCTGAGTATTCGTTCCGGCGAACCTATGAGATTCGTCCGGCTATGGCTGCGCATTTGCGCCCCAAATAGCAAAATCCCGACGTCTGCTTGTGTTCACAGCGCCGGGAATTTGAATGGTCTTCGGTGTTTCTATGAGAAGGGCGCGGATCAGTTCCCCGCGCTCTCCATTTTGCGGTGAGCGACAACCTCTTCCAGCCAGCCAAGATGCATCTCAGGCACCGAGCTAAGCAGCAAGTCTGTATAGTCGTCGAATGGAGGGCTTAGCACCTGGCTCTTGGGACCGTAGCGAACCACCCGACCCTGGTACATCACCGCGATACTATCGCTGATCGCACGGACTGTCGCCAGATCGTGGGTGATGAACAGGTATGCCACATCCTCGATCTTTTGCAGATCCAGCAGCAGCTTGAGGATACCGTCCGCGACCAGCGGGTCGAGCGCCGAGGTGACCTCATCACAGATGATCATCTTTGGCTTGGCCGCCAGCGATCGCGCGATACAGACACGCTGTTTTTGACCACCCGACAGTTCCGCCGGATAACGATCGATGAACTTCTCGCCCAGTTCGATCTCATCCAGCAACTCGACGATCCGCTTGCGTTTCTCGGCGCCGCGCATGTTGAAGTAGAACTCGAGTGGGCGGCCGATAATCGTACCGACGGTCTGACGCGGGTTCATTGCCACGTCGGCCATCTGGTAGATCATTTGCAGCTCACGCAGGTCTTCACGCGTGCGGCCTTTCAGATCAGAGCTGAGCTTGCGGCCCGCAAAGGTAATCTCACCATCGCGGGGCGGAAGAAGCCCGGTGATGACCCGTGCCAGCGTAGACTTGCCCGATCCGGATTCACCCACAACCGCCAGTGTCTGCCCCGGATGAAGCTCGACGTTGACATTATGCAGCACGTCGAAGTTCAAGCCTTTGTAGCGCGCGGTGATACCATCGACGCTCAGCACGGGTTCAGGAGTTGGTTTTTTCTCTTCGTGCTCGATTGAGCGGACCGAAACCAGCGCCTGTGTGTACTCTTCTTGCGGGCGGTTGATGATCTGGTCGGTATTTCCGTATTCGACCGTATCGCCCATCCGCAGCACCATGATGTCATCACTGACCTGAGCCACAACCGCCAGATCATGGGTGATATACAAGGCGGCAACGCCCGAGTCGCGAATGGCGTCTTTGATGGCCATCAGCACATCGATTTGGGTAGTCACGTCCAGTGCCGTGGTAGGTTCGTCAAAAACCACCAGATCAGGCTCAGGGCAAAGCGCCAGCGCCGTCATGCAGCGCTGCAGCTGTCCGCCCGAAACCTGGTGCGGGTAACGATCACCGATATTGTCAGGGTCGGGCAAACCCAGCTTGGCAAAAAGCTCACGCGCGCGGGATTCAGCCTCTTTGCGCGAAAACTTCTTCTGCTCAACTGCGGCCTCGACCACTTGATCCATGATCTTCTTTGCGGGGTTGAACGATGCGGCGGCGGATTGGGAAACATATGTTACCTCACCACCGCGCAGTTTGCGGATGTCCCCATGAGATGTCTTGAGGATATCACGCCCGTTTACCCAAACCTCGCCCCCGGTGATTTTCACACCGCCACGGCCATAGGCCATCGAGGCCAGACCGATGGTAGATTTGCCAGCCCCGGATTCGCCGATCAGACCCAGCACCTTGCCTGGAGCGAGGTCAAAGCTGACCCCGTGCACGATCTCGATGTCATGGGGCTTTTCACCCGGCGGATAGACGGTCGCGCCGATTTTGAGGTCGCGGACCTTGAGAAGGATATCACTCATCCCCGGCCTCCTTTCAGCGATGTGGTACGGTTCAGGACCCAGTCAGCCACCAGGTTGACCGAGATTGCCAGCGTCGCAATGGCCACAGCGGGATAAAGCGCTGCGCCGATGCCATAGACGATGCCATCCTTGTTTTCCTTCACGATACCGCCCCAGTCAGCCAGCGGTGGCTGGACGCCCAGTCCCAGGAACGAAAGGGTCGAGATGAACAGAACCATGAAGATGAACCGTAGCCCGAATTCGGCCACAAGTGGCGACAGCGCATTGGGCAGGATTTCCCGGAAGATGATCCAGGCGCGCCCTTCGCCGCGCAGCTTGGCGGCTTCAACATAGTCCATCACGTTGATGTCCACCGCTACAGATCGCGATAGGCGATACGGGCGGGTGGCATCCAGTAAGCCCATAACAAGGATTAGGATCGGGACGGTCACCGGAACGATGGCCAGAATGACCAGTGCCAGGATCAGAGTCGGGATTGACATGATCAGATCCACCGTACGGCTGAGCGCCTGATCAGCCCATCCGCCCAGTACAGCAGCCAGCAAGCCCAACGACGTACCGGTCAGAAAGCTGAGCAGCGTCGCCGCTGCCGCGATGAAGATTGTCGTGCGCCCGCCATAGATCATGCGGGTCAGCAGATCGCGACCGATATTGTCAGTGCCTAGCAGATGTTCGGGGCTGCTCGGCTCCCAGACGTCGCCGACGACTTCTGCCATTCCATAGGGTGCAATCAACGGGGCGGCGATCGCCACGAAGAAATAGGCGAAGGTGAAGATAAGGCCAATCAGAGCCGAAAGAGGAATGTTCTTTATCATTTCGGATGCCTCAGTCTTGGGTTGGCAAGGATCGACACGATATCTGCAACCATGTTCAGACCGATATAAACGGCCGCAAACACCACGCCGCAGGCCAGAACAACCGGCACATCACGTTTGGTCACGGCATCCACAAGGTATTGCCCCATACCTGGATAGACGAACACAACCTCGACCACGACAACACCCACGACCAGATAGGCCAGGTTCAGCATGACGACGTTCACGATCGGTGAAATCGCGTTAGGAAAGGCATGGCGGGCAATAACCTGAAATGTGCTGAGGCCTTTCAATTCAGCGGTTTCGATATAGGCCGATTGCATGAGGTTCAGAATGGCCGCGCGCGTCATGCGCATCATCTGTGCCAGCACGACCAGCGTCAGAACAAAGGCAGGTAGCGCGATTGCATTCAACTTTTGTCCAAACGACATAGAATCATTGATCATCGCAAGCGACGAGAACCACCCCAATTTCACTGAGATATAGTAGATCACCACATAACCGATCAGAAACTCGGGGATCGAAACCGTCGTCAGGGTGATGGCTGAAATCAGTTTGTCGGGCCAGCGATTGCGGAACCGCACGGCAAGCAGCCCCAGAAAGATTGCAAGCGGTACGGAAACTATTGCTGCCACGCAAGCCAGGAACAGAGTGTTCCCAAGGCGTTTTCCAATACTCTCGGAGATATCAAGTTTGTTGGTCAGGGATTGACCCAGGTCACCCTGAAGTATGCCGCCCAACCACTCGAAATAGCGTGTAAGGGCAGGGCGGTTCAGGCCCATTTCTTCGCGTAGGTTTGCCAAGGCCTCTGGAGTTGCGGACTGCCCCAGGACGGCTTGCGCGGCGTCTCCGGGTAGGGCTTCGGTTAGGCCGAAAATCAGGGCCGAAGCGCCGAGCAGCAAAAGGAGTCCCAGCGCCAGGCGCTGGGAAACCAATTTGATGATGGGATGCATTATCCGTAGCCCGTTTTAGACGAACCACATTTTGCGAGATATGTTGCCGTTCATCATCTCTTGCGTCGGGTCAGATTCCCATCCATCCAGCTGGTTGCTGACGCCTTCGACAAAGTCGTTGAACATCGGGCAGATCAGGCCGCCTTCGTTGCGGACCATTTGACCCATCTGGCTGTAGATGGCTTTGCGTTTCTCAGGGTCGAGTTCCGCCTTTGCCGCGAACAATAAGTCGTCAAACGCCTGAACCTTAAACCTCGTGTCATTCCAGTCTGCGGTCGACAGATATGCAGTCGAGTACATCTGGTCCTGAACCGGACGGCCGCCCCAGTAAGACGCACAGAAGGGTTGAACGTTCCAAACCTCGGACCAGTAGCCATCATTGGGCTCACGCTTGATTTCAAGCGGAATTCCAGCCTGTGCAGCAGTCTGCTGGAACAGAGCAGCAGCATCTACAGCACCTGGGAACGCACCATCGGCAACGCGCAAAATAATCGGAGAGCCATCATGTCCAGATTTCTTATAGTGCTCTGCAGCCTTTTCAACGCTGAATTCGCGCTGTTCGATGGTTTCATCAAACAATGGATAGGCTGAATTGATCGGCATATCATTCCCGATCGAGCCATAGCCGCGCAGAACTTTGTCAACCAATTCCGCTCGGTTGATGGCGTACTTCAGTGCGGTGCGCAGTTCATTGTTATCAAACGGAGCCGTGTCGCAATGCATGATGAAGACATAGTGACCGCGACCAGCGGTTGAATGCACCGTCAGGTTAGGCGCACGGCCCAACAGGTCGGCAACTTTGGGTTCAACGCGGTTGACGGCGTGGACCTGTCCGGACTGCAGTGCAGCGGTCCGTGCCGTCGCATCGTTGATCACAACAACTTCTACGCTGTCAAAATTGCCGAAATCGCTGTTCCAGTGGTTTTCGTTCTTGGTGAACAAGTGGCGGACGCCGGGTTCGTCCACTTCTAGTTTGTACGGGCCGGTGCCGATACCTGCCGCAGGATTATCCATGCCGCCATCGGGCTGAATGATGAGGTGATAGTCGGCCATCAGATACGGCAGGTCAGCGTTCGGCTCGGTCAGTGTGACCTGGAAATTGTCTCCATCGGCCTTCATCGACTCGATGCCTTTCATGATGCCCAAGGCACCTGATTTGGAATCTTCGTTCGAGTGACGCTGCATAGTTTTCAGCACGTCTTCGCTGGTCATGGTCTTGCCGTTGTGGAACTCGACCCCTTGACGCAGCTTGAACGTCCATACTTTCGCGTCTGCACTTCCTTCGACGCTTTCAGCCAGACGCGGTTCGATGGTTCCGTCGGGCGCCACTTCGACCAGTTGGTCGCCGAACTGCTTGCCGTTCTGGAACGGGACTGAGCTTGCGTAGGTTGCCGGATCAAGTGAGTTGGTTGATTCACCACCCTGCAAACCGAATTTCAGATCGCCGCCCTTTTTCGGACCAGCGGCACGTGCCGCATCGGCAAACATAGTGCTTGCCATTGCGGCCGAGACACCCAGTGCCGCTGCTTTACCCATGAATTCACGGCGGGTCAGCTTTCCAGCTGTGACCTGCTTTGACATGTGAGTGAGTTGTTCGTTCATCCAGATTTCTCCCAGTTGATAGGATGTTCAGCCCGTTGGTGGGCTTTTTATTGACGCATGAGTCAACTTAGGTGCAATTCAGGGCAGCGGGCAAGTGCAAATCTCTTGAAATAATGGGGAGGTTCCGCCTTTGATCGCGCCAGATGATCTTGTTATGAGCCTTTGGAAATCCAAAACCCCTTATTCCTAACTACTTACTCTGACCTGAACAAATTATCCGATAGTTGCCTGGTCAGTTTAGCATGAACTTTCGTTCCACAGATCAAACGCCATTCCGGCCTTTAAGTGATTCTATCTGGTGGGTTTTTCGGATGGGCGGGGTCAGGGTCTGGGATCAGTTTTTTATTGCAACAATCAGATCCATTACGTTTGTGCCTGTGGGTCCCGTGACCAACAGCGCCCCCGCCTTGTCGAGGAAACTGCCGCTATCTGCATTGTCTAGATACGCTTGCGCCTTATCAGACCAAGTGTCGCCGGTAACGATGGCGCCTGCTGCATCTGTTGGCCCGTCGGTGCCATCTGTTCCTCCGACGATGACTGTCAAATCAGATTGCCCTGCGATTTCGCGCGCGAGTGCCAGAGCAAGGGCCTGATTACGCCCACCGCGCCCTGGCGCATCAGGTAGGACCACGGTTGGTTCGCCGCCAAATACCATGGCGCCCTTGGGCATATTCCGCAGCCGATCTCCTAATTTAGCTGCAACCGAGAGATAGTCATCGTGCATCGCTTCTTCGTTGTCGAGGACCTTGATGCCTGAGTTCTCAGCCGCAAATGCTGCGGCGTCGCGCGCGTGTGCGTTTGATGCGATTATCGCGGTGTGGGCAGAAAACTCCGGTTCGTCGGGCAATGACCCGATACCGGAGCCAATAACACCCAGATCATCACCCGGGACGTCCGAGATCGCCAGAACGATCACGCTTTTCCCCGAGAATGCTGACAACAAACCGCCACCCTTGATCCGGGACAGCTTGCGCCGTTCCGTGTTCATTGCACCGATGTCGAGACCTTCACTCAGCAGTCTTTGGTTGAGGGCCTCAAGATCATCCAATGTCGTACCGGCCACGAGGTCCTCGGCAAGCGAAGAAGCCCCTCCCGAAACTAGCAGAAGCAGCTTGCTGTCGGGTTTCATCGCCTCAACCGTTTCGCGCAATGCCTGCCCACCCTTCAGACTGCGGGCATCGGGAACCGGGTGTGCAGCTTCAATCACCACAATATGCTTAGGCAGGTCGTGGCCATGGCCATCCTTGGTAACCACCAGAGTGGGCACTGGGCCAAACCGTTCGACGGCGGCACGGGCCATGGCCCCTGCGGCTTTTCCAACGGCCAATATCTGATCTGGGGCTTCGATCGCCCGAGTGGCCTCCAGCGTTGCGCGATATCCATCAACCGCCGCCACACCTGCGCGCCAAATGTCCTGTGCCTGTTGCGAACTCTGCATCAGCTTTCCATCCAAATTGTGACTGGTCCGTCATTGACCAACTCTACCGCCATGTCAGCTCCGAACGCACCTGTCTCAACCGGAATGCCCCGCGAAGAAAGGTTGTGTACAAACGCCTCGTAGAGGTGTTCGCCCTCAGCCGCCGAGGCGGCCCCGGAAAACCCGGGCCTGTTTCCACGCGATGTGTCAGCTGCCAAGGTGAACTGGCTAACCACCAGGGCCGAGCCCTCAATATCCAATATCGAACGGTTCATCTTTCCCGCGTCGTCCTTGAAGATACGGAGCTTTGCGATCTTTTCAGCCAATTGATCAGCTTGTGTCTCTCCATCCCCCTGCATCGCACAAACCAGAATCATCAATCCGGGGCCCGATCGCCCGATGACTGTTCCATCGACTTTGACCGAGGCACTGGAAATTCTTTGAAGTAAGGCGCGCATCTGCAGGTCCTGTATTTTATTGCTATTCGTGCCAATCGATCACTTCATCCAGCGCGGCACGTTCCGTTCTGAACGCGTTCGCCGGGTGATCCATATCCGCATATCCGAACGAAATCGCGCACAGAATCAAGCGATCTTCTGATATCCCGAAATAACGGTGAAGAAATGTGCCATGGGCCGCTACCGCTGCCTGCGGGATACAAGCCACACCCAGGGCCTGCGCCGCCAGTGAAAATGCGGTCACGAAGCCACCACAATCCATCGCGCCGTAAGGGCCCAGTTCAGCAGGGCTGGACAGTATGGCGCAATGTGGGGCGCCGAACAGAGCATAGTTTTCCATCATCTGTTGCGCCGAGGCCCTGCGATCACCTTTTTCGATACCAACCGCTTTGTAGAGGGCCCAGCCACAGGCGCGACGGCGCTCTTGATAAACACCGGAATAGCCGGTTGGAAAGGGTAGGTCCGGAGCAGGCGCAACGTGCGAAGCTTCGTGTTGCAACGCGTCCCGAAACTGGTCTGTCTCGGCCCCGCTGGTGATCACGATCTGCCAGGGTTGCGCGTTGCACCAGCTTGGAACACGCGCAGCACTGGCGACGATCTGTTCAATCTGTTCGCGAGGCACCAAGTCCGTGCGAAAGGCACGGCAAGAAAAACGATCGGCCAAGAGCGCGTTCAGAGCGTCAAGGTGCAATTCAACATCTCCTTTCAGGCATGCCGAGGAGTAGGTTCCATGAGCGTGCTCTGCTTATCAGCGTTATTGCTGTCCAGTTGCCACCAGATACCCGACGCCGGCCGCAACGAGAAGGCCCAGAACCACGGCGATCGTAATCTTGATTGCGGACCAGGGACGCTCACCCTGAACGCGGCCGGTCCGGCCATTGACCACAAAACGATAGGTCTGGCCGCGGTATTTGTAGGCCGCCATCCAAACCGGCAAAAGGATGTGTTTGAATGTGACATCTCGCACTTCGGTGTCGACAGCGTGAATGCGCTGACGATCGCCTCCGATATCGAACCGCACGTCACGCTCGATCACCCGTGCCATATGTGCGCGGGCCTCTTGATAACCTTCTCGCAGTTCGACCGTGTAAGCCTCGGCGCGGAAACCGGCCAGATATTCTGGCTGGTATGGCTCAAGCGCAGGCAGGTCCCATGGCTCCAGCGCATCGGTATAGGATTTGGGCAGCGATTGTGATGCCAACACCAGAACATCGTCAAAGAACCGCGCAACCCGTCCGGATTTTGGAGTCCAGCGCACTTTGGGAACCTGTTGCTGCACGCGCTTTCCATCGCGCATGACGGTTCGGGTTTCGTAATACACCACACCGCGTTCCCCACGATAGCTCGACTTGGTATCAGCGTCGAAGGTCCAATACGGGACATAAATGCCCTGCATCTTGCGTCCCTTTCGGGCGTATTCCTTCAACCCGTTGGGTGCAAACCACAGTCGGCCCAGCCAATCCCCCATTGCCTTGTGGGCCGAGCGTTCATCCAGTGCAAAGGGCAACACTCCGCGGGGTTTGATATGGCGGCTAACGCCTGTATCGGTCACTACCGGAGTGGCACAGAACGGGCACTCCGCAGCATGGGTGTTCGGATCAAACTCAACCTGAGCCGCGCAGTTCGGACAGGTCAGAACACGGGTTTCTTCAATCTCGCTGTCAGGCAAGCGATCCGCGATGGCGGCGTCGAAATCCAGCTCTCGCAGACTCGCACCACCCCATGGGCCAGCACCGATCGTTCTGGTGTTGCCACAATGATCGCAGGTCAGCGTTCCGTCACCGGGATTGAACCGATAATCCGCCCCGCATTGGTCGCAGGGGAAACGGTGTTCGTCTTTCGCCATGACAGAACCTCGAAATCAGGTTATCAAATGTCAGATCACGCGCCCGGAGGCGGCGGAGGCAGGATCGTGAACAGCTGTGCCAGTTCCTGCACGTCGCCTGCCTTCTTCCAACCGTCCTGACCGGCAGTCCAGACGTGGGTATCACGTGTGATTTCACCATCGGTTGCCATACGACCCATCTTGGCCTTGGAGAACGGCCCGCTGGTCTGGCCATCCACCGCGATATGCCACACGTGTTCGACGGGTGGCGGGGGTGGCGGTGCCGCAGGCGCTGAGGCTTGCGGGGCAGCGGGGGCGGAACCGCCCCAAGGGCCGCTTGGTTGACCCGCTGCCATGTTCGACATCTGCTGTGCCATCGCCATACCCATTCCCATGCCAAGACCGGCACCCATGCCGCCACCCTGACCGGGATTGTTGGCCGCTGCGGTCATCGCTTCGGCTGCGGAATACTGCGTGAACTTGCCCAGATCGCCCGCCAACCCCATCGATGTGCGCTTGTCCAGCGCGGCCTCGACCGCTGGTGGCAGCGAGATGTTCTCGATGTAGAACTCGGGCATGCTCAAACCATACCCGTCCAGCACCGGTGACACCTCGGCGGCAATCAGTTTGCCCAGATCGGCAGTGTTCGCCGCCATATCGAGAACTGGAATGCCCGAGCCTGCGATGACGCGGCTGAATTCCTGCACGATGATGTTTCTGATCTGAAAGCTGATCTCGTCCATAGTGAATTCACCATCGGTGCCTACGATCTCTACTAGGAATTTCGCCGGGTCCTTGACCCGCACTGTATAGGTGCCGAAGGCCCGGATGCGTGTTGGTCCAAACTCGGGATCGCGCAGCATGATCGGGTTCTTGGTGCCCCATTTCAGGTCATTGAACCGGGTCGTGTTAACGAAGTAAATTTCAGACTTGAACGGAGACTGAAAGCCGTGATCCCAATGCTGCAGCGTCGTCATGATCGGCATGTTGTTTGTCTCAAGCATGTAGAGACCTGGGGTGAAGACATCCGCCAACTGCCCCTCATGCACAAAGACCGCCGCTTGACCTTCGCGCACGGTCAGCTTGGCGCCGTATTTGATCTCGTGTCCTTCACGCTCGAACCGCCAGACCATGGTGTCGCGCGTATCGTCGACCCAGTGGATGACATCTATGAATTCACCGGTCAGAAAATCAAAAATTCCCATTGGATTTCTCCTGTCTTCGGGGTCAGAGCGACTGCCCCATCAATTCGCGTGCAATGATACGGACCACTGGCCGCGCTTCGTCAGCTGTCATGCCTGGCTTGAGGCGCGGGTCGTATAGAATGGTTAGTAGTTTTTCATCATGGCTTGTGAGCAGGGCGAACTCGTCGTCATCGTTGAAGATTGATGGCCGGGCAGACGGGCTGTCATTCGGCAGCCCCAATCCCTGAGCGATCTCTTCGTGGACGCAACTCAGGCGCACCAGATCGGGATGTTCCGCCCGGATCAGGGCAACAGCCCGGGTATATGTCTGTGGCGCGCTGTTCGACGCCGAAGCGAATACAAAGCAATAGAAAGAGCGTGGCAGTTTGTCGAAGAGGTCAAGTTGTGCCTGCCCTATGCCCGGGATCAGTTGTCGCAGCCGGGCTTGCACATAAGCGGTATCATCTTCACCCGCCACGAAGACGTGGAAATTTGCATTCCGGGTGGTGGTTGAGACCGGGTGTCCAGTGAGCCGCGACAAGCGGTTGGCGTAGGCGTCAATTCGGGCGGCCTCTTGCAGGCGGACTTCAGGTGCAACCGATGGACCAAACTCGGGCTTTATGCGAACCGGCGACGACCAGCGACTAAGCTGTCGGCTGGTGCGACTGCTGCCGCTGGCAACGGCTTGCCCCGGATATTCATTATAAAACGCTATGGTCTCAAAGTTCCGAGCCAGATCATCGGCATCATAGGGCGTATCAGGGCCACCGCCATCGGTTCTCAGCAACCCGCGCGTCAGCAAGTTGTTTTGTACGCTTTCATAGTATCGCGCGAGATCAAGGCTCGCTGGTGAGGGCGCTTGATATGCATTGCTCAGGCCTTGCGGCTGGGCAGGTTGAGGTTCAGGAGCGATCGTCGTCGTCAATGCCTCATCGCAGCCAGCAAATGCCAGCAGCGACAAGCCCAATACTGCAATCTTAGCGCGATGAAATGGCCGCACGCCCGCTGTTTCCATTATCCGGGAACAGCCGTTCCGGCATTGTCGCCGATCCCGTCCTGTCGCGCCTTGGCCGATGCGAGTGTGTCGCGCAGCTCGGCTTCCATCTTCTCAAGCTCTTCCTCAGCGGCGGCACGCTTGGCTTTGCCTTCGTCGGCAATGGCGAGGCTTTCATTAATGGTGCCGATCAGATCTGCGTTGGCTTGTTTGACGGCTTCGATGTCAAAGACACCGCGTTCCATCTCTTCGCGGATCATTTTGTTGGATTCGCGCAAGTTGGCGGCGTTCGAAGTCAGCAATTCATTGGTCAGATCATTGGCATCACGTACGGCAGCGGCGGCCTCGGCACTGCGCTGTATGGTGACAGCTTGTGCCAGCTGGGTTTCCCAGAGCGGTACTGTGTTGACGAGGGTCGAGTTGATCTTGGTCACCAGCGACTTGTCATTTTCCTGCACCAGACGGATGGAGGGCAGCGATTGCATCGTCACCTGACGGGTAAGCTTCAGGTCGTGGACCCGGCGTTCCAGATCATCGCGCGCGGCACGCAAGTCGCGCAATTCCTGCGCTTTCATCACCTGTTGGTCTTCGGGCGCGGCCTGAACCTCGGCCTCTTTTTCAGGAATGTCGTGGCTGTCCAGCTCGGTCAGCTTCTCCTCTCCCGCTGCGATGTACAGTGCGAGTTCGTCGTAGAACTCCAGCGTTTTTTCGTACAGCAGATCCAAAGACTTGATATCTTTCAGCAGTGTATGCTCATGCCCCAGAAGATCATCAGTAATCCGGTCGATCTGGCTTTGAACGTCTTCATACTGCGCTGTGAATTTGGCGAAGGGCGCAGCACGGCCCAGCAGTTTTTCCCACCAGCTACGCTCGCGACGCACATCCAGTTCGCTGACTGAAAATCCGCGGATCGTTGTTACGATGTTGCGAAGGCTGTCACCCGCCGGGCCCACATCCTTGTTGCGGACATCGGCCAGCATCGCCTGACTGATCTCTTGCAATTCCGCCTGTGCGGATGATCCGAACGAGACGATCGAGTTTGTGTCGCCCATATCGATCTCACCCATCCGCTTGCGGATCTCGGCACCAACTGGTTCGTCGGCCTCTTCCAACGGGACAATCTCGGCCTGCGGCTCGGGGAGGGCTACGGCGGTGACTTCCTGCACCAGCGTTTCAGCCTCGACTGCCTTGTTTTTAATCTCATCGGACATGGGGTAATCCTCGCTTACATAAAAGCCGGTCAGTCCAACCGGACGCCTTCGCGCTGCAGCCGGTCGCGCAGCACATCAATTTCAACCGTCAGATCACTGCGGTCATCCAATAGCATCTTTCGCGTCCGCGCCGCGAAATTCTGTTCAAGATCGTCCAGCAACGCCGAATAGTCCGCCAACGCCTGCGCATCACGCGTCCGTGCATAGACGTCCGAAAACTTCACCGTCGCATCGCGCGCGCCCTGCAAATAAACCGTCAGGTATTTTCGGGCACCAGCCAGATCGCGCGGGTCTTCCTCGACCGTGCGAAACAGATCGCGGGCTGTATCCTGAAAGCGTTCGACCCGCGCTTCGATCCGGCGGTCACCTGCGCGTTTTATTGCATCTGTCATTTGGGTCAGATGGGTTTCGGCGTCCTCGACCACGCGTGCGACACGGTCCTGCTGGAAGGTGTCGACACCCTCCATTCCTTTGTCCTTCATTGGGTCGAGGCCGAAGGAAACCGAATGTAGAACCGTTGCAGCGGCGCCAAACAGGATGGGGGCCAGCAGGCTTACCTGTGATGCTGTTTCGGCGTCCAGAAATTCGGTCCGGTATGAGGCTAGCGCCGCCCCCAAACCGGTCAGAACGCTGGAAAATATCTTGCGGGGAAACGCAGGTCTGCGTGCGGTGCGGCGGGCGTTGTAAGCGGATTCGGCCCTTAAACCTTCGCGCAGCAGAAACGCGGCAGCGGTCAGTAGCCCCGCCGCAACCAGGCCTATGGTCATTCCGATCGCGCCATCGTTCAGAGACAGAAACACCAGTGGTATCGCCGGGACAAACAGGATGTTCGCGCGTGCACCTGCCGGTTCGACACGGGCACCATCGAATTGGCCACGCGATGGCTGATCCTGCGAGGAAACATCGCCTTCTGGGCTGAATTTGCCGCCGTACCGTTTGGCCATTTCGCTACAGGCCCCCCAACAGACCGGTGCAGACGCCGAACAACAGCACCAACAGGGCCGCATAGGCCAATTTTTGTACTCCGGTCCCGGACATGGCGCCCCCCAACTGTGACCATCAGGGAAAATTTAGGCGATACGAGGGCTTGGCGCTAGGGGGAAGGTTGAATAACCCGCGTCACTTGCGAGGTTTCTTGCCGATTGCTGGTCTTTTGCGCTGCGGTTGAGCAGGGCGTTTGGCCGGGGGTATTCCGCTATCCTCAGCATCCAGCCCCAGTTGGTCGCGCATGACACGGCGGCGGATTTCTTCAACCTCGCCGGGTTTCAGGTTGCCCAGTTGGAATGGGCCGTAAGAAACCCGCAAAAGCCTGTTCACCACATAACCGATATCTTCGATAGCGCGGCGGATTTCGCGATTCTTGCCTTCGCGCAGGCCGATGGTCAGCCAAGCGTTCGCGCCCTGTTGACGGTCCAGTGTCACGGTCATGGGTTGAAACCGCTCACCATCGATTACCAGGCCTTTGCGCAGCGGTTCGAAATCCTCGTCTTTGGGGCGTCCATTTACCCGCACCCGGTATTTGCGTAGCCATCCAGTTGAGGGTAGTTCCAGCTTGCGCTTGATGCCGCCATCATTAGTCAGCAGTAGCAATCCTTCCGAGTTCAGATCGAGTCGCCCGACGCTCATGACCCGGGGCATATCCTCGGGCAGGTCGTCAAAAATCGTCTTGCGGCCTTTTTCGTCACGCGCCGTCGTCACCAGTCCCGGTGGCTTGTGATAGAGCCACAGGCGTGATGGCTCGGGCTCGGATACTGGTTTGCCATCGACGGTAATCCTGTCCTTGGCGGTTACGTTCAGCGCAGGGCTGTTGATCGCTTTGCCATTCACGGTCACACGTCCGGCTTCGATCATGCGTTCAGCTTCGCGGCGCGAGGCGACACCGGCGCGGGCCAGCACTTTGGCGATCCGGTCGCCGGGAGGAGGGGTATTGGTCATCCTCCGGCCATAACCCATCCCGGCGGCTTGCGAAAGACGGGTTTCTGAGGCAGTCAGAGGCATGAAGTTCAGATCCCACATGAAACAGGCGCTGGAACAGGCACAGGCGGCAGCAGATCGAGGTGAAGTGCCGGTCGGCGCGGTGATCGTCGCGCCCGACGGGCAGGTGGTGGCCGCAGATGGGAACCGCACCCGCGAGTTGAATGACCCCACTGCCCATGCTGAGATTCTGGCTCTGCGCGCCGCATGTGCCGCGGCCGGGTCCGAGCGTTTACCCGATCATGACCTTTACGTAACCCTTGAGCCTTGTGCCATGTGCGCCGCAGCGCTGGCCGCAGCACGCATCCGGCGCATCTACTACGGCGCTTCCGATCCGAAATCTGGCGGTGTCGCGCATGGCGCGCGGGTGTTTTCGCACCCACAGGCCCACCATCGACCCGAAGTCTATGACGGCATTGCCGCCGAAGAGGCTGCCGCGCTGCTGAAACGCTTCTTCGCGACGCAGCGCGGTTAAGTTTTTACGACCATCTCACGTGGGATATCAGCCAGGGGCTTGCCCCCATCTGACGTCACCACAAAGCTTTCGGTAATCGCCAGTCCCCAGTCTGGGGTCCAGAGGCCGGGCATTAGGTGAAAGGTCATATTCTCTTGCAATTCCGTCGTGTCACCGGGTCGCAGGCTCATGGTGCGCTCGCCCCAGTCGGGCGGATAGCTGAGCCCGATGGGATAGCCGGTGCGGTTGGCTTTGACATACCCCGCGCGGGCGAAACTGTCATAGACACAAGCCGCGACCTCTTCGCAGGTGATGCCAGGGCGTGCGGCGGTCATTGTGTCGTCGATAGCGATTAGAACGGCGGCTTCGGCCCGGCGGATATCATCCGGGGGATCACCCAGAAACAGGCTGCGACTGGCGGGGCAGTGATAGCGTCGATAGCAGCCGGAGATTTCGAAATAGGTCGCCTCATCCCGCGCCAGAGGTCGGTCGTTCCAAGTAATGTGCGAGGCAGAAGCCTCACGACCGGAGGGTGCAATCGGTACGATAGCAGGGTAATCTCCGGCTAGGCCGGGCAGTCCGGCGATGCCTGCCGCCTGCACTTCTGCGACAAGTTGGTTTTTGGGCATTCCTTCCTGATATGCATCACGCAGAACACCGTGCATATGTGCGGTCAGCTGACCCGCCTTGCGCATCATTGCGATCTCGGCATCGCTTTTTACGGCGCGCTTCCAATTCACAAGCCCTGTGGCATCAATCAATGCACCGAAGGCGCGTTCGAGGATGCGGTGGCTGGTGGCTGAGTAATAATAGTTATCCATCTCCACGCCGATACCAGAGGTCCAGCCGCGATCCCGCAATGCCAACACAAGGGCGTCGACCGGGTGGTGGTCCGGGTGTTGCACATGCTCTTCAGGCCAATCCAGCAGGTCCATCTGGTCCAACCAGGTGGTCTGCGCAGCCCCCGCTTTGTCCTGCGTTCTGCCCCACCAAAGAGGCGATCCGCTGGCGGGCAGGATGACCATCTGCGGTACGTAAAAGCTCCAACCGTCATAACCTGTGAGCCACGCCATGTTCGATGGGTCCGTGATCAACAAGGTCTCGATACCCTGTTGATCCATCGCAGAACGGGTCTTGTGAATGCGGTCAGCGTATTCCTGCGCGCTGAAATCCGACGCGGGCATCAGAGAGAAATCGCCCGCATGACCTCGGGCTCGATCACATCGACACCGGGCAACTCGTCAGCCAGTTCCTGAGCCGATTGTGCAAGGATCGGAAAGGTCTTGTAATGGCACGGGATCACTGTCTTGAAATTGAAATACCGCTTGGCAGCATAGGCAGTGCCCTTCATGTCCATGGTAAAGTGGCCACCTGCCGAAAGGATGCCGATATCGGGTTTATAATAATTACCCATCCACTCCATGTCGGCCATAATGTCGGTATCGCCAGAGAAATAGAGCATACGGTCCTCGGACGCGATCATATAGCCGACCTCGGTTCCACCCGTACGCAGACCATCAGGTGTCGAGAAGGTCGAGCTGTGCGAGGCAGGCACCATCGTTAATTTGATACCGTTTAGGTCAACCGTGCCACCTTTGTTGAATCCGACCGTTTCAATGCCTTCAGCCTCGGCCCAGTAGCCCATCAGGTCGTATTGCCCGACCACGGGCACGTTTAGATGTTTGGCCAGCGGCAGCACATCGACGACATGATCGAAATGAGTATGAGTCAGCAGGATATGCGTCGCGCCCGCAACGGCTGCGTCGTGCTGATCTTCGGGCAAAGATGGGTTGCCCGTCAGCCAGGGATCGATCAACAGAACTTGTCCTGCTGTTTCGATGCGAAAGCTGCCATGTCCCAGCCAAATGATATCCATGAAGAATCCTCCCATTTTCCGCTTGGAGTTAGCCTAGCATCGGCTATGTAAAAATCTATGGATTGGACGCAGTATGTTGATGGATATTGTGAGCGGCTCTCACCCGCGTATTGGGCCGAGCCGATAAACGCGATTACCAATGCGGCCTTTCTTATTGCTGCATTTGTGATGTGGCAAAGGGCGCGCGGGCAGGGCGCACCTTTGGCGATGGCTTTGGTTGTCATATTGGCGATGATCGGAATTGGCAGCTATCTGTTCCATACACATGCGCAGGTTTGGGCGGCGATCTTGGATGTGACGCCAATTCTGCTGTACATCCTCGTCTACATCTACGCGGTGAATCGCGATGTCTGGCGGCTGAGCAACAGATACGCGCTGGGTTTGACCGCGCTGTTCTTTCCATACGTGGCGCTGACGATCCCGCTATTCCAGTTGGTGCCTGGGCTTGGTGGCTCGGCGGCATACGCCCCAGTTCCTCTATTGATTCTGATTTATGCGGTCCTGTTGCGCCGGAAAGCCCCGGACACTGCGCGTGGGCTGACAATAGGAGCAACTGTCCTGATCAGCTCGATCACCTTTCGATCACTGGACACTCCAATTTGCGGGTATCTGCCAACGGGGACGCATTTTATGTGGCACATTCTGAATGCGGTTATGTTGGGCTGGATGATTGAGGTTTATCTGCGGGCGATCCGAAATCCATCTGCTGGAGCTGCGGTGGCTGCAGGATCAGGACATTGATCAGAACTACCTAAGCATCATCCTGATTGGTTAGTCCCTGAACGCAGCAGCCAAAGCCTCGGGCAGATCAAATTCAGCCAATACGCGCGCGCGGCCTTCGGCTGACATCTTGAAAGCCGTTTTTTCAACAATGCGCTGGATTTTTTCGGCAGAGTGCTTGGCGGCAAAAGGTTCAAAGTACCATTTCAGAAAAACGAAACAGATCACGTCCTCAAGCGCCTGTACCTCGGCATTGCGCTTGATCCCCTGTTTGCGCAGCATTTGCCCGACGGCTTCTATATCGTCCGCACCATATTCAGCCTGTTCCATGAATCCTTGCACAACGTCAGCGTGATATACGCCTTGCGCCTTCCTCCAGGCCAGATACCCTGCACGTCCTTCGGGGTATTCAGTGCGCTTTAGCTTCCAGCGTTCGACATGCTGACCACGTGCGGCGATCTGTAAAGCATCCGACGCATCGGGAAATAGCCGATCCAGCTCGGTGCTCATGCGTTGGCCATAAAGCAGCTCGACCGGCTGGCCGTCCTCTATATTAGGGTCTTGCGCATTTGCTGCGTCAATTGCGTCCAGAACGGTTTGCTTGCGTGTGCTCATTCTCTGCTCCGTTAGCTCGCCTGAACTGCACCTGACGGGTGGTTCGGCGTTTGATCCAAGACCATGCTAACGAGTTGTTGGAATGGGTGCAGCAGTCAATTGTAAAAAGCGCCGGATCGGGAGGGGGCGTACCGATCCGGCGCGCAGGTCAGGGTTATTTGCCTGCCTGGGTGTGGTCCCTCGTCACGGGCTCCGAAACAGGCGCGGGGAAGCTAAGGTTTCGGGTCAGATTGTTCATATCGATACCCAAAGCCAGGGCGGGCGAGGTCAGAACCAGAGCGGACAATATGAAGGCGGGAAGAAGGGTTTTCATGAGGTGTCTCCGATTTCTCGTTGCGTCACGATATTGAGGTGAACTGTTCGGTTCATTTTTTCAATGGCAAAACTGAACTAATCGGTTTACTTATTTGCATATCAGCCATTCAAATATGCATGGCAGCTGGCGATATTGGGTTTGAATCCGCGTCTGCCGCCTGTCGCTCTTGCGAGTGTTGCGGCAGGCAGGTAAACGCCCCCTAACGTAGATGAGGGTTTCCGATGTCGATTGACCAAAGCACCGCCGCCAAGGTGGCCAAACTGGCCCGGATCAAGGTCGAGGATGATGCGCTGCCTGCGCTGGCGTCCGAGTTCAACAATATCCTCGGGTTTATCGAGCAACTGAACGAAGTGGATGTCGAAGGCGTCGAGCCGATGGTCTCGGTCGAGCCGATGCGCCTGAAGCGTCGTCAGGACGTGGTCACCGATGGAAACCAGCAGGACAAGGTCCTATCCAACGCCCCCGATGCGCGCGAAGGGTTCTTCGCTGTTCCAAAAGTTGTGGAGTAAGTCATGAGCGAACTGAACAAACTGGGCCTGGCCGAGGCCCGCGATGCGCTGCGTGCCAAAGAAGTGACCTCGGTCGAACTGACCGAGGCCTGCCTCAAGGCCATTGACGAAGCCGACGCGCTGAACGCGTTTGTCCACAAGACGCCCGAGATCGCGTTGGAGCGCGCCACGGCGGCGGACGAGCGGATCAAAGGCGGCGACGCGCCTTCGATGTGCGGCCTGCCGATCGGTATCAAGGACCTGTTTTGCACTAAGGGCGTGCCCTCGCAAGCGGCCTCGAAAATTCTCGAGGGGTTCAAGCCCGAATACGAATCCACCGTGTCGCAACAATTGGCGGATGCTGGTGCTGTGATGCTGGGCAAGCTGAACATGGACGAGTTCGCGATGGGTTCGTCTAATGAAACATCCGTTTACGGCAATGCGGTCAGCCCGTGGCGGCGCGGCAATGACGATGCACAGCTGACACCCGGCGGCTCGTCCGGTGGCTCAGCCTCGGCTGTCTCGGCTGACCTGTGTCTGGCCGCGACCGGTACCGATACCGGCGGTTCGATCCGCCAGCCTGCTGCTTTTGTCGGCATCACCGGCATCAAGCCAACCTATGGTCGTTGCTCGCGCTGGGGCATTGTGGCCTTTGCGTCTTCGTTGGATCAGGCTGGACCGATGACCAAGAACGTCCGTGACGCAGCGATCATGCTGGAAACCATGTGCGGTCATGACCCCAAGGATTCCACCAGCGCCGAGCTGGCCGTGCCAAATTTCGAGGCGATGTTGACCGGCGATATCAAAGGCAAGAAAATCGGTATCCCGAAGGAATACCGCATGGACGGCATGCCTGCCGAGATTGAAAAGCTTTGGGCCGATGGCACCGCTATGCTGAAAGACGCAGGCGCCGAAATCGTCGATATCTCGCTGCCGCATACTAAATACGCGCTGCCTGCCTATTACGTGATTGCTCCTGCCGAGGCGTCGTCGAACCTCGCCCGCTATGACGGTGTCCGTTATGGCCGCCGTGCACAGCTGGCTCAGGGCGATGGCATCACCGAGATGTACGAAAAGACCCGCGCCGAAGGCTTCGGTCATGAGGTCCAGCGCCGGGTGATGATCGGCACCTACGTGCTGTCTGCAGGCTTCTATGACGCCTACTACAACCGCGCCCGCAAGGTCCGCACCCTGATCAAGAAGGACTTCGAAGATGTCTTTGCCGCAGGC
This sequence comes from Ruegeria sp. AF2, assembly GCF_056542025.1. NCBI lineage: Bacteria > Pseudomonadati > Pseudomonadota > Alphaproteobacteria > Rhodobacterales > Roseobacteraceae > Ruegeria > Ruegeria sp. AF2. The sequence continues at coordinate 241,451 of NZ_JBQFZC010000003.1, read as the reverse complement.
GTTGATGCGATCCTGACCCCGGCAACGCCGTCGGCCTCGTTCGGTCTGGGCGAGATGACCGAGGCTGATCCTGTTCAGATGTACCTGAACGATGTGTTCACCGTGACAGTGAACCTCGCTGGCCTGCCCGGTATTTCGGTTCCTGCTGGTCTGGACAAACAGGGCCTTCCGTTGGGTCTGCAGCTGATCGGCCGTCCGTGGGAGGAAGGCGATCTGCTCAACACCGCCTACGCGCTAGAGAGCGCGGCTGGGTTTGTGGCCAAGCCCGGAAAATGGTGGTAATCCTCAATCCTGACACGGCAATAAAGAACCGGAGCAGCCAAATGCGCAAATTGCTTCTGATCCCGGCCCTTGGGTTGATCGCGGCATGTGATACCGTTACCCCTGTTTCGGGTACCGGTTTCAATACGCCGGAATATCAGGCGCAGCGCGAGGCCGAACTGGCCGGCCAGGGTCTGGCCGGTAATCCGCTTGCGCCACCCGAGGCGGTTTCAGAGCAGCCGCTCTCGGCGCAGGGGGCTGTTGGTGCCGTACCAACAGGCGACGCCTCTGACATCGCCAACCAGACGGCCATTGCCTTGGCGAATACGTCGGGTCAAGAGACGCGCGTCGCGCCTCTGATTGCAACAAACAACCCAAGTATCTCTGATGAACAGGATTTTGAGGCTGTCTCAAACCGTCGCAGTATCGATGCCGACGCCGCTCGTATCGAACATAATCGGCAGTCTTACGAGGTCGTCGCCCCTACTGCCGTGCCCGAGCGTGGCTCTGACGGGCAACCCAATATCGTGCAATACGCCCTGAGCACTTCGAACCCCATCGGTACCCAGTTGTACAGCCGAGCCGGATTTAACCTGCAGGCCAAGGCACAGCGCAACTGCGCTCAGTTCGCCTCTCCTGATCAGGCGCAGATTGAGTTTCTGTCGAATGGAGGCCCCCTGCGTGACCGCAAAGGGCTGGATCCGGACGGCGACGGTTACGCCTGCGGCTGGGACCCCAGCCCGTTCCGCAGTGCCGTCAACAACTAAGCTCTCCCCCATCTGGCACCCATCGCCCAATTTCGGCCCCCGCCGGGATGGGCTGTCACCCGAGCTGATCGTGCTGCACTACACTGCAATGGAGAGCGCTGCTGCCGCGCTTGAACGTCTCTGCGATCCGGGTCCCGAGGTCTCCGCCCACTACCTGATCGGTCGTGACGGTGCGCTATGGCAGCTTGTCCGAGAGGAAGATCGCGCTTGGCACGCCGGGGCGGGGGAGTGGCAAGGGCAAGCCGACATAAACTCCCGCTCGATCGGGATCGAGCTGGACAATGGCGGAGATCACCCGTTTGCCGAACCCCAAATGCGTGTATTGGAACAGCTTTTGCCCGAACTCATGCAGCGTTGGACCATCGCGCCAGAGGGTGTGATCGGGCATTCCGACATGGCACCGGGCCGCAAGTCCGACCCCGGCCCCCGGTTCGACTGGCAAAGGTTGGAACACCAGCGCCTTGCCGCTCGGCGTGGTACTGCCCTCGAACCGAACGTCAACTTCCGCGAGCTGGCGCAGAACCGGGGCTACACAGCGACAAGCGACGAGAAGACGCTCCTAAATTCCACACGCCTGCGCTATCGCCCGTGGGCCTCAGGCCCCTTGCACCTCGATGATCTCATAGCCCTCTGTCCGCTCCCAAAATCGACCTGATCCGCCCTTCATCTGGCCAAAAATATCTCGGGGATGAATTGGCCGTAGGCCAAGAAGGGGCTGGCCCCTTCACCACCCCAACCCCTCTTGACGCCATCACGCACAGAGCCTACCCAACCCACGCGCGGAGGGCCGGATGGCCGCTGGGGTCGTTAGGCCCGAGAGGAAAGTCCGGACTCCACAAGGCAACGGTGCCGGGTAACGCCCGGGCGGGGAAACCCGACGGAAAGCGCCACAGAAATCAGACCGCCACACACGTGTGGCAAGGGTGAAACGGTGGGGTAAGAGCCCACCGCGCCGCTGGCAACAGTGGCGGCACGGCAAGCCCCACCGGGAGCAATGCCGAATAGGGTCCCCGCGCGGGCCGGTCGGTGCAAACCGATACCGCCGCTAGGCACGCCTTGGCCGAGAGGGACCGGGTTGGCAGCTCGAGCCGCGCAGCAATGCACGGCCTAGAGGAATGGTCATCGAAGGGGGCAACCCTGGAACAGGATCCGGCTTACAGGCCCTCCGCGCGTCTCCTGTTAACCGCCCGGAGGTGTGTAGGTGCCGCCAAGTGCTGCAGCTTTTTCGGCGACGGCAACAAATTCCTGCGCCGACCATGCGCGAACGGTCTCGATCCTCGAAACCGCACCCGTGCCCGCGACGGCCATGCCAATTGCCACAGCATCACTGCCTTCAGGCAGTTCGCTGATAACGACGACATCATTGCCTCCGGTGGTTATATAAAATGAGATCAGTCTGCCGCCTGATTTCTCAAGCAAGGACTTGACGGGACCGGTGCGATCTTCCGGTTTTGCCAACATTCCTTTGACCCCATCTTGCGAATAAGACGCATAGGTAATGAAAACAGGCATATTTCTCTCCCTTGGTTGCAGTTTATTCGGAGCGCTAAAAGCGGCCGACTCCCTGGCCGTGTCGCGTGCAGGATTGCGCGCAAACCGGAAAAGACCCGGCCAAATAGACAGCCGGGCGTTGCTATAGTTGTGAGCGGTGTTGTCTGCCGGAATTTACATCCGGCACGGTATTACCTAAGTCCGTAAAACGGGCTTCGAAGGTTCCGGCGACACTATCACAGAATCGTGAGCGCTCCAAATCGACTGCTCTTGAAGCCGTGTCAGGAATTGTTCCCCTAACGCGGCGAATCCGGTTGACTTGGGCGCATGAGCGGTTAAAAGCGCACGCTCATAAGGATTCAACCGAAAGGCCCCTGCCTTTTCGGACGCAGGAGATAACCATGGCGAAGCCGACGACAATCAAGATCCGTCTGAACTCGACCGCGGGCACGGGCCACTTCTACGTGACCAAGAAGAACGCGCGCACCATGACCGAGAAAATGACCATTCGTAAATACGATCCGGTCGCTCGGAAGCATGTCGAGTACAAAGAAGGCAAGATCAAGTAATCTGCCCTCTGACATACTTTTTGAAGAAGGACTCTGCCATGCAGGGTCCTTTTTTGTATTGTTTTGGGGTATCTCTTGGTCGGCCTAAACCAAGCAGGGGCGTTGCAGGGGCGCATCAGAGGTTTGGGTGTTCTGAATCTCAGCGGCTTGCTTTTTCTAATCCCCTGCCGCTACGCTTCAGCAACCCTTTCCAAAATGTTGACCGCCATGAAAAAAATCTTGTTGCCCGCTCTTGCTGTTCTGACATTGTCAGCCTGCGAAGACCCCTTTAACCGCGAAGGTGTTGGTTTCACCGGGATTGATGGTGAACCGCGCACAGTGTCGGATGTGAAAGGCGCCGTAGCCTTTTTGCCGCCAGAAACCAACATCCCGGCGGAACTGGCCAAGCTACCAACGGTCCAGGTTACATCGGACAAAGCCGAGCTTGAAAAGATCGCGGGTGTCGCAATCGATAATGGCGGTCGCTCAGATGCGAATTCAGTTCAGCTCACTGGCAGTGATACCAATCTGTACCTGAGCAATGTCAGTGTAAACGGTCAGTTGTTCGGCGTCCTGCGTACGGAAAACAACTCCACCAAAGTTGATACATCGGTGGGCTCGGCCTTTGGCGCTCAAACGGAACGCTTTACCGGATGTTTGCCCGCGGGTGATGTATACCGCAAAGGTTCGTCCGAGCGCAGTTCGGGTTTTGCAGTGCCACTGAACTGCCGTTAATTTAGCTTACACAATCTAAGTAAAAGCCCCCGCCATTGGCGGGGGCTTTCTAGTTTCAGTGTTTCTGCAAGTCTTACGAGGCACTGAACAAGGGCTCAAACCCAGCACCGGTCATTCAATCCATGTGACACACCGGGCGATGATCACGCGAGTTCCGAGGCCCCCGCCATCCGTTGGCATCCAAGCAAGCGCTGTGCGTGTTCTCTATTTCACCCCACCGCCAAAGAATAATCAGTGGTGAAACTCAGACCCGATCAGCAGAACTGTTTAACCTCAACTGATAGGAAGCAACGTTCATTGCTCTACCAATGCCTGCCCATTCTCGTCAAAGAAATGAAGTTTGTCGGTGGGAAAATGCAGGCCGATCTTTGCCCCAGGCTTTAGAGCGGTGTCCCCGTTCAGGCGCACGGTAACCTTCTCTTCGGCGCCGCAATCCACGATCAGGAAGGTATCTGCCCCCAGATACTCAATCACCTCGATGATGCCATCACATTGCCCATCGCCCGATGACACAACATCGATGTGTTCGGGGCGAATGCCGAGTTTGCTTGCTACACCCGAGCGCGCGAAGTCGCCGCCTCTGCCATGTTCCAGAGTGTAGCCATCGTTCTGAGTCGTGCACGGCAATATGTTCATTTTGGGGCTGCCAATGAACTGTGCGACAAACAGATTGGCAGGGCGTTCGTAAAGTTCGCGGGGTGTGCCGACTTGCGCGATCTTGCCGTACTCAAGCACGACGATGCGGTCGGCCAATGTCATCGCTTCAACCTGATCGTGCGTCACGTAGATCATTGTGCGCTTTAGGTTCTGATGAAGTTTCGCGATTTCGTAACGCATTTCGACACGAAGCGCTGCATCAAGATTCGAGAGCGGTTCATCGAACAGAAACGCCGTCGGGTCGCGCACGATAGAACGACCAATTGCAACGCGCTGCCGCTGTCCACCGGACAGGTCCTTGGGGCGACGTTCCAGAAAAGGTCCCAGCTTGAGAACCTCGGCGGCTTTATTGACCTGCTCTGCTATCTCGGCCTTCGGAACACCCGCGACCTTAAGTGAGAACCCCATATTTTCGGCGACTGTCAAGTGGGGATAAAGCGCATAGGACTGGAACACCATCGTCAGACCCCGCTTGGAGGGTGGGTGATCCGTGACATCATTGCCGTTGATTAGTAGCGATCCGCGCGAGATATCTTCAAGCCCACCGATCATGCGAAGCAGGGTGGATTTTCCACAGCCCGATGGACCGACGAAGACGATGAATTCACCTTCATCAATCATTAGGTCAACGCCTTTGATGACCTGGGCCGAGCCAAACCACTTTTCGACGGATTTTAGTTCGATGCTGCCCATTAGTTCCTCCCTGCCCAATGCAGCCAAACTGCGGCTGTCCAGGTGAATGAATTCCCTCCGGCAGGGCTGCCGGTCAGTGGATCGTAGTATTCAGCGAAGCCGTTCGTTGCGATCAGCTGCGACGTTTTCTGGCGCAGTGCCTCGGCTTCTTCCAGGTGCCCCATATCCGCCAATCCAAACCCGATCAGCATATTCATGAACCCCCAAGTGGGACCCCTCCAGTACCTGCGTTGGTCGAAGTTGGGCATCGCGGGGTCATAGCTGGGAACTGGAAAGGGTACTTTTGCAAGCGTCGCCTGCAGGCGCTCCAGCATGTGCTGTGAATCAAGCCCCCCAAACCAGCAAAGATACGACGCGTTAGAGATGCTTCCGGCCCAATCACCAGTCAGCGCATCACGCGAGTCGAACGAGCTCAGCGTTTCGTTCCACAAAGATCGCGCGCCCGCTTCGAGCCTTTGAATGTCGCTACTTAGTCCATCCGCATCAATTCCAAGCCTTTCGCTGATCTCCTGCAGATCGCGTGCGGCGCGCAGAGCGATAAATGTCATCGTCGGATCTGCGACTCGGAAGGGATTCAGGCTCAGCAACTTCTGTTGATCCCAGTCGGCCTGGCAGCCGATCTGAACCAATTTGATATAGCGGTCATAGTCGTATTTGGTCGGTCGATCTGCACTGTTGACGTGGCTTGTGTCACGGCGCTGGTAGTCTCCGACACCTGTGGGATCTACGCCCTCCATTGCTTTGTCCCAGTCCGGTGCATTGTCGCGACCAGCTTCCCACGGATGCGTGGTGCAGACCGCGCCGTGTTCGTCGAGTCGCCATCTCATGATCCAGCGATGCCACGCCAGCAGAGATGGGAAAAGCGCGCGAACGCGGTCCGCGCCTGCATCGCCATCTTTTTCCCAGATCTTCCGCGCCACAGTTGCAGCCACCGGGGGCTGAATGATGCCTGAGGATGGGATCGGCCCGTGGCCACCCCAGACATCCGGGCCGGGGTAATATCCGTCATCCTGTTTGTGGAACAGGATATGCGGCACCATTCCATCATCCCACTGGCCCGAGAACAGTGTTTCAAGTTCCACCCAGGCTCGATCAATGTCGAACTCGGCAAAACCAAGCGCCGCAATCGCGCTGTCCCAATTCCATTGATAGGGGTAAAGCCCTTCGGTCGGGATGGTGTAGCCGCCGCGATCATTGGCAACCAGAATGTTGCGCGCCTCGCGGTCGGGGTTTGTATGTTGGTTCATCTCAGTCATCCTTTGACGGACCCCGCAGTCAGGCCCTTAGTCATGAAACGTTCAAGTCCCAGGAACAGCGCCATGATCGGAACGGTGGCGATCACCGCACCGGCCATCAGATGCTGTCGAGGAATTTCCGAGGAGTTCAGCATCGTGACGCCTCGGGTCAGGGTAAATTTCGAAGGGTCGTCCAGCAGCATGAAGGCCAGCAGGAACTCGTTCCAAGCGATCATGAAGACGTAGAGCGAGACCGACGCCAGCGCAGGCAGGCTAAGCGGCAGCGTAATCTTCCAAATCACTGCCAGCCGCGAAAGCCCATCCATGAGACCGGCCTCTTCCACCTCAGTCGGCAAGCCACGGAAATAACCTTGCAGCATGTACAGCGCGACAGGGATCGTCGTGACCGGGTAGATCATCACGATGCCAAGGATCGAGTTGCGCAAGCCAGTCAGCGAGAACGCGATATAGATCGGCAGCGCCAGAACGATCATCGGCACCATGTAGATCAGCAGGATCGAGCGTGAGAACGCCTTTTGCCCCGAGAAACGGAACCGCGCGACGGCATAGGCTCCGGGGACGCTGAACAGCAGGGTGATAAAGACCGTCAGGACCGAGACGTAGAGCGAGGTCCAAAGATAGGTGCCGAAGTTGAAATCGCGAAACAGCTCGGTATAGCTGCGAAACAGCGCGGTGCCTTGTGATAGATCTACCGAGAAATCCAGCGGGTTCTGCAACAGGGCCTGTTGCGACTTCAGGCTGGTCATCACCATCACATAGAACGGAATGATCACGATCGCCGTGAAGAAGATATAGCCAAAGCCCGTGCAGAACCGGATCACGGCCTCTTCGTACTCGTGGCGGGTGAGCTCGCCGAACGGTGTCTCTTTCAGGATTGCGGCAACGGATAGGTGTATCACGACCGCCATCGCCACGACGGTGACCAGTATTGCCTGCAGGGATGTGTCAGAGCCGATCAGGACAGGCCCGACTCCGGTCAGGCAAGACAGGCCTAACAAGGCGGATACACCCAGTCGGGCCGGTGCGCGTTGCGCCGAGAAGCGGACATACACCAGACCGGCAATAGCCCCCCATATCAAGCAGAGCAAGACCTGTGGCCGGAACGCAGCCCCGGTCGAGAATGACATGGTGATGGCGACAGTAGTGGCGATCACCACCAGCCAGAGCGCGCCTAGAATCGGGGCGGTTATATACCCTTTGCGCATCACAAACCCTCCTCGCGGCTGATGAAGCGGAAGAAGACGAAGCTAAAGGCAATCAGGCACATCAGGATCACAACGGCCACCGCTGCGCCTGCGCCGATGTTCGAAACCGCAAATGCCTGTTCATAGACATTTACGGTCAGAGTACGGGTGCCGGCATTGCCGCCGGTCAGCAGGAAGATGTCGTCGAACTTGTTGAACGTCCAAATGAAACGCAGCAGGAACAGTACCGACAGGATGCCCAGCAGTTGCGGGATGCTCAGCAGCCAGAACTTCTGGAATGGTGAGGCTCCATCCATATCTGCTGCTTCGTACATGCTGGAGTCGATTGATTGCATCCGCGCCAGAATGAACAGGAACGACAGCGGGAAATAGCGCCAGATCTCGAACACTGTCACCATGATAAGCGCCAAAGGGCGTTCCCCGAAGAAGTTGATCGGTTCACTGCTTAGTCCCATCTGCACCAACAATGCGTTGGCAGAACCCGAGAACGGGTCGAACAAGGTGACCCATGTGAAGGCCACAGCGATGACCGGCGCCACATAGGGGAACAGATAGAGGCCGCGTATGAACCCTTGTCCTTTGAAGCTTTTGTTCAGCAACAAGGCTGCAAACAGGCCCATCACCAAAGCTCCAATGGTGCCGACCACGGTGTAGAACAACGTAACCCACAGCACGCCCCAGAACTCGTCTCCATCAAAGACACGGGCGTAGTTTTCCAGACTGAATTCAAGGTTGGTCAGGACGCTGGGTCCGCTCCCGGTCACGCCGGGCTCTGATCCTTCGAGCAGCTCTTCGAAAGCGTCCGGATCTCCGTCCAAGGTGACCGGAATACGGATGCGTTCGCGTTGACCGCCTTCCAGTGTGCCGAAATCGCAGAACAGGTTTTGCCCGTCCAGAACACAGGGACTTGCAACTTCGCGCGCCGTCACGCCGTCCGGTAGAACATCTGTCAGGGTGACGCCGACAACGGCGATGTCCTGACTTGAGTTGCGGACGCGGTATTCAATCCGCAGATCCTCGCCAGATCCGCGCAAGCTTTCACGCACCACAGGTGCAGGCGGACGAAGGTCAGACAGGGTGAAGGGCTTGAAGCTGATCCAGAAGATCGCCAGCAAGGGCAGGATCACCACAAGCGATACACTGATCACTGTCGGAGCCAGCAGCGTCCAGGCCAGACGCGCCTCGCGTTTGGCTAGCGCCCCGGTTCCGGTCGGTGGGGTGGCCGAAGACATGGGATACCTCGAAGGGTTGGGTGCAGCGGCGTAATCGCCGCTGCATGTGTCACAAGGTTACTGAACCTTCGCGAGCTCGTCGTTCATTGCGGCCACTGCAGCGGCGGCATCGATTTCATCGTCGATATATTGGCGCACGACCCGGTTAATTGCCTGGCTGTTGATCATTTTGGACGCCAAAGCCAGCTGGCCTTCAGCAACGCCCCAGCGCTGCGCCACGTCCAGACCGCCGACGATCTCATCGATCATCGCCTGATCATACAGCTCGCCCAACGGGGCTTTGCGGTCCACGCCAACAGGCAGCTCTGCCCATGCTTCCGAGAACGCGGTCGGGTTGTCAGCATTACCGCGACGGACCGGGAACTTGCCCTCGGGTGCGATGGCCAGTGTTTGAGTATAGCCGTCGTCCATGGCGAATTTCACGAACTCCATCGCCGCGTCGGTGTCGGCGTCGTTGGTGATGCCAAAGTAACGAACGTCACCCCAAGCCGCGCCATCCGGGTTCGATGGGCCCGAGAAGTTAGTGACGATACCAGTCTTCGAGGCCAGATCGCGCGAGGTCGGATCATCGTTGATCGTCGGCGGGGCGCTGTCGCGCAGACCGGCCAGTTCGTCAAGGATGAAGGGCGACCAGATGATCATCGCTGCTTTGCCATCAAAATACAGCTCGCGCGATTGTTTCCAGAATAGCTCACCCGGGGGCGAGGCTTTCGAGATCGCCTTGTAGAAATCCAATACCTCTATGGTCTTGGCTTCATCCAGCGGCTGGAATCCGTCCGCGCCAACGGGGGTCACGCCATTGGCGAGGAACACATGCTCCAAAACCTGACTCATGAAGTTTTCATCAACTTTGGTTGCAGCAACGAAACCGTACATCTCGGGCGGGTTGTGCAACTGCTCCAGCGCAGCGACGACGTTGGCGAATGAGTTCGGGGCCTCAAGGCCCGCTTCATCAAACAGGTCTTTGCGGTAGACAACCATTTGGGTCCATCCATCGACCGGTACCGACGCGGTTTCGTCATTGAACGCAGCCATACCAAGCGCGCCGGGGGCGAAGGTGTCGGCGCCCAGTTCTTCGATCACTTCGGTGGCGGCTTCGGTGTCCAGAATGCCCGCTTCAGCCCATGGCAGGGCATATTGCAGCGGATGATAGACCACATCTGGCAGGTCTCCGGCGGCAAATGCTGCTGTGGCGCGTGTACCCAGATCACTTTCGGTGACCGGGATAACCTCGACCGTGGTGCCGGTTTCAGCCTTGAACTGGTCAGCCATTTCCTGTTGCTTGGCCAGCCGCTCGGGCTGTTCTTCGGTGGTCCAGAAGCGGATCGTATCCGCCTGAGCTGACGTCGCCGCCAATACTAGCGCAAGTGATGTTCCAAGCATCATTCGCGATGCTAAAGGTGCAAGTTTCATAGTCGGTTTCCTCCCCGGTTATGATCTTTTGAAAGTTGAATTTTTCGGGCCAGTTCCTCGGCTGTAACGCTTGGTGGCCCGTCGGAACTGCGTTCGATCAGAACGGCCTCACCAATCTCACGCAGATCTGCGGGCACTTCACCGCGAGTCTGACTGATCAGCATCGTCGCAAGGCGTTCTCCTGCCCGCTTAGAATCGACGCTGAACGTGGTTAGACCAGGGCTGACATATTGGCATTCAGGGATGCCGTCATATCCCAGAATTGATACATCTTGCCCGACCTCGAGGCCCAGTTCTGTACAGACCGAGTAACACCCCAGCGCAGCCAGATCCGTTGCAAATACTATTGCAGTAGGTGGGTGATTCAGCGTCAAAAGCGCGCGTGCCTCAACCGCACCCTCCTCGCGCGTACGAGCACCTTCCCGGATCAACTCGGGATCGGCAGGCAAGGCCGCGATCTTGAGACCTTCAAGATAACCGTCACGGCGCAGATGGCTGTAGTTGAATTTCGGATCGCTACCGACATATCCGATACGCGTATGGCCAAAATCGACGAGCCGACCGACCGCATCACGGGTTGCAGATTCACCCGAAATGTCGAACCAGGATGTCTCATCCTGCCAGTCCGCCTGCCCATACCCCGTGCGGCCATACATGATGAAGGGAACCTTCAACTCTTGCAGGTATTTCACCCTCGCATCGTCGACCTCGGTCCGGGGCAGAATGAATCCATCGGCTTTGCGCTCTTCGACAAGCCGCCCCAATACATCAAGCATATCTTTTTCCGACTTCGCCGTAGAAATCGTCATCGTCCAGTCGGATGCGCTCGCCGCTTCGCATGCTCCGGCCAGAAAATCCTGAAGAAATGGATTATGCCGGTCTGGTTCTTCGCTGTTGATGACCATGGCAATGGCGCGCACCCGCCCGGTTCGTATCGCCTGCGCATGGCTGAGTGGGCGATAGCCCATCTTTCGCGCCGTGGTTTCAACGCGCTTTCTCGTGGATTCCGAGATGTCGGTATATCCATTCAGGGCGCGGGACACCGTGCTCTTAGAAAGCCCAAGATGATCGGCCAATTGATCCAGTTTTACCCTGCCGGGGCCAGAATGACTCCGGGGGCGAGACTGCGGTTGCTGGAGAGTTGGATTCGTCATCATTCTTCTATTTGTTTTCTCCGAAACCGGTTTCGGCAATCAAAATTATGAAATTCTTTGATTGGATCGACCAAGTACACGAACGTTCCAATGGCGAATGGCGCTGATGAACGCACATGCAAACTTGCAAACGCGGCTTTCAGAGTGGTGCAAATTTAGGGTTGCGCCAACAAGGATGACTGCCGACTGCTACAGTAACTACAGGCTGATCATTGTTCGCCGAGCTTTGATGAGAATCGGTGAATTGAGCATGAGAATTATGCGTAAATACGGGCGACTATCCGGCTATGAGGGCGTGTAAAATTTGTGGAGGAAAAAGAATCTGGTCGGAACATCATGCGAATTCACCAAGGCTTGGTATTGGCTTTTGAAGAGCAACATAAAAAAAGCCCCGCTTAGCAAAGTGCCAAGCGGGGCTTTCTGTATTCTGTTGGAAGCGGTTTTATTCTCTGTTGCCCAGGAGTTGCAGCAGGAACATGAACATGTTGATGAAGTCCAGATACAGGTTCAAAGCACCCATGATCGCCGCTTTGCCAAGCCATTCCTGATCGCCAGCATGAGCCATCTGCAGATAGGTGGTTTTGATCTTCTGCGTGTCATAGGCGGTCAGGCCGGCAAAGATCAGCACACCCAGGATCGACACTGCGAACATGATCGCTGGTGATTGCAGGAAGATGTTGATCACCATCGCAACGATCAGGCCAATCACACCCATCATCAGGAAGGTGCCCATGCCGGACAGGTCTTTCTTGGTCACATAACCGTACAGCGAAAGACCTGCAAACGCGATCGAAGTCACAAGGAATACCTGCGCGATCGAGATGCCGGTGAATGCTACGAAAATCCAGCTCAGCGACAGGCCCATCACGGCTGCAAATGCATAAAAGAACAGCTGTGCGCCGGACGCCGAGAGGCGGTTGATGGCGGCGCCAAAGCCAAACACCATCGCCAAAGGTGCAAACATCACGATCCAGCCCAGGATGTTGGGGCTCAGCGTGACCGGATCACGGAAGATCGACAGCAGTTGCGGGCTCGAGCCCACCGCCCATGCCACGGCAAATGTGATCAGCATGCCTACGGACATCGTGCCGTAGACTTTGTTCATATGGGCGCGCAGGCCCTCGTCTATCTCGGCAGCGCGCGCGCCGGACGCCGTCCGGATCGTGTCGAATTGTGCCATATAGGGGTCTCCCTTCAATATTCTGTTCGCAGCCCACGGATGCGAGCCGGTTTCCCGGTAAATATCGGAGAGTGTGGCCCTCGTTTCAAGGGTTTTAAGCCTGAAACTCAGCAAAACTGTCGGCAATTTTTGCAACTGTCGCCAAAAAACCGGCGGCTTGGTCGCCAAATCCCTCAAGCCGCCGGTATTTTCGAATTAATACAGATGTTTGTGCCAGCTGTCGGGCGCGTCCCAGAACGGGCGCTCTGCTTCGTTACGCGCGTCTTTGCGTGATACGCCGATGTCATTCAGTGCATCATCATCAAGCTGGGCGAGGGCGCGCCGCTGACGAGCGAGGTTAAACAGGTCAAGTATCCGAGCACCAATCGCCTTACGCTTGATGCGACGATGAGCTGAGATGGCTATATGGGTCATGATGATTGCCCTTTCCTGATTGTTTGATGAAACCTAGCGCTTCAATCAATTTCCTTGATCTATATGGAGCAGTCTGACATATTTTGGAAATGAATGTTTATGACGAGTCTCATAAGGAATCTTGAACATGCGAAATTTGGACATCACCACATTGCGGTCTTTCGTAGCTGTTGCTGACCATGGGGGCGTGACGCGTGCCGCTGGATTTCTTCACCTCACGCAATCTGCGGTCTCTATGCAGCTCAAGCGGCTGGAAGAGCTTTTGGGGCTGGAATTACTGGATCGATCCGGTCGAACCATCGCGCTAACGGCGTCCGGAGAGCAATTGCTGGCATACGCACGGCGGATGATTGCGTTGAATGATGAGGTAATCGGGCGGTTGACGGATCAGGCGTTTGAGGGCGAGGTCGTGCTAGGCGTACCGCATGACGTCGTTCATCCGTTCATCCCGCGCGTGTTGAAGCGTTTCAATGCCAGCTTTCCTCGGGTCAGCGTGAACTTGGTCACTTCCAACACGCGGCACTTGAAAGAAGAGTTCGCACGCGGAAGCTTCGATCTGATTGTGACTACGGAATCGGGTGCGGGCGAAGGTGCCGAAACCCTGCACCATATGCCTTTGCGTTGGGTTGGCGCGCTGAACGGATCTGCCTGGCGCCAAAAGCCTTTGCGGCTGGGGTTTTGCCGGAATTGCATTTTCCGTCCGGTTGCGACAGCGGCGCTGGATGATGCGGGAATCGAATGGGATATGAGCATCGACAGCGATTCCGACCGCACCGTTGAAGCCACCGTCAGCGCTGATCTGGCTGTGGGAGTTTTGCTGGAAGGCACCCAGCCCAGCCATCAGGAACTGATTGACCATGCCGGAGTGCTGCCGGACCTGCCGGTGCAGTTCATCAACCTCTACGGTGCAGAGCGGGTACGTGAGGAATATGTATCAGAGCTTGCGAACCTGCTGCGCCAGAACTTCAGTCATCCAACGGCGCAGCCGCTTAAAGTGGCGAGTTGATGCGGATCACCACCTTGCCAGTGGATTTGCGATCGCGCAGCAGTTCCAAACCTTTTGCTGCATCCTGCAAGGGCAGGACGTGGCTGATATGAGGCTTTATCCGGCCCTCAGAATGCCAGCGGAACAAGGTGCTGAAGCTGTCGCGCACGATCACGGGTCTGAAATTCAGATAGCCGCCGATATATACGCCGATCACGGTCAGGTTCTTGACCAATAGATGGTTGGCCGGGATCTGGGGCACCTCACCTCCGGCAAATCCGATCGGTAACAAGCGGCCTTCCGGGTTGGTCGCGCGGAAGGCGGCCTTGAAGACATCTCCACCAATCGCATCGTAGACCACGTCAGCACCACCCAGAGCGAGAACGCGGTCGCGCAGGTCTTCGCTTGCGTCAAGCAGATGGTCTGCACCTGCTTTTTGTGCCACGGCCAATTTGTCCTGCCCGCGGGCTTGGGCGATGACTGTCGCACCCATCAGTTTTCCGATTTCAACTGCGGTCAATCCCACGCCACCGGCAGCACCGGTGACCAGTAGGGTCTCGCCCGGTTGCAGTCGCGCCCGGTGCGCAAGAGCAATATGGCTGGTGCCATAGGCAATTTGGATCGCGGCCGCGTCTTCGAAACTCATCGAATCTGGAAGGGGAATTGCCCGGTCCGCATCAAAAACGCCTGATTCGGCCAGGCCGCCTTGACCTGAATAGACTGCAACACGATCGCCCAACTTCAAATGCGTAGCATTGTTTCCAATTTCGGTGACAATCCCTGCAATCTCCATGCCCAGCGTAAACGGTGCTTCGGGGGTGTCTTGATACGTTCCTTTCTGCATCAGAAGGTCTGCAAAGTTCAGGCCGCAGGCGCGGATTGCGATACGAACTTGGTTCTCTTGCAGCGGTGCTTCGCGTGTTTCGCATAGCTGAGCGGGTGCCCCTTTGGTCTCGATACGAAATGCCTGCATCATTGGTCTCCGCTCGTTTGTCGCCATAGGCCGTTTGGCTTGACCGTTTGTCAATTCCATTCGCAATCTTCACAGCGTTAAACTGAATAGGGTGGATCAACTGTTTCCCATTTAGAAACTATCAATCTCTATGTTGGCCGTACAACCACAAACCACTGTTCGAATTCTCTGATTCAACCAGCTTGAAAAAATAACGGATTGCGGCAATATTGTACTATGGTGCTGTTCGGGGGGCACGATCCGAATTAGGGAGTTCTTAAGCAGCGACCCGCTAAGTAAGCGGCGATGGCTGCTGTCGCGGTTTCCCGGACAGGTGTTTGTGTAAAGGAGACTACCAATGACCCATCACGTCGATGTCCATGTGGGCAAACGCGTCCGGCATCGCCGCTGGCTGATTGGCATGACTCAGCAGCAGTTGGCGCAGCAAGTTGGTATCAAGTTTCAACAAATCCAAAAATACGAAACAGGGGCCAACCGGATAAGCGCATCGCGTTTGTGGGACATTGCCGAAGCGTTGGATGTTCCCGTCAGCTTTTTCTTCGAGGGTCTCGAAGAGGCTCAGAAGTCGGATGCAGACAAGAAATCGGTTCCTGCGGATTTGATGGGTGACAAAGAAGCGCTTGATCTTGTTCGCTCGTATTATGCGATCCCGGAAAACCAGCGTCGCCGCCTGTTTGAACTGGCACGCGTGCTGAGCGACGTCGCCTGATACAAGCGCTTGACTTCGCGGGGTGTGGGGCGCACGGGTAAGCAATGCAAAACACCCTACCAAGCGATCTAGAGATTGCCGAAGAAATGGCCGACGCTGCGCGGGCGGCCATTCTTCCGTATTTCCGCCAATCTAACCTGAAGACAGACAACAAACTCGATGCCGGTTTTGATCCGGTGACAGCCGCTGATCGCGAAGCAGAAAAAGCAATGCGTAGGGTGCTGGCTGATCACCGGCCTGAGGACGGTATCCTGGGGGAAGAGTTCGGTCATTCCGAGGGAACTACCGGACGAGTTTGGGTGCTGGACCCAATTGATGGCACGCGCGGTTTCATAAGTGGTACGCCCACATGGGGTGTTCTGATCGCCCTAAGCGATGAGACTGGACCGAAGCTTGGTGTGATCGATCAGCCCTATATCGGCGAACGTTTTATCGGAGATAAAGAGCACGCCTTTGTCAAAGGCCCTTTGGGACGCACAGAACTTGGGACGCGTGACACTCGATCTCTGGACCAGGCGATCATCTTCACCACCTTCCCGGAGGTTGGCAGCGCGGTCGAGGCCGCCGCCTTCAAGGCGGTTTCTCAGAAAACGAAGCTGACACGCTATGGGATGGACTGTTATGCCTACGCGTTGCTCGCTGCAGGTCAAACCGATCTAGTGGTCGAGGCCGGATTGAATTCCTACGATATCCAGGCCCCAATCGCGGTGATCGAGGCCGCGGGTGGTATTGTGACGGATTGGCAGGGTAATCCGGCTCATAATGGTGGGCGTGCGCTCGCTGCAGCCAATACTGAGATTCATGCGGCAGCGCTAGAAATTCTGAAGCAATACTAAACGGGTTGCCGACCCTTCTTTGCAACTTTAAACTGATCACGGCTGGTTCTTACGCCCGTTTTCCACCAGCCCATCACTCCATGCATGAGACGGGCAGTATGCGGGAGTGCGAAAATGACAGAATTTCTGATCCGTAACGCCAATATGATCCTGACGATGGATGATGATCGGCAAGAGCTTGCAGGCGCTGATCTGCTGGTTCGGGATGGTAAGATAGCCCAGATTGGCCACCGCCTTACGAGCGATGGCGAAATACATGATGCCACTGGGTGTGTTGTGACCCCCGGTCTGGTGAACACCCATCACCATCTCTACCAAACGCTCACCCGCGCGGTTCCCGGCGGGCAGGACGCTTTGCTGTTTGGTTGGTTGCGAACGCTCTATCCCATCTGGTCCCGCTTTGGTCCTGACGAGATGTTTATATCTGCCCAGATCGGATTGGCCGAGATGGCACTGTCCGGCTGCTCGCTTAGCTCTGACCACCTTTACCTATATCCCAATGGCGCGCGGCTTGAACACACGATCCATGCAGCGTCAGAGCTGGGGCTGCGTTTTCATCCCACGCGTGGAGCTATGAGCATTGGCGAAAGTGATGGTGGACTGCCTCCTGATGCTTTGGTCGAATCCGAGCAGGCTATTCTGGAGGATATGATCCGCGTAGTAGATGCCTATCACGACCCATCTGAGGGTTCGATGTGTCGCGTTGGTTTGGCGCCATGTTCGCCGTTCTCGGTTAGTCGGGACCTGATGCGCGATGCCGCGCTGTTAGCGCGCGACAAAGGTGTGATGCTGCACACCCATCTGGCGGAGAACGATGAGGATATAGCCTATTCTCAAGATCAGTTCGGCTGTAGACCCGGCCAATACGCCGAAGAATTGGGCTGGACCGGTTCGGATGTCTGGCACGCTCATTGTGTCAAGCTGGATGGCGCCGAGATTGACCTGTTTGCACGTAGCCGAACCGGCGTTGCGCACTGTCCATGTTCCAATTGTCGTCTTGGTTCAGGTATCGCGCCAGTCCGAAAAATGCGTGATCAAGGCGTGCCAGTCGGGTTGGGTGTGGATGGATCAGCCAGCAACGACAGCGGCAATCTGATGGCCGAGGCGCGCCAGTCCATGCTGCTGCAACGAGTCGCAAACGGCGCTGACGCCATGTCGGCCCGTGAGGCGCTTGAGATCGCCACCCGAGGCGGGGCGGATGTGTTGAATCGGCCCGATTGCGGCCGGCTTATGCCCGGTAAACGAGCTGATATTGCCATTTGGGACGTGCAAGGAATTGAAAGTGCAGGCAGTTGGGACCCCGCTGCGCTCCTTCTGGCCGGACCAACGCGTGTCAAACACCTCTTTGTCGAGGGACGCCAGATTGTTCGTAACAGTCAGATCGCCACGATCGACCTGCCAAGGGTCATAGAAACCCAGAATCGTCTGGCACGCGCGCTGGCAGAATAGCGGATCCGCTCTTCATCTGGCTAAAAATACCTCCGCCGGAGGCATGGGCCATAGGCCCATTCCTATCGACCAGAAACAGCTCGTCCGGCGATCCAGGTATCGGTTACGGCACGGTCATCACCCATCATAATGGTCGGGAACACCGCTTCCCAAAGATCATCAGCATGAGCTTCGCGCTGGGCGATAGCAGGCGTCGATGCGAGGTTCAGCACCGCCAGATCGGCCTCCATGCCCACGGCGATGTTGCCAATACGGTCATCCATCCGCAGGGTACGAGCCGATCCCACCGTTCCAAGCCAAAGCAATTGCGAGGGGTGCAAGGGATGGCCTCGCAATTGACCAATCTCATAGGCCGCAGCCATTGTGCGCAGCATTGAAAAACTTGAGCCGCCTCCGGTGTCGGTGGCCAAGCCCACGCGGTGCCCTGAGTGGATCAGACCATTCATGTCAAACAGGCCAGAGCCGATAAACGTGTTTGATGTGGGGCAGTGGATCAGAGCTGCATCTACCTCGCGCAGACGATCGCGCTCCCGCTCTTCCAGATGGATCACGTGCCCGTAAAGGCCATTTCCACCCAGCAGCCCAAACTGCTCATAGGTGTCCAGATAGTCGCGCGCGTCGGGGAACAGGGATCGGACCCATTCGATCTCATCGGTCTGTTCGCTCAGATGGGTTTGCATCAGGCAGTCGGGATGCTCGGCCCAAAGCGCGCCCATCGCCTCCAGCTGTTCTGGCGTCGATGTCGGCGAAAATCGTGGAGTGATGGCGTAAGTTATGCGATCAACCCCATGCCACTTTTCAAGCAGAGCTTTGGACTGGTCGTATCCGGTTTGTGCAGTATCTCGCAGCCCCTCAGGCGCATTGCGATCCATGCAGGTTTTACCCGCGACAACCCGCTGCCCACGCGCCTGCGCGGCGGTAAAGAAGGCATCAACACTCTCTGGATGAATGGTGCAAAAGCTGCACATGGTTGTGGTGCCATGGGCTGCGGTTAGGTCTAGATATCTGTTTGCAATTTCAGCGGCATAGGCGGGGTCGTCAAACTTCATCTCTTCAGGGAACGTGTAGCTGTTCAGCCAATCGATCAGCCGCTTTCCCCAGCTCGCGATCATTGCCGTCTGCGGATAGTGGACATGAGAATCCACAAATCCCGCCATGATCAGCTGATCGCCATAATCCTTAATGTTGGCTTCGGGATGCGCGTCAGACAGGTCGGACGCCTGGCCCAGTGCCGCGATGCGGCCATCTTCGATCAGGACGGCTTGGTGAATTTTGGTCGCATCGGTGGGCTCACCTTCGAACGGTGATCCGTTGAAGCTAAGCACACGTCCCTTCAGAAGCGTCTTTTGCGCCATTTGTTCTGTTCTCCGCCTGTTTTGGACCGCCAACCAGCATAGGGGCGCGAAAGATGCGGGTAAATTGGACCATTGTCATTGTTTTCCGGTAGCTGCTTCTTCTATCTAGGGGCAATCGACAAGAAAGAGGGGCAGCGCATGACGACAGGCAACGACGAAGCCAGACCCGATCAGCCCCGCGATGAGGACGCCTATGCGCTGGACCCGCGAACCGTTGCGGCCATCCTTTATGCGGTTGATGTCGAAGATCGTGCCAAGCTGATTGAGCTGATGGAGCCGCTGCACGCGGCCGATATCGCTGACCTTCTGGAGCAGATCAATCCTTACGACCGTGCGCGCCTGATCCGGCTGTATGACAAAGAGTTCGACGGCGATATCCTGTCGGAGCTCGACGAGTCAGTTCGGGAAGAAGTAATCAATGTCCTGAAACCGGACGTTCTGGCCGAAGCCGTTCGGGATATGGAAAGTGATGACGTTGTTGACCTTCTGGAAGACCTTGAAGAGCCGCAGCAAGAAACCATCCTGGGCGCGCTTGAAGACTCCGAACGCGTCGCGGCAGAGCAAGCCCTATCTTATCCAGAAAACTCTGCTGGCCGCCTTATGCAGCGCGAGGTGGTCATGGCGCCCGATCACTGGACCGTAGGGCAGGCCATCGATTTCATGCGTGCCACCGACGATTTGCCGGAACAGTTCTATCACGTCATACTTGTTGACCCGCGATTGAAACCGGTTGCTCAGGTCACGCTGGGCAAGTTGATGGCAACCCGGCGCGAGGTGCCGCTGCAGGACATTGCCGAAGATGAATTCCACACCATCCCCGTCGAACAGGATGAAGAGGACGTGGCCTATGCGTTCAATCAGTATCACCTGATTTCGGCTCCCGTCGTGGATGGCGACGGTCGTTTGGTCGGTGTTATCACTATCGACGATGCGATGGTGGTCCTGGACGAAGAATACGAAGAGGATATGCTGCGTCTTGCGGGCGTCTCGGACGAAAGCTCTCTGTCCGATAGTGTAGCGGCAACCAGTAGGCGCCGCTTGCCTTGGCTTGGTGTCAATCTGGTTACGGCGATTTGCGGATCGCTGGTGATTTCTCAGTTTGAGGCCGCGATTGATCAACTGGTGGCGCTCGCGATCCTGATGCCGATCGTCGCCTCGATGGGGGGCAATGCCGGGACCCAATCACTTACCGTTGCAGTGCGGGCGTTGGCAACACGCGACCTGACCGGCTCGAACGTAGGGCGCGTGATCCGGCGAGAACTGCTGGTGGGAATGCTCAACGGGCTGTGTTTCGCTATCGTGTTGGGAACCGTCGGGATGATGTGGTTCGACTCCCCGCTGCTGGGTGTCGTGATCGGATCTGCGCTGGTCGTGAACATGATCATCGCGGGCTTTGCTGGTACGGTAGTACCGGTAGTGCTGGACCGTCTGGGTGTTGACCCGGCGCTGGCGTCAGGAACCTTTGTGACCACGACAACGGATGTCATGGGGTTCTTCATCTTTCTGGGGCTTGCCAGCGTGGTACTACTGTGAACGAGACAACCGATCTGACCGAAATCAAGGCCGCAGCGCGCAAGGCGGCATTCGCGCGACGCAAGGTAGCGTTTGATATGCGCATCCCGGGCGCGGCCGGGCGCTTGTCCGAGGTTCTGGCGGGTCATCGCGGTGTTCCCATGTCTGGCTATATGCCGATCCGCACCGAAATCGACCCGCTGCCTGCAATGGCCGAGGCTTCTGCATATGGCCCAGTGGGCGTGCCTGTCATTCAGGCCGCAGGGCAGGCGTTGCGCTTCTCTCGATGGACGCCTGAGGGCATACTGAAAGATGGACCCTTCGGCGCGAAAGTGCCCGAGATCGATGACTATTTCGACCCGGAGATCCTGATCGTGCCACTGGTTGCCTTTGATGCGCAGGGTGGCCGCTTGGGGTATGGCGGCGGCTTCTATGATCGCACGCTTGAAGGGTTGCGCGCCAAGCGCCCGACGCTGGCCATAGGATTTGCCTTTGATGCGCAGGAAGCTGAATATCTGCCGCTGGAGCCGACCGATCAACCACTCGATATGGTGATTACTGAAAGCCGGGTGCTAACTTTCTAAGTTATCCCTCGCTATGCGCGATCGCGATTTCCTTTACATTGGCAGGCTTCAGGCTGAGTGATTGTTTGCTTCTGCCTTGTTATTGCCACTTCCAGCCCCTAGGACCGCAATCATGAGGATTTTGTTTCTTGGTGACGTCATGGGGCGTTCGGGTCGCGCCGCCATCCAACAGCATTTGCCACGTCTGCGTGACGAATGGCGGCTGGATTTTGTCGTTGTCAACGGCGAGAACGCCTCGAACGGAATGGGGCTGAGCGGGGACCACGCCAAGTTGCTTTTGGACGCGGGGGCCGATTGTATCACCTTGGGCGATCATGCTTTCGACCAGAAAGACATGCTGCAGTTTATTGAGAAAGAACCTCGCATCGTGCGTCCGTTGAATTATGCCAAAGGGGCACCGGGGCGAGGGCATCGACTGTTCACCGCGCCGGGCGGTCGCAAGGTTCTGGTGGTGCAGGTGTTAGGGCAGGTCTTCATGAAACGCCCCTTTGACGATCCCTTTTCGGCCATTGAACCGATCCTGAAATCGCACCCACGCGGCGGCCAGGCGCAGGCGATCATCGTCGACATGCATTGCGAGGCAACGTCCGAGAAGATGGCGATGGGCCATTATTGCGACAAACGCGCAAGCCTTGTGGTTGGGACGCATACGCATGTGCCTACCGCGGATGCGCAAGTATTGCCGGGCGGTACAGGATATCTGACCGATGCCGGGATGTGCGGCGACTATGACTCGGTCATCGGAATGGACAAGCAGGAACCGATGCGCCGGTTCATAACCGGGATGCCCAAGGCGCGGTTTACGCCTGCGACCGGTGAGGCGACCTTGAGCGGAGTTTTTGTCGAAACCGATGACCGCGATGGAAGCGCAAAATCCGTGCAGATGGTTCGTGTTGGCGGGCGGTTGCAGCAGTCGACACCCTGAAAGGTACGTCAGACTTGCCCCGCCGCGTGCAATACGTGAAACTACCTATTAGGCGCGTATGCCAGATCAGGGTTCGGACAGAATACCAAGAATGCAATTCCTTCAACTGACAGAGATGGGCAGCGCAATTCTGGCGCTGATGATCGTAGCGGGCATGTTCATCATGTTTCTGCGCGAGGTCTATCCGACCGAAGTTGTCGCCATCGGCGGGGCGGCTCTGATGCTGGCAACCGGTATCCTGCCCTATCAAAGTGCGCTTGCAGTCCTTTCGAATCCCGCGCCGTGGACCATCGGCGCGATGTTCATCATCATGGGTGCCTTGGTTCGCACCGGAGCGCTTGACGCGTTCACCTCGCTCGCGCAGAAGCAGGCGCAGGTGAACCCTCGGTTTGCCATCGGGTTATTGATGGCGTTTGTCGTCGTTGCTTCGGCGGTGGTATCGAACACGCCGGTTGTCGTTGTAATGATCCCGGTCTTTATCCAGATCGCCCGCACGCTGAATGTTTCGGCGTCCAAATTGTTGATCCCGCTCAGCTATGCGGCGATCCTTGGGGGTACGCTGACGCTGATTGGCACCTCGACTAACCTGTTGGTCGATGGTGTGGCCCGCGCACAGGGTATGACGGCGTTTTCAATCTTCGAGGTTACCCCGCTGGGCATCGCGCTGGTGATCTACGGTATGGTGTACCTGCGCTTCATTGCGCCACGACTGCTACCCGAGCGTGACAGCATGGCTGAGATGCTCAGCGACCGGTCCAAGATGAAGTTCTTTACTGAGGCGGTTATCCCACCCGACAGCAATCTGATCGACCGCGAAGTGACCGGCGTTCAGCTGTTCAAACGCCCCGGAGTGCGTCTGATCGACGTGATCCGGGGGGATGACTCGCTGCGACGGAACCTCAAGGGGGTGACGCTGAAAGTGGGCGACAGGGTAGTTTTGCGCACCGAGATGACCGAATTGCTGAGTCTTCAAAGCAACAAGGAACTCAAGCGCGTGGATCAGGTCTCAGCCGTTGAGACCAAGACGGTTGAGGTTCTGATCACGCCGGGCTGCCGTATGGTCGGTCGAACGCTTGGTGCGATGCGGTTACGTCGCCGATATGGTGTCTACGTCCTGGCGGTTCATCGCAGGAACCAGAATATCGGGCGTCAGTTGGATGCTTTGACCGTGCGTGTCGGGGATACGCTGCTGTTAGAGGGCTCGCCTGCGGATATCCAGAAGCTGGCCGCCGATATGGATATGGTCGATGTTACGCAACCTTCGGCACGAGCGTTTCGCCGCAGCCATGCGCCCATAGCCATCGGTGCGCTGGTCGGGATCGTCGCCCTGGCGGGGTTGGGCGTGGCACCGATTTTGCTGTTGTCGATCATCGCCGTTGCCGTGGTTCTGCTGACCCGATGTATCGACGCGGATGAGGCGTTCTCATTTGTCGAAGGCCGATTGCTGGCCCTGATCTTCTCCATGCTCGCAATTGGGGCTGCGCTCGATAAATCGGGCGCGGTTACACTGATTGTCGAAGCGGTTGCACCGGCGCTGGGCATGTTGCCACCTTTCTTGATCATATGGGCCGTATATCTGTTGACCTCGGTGCTAACCGAATTGGTTTCGAACAACGCCGTGGCGGTGGTGGTCACTCCGATCGCGATCTCTCTGGCTCAGGCTGTAGGAATTGATCCGCGCCCGCTGGTGGTCGCGGTGATGGTGGCGGCATCGGCATCCTTTGCGACGCCGATTGGCTATCAGACCAACATGATGGTGTATGGCCCGGGTGGGTACAGATTCACCGATTTTCTGAAAGTTGGTGTGCCGCTGAACCTGACTGTGGGTCTGCTGGCGTCACTTCTTATTCCGTTCATCTGGCCGCTCTGACACTGGCACGGATTCGCCGACCTGGTGTTTCGGGCCTTGTAAATGTCGACATCGTCACAATCTTTTTGCCTAAGATGAATGTGAAAGGATGGGATCATGCCTTTTCCAAAACTCGGGCAGGCCATTGTGGCCGGAGCAATCGTATTGGCCTTGCTGGGCAGCCAAAGCTCGGCAGGAACAGTCACTGGCACGGCAACCTACCGTGAACGGATCGCCCTGCCACCGGATGCGACGCTATTTGTCGAATTGCAGGATATCTCTCGGGCAGATGCGGCAGCGGTCACGCTGGCGGCGCAACGCTATGCGTTGAACGGAGTGCCCTCGGAATTTGAACTGACTTTTGATGACGCGCTGATCCGCGAGGGGATGACCTATGCCGTACGCGGGTCGATCTATCGCGGGGGTGAGCTGTTGTTTACGACGGATACGGTCCATCCCGTGCTGACCAACGGCGAAGGCAATTCGGCTGATCTTGTGCTGGTGCAGGCCGGTGCTCAGAGCCCCGCGACCCTGGAAGGGACCGAGTGGACAGCCATCGGTATCGGTGGAACCGTGCTCGATACAAAACGGCCGCCCCAGCTTTCCTTCGCCCAAGGTGGTGCGTTCGGTGGCTCGGGCGGTTGCAACCGGTTTTCCGGGCAAGCCGAGATCACCGGCAACAGCCTTGAGTTTCCAGACAATATGGCCGCGACTTTAATGGCGTGCCCGCCAGAACTGGACGAGGTCGAGGATCAGTTCTTTGCTGCCCTGCAAAACGTGACGAACTATGCCGTTGCCGGCGACAGCATGGTTTTGCTCGATGCTGCAGGTGAGCCGATACTGAAATTCGTGCGCACCCAGTAATCAGGCCACTGCACGGGACCTTCCTGCGTTGCGACCCGAGAAGATGCAACCGCCCAGAAACGTGCCCTCTAGCGCGTTGTACCCGTGATAGCCGCCACCGCCAAAGCCCGCGACCTCTCCGGCTGCAAACAAGCCAGGGACGATTTGTCCATTGGCGCCGATCATCTGACTGTCCAGATTGGTCTGCAGCCCGCCCAATGTCTTGCGGGTCAGTACGTGCAGCTTGACCGCGATTAGCGGGCCGTTTGATGGATCAAGGAACTTGTGCGGTTTGGCCGTCCGGATCAGCTTGTCGCCCCGATAATTGCGTGCGGCAAGGATGGCCATCATCTGGGCGTCTTTGGAAAACGGATTGTCGACCTGAGAATCCCGTGCCTCGATCTGGGTGCGCAAATGCGTCTCGTCTATCAGACCTCCGCCTAATTGGTTCATGCCGCTGACCAATTCAGTCAGCGTGTTGGCGACGACGAAATCCTCGCCCTTTTCCTTGAACGCCTCGACCGGCCCAGTCGCCTTGGTGCCAGACAGGATGCGCTGACGGATCACCTCTTTCCAGCTGCCCGAAGTGAAATCCGGGTTCTGCTCGGACCCCGAAAGTGCAAATTCCTTTTTGATGATCTTCTGGGTCAGAACGAACCAGCTGTATTCATATCCGGTTTTCAGGATCTCTTTCAGCGTTCCCAGCGTATCGAACCCCGGCAGGCAAGGGGGTTGCAGGCGATAGCCGCGCGCATCGAACCACATCGAACTTGGGCCGGGTAGAATACGTATACCGTGCGCGGGCCAGATCGGATCCCAATTGCGCACACCTTCAGTGTAATGCCACATTCTGTCGCCGTTGATGACATGTCCGCCAGCTTTCTCGCTGATCGGGATCATGCGGCCATCGACATGAAACGGAACGCCTGCCACCATATCTTTGGGCGGTTCACCCAGCCGGTCGCGGGGCCAGTTCTGTCTCACCATCTCGAAATTCCCACCGATCCCACCAGAGGTGACAATAACCGAAGGGGCATAGACTTCGAATTCGCCTAGTTCGTCCCGGTTGGTCTTGCCACCTCTTTGAATGCCGTCATCGGCCAGAACTTCCCCTGACACACCTTTGGCAGAACCATTTTGCATAATGATGTGGCTGACTTGGTGACGGAACTTCAGTTGGATCAAGCCGGCGTCGACATGCGCGCGGACGCGGCGGATAAAATGCTCAAGTACACCTGGGCCGGTTCCCCAAGTGATGTGAAAGCGCGGGACCGAGTTGCCATGGCCGTCCGCATAAGAACCGCCGCGTTCGGCCCAGCCCACGACGGGAAACCAGCGCAGCCCCATTTCATGCAGCCACGGACGCATTTCACCTGCGGCGAACTCGACATAGGCTTCAGCCCATTTGCGGGGCCAGTTGTCTTCATCGCGGTCAAACTGCGCGCTGCCCATCCAGTCGCGCAGGGCCAGATCGTGGCTGTCGCGGATGCCCATGCGGCGCTGCTCGGGGGTGTTGACCATGAACAGGCCGCCGAGGCTCCAAAACGCCTGTCCACCCAGAAAATGCTCAGGCTCCTGATCCAGCACGATCACCCGCTTGCCCCGGTCGCCCAATTCGGCCGCCGCCGAGAGGCCCGCAAGGCCGCCTCCGATCACGATCGCGTCTGCGGTGTTATTGGTCATCGGATGTCCTTTCAGCGGCTGCGGAACCAAAGGATGAAGGGGGTTACGACCACATACATCGTGATGCCATAAACGGCGGCAGGAACGGCAAGTGGGCTGAAGCCGGTCGTGGTGCCGGTGATCAAAGCTGCCAGCGTAATTCCCATCGCCGAATTCTGAATGCCAGTCTCGACCGAGATCGTTTTCGCCTCACTCCATGTCAGATTGGCGATGCGCGCCAGCCCCAGACCGATCAGCAACAGCGCAACGTTCAACGCGATTAGAGCTGCCCCAATCGAGCTGAGGTTTTGGATGAAGAACTGCCAGTTTCCGGCCAGTGCCGCCGCGACGATCAGCACGAACAGTATCGATGCGAGCGTCGAAAGCGGGCCGTCGACCCGAATGGCGAACCCCCTTGCAAAGTGACGTATGGCGACACCAATGGCGACTGGTAGGGTCGTGATCAGGAACAGCGCGGTGGCTAATGCGCTGATCGAAACTTTGGGTGCGGCCTCGCCCATGAAATGATCTATGGACCATGCGGCCAGAATGGGGACGGTCACGATGGACAGCAGGCTGATCACCGCTGTCAGGCTGACCGACAGCGCCACATCACCTTTGGCAAACTTTGCTAGGATGTTGCTGGTGACCCCACCGGGGCAAAAGCTTAAAAGCATGACACCCACGGCGATTTCAGCGGGCAATCCGAACAGAGTGACCGTCGCGAAGGCAGCCAATGGTATCAGCACAACTTGACTGATGGCGCCAATGGCGAAGGGGTACCCCCGCGCCAAAACCCGGCGGAAATCGGCGGCTTCTAGCCCGATCCCCAGTGACAACATGATAATGGCCAGCGAAATGGGCAGGCCAACGTTGATAAGCAGGTCCAAGAACAACTCCTCCCAAAGTCATTCGGGCCAGCCTATGCGAGGGGTCGTAGATCAGGCAACAACGCCGTTGGGTCACCCGTAGCGTTGAGCAAACCGGCGCAGGATTTCACCCGGCTGCGTAACGTCTGCGGCATGGCACATATCGATCAAGCCTTGCGCATCCTCAGGCGGAAAATAGCCGTGGTCCTTGTAGATGTTGATCCGCTGCTCAAAATCTTTGGCGTCCGCTTCGGGGTGGAACTGGGTGGCATAGACATTCTGCCCCCAGCGGATCATCTGAAACGGGCAGGGGTCAGACGCTAC
Organism: Ruegeria sp. AF2; assembly: GCF_056542025.1. Taxonomy (NCBI): domain Bacteria; kingdom Pseudomonadati; phylum Pseudomonadota; class Alphaproteobacteria; order Rhodobacterales; family Roseobacteraceae; genus Ruegeria; species Ruegeria sp. AF2. Next base: position 213,570 of record NZ_JBQFZC010000003.1, on the reverse strand, counting down.
CAGATGAACGCAGCCATCCGGCAGTAACTGCACGGCTTCCTTATGTCCCACAAACGCTTCGAATTTCGGCTTTAGGCCTGCGGTCAAGGGGTCTTGGGCGCCATCCTCTGTCAGACGGCAGTCGGACGGTCCGACCGGTTCGCCAAATTGCCGTTTGCTGACATCTCCACCCAGATGTGCGGCGAGAATACCCAAGCCATAGCAGCAGCCCATGAACGGGTGATCTTTCGCAGTGATCTGGGGCATCAGTCCCATGATTGCGCCTTCGATCTTTGCATCCAGCGCGGATTTGGTGGTCGGATCGTCGCTAACGCAGCCGGGACCCCCACCCACGATGACACCAGCGTAATCGACGACATCCAACCCTTCGGGCAGGTCTTCGCAATCCAGCCGGATGCGATGAGTTTGCGCAGGGCTCAGCCCGGTTTTGTCCAGTATCGAGGCATATTCGGCATCCGATGCATCGGTTTCCGGGCGCAGTTGCAGGATCAGAAAGCGTTTCATAAACAGCCTTTAGCCATCAAAGCGGCCAGAACACAAGGATCGCGGGGATCGAGACCGCGATGATCAGGATTTCCAGCGGCAGCCCCATGCGCCAGTAATCACCAAAACGGTATCCTCCGGGACCAAGCACCAGCGTATTGTTCTTGTGCCCAATGGGCGTCAGAAACGCGGCAGACGCCGCAACGGCCACCGTCATCAGAAACGGATCGGGCGACACCTCAAGCGTGCGCGCCATCTGAATGCCAACCGGGGCGGCGACAATGGCGGTGGCTGTGTTGTTCAACACATCGGACAGGGTCATCGTCACGACCATCAGTACGGTCAGGATTGCCCAGGCGGGCAGGCCGTTGGTCAGCTGAATCAAGGCGTTGGCGATCAACTCGGTTCCGCCCGAGGTTTCAAGCGCGCTGCCCAATGGGATCATTGACCCCAGCAATACAACCACCGGCCATTCGATGTGGTTGTAGATATCCGCAATCGGCATGATCTTGGTCAGCACATAGGCGACGACCACGAACCCCAGTGCGATCGGCAGATAGATCAGCCCGATACTGGCCGCCAACACGGCTGCGGCAAACAGGCCGATGGCAAGCCAGGCTTTATCATTCGCGGTTACATTCAAGCCGCGCTCGGCCAGGGGCAGGCAGCCGAGCCACTCGGTGACATCGGGTGCTCGGTCGCGCGGGCACAGCAGCAATAAGATGTCGCCGGGCTCGACCTCGGTTTTGCGAACCTGACTGGTGATCCGGCGCCCTTGGCGTGAAATGCCCATCAGGACTGTACTCTGTCGCCAGGCCAGTCCTAACGCCTGCGCAGTTCGCCCAGTGATGCGCGCGCTTTCGGGGACAACGACTTCAACCACTTCCAGCCCTTCGCCTTCGGCAGTCAAAACCTCCTGCCGACGGGCGTCCGAGAAATCCAGATTGAGCGCGGCGCGGAACTCATCCAGCGCTTCGGGGCGTGCTTCCAGAACAAGCGCATCGCCTTCATGCAGGGTTGCGTGGGTTGATCGACCATAGCGTCGCTTTCCGTCCCGGATCAGGCCGATGATAGCGACGTCAGATTTCTCGGCGGCCTCATAAAGCTCACTGACCCGTTTCCCGATATGGGGCGATTCGGGCGGGATCGTCAGTTCGGCGATGTATTCGGCCAAAACTTCCGAGGTTTCTTCCTGCGCGCCGCGATTGGGAATGAGGCGCCAGCCGATCAGCGCGACGAACGCCAGCCCCGCAATTGCAGCCAATCCGCCCACCGGTGCGAAATCGAACATGTGAAACGGTTCGCCCAGTGTTTCAGCCCTGATCGAGGCGATGATGATATTTGGCGGCGTACCAATCAGCGTGGCCATCCCTCCCAGGATCGTCGCAAAGCTGAGCGGCATCAGGCTAAGGCCGACCGGGCGCCCCGCTTTGCGCGCGGTCTGGATATCGACTGGCATCAGTAGCGCCAGCGCCGCGACGTTGTTCATGAAGGCCGATAGGATCGCCCCGATGCCGCCCATTAGCGCGATATGCGCGCCCAATCCGCGCGATGCGTCGACCAGTGTGCGCGTGATCATGAACACTGCACCCGAGCGCACCAGACCGGCAGAAACCACCAGCACCAACGCCACGATGATCGTGGCCGGGTGCCCGAACCCGGCAAAGGCATTGTCAACGGGCACCACACCCAGCGTGACCGCGATCATCAAGGCGGTGAATGCTACAAGGTCATAGCGGAACCGCCCCCAGAGCAGCATTCCGAAAACGGCGATGAAAAGGGAAAAAAGAATGATCTGATCTGTCGTCATACCGCCACCATAGTCACGGGCGAAGACAGGGCAAGCCGCTCTCTTGATCCTTTGCCCCGCAAACGTCTATATGAGCGCCAAACACGCAATCACGATGACGAGGACGCACCATGGCAGGCCACTCCAAATGGGCCAATATCCAACACCGCAAGGGACGTCAGGACGCCGCGCGGTCCAAACTGTTTTCCAAGCTGTCGAAAGAGATCACGGTCGCCGCCAAGATGGGCGACCCCGATCCCGACAAGAACCCGCGCCTGCGTCTGGCGGTGAAAGAGGCCAAGTCGAATTCGGTGCCCAAGGACGTGATCGACCGTGCGATCAAGAAGTCCGTAGCAGGCGAGGGCGATGAATACGAAGAAATCCGGTATGAGGGCTATGGTCCCAACGGTGTGGCCGTGATTGTTGAAACGATGACCGATAATCGGAACCGTACCGCCTCGACTGTTCGTTCGACCTTTTCGAAGAATGGTGGAAACTTGGGTGAAACCGGCTCGGTCGGGTTCATGTTCGACCGCAAGGGCGAAGTTGTGTATCAGGCAGACGCAGGCGATGCGGATACGATTTTCGAAGCCGCGATCGAGGCCGGGGCAGAGGATGTCGAAAGCTCGGATGACGGTCACATCATCTGGTGCGCAGATACGGATCTGAACGATGTGTCAAACGCGCTGGAAGAGGCGCTGGGCGAATCCGAATCCACCAAGCTGGTCTGGAAGCCGACAACGACGACCGAGTTGGGTCTGGAAGACATGCAAAAGCTGATGAAATTGGTGGATGCATTGGAAGACGACGACGACGTTCAGCGCGTGACCACTAACTTCGAAGCGACCGACGAGGTTATGGCGCAGCTCTGATGTATCGGACACACGCCAGATGAACCAAACCCGGCCCAGCGGCCGGGTTTTTCTGTTGCAGCTGCGCGTTTTACACAAGCCTTGGTCCTGAAGCCTCTTGCGATTAAACTCAGATCATTGAGGCTGAAGGACCTGAAAGGCAACCGTAGGCACATCATGCAGAGCATCGCAAATGGCGAGTAAATCGACTGATCCGGCCCGACGAAATGTCCCGGTTCTGGCTAGCCAAAGTATCCTTTCCCAGGTGGCGTGGACTTTGGGCAGCCCGTCTATCGTATTGCCATTCCTTGCGGTCTCGCTGGAGTTACCGATGTTCCTTGCCGGCGCATTGGTGTCGATCCGCATGGTTGGCAGCATGATCTCGGACGTGTTTTTCGCCCGCTCCATTGCTGCGCAGGCGCGGAAGAAACGCGGGATTGCCCTGACCGAGATCGGAATTGGCGGTTGCCTTCTGATGGCCCTTTTGATCGCGGCCACCGGCAGTGTCTCATTGACGGCCATTGCCTTTGTGATCGCCTTTTTCATGATTGGGCTTATTGAAGAAAGCCAATCCCTGATGCTGTCTGACTTGTTGGGCGATCATCTGAAATCGAAATCCCGGATGGTTATCCGTTATCTCCAATTGGGCGCGGGAGGTCTTTGTGCCATCGGCTTGGTGTTGCTGATACACGAGATCACGAAAGAGTACCCGCCATTCTCGCGGCATTCCGCGGTGATTGCGGCCTCGGTTGTGTTTTTCTTGTTTTCAGCATTATGCATTCTCGGCATGGCCGAGATCGCCCCCGATGAGTCCGGTAATAGAAAACCTAAAGGTGCAGGACGTCAATCGCTGCAGAACATCATCTCCGGCATCGTAAGTATGTTCGAACAGCCATGGTTCCGGCGCTATATGGCTCTACGGCTTCCTTTGGTTGTCGTGTCGCTGTCGGTTCCGTTTTTTGCGCTCATCGCTGCCGAGGCACATCACAACTCGGCCAAGGGTTTGACGGCCATGATCATCTCATCCGCGTCCGGCTATCTGGTCTCGGCACCCTTGTGGCAACTGGTGAACATGAAATCACACCGTACCGTGATGGTCGCGGGCAACTTGTTGGTCGCAGTGACAGGGATCGTTTTGTTGGCGTTCCACTATGCCGGTATCGATCACGAAGTTCACTTACACGCCATTGCCCTGTTTGTCGTCTCGGTGGCGACAACGGGAATTTCCAGCGCGCGCCAGCTTTATTTTTTAGACGTTGCGCCCAAGGAACAACGTATTCAGGGCGCAGCAGCCATCAAATCCATCTGCAGACTCGCTGCCGTTGCACTGTCTGCAATTTTGGCTGCGGTTGCACATATGCACGAGGTTGCAGCTGCCATCGTGTTTATCGTGCTGGCCAGCATCTGGGCGGCTTTTAGCTGTTACCGCATCGCGAAACCGCAAAAGGCTGCAGAGTCGCAGGCCTAATGTGCCGCCGGCGCGATCAGTTGCTGCGTTGCCGCGCGACGTACCGCTTGGGTCAAGGGTGCAAGGGCAGGGGCAAGTACACGCCCGATCTGCCAGGTCAGTTCGATATCGAGTGGCGCATCGGGGATTACTTCGCAGATCTGCCCATTTGCGATCGCTCTTCTTACAAGGCTTTCGGGGTTCATACCCCATCCTAATCCGGCGATTGCCGCGTCAACAAAGGCGTTTGTGGACGGCAGAAAGTGAGACGGTGGCGAAAGACGGCTGCCTGTCTGGGCATATATCCAGGATTTCTGCAGATTATCCTTGCGGTTAAAGGTCAAGCAGGGGGCCTGTGCCAGGGATTTGGCGGAAACCCCATCAGAAAACCACCGCTGCATGAAGCCGGGGCTCGCGGTCGGCAAATAGCGCAAAGTGCCCAACGCAATGGCATCGCATCCGGTAATGTTCTGACCACCCACCGTTATCGCCGCACTTACGTCGCCACGCCGCAGCCAGTCAGCCGAATGGTCCTGATCGTCAATTACAAGGTCGAACAGTATGTCTTCGGCGCGCGCCATCGCGTCGATAAACCATGTGGCCAGACTGTCAGCCGGTAGCGCGACGCGAACCCGTACCGGACCTTCACGCTGATCCAAAGTCAGCTCTCGCGCCAGCTTTGCCTCCAACAGACCGATATCTTCGGCATGACGGGCGATCCGCAGACCCGCCGGAGTGCCGATGCATGGGGTGCCGCGATGAATAAGGGCCGCACCAACACGATCCTCCAACGCCTTGATCCTCTGCGAAATAGCCGACGGGGTGACGGATAGCTCTGCGGCTGCGGCCTCAAAGCTGCCGTGTCGCAAGATCGCCGCCAATGCTGAGAGCTGATGAGGGTCGAGGAGCATTAGAGTTACTTAATCTGGGTAATCATCATTAATTTGATAGATTCACACTGGCCATGTAGTCAACGAGCATCGACAGGAGGCTGCATGTTCCCATCAATGATTGCCGGGTTTGCCCTGAGTTTTAGCCTTATATTGGCGATAGGCGCTCAGAACGCCTTTGTTCTGCGCCAAGGCCTGCGGCGCGAGCATGTCTTTGCACTGTGCCTGACCTGCGCAGTGTCTGACGCGATACTGATCGGGGCGGGTGTTGCAGGGTTCGGCACCCTGGCTCAGGCCGCGCCGTGGTTTGAAACGGTGATGCGCTATGGTGGGGCAGTGTTTCTGATTTGGTACGCCCTACGAAGTTTTGGGTCTGCCTGGCAGGGAGGGGCGGTGATGGATACCGCAACAGGGCAGCACACCAGTCTGCGTGCGGCCATGCTGACCGTGCTGGCCTTCACTTGGCTCAACCCCCATGTATATCTGGATACGGTCGTATTGATCGGGTCGATATCGGCCCAATATCCAGATCGCATGGGGTTTGCGATAGGGGCGATGACTTCGAGTTTCGTTTTCTTCTTTTCGCTCGGCTACGGTGCCAGAGTGCTTTCACCGATTTTTGCCCGCCCGCGCGCATGGCAGATTCTTGATTTTATCATCGGAATCGTGATGCTTATGATCGCGTTGAAACTTGTTATCATGTGAAGGGTTGTCCCGGATCAGAATTCGGTGTTCAACCGTTTGTATGACCTCACCTAATGATCAGCACCGCCCGCTTGTTGGCATGTTTTGGATGCTTGCGGCCGGGCTGTCCTTTGTGGGCATGAATGCGCTGGTGAAGGTGCTGGGAACCAGCATGAACCCCATTCAAGCGGCATTCTTGCGCTATGTCCTGGGTCTGGTGTTTCTTTTGCCCGCAATCCGGGCGATCCTCGGAACTCCATTGACCCCGCGCAATCTAACGCTGTTTGGACTACGCGGAATGGTCCACGCCATCGCCGTCATGCTGTGGTTTTTTGCGATGACGCGCATCCCCCTCGCCGAGGTGACCGCGATGAATTACATGACACCTATCTACGTCACGGTGGGTGCGGCACTGTTCTTGGGTGAAAAGCTAGCTTTTCGTCGTATCGCCGCGATTGGGGTCGCTGTGATCGGAGTAGTGATCATCCTGCGCCCGGGCTTTCGCGAGATTTTGCCCGGTCACATAGCGATGCTGGGGGCTGCACTAGCGCTTGGTGGTTCCTATCTGCTGGCCAAAGTGATGGTCCGTGATATCCGTCCCTCAGCCGTTGTTGCCCATCTTTCGATATGGGTCACCATCGCGCTTATCCCTTTCGCCGTCGCGGTTTGGGAGCCGCCCAGCCTGCGCGATCTTGGTATACTTTTCATCGTCGCCAGCTTTGCGACTGCGGGGCACTATTTCATGACGCTTGCATTGCAGGCTGCCCCGGTGGCCGTGACCCAGCCGGTGACGTTCCTGCAGCTGATCTGGGCCACTTTGCTCGGCGCTTTGGCCTTCCATGAACGCATCGACATTTGGGTAATTGCAGGAGGCACTCTGATCCTGGCTGCCGTCAGCTTCATCACCTGGCGTGAAGCCGTGCTGAGCCGTGGCGGCACACCGCCGCAAGGTTCTGAGACCCCACCGGCGAAACCAAGAACCGTTATTGATTGACGAGTCAATAAAAACCGCTTAGCCTTCCTTGCACTCAGGTATGGCGAAGAGGCGAAGATGCCAAAACTCGGAATGGAGCCGATCCGGCGGGACGCGATCGTCAAGGCGACGATCGCCGAGCTTGGCGCGCAAAAATCCCTTGATGTCACCGTTAGCCAGATCGCCAAACGCGCAGGGATGTCCAGTGCATTGGCGCATCATTACTTTGGGGGCAAAGAACAGATATTCCTAGCCGCGATGCGGCGTATCCTGACGGATTTTGGATCTGAAGCGCGCGCGCAACTCAGCACGGCAGATCCGGAAGAGCGCGCACAGGCCATCATTCGTGCCTGTTTCGCGCCATCATGTTTCACACCGGATGTTATCGCAGCTTGGATGACTTTTTATGTTTTGGCTCAAACCAACGATGATGCGCTGAGGCTCTGGCAAATCTATCAGGCACGCATCCGCTCGAACCTGATCCATGCGTTGCGCCCACATATGAGTGACCCGAGCGAGGCTGCCGAAGATATGATCGCGCTGATCGATGGGTTGTACATCCACTCTGCACTGAATTCCCCACAAGAGCCGCAGCGGGCAGTCACCCATGCGCTGCGGGTACTGAGAGTTTTCCTAGAGGCCGAAAAATGACAAAGCCGAATATTCTGATCCTGATGGTGGATCAGCTCAACGGGACCCTCTTCCCCGACGGTCCTGCAGAATGGTTGCATGCGCCGAACCTGAAGAAGCTGGCGGCAAGATCAACGCGTTTCGCAAATGCCTACACTGCTTCGCCGCTCTGTGCTCCGGGACGTGCGAGCTTTATGTCGGGTCAACTGCCATCGCGCACTGGCGTCTATGACAACGCCGCCGAGTTCAGCAGCGATATCCCGACCTATGCCCACCACCTTCGTCGTGCGGGATATTACACTTGCTTGTCCGGCAAGATGCACTTTGTCGGCCCAGACCAGTTGCACGGGTTCGAAGATCGTCTGACCACTGATATCTACCCGGCAGATTTCGGTTGGACGCCGGATTATCGTAAACCCGGTGAGCGCATCGACTGGTGGTATCACAATATGGGCTCGGTCACTGGGGCAGGCATTGCCGAGATTTCCAACCAGATGGAATATGATGACGAGGTCGCTTATAACGCCAAGGCCAAGCTATATGACCTTGCACGCGGCAAGGATGATCGCCCCTGGTGTGTGACCGTCAGCTTCACGCACCCACACGATCCTTACGTGGCGCGACGCAAGTACTGGGATCTGTATGAAGACTGTGAGCATCTTGAGCCACAGATCGCGGATCTGGGATATGACAATCAGGACCCGCATTCCAAACGTATTTTCGATGCCAATGACTGGCGCAGCTTCGACATAACGACCGAGGATATTCGCAAATCCCGTCGCGCCTATTTCGCCAATATCTCATATCTGGATGACAAGATCGGTGAGATACTGGAGGTTCTGGAAACGACGCGTCAAGAGGCGATCATACTGTTCGTGTCCGACCACGGCGACATGCTGGGTGAGCGCGGGTTGTGGTTCAAGATGACTTTCTTCGAAGGCTCTTCCCGCGTGCCGCTCATGATTTCGGCCCCCGATCTTCCAGTCGGTCGCATCGATACACCAGTTTCGACGATCGACGTGACACCGACGCTTGGTACGTTGGCGGGCGTCGATATGGCTGAAATCTCACCTTGGACGGATGGTGAGGACCTTGTTCCGTTGGCAAACGGCACAGACCGAACCGCGCCGGTTGCAATGGAATATGCCGCCGAGGCCTCATACGCTCCTTTAGTCTCTCTGCGTTATGGCAAGTGGAAATACAATCGCTGTACATTGGACCCCGATCAACTGTTCGATCTCGAGGCTGATCCGCATGAGATGGAAAATCTCGCTGGCCTGCCCGAACATGCAGGCACCTTGCAAACACTGCGTGCTAAATCCGAGGCGCGATGGGATTTGGATCGCTTTGACGCCGATGTGAGGGCCAGCCAAGCCCGGCGCTGGGTGGTTTATGAGGCACTGCGGCAGGGTGGCTATTATCCTTGGGATTATCAGCCTCTTCAGAAAGCGTCTGAACGGTACATGCGCAATCATATGGACCTGAACGATGTCGAGGATAGCCAGCGTTATCCGCGTGGCGAGTAATCCTTTACATTTTTGAAATTGCACCCGTCGGAAGTGCAGAGATTTTTCGTCGAAAAATCTTGCCCCGAAGGTGAACGGAGACACGAATATGGAAGCAGATTTTGTCATTGTTGGCGCCGGTTCTGCTGGTTGCGCGATGGCTTACCGTCTGAGTGAGGCCGGAGCCTCGGTTCTGGTGATCGAGCATGGCGGCACTGACGCTGGACCCTTCATCCAAATGCCTGCCGCCCTAAGCTATCCGATGAATATGTCGCGATATGACTGGGGCTACAAATCCGAGCCCGAACCGCATCTGAACAATCGTCAACTTGCTTGCCCCAGAGGCAAGGTGATCGGAGGGTCTTCTTCGATCAATGGCATGGTCTATGTGCGCGGTCACGCGCGAGATTTTGACACCTGGGCCGAGATGGGCGCAGATGGATGGTCTTACGCAGATGTGCTGCCGTACTACAAACGCATGGAAACCTGGCATGATGGTGGCCATGGCGGTGATCACACCTGGAGAGGCACGGATGGACCTCTGCACGTGTCGCGAGGGCCTCGTGAAAATCCGCTGTTTAAGGCGTTCGTCGATGCAGGTCAGCAGGCTGGATATGAGGTCACTGGCGACTATAACGGTGAGAAACAAGAAGGTTTTGGGCCGATGGAGCAGACCGTCTGGAAAGGACGGCGCTGGTCGGCGGCGAATGCGTACCTTAGGCCAGCGCTCAAGCGGCAAAACTGCGAAATCATCCGGGGTCTTGCGGCGCGCGTGATTATTGAATCCGGGCGCGCATCCGGGGTCGAATTGATACGGGGTGGTAAACGGGAAGTGATCACAGCGCGGCGCGAGGTTGTATTGGCGGCTTCGTCGATCAATTCGCCTAAACTGCTGATGCTTTCGGGGGTTGGACCTGCGGCGCACCTGGCTGAGCACGGAATCAAAGTGGTCGCCGACCGCCCTGGCGTCGGCGCCAATCTGCAGGATCACCTAGAGCTTTATATTCAGCAGGCCTCGATCCAGCCGATCACGCTTTACAAGCATTGGAACCTGATCAGCAAAGGAATGATCGGAGCGCAATGGCTGTTTACCAAAACAGGCCTTGGTGCATCGAACCAGTTTGAAAGCGCCGCCTTTGTGCGTTCGAAACCGGGTGTGGAATATCCTGACATACAATATCATTTTCTGCCGATGGCGGTTCGCTATGATGGGCAGGCGGCAGCCGAAGGGCACGGATTCCAGGCGCATGTGGGGCCAATGCGGTCGCCCTCGCGCGGCGCTGTGACTCTGCGATCCGCCAAAGCCGAAGACGCGCCGGTGATCCGGTTCAACTACATGAGCCATGATTCGGATTGGGAAGACTTCAGAACCTGCATTCGCTTGACCCGAGAGATCTTTGGACAGCAGGCGTTCAAACCCTTTGCCGGTAAAGAGATCCAACCGGGGGCGGAAGTTCAGTCGGACGATGAGCTAGATGCCTTTATCGCCGAGCATGCCGAAAGCGCTTATCACCCTTGCGGGACTTGCCGTATGGGCCGTGCGGATGACAAGGATGCCGTTGTCGACCCGCAGGGGCGTGTGATTGGGGTGGATGGATTGCGCGTCGCCGATAGCTCGATTTTCCCGCAAATCACCAATGGCAATCTGAACGCACCGTCGATCATGGTGGGTGAAAAGATGTCGGACTATTTGCTGCAGAAAGACCCTTTGCCCAAAGCGAACGACCAACCCTGGATAAGTCCGAGATGGGCAACGGCACAGCGCTGACACATCCAAAACCCACGGCGTGCATTTATCCTGAAAGCTGGTTGATTGCGCTCAGAATTTGATCGGCGTCAAAGCGGAGTGCGACAGTCATGTTTAGCCTTGGGATGTAACGCTGAAACAAGGAGCCAACTGGATGTCTCATACCCCGCATGAACTGGCTGAAGAGTTCCCCGACAAGCTCGAAGTGATGAGCCAGCTCAAGCAAACGGATGCGCATTTTGCCCGACTTGCGGATGAGTATCATGAGGTCAACCGCACCGTGCATCGGGCTGAAACCAATGTTGAGCCGATGGAGGAATTGGCCGAGGTTGATTTGCGCAAGAAACGCGCGGCGCTCAAGGACGAGATCTGGGCGATCTTGTCAAAAAGCTAAGGATTAGGCGGGGGCTCTGCCCCCGGACCCGCAGGATATATATGGCCAGATGAAGATCAGGTGACCTCATAAGGCAGGGTGCCGCGGCTATGGGCGTCGATGGTCAGGCGGCGCTCTAACGGTGGGACCGATCTTTGGTGGCAGGTCTGGCGCTCGCAGATGCGGCAGGATATGCCGATGGGCTCGTAAGCGCTCGCGTTGTTTATGTCGAGATTATCGGCGTAGACCAATGCTTCGGCATGACGAACCTCACATCCCAAGGCGATGGCATAGCGGCGGACAGGAGCACCGAACGAGCCTCCGGATTTTGAAACATCACGAGCCAATGAGATATAGCGGACGCCATCCGGTGTCTCGGCTAGCTGTTGCAGGAAATGACCCGGGGTCTCGAATGCCCGGTGGACATTCCAGAGTGGGCAGGCACCGCCGAAACGGGCAAATTGCAAGCGCGTAGCTGAATGGCGTTTGGTGATCGTTCCGGCCTGATCGACACGGACAAAAAAGAACGGAATCCCCTTTGCGCCGGGGCGTTGTAGCGTAGACAGGCGGTGCGCCACCTGTTCAATCGACGCCCCGAACCGGTTGCTGAGCAGCTCCAAATCATGCCGATAGTCTTGCGCTGCGGACAGGAAAGCGCCGTACGGCATCAGCGAAGCCCCGGCAAAATAGTTGGCGAGGCCAATTTTGGCGATGGCGCGGGCCTCATCGCTTTGGAAACGGGCGAAATCTAGCGTTGCTTCAAGCAGCTTATCCTGACTGATCAACGCCACCTGCAGCAATAGTTGGAAGACCTGCGTTTGTGGTGCGGCGCGCGAGGAAAGGCGCAGGGTTTTGTCACCAGCATTGTAGCTGCGTAAGGTTTCTGTGTCGGCAAAAGTGACGTGAATGCCGCGTTCTGACAGGCTGTTCAGGGCGACTTGTCGAATATCGCTGGTTTCATCGGCACGGCTGGCGAAGCGTTCGGCGGCGCGGTCAACGGCGTCAATATAATTGTCGCAGTAGTGAAAGAAATCGCGCACCTCTTCCCATGGGCTGGCCTGAATACGGGCATCCTCGCGGCCCAATGCCTCGTCGAGCGAGGCGAGGCGTTCATGGGTCTGGCGATAGGCGCGGTGTAACTCGATGAACGCGCGTGCAAGCGCGGGCGCATTTGAAGCGGTGAGCCTGAGATCAGCCAGAGGGGGTATCGTTTCGGCAAACACCGGGTCGGCCAGTGCTTCGCGCATATCCGAAACCAATCGTTCGCTATCCCCTGTGCTGAGTTCGGTCACATCCATACCAAACTCTTGCGCCAGTGCCAGAACAACGGTCGTCGAAATCGGCCGGTTGTTATTCTCCATCTGGTTCAAATAGGGCAGTGAAACGCCCAGTTTTGCGGCGAAATCCTTCTGCGTGAGGGTCAGGCGTGTGCGCATTTCGCGCAGCTTGGCGCCAGCGTATAATTTCTGAGTGGCCATGGCGGTTCTTTGCAGCTTTACTGAATCTGCAGGCTAACTTTGCAAACCCTGTCGCGCAAGCCGTCTACAGACCCAATTGCCGTTCGCGCCAGATAACAACGCTGATCGCGCAGATTGCCAGGGCGGCGGTTGCCAGCATCAGCCAAAGCAGAGGCATCGCGCCTGTCTCATGCGTCAGCAATGCGCCTGCCAATGCGCTGAGTGCCGCGCCGCCGCCCAACATGATCGCACCGCTCAAACCAGAGGCTGTAGCCGCAAGATGCGGGCGGACCGAAAGCGATCCGGCGGTTGCATTTGGGATCGCCATGCCGTTGCCCAACCCGACGAAGGTCATCAGGCCGAAGAAGCTGAGAGCCGTTCCCAAATCCACTAGGAACAACAAAGCTGATAGGGCCACGCCAATTGCATTCAGCCAGCATCCCCAGCGCACCATTCGGTTGACACCGAAGCGAACCGAGAATCGACCGCTGATGAAGTTGCCGAAGAAATAGCCAATTGCGGGCGCACCGAAGTAGATGCCGACCTCGGCGGCTGTCATGCCGAACATCTCGGTTCCGATAAAGGGTGCGCCTCCGAGATAGGCAAAGAACGCTCCTGAGGAGAAAGCTGAGGACAGGGAATAGCCCCAGAAGCGGGGCGATTTCAGCAGTTCAGGGTATTCGCGAAATTGCTGCATCAATGTTTTGCCGCTTGCGGCGGCGGTTTCGCCAAAGTCTTGGTAGGTCAGCACCAGCGCCAGCGCCGCAAGGGCAAAGGGAAGCCAGAAATTGGCTTTCCAGCCAAAGGATTCTTCAAGAAGCCCGCCGACCGCAGGGCCGATCATCGGGACAACTGCCATTCCCATGGTGACATATCCGAGCATTGAGGCCGCCTGATCCTGTTCGTACATGTCCCGCACAGCCGCACGGCTTAAGACAATACCAACGACAATGACGGCCTGAAACATTCTGAAGGCCAGAAAGGTCTCGACATTTGGGGCGTATATACACCCCAGCGTTGCCAGCAGAAAAAGGGCGAGTCCCCACAGCAGTACAGGCCGACGTCCGGCCTTATCGGCAATGGGTCCTATTAAGATTTGCAGTGCCGCGTTGACCAGAAGATAAAGCGCGATCGAAAGCTGCATCACCTTGTAATCAGTCTGAAAATACGTCGCCATAAAGGGAAGGCTGGGCAGATACAGATTCATGCTCAGAGCCGACAATCCTGACAACAAAACGAGTGTTGCAAGCGTGGGGGGCGTGCGGCTGACAGAAGGTGAACTGAACTGCATGGTTTACCTTTAGACCCTGATCGCGCGAAATGCCATCGGCAGTTTGGCTTGTTGTGTTAATTAACAAATTTGCAGTTATCTCAAATAGTGTTGCCAAATATTTGCAAATTTGCCGAAAACTTCTTTGGCCGCCGATCCCAACTCGTTATGGTCGCGCAAATTCTCTTGGGAGACTACCGACATGAAAGACATCCTTTCCGAGCTCGAAGGCCGTCGCAACAACGCGCGATTGGGTGGTGGGCAAAAACGCATCGACTCGCAACACGCCCGCGGAAAGCTGACGGCACGCGAACGGATCGAGTTGCTGGTAGACGAAGGCAGCTTTGAAGAGTTTGACATGTTTGTCAGCCATCGCTGCACTGATTTCGGAATGGAGAAACAAAAGCCTGCTGGTGATGGGGTGGTCACAGGCTGGGGTACGATCAATGGTCGAATGGTCTACGTCTTCAGCCAGGACTTCACCGTATTCGGCGGCTCGCTGTCAGAAACCCATGCGCAGAAGATTTGCAAGATCATGGACATGGCAGTTCAAAACGGAGCGCCGGTGATCGGGATCAACGACTCGGGCGGGGCACGGATTCAGGAAGGCGTCGCCTCATTGGCCGGATATGCCGAGGTGTTCCAACGCAATATCATGGCCTCGGGCGTGGTGCCGCAGATCAGTGTGATCATGGGGCCGTGCGCAGGTGGGGCGGTTTACAGTCCTGCGATGACCGACTTCATCTTCATGGTCAAAGACACCTCGTACATGTTCGTAACCGGCCCAGACGTTGTGAAGACCGTTACCAACGAGGTCGTGACGGCTGAGGAACTGGGCGGGGCTTCAACCCACACCAAAAAGTCGTCGGTCGCTGATGGCGCGTTTGAAAACGATGTGGAAGCGCTGGCCGAGGTGCGCCGTCTTGTCGACTTCCTTCCGCTCAACAATCGCGAGAAACCGCCAGTTCGTCCGTTTTTTGACAGCCCTGACCGGGTCGAGACATCGCTGGATACGCTGATCCCGGACAATCCGAACACGCCGTACGACATGAAGGAACTGATCACCAAAGTGGCGGATGAGGGTGATTTTTACGAGATTCAGGAAGACTACGCTAAGAACATCATCACCGGTTTTATCCGGCTTGAAGGGCAGACCGTGGGCGTCGTGGCCAACCAACCCATGGTATTGGCAGGATGTTTGGACATCGATAGTTCCCGAAAAGCGGCCCGGTTCGTGCGGTTCTGTGATTGCTTTGAAATCCCGATCCTGACGCTTGTTGATGTTCCGGGCTTTCTGCCGGGCACTTCGCAGGAGTATGGCGGCGTGATCAAGCACGGCGCGAAACTGCTATTTGCTTATGGCGAAGCGACCGTGCCAAAGGTCACCGTAATCACGCGTAAGGCCTACGGTGGCGCGTATGATGTTATGGCCTCCAAACACCTGCGCGGCGACTTCAACTATGCGTGGCCCACGGCTGAGATCGCGGTGATGGGCGCAAAGGGCGCGACCGAAATCATCCACCGCGCCGATCTGGGCGACGCCGACAAGATTGCGAAACACACTCAGGACTACGAGGACCGGTTCGCAAATCCCTTCGTTGCGGCCGAGCGCGGCTTCATTGATGAGGTGATCATGCCACAATCGACCCGCCGCCGTGTATCACGTGCATTTGCGAGCCTGCGCGGCAAGCAACTGAAGAACCCTTGGAAAAAGCACGACAATATCCCGCTGTAAATGCCCGCCGAGGAGGCCCGAGCCGTAAATGCCCCGATTGACCGGACATAAGACCGTGCAGGTTGCAACAGCTCTGCACGCTCCCTCGGAGGAAGGAAACCGCCGCTGGCGGATCCGGGGATGCGCCGGGGTTTTTACGTTGCTGGTCGGAGTAGGTTCGGCGCTGGCCTCAAACCTGCTGCCCGTGCCATCGGGTCAACCGGTCGAGCTTAGCGATGTGCTTCTGGACACCAATCCGGGTGAGCTTTGGGTGCGGTTTCGGTTCATTGCACCCAAGATCGGATCGACTGCAGGTCGTATCACATATGATGTCGCCGTAGTCGACATGGAGCATTTGTGTGAAACACTGGCGGTGCCTTACGTGGCCCAGCACGAATTGCAGCCTGCCCGGATAGTGATTTCGTTTTCGGACAGACCGGTGGCGTTCGGCACCTCCGAACCTGACGCAACGCAGTTCTTCGAAGCCTACCGGCTGGATCAATCCCGGTGTATCTGGGAGGGGCTCTGACCATGAACCAACAATGTCACGGTCTCAGAGTGTCCCGATACAGTGATGCAGCTCTGGAGGTTCGCATGATCACTTCAATCCCGCAGGCATGTCCGATGGCCTGCCATATCTGGAACTTGTCCGTTGAGGTTTCGCAATGCTGAAACATCGCGGTTTCCCCGGACGTTTGCCCGGAACAGACTTCCAGTTCACCATTCGGCGGGCCAATCCCAAGGGCGTTACGCCGCTGACCCAGCGAGAACGCTTTCGCGATCGCAAACCCGCCGACAAGCGCGCAGATGTCGCGTTTATCGAGGCGTTATGGGCGCACTTTGGTGATCAGCCCTTTGAGCGGGGCAATCTGGACGCGGGCCGTCTAAGTTGGCTGTTCGGGCGCGAGGTTGTCGCCGCCGAAGACCCGTTTGATCCTGCAAGCTATGATGCTCTGCTGGTGATCAATCTGGACGCCGCGCGCCAATCTTTCCCTGACGTGTTCGACGGAGTGCGCTGATTGTGACCGGGGCTGCCGCACATAACACTCAGATGATCAGTGACACTGGAACCCTGCCCGCTAATGGGCAGGGTAGGCTGTTTTCATCAGAAGTTGAGTTGCGCGGCCAACTGGACACGATTGCCGTCGAATGTGTCGCCGGAAATTGTATCGTTCCGCTCTCCATAGATGTATTCGGCGCTGAGCGTCAGGTTGTCTGTCGCCTTGTAAAAGGCATTGACGTGGATCGTCTCAAGCTCGGTGAACGACAAAGTACCGGTCGATGTAGGCAGGTCGTAGTCTTCCTTGCCATAGGCGATGCCGACGTTCCATTTGGAACTCAGGTCCTGACGGAATTCGATGGTGTAGCCATCAACATCGTTGGCCTGACCCCCGACGACTGCGTCACCCAAGCCGATCAGGTAGGGGCCAAGTGCCTCGCCGTTGACATAGTTGACCTGAAACAACCCACCTTCCCACGGTCGGATCGAGCCCGACAAAGAGAAACCGGTCTGATCGACCTCGACGTCGCCGGATTGCGCCTTGCCGTAGAGCGCCGAGGCACGAGCGATGTATTTGCCATCGTTGTATTCGACCGAACCAGTCAGCACGGGATCATCCGAATCCGAGCCGCCGACGTTCTCTTCAACGGAAACGGCGAAGGTGGTATTCGATCCGATATTGTTGGTGTAGCGCACCTGCGGAACGCGCGCGAAAGCGATCCCGACCGGCCCGTTAAATTCCACCGAGGTCGGGTAGGTGTCCAGAGGTTGGAAATTGGTCCAGTATTGTCCGATCAGCCATTGTTCCCCAATTCGGATATTGGCATGACGAATTCGGAATTCGGCGGTTCCGTCCGAGCCGAAGGCATCGACTTCGATCTGGCCCTGAATGTCACCGATTCCCGAAGGCGTGCTGGTGCGCAGCCCGATACGAGACTGACGGACTGTGGCGCCAAACGTACCATCTGTCTCGGCCGAGGGTTCACCAATCACGTTTACGAATGCGGTGTCGCCCTGATCGTATTCGAAGTCATAGAAGAAGTCGGCTTTGACATAACCGTAGACGTCCAGAGTGGTGTTGCCGATCTGCAGATCCCCAGTGCCAGACCCGGGATTGGAGGATTCCAGCGCTTCGACCCGGGCGCGCAGTGCATCCAGTTCAGCCTGAGTTTGTGCATCTTGCGCCAAGGCTTGCATACCGGTCACGGAAAGCGCGCTGGCAGCAAGCAGGCTAGCAGTTTTACCCTTTGTTATCATATGGATAGTTCCTTGTGTGCGAGTGTGCAGGGGCACCGTTCCACGCAACTGAATTCTTGGGAAATCACCAAGTTGAGAGAAGATGCTCTCAATTTTTCAAGCAAAAGTGTCGGTAGACATGTGACGTTTCACGCTGCGGTGAAACCGGAATCTAAGTTACTGTCACCGGAAGGATTTTTGCGTGAGTTTGTAGTGATGTTGCGTGAGGTGCCTCGCGCACTGCCTCGCTACAAGTCTTCGATTTGTAACAGGAACGTGACGGATTTCAGACGTAGTCGTCGCTGTCCGGGCGATTACGACGTCGGCGCAAATCTGCGTGGTGCCGCGCTGGATGGGCAGGTTTCAGCCGGAATCTCAGATGGAAACAATAACTGGTTGGCGGCCAGAATTGTGCTGTGCACAGTGATTGGGCCGTGCGGCTCTACTTTGCCTGCGTCGCACAAGCACCTACTATTCCGTACCCCTTCCTTCCGCGGGCAGGCTTGTGTTCCCCACAGAGTTCTGTCCGCGGTTTTCTTTTTGTCAGGTTTGGACAAAAAGCGGCAAAAACCTGCGCAATTCGCAAGTTTGTGGTCCGTGTTATTGCATAACAAGGCGCGAAATCGGCATCTGCTCTCAAGGACTGCAAAAAATCTAGAAGGGCAGAAACCATGCGACTCAAACGAATTTCCCTTGCGTTGGCAACCTGCGCGGGTTTGGCGGCCTGCGGTGGCTCGACCGGCGAACAGGCGATCCTTGGCGGCGGTGCGGGCGCTCTGGGGGCAGCGGTCCTCAGTGCAGATCCGCTGCTTGGGGCGGCAGTCGGGGCTGCGGGCAACGTGCTTTATTGCAAGACCCAGAACAACTGTAACTAAAGCTGAATTTAACGGGGCTGGAAAAGTCCCGTCCGTCATTGCGCATCACGCCGTCGTGGGGTCAACGCCCCGCGGCGGCGTTTTGCGTTTCCAGAACATCAAGCCAAAGGACGTTCCATGTTCAACAAGATCCTGATCGCAAACCGGGGCGAGATTGCCTGCCGGGTCATCAAGACCGCCCGCAAGATGGGCATTGGCACGGTTGCCATCTATTCAGATGCTGACAAGAACGCCCTGCATGTTTCAATGGCGGATGAGGCCGTGCATATCGGCCCGCCGCCTGCCAACCAGTCATACATCGTCATCGACAAGGTGATGGATGCCATCCGTAAAAGCGGCGCGCAGGCGGTCCACCCCGGTTATGGCTTTCTGTCCGAGAACTCCAAATTCGCCGAGGCGCTGGATGCCGAAGGCGTCGCCTTTGTCGGCCCCCCGGTCGGTGCGATCGAAAGCATGGGGGACAAGATCACCTCGAAGAAGATCGCGCAGGAGGCCGGGGTTTCGACGGTGCCCGGTTACATGGGCCTGATCGAAGACGCCGATGAGGCGGTGAAGATTTCGAACGACATTGGCTATCCGGTGATGATCAAGGCCAGCGCTGGCGGCGGTGGCAAGGGCATGCGGATTGCGTGGAATGACGAAGAGGCGCGGGAAGGTTTCCAGTCATCCAAGAACGAGGCCGCGAACTCCTTCGGCGACGACCGGATTTTCATCGAGAAATTTGTGACTCAGCCGCGCCACATCGAGATTCAGGTGCTCTGTGACAGTCACGGCAATGGCATCTATCTCGGGGAACGCGAATGCTCGATCCAGCGCCGGAACCAGAAAGTTGTGGAAGAGGCGCCGTCGCCGTTCCTTGACCCTGAAACCCGCAAGGCGATGGGCGAACAGGCCGTCGCGCTTGCCAAAGCGGTGGACTATGCCAGTGCCGGTACGGTGGAATTCATCGTGGATGGGGAAAAGAACTTTTATTTCCTCGAAATGAACACGCGCCTGCAAGTGGAACACCCGGTGACCGAACTGATCACCGGTGTTGATCTGGTGGAGCAGATGATCCGTGTGGCGGCTGGTGAAAAGCTGACTATCACACAGAATGATGTAACCCTGACTGGCTGGGCCATCGAAAACCGTCTTTATGCAGAGGACCCGTATCGTGGCTTCTTGCCCTCGATTGGCCGCCTTACCCGTTATCGCCCGCCGCAGGAGGTCGCAGCAGGCCCGCTGCTTGTGAATGACAAATGGCAAGGTGATGCGCCTAAAGGGGATAGCGCTGTGCGTAACGATACCGGCGTCTATGAGGGCGGCGAGATCAGCATGTATTACGACCCGATGATCGCCAAGCTGTGTACCTGGGCACCGACCCGCGAACAGGCGATTGAAGCCATGCGCGTGGCGCTGGACAGTTTCGAAGTCGAAGGCATCGGTCACAACTTGCCATTCCTGTCAGCGGTCATGGATCACCCGAAATTTGTAAGTGGTGACATGACGACCGCTTTCATCGCCGAGGAGTATCCGGACGGGTTCGAAGGCGTCGACCTTCCCGAAGAAGATCTGCGTCGCATCGCAGCCTCGTGCGCTGCCATGCACCGGGTTGCCGAAATCCGTCGCACCCGCGTATCGGGCCGGATGGACAACCATGAACGGAAGGTCGGCAAACGTTGGAATGTCGCTCTGCAAGGGCAGGATTTCAGCGTCAAGGTTAAGGCTGACAAACAGGGCGCGACTGTCAAATTCAAAGACGGGTCAGCTCTGCGCGTGTCCTCTGACTGGACGCCGGGTGACCAACTTGCGGTGTTGGACGTGGATGGCAGCCCGTTGGTCTTGAAGGTTGGAAAGATATCGGGCGGGTTCCGTATCCGAAACCGAGGGGCTGACCTCAAGGTACATGTGCGCACCCCGCGTCAGGCCGAACTGGCCCGCCTGATGCCCGAGAAGCTGCCGCCTGATACATCGAAAATGCTGCTCTGCCCAATGCCGGGCTTGATCGTGAAGATTGATGTGGAAGTAGGTCAGGAGGTGCAGGAAGGTCAGGCACTTTGTACCGTTGAGGCGATGAAGATGGAGAACATCCTGCGCGCTGAGAAAAAAGGCGTTGTCTCCAAGATCAACGCGGGCCCCGGCGACAGTCTGGCCGTTGACGATGTGATCATCGAGTTCGAATGATGATGCGCGCACCTGCGACATATCTTTCAAGGTTCCCAGCGGCTTCCGCCGGGATCTTGAGGCATGTCGCAGGTGCTCAGCCGCCCTCACGTCGTTCGCGGATTTCGCGCTCGCGCAAAGGCGTCTTGTCAATGGACCGGCCAATCTCACGCACGCTCCATGGGCTGGGTTTGCGCAGTTTGACGACACCATCCTTGTCGACAAACACCATCTGGAAACCACGCGGTCGCAGTTTTGATCGGATCGATGATCGCGCCGCCGGATCAGTATCGGTCAAGACGATCACGTCGCGATCCCGCATTGCGTCCTCGCCTTCGAGTAACATGTCAATCTGTTGCTGGAATCTTGGGTCTGCCGGGGTATCGGCAAAAACGACGATCGGGCGATGCGTCCAGAGAAAATCGCTTAGATCGCTGTCAGCTACTGGACGAACAAAGCTGTCATCCGCAGGGGCAGTCGCGTCGGCGGCCAAGGCGGCCAACGGGAATAGTGCCGAGAAAACAAAGGCAAGCGTGCGTGTCATGAGGCCTCCTGTTGTCATGAATATAGCCTCTGCTGGGGCGAATGCGACTGACGAAATGCGTGTGATCACCAAAAATTTGCTTCGTGGACGCCGCACCTACCCATGCGTATTTATCAATTTGCCTGCAAAACGCGCCGTTCCCGCGGCCTTCGCGTTGGGAGAGTAGGCCGATGGAAGTGATCCTGCATTGTGGCGCACATCGATGTGCAAGCACCAGTTTCCAGAACTATCTGAGCCGGAACGTGCAGGTCCTTGCAGATCAAGGGCTGGCGTATTGGGGGCCGGAGCGAACACGTTCCAATGGCCTCAACAGCTTGAACAAATTGACGACTGAGGTCTGTGATGGATTACGCCGCGAGTTAGACGTATGTCAGCAAGACGGCGCGACGCAGCTATTGGTCAGCCAAGAGAATTTCGTGGGCTCGATGGAGCGCAATATCGCCTTTGCCTCGCTTTATCCCGGCATGCAGGAACGCGGGCAGCTTTTGGCAAAGGCCTTCGATGGCGGAGTCAGCAAAATTGCACTGAATATCCGCGCGTTGGATATGTATTGGTCTTCCGTGGCCGCCTATAAGTTCAAACGTGGCAGCGCCCCAATCGAGCCCACAAAGTGGACCCGCATCGCGCAAAGCAAGCGGAGCTGGCGCGACGTCATCACTGACATTAGCCTCGCCTTCCCGGGCGTCCCATTGCTCGTTTTGCCGTTTGAGGAATTTGCGGGTCATCAACAGGCGCAGCTTCAGGCGCTGACGGGTCGCACCGCGCCCGAATTCAGCGATGGCCTTGCGTTGAATGCTGCGCCCAAAGCCACGCCCCATGGTCTGACCGCTGAACAGGCGATGCAGCTTTGGGCTGATTATGCCGATGATCTGGAATGGCTTGCCTCGGGCGCCGATGGGAGGGCTGAACTGATCTGCCGGACAGATAGCAATGCACGCGGGGTCGCCCCCGCCGAAACCAGAATTGAACAGAGGAAATCGACATGACCGACACCAACGACTGGCAGGTGCTGGCTGAAAAAGAGCTGCGCGGCCGACCTTTGGGCGATCTGACCAAAGAGACGCTGGAAGGCATCGACGTCAAACCGCTTTATACTCAGGAAGACACGGCTGATCTGCCGCATATGGGCTCGCTTCCGGGCTTCGGCCCGTTTACGCGCGGCGTAAAGGCGACGATGTATGCAGGGCGCCCTTGGACGATCCGTCAATATGCAGGCTTCTCGACGGCTGAAGAATCGAATGCATTTTACCGCCGCAATCTGGCAGCCGGCCAGCAAGGTGTCTCGGTCGCCTTCGATCTGGCGACTCACCGGGGGTATGACAGTGACCATCCCCGTGTGGTGGGCGATGTCGGCAAGGCCGGTGTGGCCATCGACAGCGTTGAGGATATGAAAATCCTGTTCGACGGTATCCCGCTGGACAAGGTTTCAGTCTCAATGACGATGAACGGGGCAGTGATCCCGGTTCTGGCCAGCTTCATCGTTGCAGGTGAAGAGCAGGGGCATGACAAGGCCGTGCTCTCGGGCACCATTCAGAACGACATTCTGAAAGAGTTTATGGTGCGTAACACCTATATCTACCCGCCCGAGCCTTCGATGAAGATCATCTCGGACATCATCGATTACACTTCGAATGAGATGCCCAAGTTCAACTCGATCTCGATCTCGGGCTATCACATGCAAGAGGCCGGGGCGAACCTGGTGCAGGAACTGGCTTATACGCTGGCCGACGGGCGCGAATATGTGCGCGCAGCGACGGAATCAGGCATGGACGTGGACAAGTTCGCGGGTCGTCTGTCGTTCTTCTTTGCCATCGGCATGAATTTCTTCATGGAGATCGCCAAACTACGCGCTGCGCGCACCCTTTGGCATCGGGTAATGACCGAGTTCGGGGCGAAATCCGAACGGTCGAAAATGCTGCGAACTCATTGCCAGACCTCGGGCGTGTCGCTGCAGGAACAGGACCCCTATAACAACGTGGTCCGCACTGCCTATGAGGCCATGAGCGCGGTTCTGGGCGGCACACAGTCACTGCATACCAACGCACTGGACGAGGCGATCGCGCTGCCAACCGATTTCTCAGCACGTATCGCGCGAAACACGCAGCTGGTGTTGCAAGAGGAAACCGGTGTGACCGATGTGGTCGATCCGCTGGCGGGCTCTTACTACGTCGAAAGCCTGACCAACGAGCTGGTCGAAAAAGCCTGGGCTCTTATGGAAGAGGTCGAGGAAATGGGCGGTATGACCAAGGCCGTTGCCAGTGGCATGCCCAAGCTGCGGATCGAGGAAAGCGCTGCGCGCCGTCAGGCCATGATCGACCGGGGCGAAGAGGTCATCGTTGGTGTCAACAAGTATCGCAAAGAGCAAGAAGACCCGATCGATATTCTGGACGTCGATAACGTGGCTGTGCGCGAAGCTCAGGTCGCGCGGCTGGAGCGTATCCGTGCAACGCGCGACGAGGCGGCTTGCCAACAGGCGCTGGACGCCCTGACAACAACCGCCCGCGAGGGAGGCAACCTGCTGGCCGCCGCCGTCGAGGCCGCCCGAGCCCGCGCATCCGTAGGAGAGATCAGCATGGCAATGGAGAAAGAGTTCGGTCGCCACCGTGCCGAAGTGAAGACCCTGGCCGGTGTTTACGGTGCGGCCTACGAGGGTGACGAAGGTTTTGCCGCGATTCAGAATTCCATAGAAGAATTCGCCAAGGCCGAGGGGCGTCGCCCGCGTCTGCTGGTGGTCAAGATGGGGCAAGACGGCCACGATCGAGGGGCCAAGGTGATCGCCACTGCCTTTGCCGATATCGGGTTTGATGTGGATGTCGGCCCTCTGTTCCAGACGCCTGCAGAAGCCGCACAGGACGCGGTGGACAATGATGTGCATGTGATTGGGATCTCTTCGCAGGCTGCGGGGCATAAGACATTGGCGCCTCAGTTGGTTGAGGAACTGAAAAAGGCGGGGGCTGAGGACATCATAGTCATCTGCGGTGGGGTCATTCCGCAACAGGATTACCAGTTCCTTTACGATCACGGTGTGAAGGCGATCTTTGGTCCGGGAACGAACATCCCTGAAGCGGCACAAGACATCTTGCGTTTGATCGGCGAAGCCAAAACCTGACGCCGGCGCCAAGATTTTTCGTACGAAAAATCTTGTGATTTCGCCCCTTTGCGGAAAACATGCGACCAGACCCAAATGGTCTGGTCGTTTGTCATCAGGAGGCGTCTTCATGTTACTGGATCATCTGGCTGTTGCGGGCGAAACGCTTGAAGAAGCTTCTGACCATATCGAACAGGCGCTGGGCGTGCGGCTTCAGGACGGCGGCAAGCACGAAAAATTCGGAACGTATAATCGACTTCTGGGCTTGCGGGATGGGCTCTATCTGGAGGCGATTGCGATCGACCCCGAAGCCTCCAAACCGCAAAGGACGCGCTGGTTCGATCTGGACCGGTTCACCGGATCACCCCGCCTGACCAACTGGATTTGCCGGGTTCCGGATATCGAAGCGTCACTGACCGTTTTCCCCGACGGCGTCGGACAACCTATCGATCTGAACCGAGGCGCGCTGCGCTGGCGTATGGCAGTCCCCCCAAATGGACGTCTGCCATTTGACAACCTCTTTCCGGCGCTTATCGAGTGGAAGGGTGATCTGCATCCGGCGCAAATGCTTCAGGACAGTGGCTGCTGGTTACGCCGCCTTATAGTGTGCCATCCGGATGCAATCGACTTAGCCAAAGGTCTGGGGGCGTTGGAGCATGTCGCGTTTGACAGCGGCCCGGCTGCTTTGCGCGCTGAAATCGATACCCCGCACGGGCTACGCGTGCTGGAATGAACATCCGGCAGGCCAGAACCCACGATGCATCCGCGATTGCGGCGATCGCAAACGCGATCATCCGAGACACACTTGTCACATTCACCAACGATGAACGCAGCGTTGAAAGCGTGGTGGCAGAGATCGAAAGCAGAGGTCCTGCTTTCCTGGTCGCCGAGCACGATGGCGCCGTTGTGGGGTTTGCGACCTATGGCACCTTCCGTTCGGGCCCGGGATATGCGCAGTGTCGCGAACATTCGATACAGCTGGTACCAGAGGCCAGAGGCCAGAATGTTGGCCGTTCGTTGATGGAGGCTCTTGAAGCCATCGCGCGGGAGGATAACGTGCATGTCTTGGTGGCGGGCATTTCATCGGCCAACCCCGCAGCCATCGCCTTCCATAAGGCAATTGGCTTCAAGCAGGTGGGACGCATGCCTGAAGTGGGGTTCAAATGGGGGCAGCGGCTGGATCTTGTCCTGATGCAGAAAATACTCGGCCCGCAGTCATCTGTCGCACCTGACAGTCGTGACAAGGCACGCTAGGGTGCGCCCATGTCGATCTGGTCCAGAATAGCCGACGCGCTGAACGCGCTTGCCCAGGGCGAAAGCCTGACTGCGGTGTTTGAGAAACTGCGCACGCCGCCAGAACGTTCGGTGGCCTTTGCGATTGCCGTCGTGGCGCTTGGCGCCAAGATGGCCAAGGCCGACGGTCAGGTGACGCGGGATGAGGTGACGGCTTTTCGTGAAGTGTTCCAGATCGCGCCCGAAGATGAAGACGGGGCGGCCAAGGTCTTTGACATGGCACGGACAGACGTTGCTGGATATCAGGACTATGCCCGCCGGATTGCCCGCATGTTCGCCGAAGATAGCACCACCCTGTGCGATTTGATGGAAGGGCTGTTTCACATTGCCATGGCGGACGGGTTCTACCATCCGAACGAAAACGAGTTTTTGGAAGAAGTCAGCCGCATTTTCGGCCAGACCGACGCTCAGTTCATGGCCCTGCGCGCGCGTTTCGTACCGGATGCGCCGAAAGACCCCTATACGGTTCTGGGCGTTCCCCGCGACGCTCCTCTGACCGAAATTCGCAAGGTTTGGCGGCAACTGGTGCGAGAAACTCATCCCGATGCGATGTTGGCACGCGGCGTTCCGGAAGAGGCGGTGCGGCTGGCCGAGAAAAAGATGATCGACATCAACCGCGCCTGGGATGAAATCAACGGCGCCCGGGTCTGATCCGTGCGGTTGGCGACCTACAATATCGAATGGTTCGCCAACCTGTTTGATCGCAATGACAGCCTGATTGTCGATGACAGCTGGTCAGGGCGTCACGATGTGACCAAGGCCCGGCAGGTTGAGGCGATCGCAAAGGTGCTGACAGCGATTGATGCCGATGCGATGCTGATCGTCGAAGCCCCCAACACAGGCAAGTCTCAGAATACCGTCCGTGCCTTGCAGCGATTTGCCGAGGCGTTCGGTCTGCGTACAAGCCATGCAATCATGGGATTTCCCAATGATACACATCAGGAATTGGCCCTGCTTTATGATCCCGAAATTCTTACAGCCAAACACGACGCAAGGGAGGCTGAGAACGCGCCGCGTTTCGATGCCGAGTTCCGGATCGACCTGGATGTGGATGCGACCGAGGATCTTGTTCGGTTTTCAAAGCCTCCGATGGAATTGGCGATCCAAACAACCTCAGGGCAGGAGTTTCGACTGATCGGGGCGCATCTGAAGTCCAAAGCGCCCCATGGCGCTGCATCGCGGGATAAGATGATACGAATTTCGATTGCCAATCGCCGTAAGCAGTTGGCGCAGGCGGTATGGCTGGGTCGACGGGTCCAACATCATTTGACGGAGCAAGAGCCGGTGATTTTGCTGGGCGATCTCAATGACGGACCCGGACTGGACGAGTTCGAACACCTCTTCGGTCGATCGTCGGTCGAGATATTGTTGCAGGCGGGGCTCTATGATCCTCATGCAGCAAGGGCATTGGAACTGCGCCCCGGTTCTGTCCCAGCAACTGCACGATTTGCGCGGCCTAATGAGGGACGGTATCTTGAGGCGTTGTTGGACTACATAATGATTAGCGAGGATTTGCGCGCCCACCACCCGAACTGGCGCATCTGGCATCCGTTTCGCGATGCCGCCTGCTGGGGCAACCCCGAGCTGAGGGATGCCTTGCTAACCGCATCCGACCACTTCCCGGTGACGTTGGATATCGACCTCTGACCTTTCAACACTCGGCACGCTCGCTTATATTCAAGCTATGCTACGTCTCATGCTGATCAGCGCTATTTGTACTGCCTTGGCCCTGCCTGCCCAAGCACAGGACGATTCGGGTAAGTCGCTGATGGAGCGGGGTGCCGAGTTGTTTCTGGAAGGCTTGCGGCAAGAGATGGAGCCCACGATCGAAGACCTGCGTGGATTTGCGGACCAATTTGGTCCGGCTTTGCAGTCTTTCATGCGGGAAATGGGTCCGGCGCTGGCTGAGTTGGCTGCTCAGGTGCAGGATTGGAGCGCGTATGAATCGCCCGAGATGTTACCAAACGGCGACATTATCATCCGCAAGAAGCCCAAAGATCAGCCCGAAGAAGTTGTGCCGGAAGAAGAGACGTCTAACGGTTATACCGATATCTGATTATCCGCGAATGATCACTTTGGGTTCTGATTTCAGCGCGCCGGCCAACGAGTTAAAACGGGCCTCGGCGACTTCGTTGAACAATGCGCCCGCCGATTTGGGCAGACGCAGTTCGAGCTTTTGTTTTTTGGGATAGTAACGCATCTTGCCCATGGCTGCGTCGTGCTGCATCCAAAGCATCGCTCCGAACCGTAGTGCTTTGCCCAGGATTTCGGCCTGTTCCTGGCCGCGTTCGTCGAGCAGTTCGTAAAGCTCGGTAAAGCGGCTCCCTTCGCGTTTGTTGCGATATCGGTGTTGCAAAGCGAGCCCGATAAAGATCCGCTCGGAGTGTTTGATCCCGCTCATGTTGGCGCGGGTGACATATTCGAAACAGGCCTCGGCCCGGTAATCTGGATGCGCACGCCAACTGACGTCATGCAGCAGACAAGCTGCCTTGATCAGGCGCAGCATCGGTTCCGGCGCCGAACGGAACAAGGGCATGACAAAATCGAACAGGTGTTTGCCGAAACCGGGCAAGCGCGCGTCTTTCGCTTCGGCAAACCGGCAGGCTTCGATCAAAGGATCCCGGTCGCGCAGGCGTTGCGGCATCTGTTCATACAGCAATCCTTCGCGGATGCCGTAGCTTGAAATCGCGATGTCCTTTGGTTTGAACGTGCGGATCAGGCGTGAAAGCACATCCATTGCATAGGGGATCAATGCCATACGCGAGCCCGACACACCGGCCAATGCGCGCAATTCATCAGGATCATTCTGTTCGATGAACTTGATGGTCTCGCGTACCTGACTTTGTGTCATGCGGTATTCGTGCAGCACGTTCAGCGGATAGCCTCGGCGCAGCATGTCCAGACGTGCGAAGGCGCGCCAGCTGCCGCCGACCAGAAACAGCCGATCACGTTGAGGGCCCATCCGGTCGCGCATCTCTTCCAGCGTCTTCTTGATATGCTCCTTACGCGCCCGGCGACCGCCTTTGATATCGCGCAGTTTGAGCGGCCCCAGGGGCGAAGTCATGCGACGTCCGACCTTGCCGCCTCCGATCTCAGCGAGTTCGACGGACGAGCCACCGATGTCGCAGATCAGCCCATAAGCTCCCGGCCAACCCAGCAGCACGCCCTGAGCTGAGAGCCGTGCTTCTTCCTCGCCATCGACAACGTTGATGATCAGGCCGGTTTCGGCTTTTGCCTGCGCACAGAAATCCGGTCCATCGCTGGCCTCGCGCACCGCAGCGGTGGCGACCGCGTGCAGGGCGGGCAGGCCGAGGTCTCTGGCAAGATGCTGAAACCTGTGCAAGGCAGCCAGCGCCCGTTTGCGACCTTCAGGGTTCAATCGGCCGGTCTCTGACAGGCCGGCGCCCAGTTCGCACATCACCTTTTCATTGTAGAAATAGGCCGGTGAGCGCGCCGCGCCGTCAAAGATCACCATCCGGACCGAGTTCGATCCGATATCGACAACCCCGACCCGGGAAAGTGCACGGGCGCCCGGATCTTCGAACAGCGGCCTTCCGAACAGCCCGTGATCCGGGAAATCAGTCTCGGCAATCTTGGTCATGGTGTCCCCAGGTCTTTTGCGCGACAGGATGCGAGATCACCCTTGTCCGGTCAATTACAGGCATCCGATTGTTCGGCCTCTGTGTTCAATAGACGCACCGCCAGCGCACGGGTGATGTCGCGTTTTTCAGTCAGCGCAATTTCGTCAAGCTGCTCGACCACGCGGGCGGCGGTTTCAAAGCTTCGATTCATGTGCTTGACCAGATATGCTATGACATCCGGCCCCGGATTGAGCTGCCGGTCGGTGAATAGCTTCGCCAGCACTGCGCCCAGCAGCGCATCGTCCGGCCCTTCAAGCGACACATGATGCGCACCTTCGGCCCGGCTTTGCAGATCGGCCAGCGGCAGATGCCACAGCTTCGGCGTCGTGCGCCCGGTCATCAGCAAGGCGTGGCCCTCGGCCAGAACCAGATTGTGCAAATGGAACAGAGTTTTCTGCTGCTCGACGTCCGCCGCGATTACCGGCACATCTTCGACCGCCACCGGACCGCGCGCCAGGTCCGGTACGTCGTCATATCGAAGCGCGGCGGCTTGTACGATTCGACCGCCGGTCTCGCCGGCCCAGACATGCGCCAGATGGGTCTTGCCCGATCCCGCAGGGCCGCTCAGCACCAGTTTGTTGCCAGGCCATGAGGTGGCAGAGATCATCGCAACAGCCAGCGCATTAGCAGGCGAGACGAAAAAGTCTTCGCGGCCCAAGGCAGTCTTGGACGGCAGATCAAAACTGAGCTGCATGGCCATTTATTCGTCTTCCTGATTGAGCCCTTCAAGCCCGGTATATAGGCGGCTGTGCAGATACTGCTCGGTCGCAAACCGTGCCAGCACACCCAAGGCAGCCGCTACAGGTACTGCGATCAGCATTCCGACAAAGCCGAACAGCGCGCCGAAGACCGACAAGGCCAGCAGCAGCCAGACCGGGTGCAGGCCCACCGAACTACCGACGAGTTTGGGCGTCAGGAAGTTGCCCTCGGTCACCTGTCCGATAGCAAAAATACCGGCGACCAAACCGATATGTGCCCAATCCCCCCAGAACTGAAACAGGGCCAGGCCTATGGCTAGGGTGCCTCCGATCAGGGCACCCAAATAGGGGATGAAGGTTACCAGCCCTGCAATGAAGCCGACGATCAGGCCGAATTGCAGGCCGACCAGCATCAATGCGACAGCATAGTAGGTGCCGAGGATCAGGCAGACGGTACCCATTCCACGCACGAATGAGGCAAGAACGGCGTCGATTTCACCAGCAAGTCGTTTGATCGTGGGGGCGTGATCACGCGGCAAGAGCTCTCCGATCCGGGTGATCATGCGATCCCAATCCATCAGCAGATAAACCGCGACAACCGGTACGATAACCAGCAGGACGACGACATTTATTGCTGAACCCAATGAGGCCAGAACGGTTTGCAGCACATCGCCGGTTTTTGATTTCAGCGTCTCGCCAAATGACACCAGCATCTGGTGGGTATTTGATTCGCGATCGAGCAAAGCCGGGAATTGTTTCTCAATAAAGGCGCGCAGTTCTTTAAAAAGGCTTGGCAAAACATCAATCAGATCCAGTAGCTGTGTGATCAACGCGGGCACAACCATAAGAATCATCAAAACAAAACCAAACACGCCGACAACGGTAATGATCCCGGTCGCAGCCATGCGCGAAAGGCCGAGTGTTTCCAGGCGGTCCGCAACGGGATCAAGGAAATATGCAATCGCACCACCGATCACAAAGGGCAGCAAGACATCGCCCAACAGGTACAAAAGCAGCGCGAAAACAGCGGCGGCAATGCCCCAGTATCTAAGCTGATCCTTCACCGGCAAGGCCATGGCGCAATCCCTCGTTTGCACAGCATTGCCGTGTTCTTGGCCCATGACGCCCGGCGATGCAAGCGGTTCATGGCGCGCGATTTTTATACCCTAGTCTGTCAGAGTACCCAGTTCCGGTGTCTCACCTGTGGCCATTTCATCAGGCCAGTTGGTGCGCCAGATTTCCGCCGACCAGTGTCCGCAATGTACCTTCGGGCGATCAAAGCCGGGCAGGGCAGGCAGCAGTGGTGCAACCACCACATCGTGGCGCGGAACGGCGAAATAAGGGAAGGAATAGCGTTCACGCCCGGATCGATTAACCACGCGATGCGGGGTCGATTTCAACCGCCCGCCCGACCACAGTTCCAGCATGTCGCCGATATTGACCACGAAGCCGCCGGGCGGGCAGTCCGGTGTGATCCAGCCGCCGGTGCGGGTCTGCACCTCAAGTCCTCCGACCGGATCGGGAGCGATTATTGTCAGCGCGTCGGTGTCCTTATGCGGATGAATTCCATAGCCAAGCTCATCCGGGGATTGTGGCGGATAGTGTAGCAGGGTCATGTTGGTCATCGGGTCGCGGAAGGCGTCGCGTAGTGTGTTGGGCGGGATTTTTAACCCCACTTCCAATGCACCCAGCAAAAGATCTGTCACGCCATCAAGCTGTAGCCAGTAATCCAGTATTACCGCGCGGGCCTGGGGCACTTCTCGGGGCCAGATATTCGGGCCGTAAAGTGCGCATTCAACCCGGATCGGCGCGTCTTCGGCTGCTTCGAAATGCAGCTTATACCCTTCGTACTTATCCGCCGCGCCCGAGCCGTCATTGGGCGTGAAGAAGCCCATCGGAATGTATCCGCGATAGTTATCGCGGGTGATGGCCTGATCCCATTTTCGGGCCTCGTCGATATCAAAGATCGCACTGACACACTCGCGCACCTGCTCGATGTGCTCAGGCGCGATGCCTGTCCCTGTGATCGATAGAAACCCGATGCTGGTGCAGGCATCCATGATCTGCGCGACCGTTGCCTGATACAGCGGACCAGAAGGATCAGTCAGCGGCCTGATATCTATGGTTGGAATACGCTCCATCAGTTAATTCTCACGCCTTGCCGTTCCAGTTCCTGATGCACAGGAGCAAGGTTCATACTGTCGAGCTCCTGATTGCTATTCAGCGATAAGGCCGCAGCGATCCCTGCGCCCTGACCCATCACCGCGCAGCAGGACATGTTGCGCGTCGCGGCGTGAGCGACCCGATCCGCGCCATGGGACCGGCCCGCAACCAACAGGCCCTTGATCCCTTTGGGCAGCATCGAGCGATACGGAATCTGCATATATCGCCCCGTGGTCGGCAAGATCAGAATGCCGTAGCCATCGATGAATTCAGGGTAGATACCGATGGAATCCTCGAACCGGCCCTGATGACGCGCGTCATTTTCGGTCATGTTGTAGACAGCATCGATCTTGCGCGTATCCCGAATGCCTATGGTCATGCCGAAATTGCGTAGACGTGCGTTTTCGCACCCCGGCATGAAACGGCGGAGGGCATCAATGGCCAGCATCGCCTGTCGGCGGCCTTCGATTTCACCAAAGGTCAGGCTTTCGGGGTCGGTTCCATCGATCTGGTCCATATGAATCAGGTTCATATAGGTCAGTTCTCCGGTATCGTGCATCGCCCCCCAGGTCCCCGCGATCGTGTTCAAATGAGCCGGTATCAAGCCCTCATCAATCGCCTGCTGGAAGGGTTTCTTGACGAAGGGCGAGAACATGTCGTCCTCTTTGCCCGAG
The DNA here is from genome assembly GCF_056542025.1 of Ruegeria sp. AF2. Lineage (NCBI taxonomy): Bacteria > Pseudomonadati > Pseudomonadota > Alphaproteobacteria > Rhodobacterales > Roseobacteraceae > Ruegeria > Ruegeria sp. AF2. The sequence goes on along the minus strand of NZ_JBQFZC010000003.1, from coordinate 180,403 downwards.
GTTTCGATATTCCATTCGCCTCCGCCACCCCAGTCTTTGTAGGTCTGCGGGTCGGCTTTGACACCTTCAATAAAGGCCCGTTTGTCGACACCGGCCAGATGGAACATCACTGAGGCCGCCATCATGTCCTCGCGTGGCGTCTTGTGCGTCGGGGCGCCCGCGCGATGCGCTACATCTGCATCCCCTGTGGCGTCGATAACAACCTTGGCCAAGATCGCCTCACGCCCCGCTTTGGATTCGGTAATCACCCCAGTGATGCGATCCCTCTCCATGATCGGGGCGACGAATTGCCGGTGCAACATCGGATGGACGCCAGCCTCTTCAACCAGCTTGTCGGCCACCAGCTTGAAGCCCTCGCTGTCCAGTTCGTAGCTGAGCGATTGGCTTTCAGGCACTGCTGCACCCATCTCTTTGGCGCGGGTTTCGAACTCCATGCCGATGCCTCCGGCCTCGACAGTTTGTTCGTGGCGATACCAGGCAAAGCCTTCGACGCCGACTGCCGTAATATTCCCACCCATGCAACCGAATCTATCCATCAAGGAAACTTCGGCCCCAGCGCGTGCGGCAGCCAGCGCTGCTGACAATCCAGCGGGGCCCGAGCCGACAACCAATACGTCTGTCTGATGAACAACGGGGATCTGGCGGGCGGGTTCGGTGATTGTTTGCATTGCTGCCTCGCGGTTTAAGGTTTGCGCCAACATTGAAAACCCCAACGCTCGGGTCAATCAAAAAACCGACTGCGCATGGGTCGCAAAACACCGATGTGCGATTGCCCCCGGCTAGGCTTTGGAATAATCACCTTGCAGCGAAATTCTCACCCGTAAGGTTACGTTATGCGCCTCAGCCGTTACTTTCTGCCCGTTCTCAAGGAAAACCCCTCGGAGGCTCAGATCGTCAGCCACCGGCTGATGCTGCGTGCCGGGATGATCAAACAGGCCGCCGCCGGGATTTATTCCTGGTTGCCATTGGGCTTCAAAGTTCTGCGCAAGCTGGAGAACATTGTGCATGAAGAGCAGGCGAGGGCTGGACACATCGCGATCCAGATGCCGATTCTGCAATCAGCCGACCTTTGGCGCGAATCCGGTCGTTATGACGATTATGGCCAGGAAATGCTGCGCATGCAGGACCGCCACGGTCGCGATATGCTGTACACGCCGACCGCCGAGGAACTGGTGACCGACATCTTCCGCGGCCACGTGAGCAGCTACAAAGACCTGCCGCTGACGCTCTATCAGATTCAGTGGAAGTTCCGCGATGAAATCCGCCCACGTTTCGGCGTGATGCGGGGGCGCGAGTTCTACATGAAGGACGGATACAATTTCGATCTGACCAAAGAAGACGCGCTGCACGCCTATAACCGCCACTTGGTCAGCTATCTGCGTACTTATGAGCGGATGGGTCTGCAAGCCATCCCGATGCGCGCTGATTCTGGACCTATCGGCGGTGACTACACGCATGAGTTCCTCGTACTGGCCGATACTGGCGAATCCGAGGTCTTTTATGACAGCGCGGTCACCGATCTGACCTTCGGCGATCGTGAGATCGACTATGATAACCGCGAACAGTGTCAGGCGATCCTCGAAGAGTTCACTTCTAAATACGCCCGCACGGACGAAACCCACGACGAAGCCCTGTTTGACCAAATCCCCGAAAACCGCCGCCGCGTGGCGCGTGGTATCGAAGTGGGGCAGATCTTTTATTTTGGCACCCAGTATTCCGAAGCTCTTGGAGCGACTGTGCAAGGCCCCGATGGCAAGCCGGTTCCGGTGCATATGGGCAGCCACGGCATCGGCGTTAGCCGCCTGATCGGTGCGATCATCGAAGCCAGCCATGACGATAAGGGCATCATTTGGCCCGAAGGCGTGACTCCATTCCATTGCGGCATTGTGAACTTGAAGCAAGGTGATGAAGAGGCGGACGCGGCGTGCGATAAACTCTACAGCGCGTTGACTGCGCTGGGGCTTGAGCCGCTTTATGATGATCGGAATGAACGGGCAGGGGGCAAGTTTGCCACCATGGACCTGATCGGTCTGCCGTGGCGCATCACAGTGGGCCCGCGTGGTCTGAAGAACGGTGTGGTCGAACTCACCAGCCGCCGTACCGGCGAAAGTGAGGAACTCAGCCCCGAAGCGGCCGTCACCAAGATCGCAGAAATCTATGAGGGCATCGCCTGAACAAGGCGGTGCAACCTTCGGCGGTTTAGCTCAGGAAGCTGAGGTCGGACGTGCGGTCAGGAAATCGCCGTCCGCTTCGCTGCCGCGTGCGACCACGATCGGGCGACCAAAGCGGCGTACAAGTTCCGCCAGTTCGAAGCCCAGAAACCGCAATCCACAGACGCGTTCGTCAGTGGCGCGATCCGTGATGCACAGCCGCCCCTGCCGGAAAGCAAGGCGATAGCCTTTGTCCCGCAGTATGTCGGCCAAACCGGCCCAGCTTGCTGCGCTTGTGAAAACTGGCCTGATCGCTGCCCGCAACAATGCGGCGCTTTCGCAATCCAGTTCTGTTGCTGCTGAACGGGCAGTAATCGGGCCCGTACCTTCCATATGTTCTTGAATACCCATGAGCGTGCCTCCGCCCTTAAACTCTTAAAATGTGTCCCCCACACAAATAGGGTGACAAAGTTTCTCACACTAATCAATTTGTGAAACAATATTTCGCACCTGAATGTTGCGATTGTGACTCAGTCGGGTGCTGATATCTCACATTGACTTCATAACTGAAACAATAAGCCCTTGTCTGTGAAGGGGTTCACAACCATTGGTATAATTTGCGGCCAGTGATTTCTCGCGCTGCCGGTGATGATTTGGCGCTTGGGGCAAATGATTCGTTTCAAACTGTTCTTTTCGCCCCTTTATCGGGCGCAGTAACGCCGAGCCGGTGTCCGCACGATAACTGGCTTGACCATCCGGCGAAATGTCGAAAGGGTCGCGAAAAATCTGAACCCGAGGCAGGAATGGCCAAATCTCCCCCGCCCTTTGCCCCTTTCGAATGGAAAATCGCCTGGCGATACCTCCGTGCCCGTAGGGCCGAAGGGGGCGTTAGCGTGATGACCTGGATCTCGCTGATCGGGATTACGCTCGCTGTGTTCGCTCTGATCGCGACGCTGGCTGTTCGGTCCGGATTCCGGTCAGAATTCGTGGGCACTATTCTTGGGGCCAACGCACATGTCACAGTGTATTCCGCCGGAGAAATCGATGCGCAGGGGCGGCTAGACCGCACCATCACGGAATTCGATGGAATGGCCGAGCGGATCGCGCAGGTGCCGGGGGTCGAACGGGCAGCACCGCTTGTCAAAGGGCAGGTGCTGATCACCAATGCGGACCGCAGTTCAGGCGTGCAGGTCTTTGGCATTCGTCCCGACGATCTGGCTGAGTTGCCCGGTATTGCAGAAAGCGAAGAGGCCTATGGTGACCTGTCCCGGTTCCCGGACGGCATCGCCATCGGCTCGGGCGTGGCGCGGGCCATCGGGGCGACGGTGGGGGATCGGGTCAAACTGACTTCGCCCAACGGTGTCAAAACCGCATTTGGCACATCTCCCCGCGTGAACGCTTATGAGGTGGTCTATGTCTTTTCTGCCGGGCGCTATGACATCGACCGCACGCGCGTCTACATGCCGTTTGCCGAGGCGCAAAGCTTCTTCAACCGTGAAGGCGTGGCGGACGAGATCGAAGTGATGGTCGAGCGCCCCGAAGAGCTAACCCCGATCCTGATTCCGATCCTTGAGGCCGCAGGTGAGCGCAACCAGATATGGACTTGGCAGGATGCCTCTGGAGGTTTCCTGCGGGCGCTGGAGGTCGAAGACAATGTGATGTTCATCATCCTGTCGATCCTCGTGCTGATTGCAGCAATGAACATCGTCTCGGGGTTGATCATGCTGGTGAAGAACAAAGGGCGCGACATCGGTATCTTACGCACCATCGGGCTCAGCGAAGGATCAGTGCTGCGGGTGTTCTTTATTTGCGGGGCCTTTACGGGGATCATCGGAACAGCGATGGGCGTCGTACTGGGCTGCCTCTTCGCCATCTATATCGATCCGATTTTTTCCTTCGTGAATTACGTCATGGGCGGCGGCGTCTGGGACCCGTCCATTCGCGGCATCTACGCCTTGCCCGCCGAATTACACCTGTCTGACGTCATGAAAGCGGTGGGTCTGTCACTTGGCCTGTCTTTCCTTGTCACCTATTTCCCGGCTCGTCGCGCAGCGCGGCTGAACCCGGTTGAGGCGCTGCGCTATGAGTGATGTGACTTTAAGGCTCAGCGGTCTGACCAAGACCTATCTGCAAGGCACCCCAGGAGAGGTGCAGGTTCTGCGCGGTGCCGATCTGGAGCTGCGCGCGGGTGAGGCTGTGGCACTGGTTGCACCATCCGGGGCGGGCAAGTCGACCCTACTGCATATCGCAGGCCTGCTGGATACCCCAGATACAGGCGAAGTCGAAGTCGCAGGGCAGGGCGCGACGGGCAAAGGGGATCGCATGCGCACAGCGATCCGTCGGCGCGATGTTGGCTTCGTCTATCAGTTCCACCATCTGTTGCCTGAGTTTACGGCGCTGGAGAACATCGTGTTGCCGCAACTGGCAAACGGTGCTTCCGAGAAAGCAGCGCAAGCCCGTGCGATGCAGTTGCTTGATCGCGTTGGCGTCGCTCCGCGCGCAGATCACCGGCCAGCAGCCTTGTCGGGCGGAGAGCAACAGCGCGTGGCCTTCTGCCGGGCGCTCGCAAATCAGCCACGTGTGCTGCTGGCGGATGAACCGACCGGCAATCTGGACCCCGAAACCTCGGATCAGGTGTTTGCGGCCCTTATGGCGCTGGTCCGGGATGAAGGGCTTTCGGCGCTGATCGCGACGCATAACCTTGATCTGGCGGCGCGTATGGACCGGATGTTGCGGCTGGAGGGGGGCGTGCTCAGGCCAGCTGAGTGATGGCGACCCCGATTGCCATTAATGCAATGCCTCCTGCCCGCATGAATGTCAGCGGCGTTACCTGCGCGCCGAACAAGCCAAAATGGTCAATTGCGGCTGTGCTGATCAACTGGCCCAGCAGGACGAAGAACACCGCATTGCCCACGCCAAAATGTGGGGCCACATGGGTGATTGATAGCACATAGAAGGCGATTAATACGCCGCCCAGCAGCAGATGTTTGGGGGCTTGGGTGAGTTTGGCAAAGGCATCGGATCCACCGAGTACCAACAGCGCCAGCGCTGAAGCGACAAAGGCGATCGCGAACAGGATGACAGCGGCCGCATTGGGTGAGCCGATCAACCTGCCCAAGGCTGCATTCAGAGCGGCGAGGATGGGAACGCCGATTCCGGCGGCCAGCATGATGGCTGCGTATTGTGTCATTGCCTTTTGTCCCTGCGCCTATTTCGTTGATCTGGATCATTGCGTCAGCGCGACCTCCCGGCAAGTCTCGAATTGCAAGGCAGGAGGGAGAAAAGTGATGATCCGATCAATACTTGGCGCGGGCGCGCTGACTGTACTTACCATGATACCACAGGCCTCTTCAGCTCAGGACGTGGAGACCGGGGCCGAGCTGTATCAGCACTATTGCGCTACCTGTCATGGACTGGATGCAACGGGGCATGGGCCAATGGCCGGGGTGCTGGTGATCCAGCCGACAAACCTGAGAACGCTGGCCGATGCAAATGGTGTATTTCCGACAGCGCGCGTCGTAGCGCGGATTGACGGGCGCGAACCGTTGGTCAGCCATGGCAGCCCGATGCCGGTTTATGGCCCCTATTTCGAAGGTAACGACACCGCGATCAAAACGCCGGAAGGGCAGCCAATCCTGACCAGCAAGCCAATCGTGGATCTAGTGGCTTACCTGAAGACCCTGCAAGTAAACTAACAAGCTCAGCGACAGATACCATTAATCTCTGCGCCCGCCCAGGGTATCAGGACGGAGCTTTCGCGCCTGTTACCGGGCAATTTCGAGACTTCGAATTGGGCGCTTAGCATATCGTGCAGACGTTTGGTTCGAGGTGCGTCGGGGTCGAGCGCCCGGCAGCAAACATATTCCTCGACGATGGCGCCCTGCTGTTCGTAGCCATAGGCCAGAAAATCGGGCGAAGTATCAAGGTCGAACAGGTAAGGATCGTCCTTCCGGCCATGCTCTGCCGCAGCGCGGAACGGGTGATAACCAGTTGTCTTGCGATTTTGCCACTGCCAGACATGGGTTAATTCATGCGCAAGCAACATTGCCCCGATCAGGTTCACCTGATCGGGGTACTGGCTCATGTAGTCGTCCAGATACCAGTCCTTCGTGAAGTATACATGGTTGAACAACGCAACGCCCGCGGGTTTGCCGGTCACGGTTTCCTCTTTGACAGGTGGTAAGATCCGTTCACGGCAGGCAACCCGAGGGCGGGCTTTGCGGGTAAATGTAACCGCTGCGACGGGGGCACCCTCTACCAATCGCACACGATCCAGATTCAATGTGTCTCCGTGGATTTTACTGACAAATGCGCGCTCGTGATCGGTTAGAGGTCGACCACAGGCTACAAATAGAAACAGCAATGAAATCAACAGGGGGCGGATCATGGCATTGAGCCTAATGCGGCAGCTCGGCGCTGCAAGTCGTTTTCAAAGGCTCATCGCCAGAACCCGGCTGATTTCCGTCAGCGATCGCCCGGATTGTCCCATCCATGTATTGAACGCGGCCTGCACCGCGGCCATTGCTTTTTTGGAGGTTGCAGGTTTGTCGATAACGCCCTCAGCGATCAGACGAGCTGTTACATCTTGGGACAGAATAAAGCTGTCCCGACCGGCAAATCGCATAGCATACTGCGCCGAAGCACCGCCAAGCCGCGATCCGCGCTTGGCGAGCATCTGTAGCAAGCCGACATAATCCTGTGATGGCCACCCGCCCAGAATTTGCCCGACGCCACCTTCCGCGCGGAGTTCTAGCAGAAACGCGGCATTGTCGCGCACTGTGGCAATCTTAGTTCCGTTGCGGACAATGCGGGTGTCCTGCAGCAGTGCGTCGAATTTCTCGTCATCCATGAATGCGCAGCGTCCAATGTCGAAGCCGTCAAATGCCGTTTCGAATCCGTCCCACTTCGATTCGATCACTTTCCAGTTAAACCCTGCCTGGAACACGGTTTTCGTAATAATCGATAACCAGCGATCATCTGACATCGCCACCAATTCGGCGATTGGTTTAGGCTTGCTTAGCTTGCTTTCCAGTTCGGCGGGGCCGCCGTGGCGATCAGCCGATATCTGGTAGATCTTTTCAAAGTGACGCATCTCCCAGACCCTCCCTTATCCAGATGCTGCCTTATTAAGAAGAATTGACAAGGCAAATCAGATCTTGAGATGAAGCGCGTGTTTTATATTGACTAGTCAATCAATATCTTTGACGGTTCCGAACTGACGGTGTTAAGTGTGTGTATTGCCGAGTGGAGCAGCAGGGATGGGTTGTGTTTTCACGCTTGATGAAGCGCGTCGGACCCGGAACAACTGTTCCCTTTCCTTTTTCGGCTAAACTTGTGCATGTTGCGAAATGTGCTGTGACCACAAATGATCCTGGGCGGGCTCGATATCGCCATGGGGCAAACGTAAAAAACAGGGAGTTGTTGTTATGAAAAAGCTAAGCGTAAGCTTTTTGGCTATCGCAGTGGCCGGGGCGGCCCATGCCGCAGATATGGGCGCGGTCGATGAACCGATCAAGCTGGCGATCAACGAATGGACCGGTCAACATGTGACCACCCATGTGGCGGGTGAGATGCTGAAGGCTGCCGGTTATAACGTAGAATACGTGACCGCCGGGATGATGAATCAGTTCCAGGCGTTGGCCGATGGGGACATTGACGCGACATTGGAAATCTGGTCGTCCAACGTGTCCGACGAATATGCCAAGAAGATCGACGAAGGCACCGTTGTTGAAATCGGCGATCTGGGGCTTGATGCCAAGGAAGGCATTGCCTACCCGGCACATGTGGCGGAGCTGTGCCCGGGCCTGCCTGCGTGGGAAGCGCTGAAAGAGTGTGCGCAAGTTTTTGCTACGGCTGAAACTCTGCCCGGTGGCCGTCTGGTCGATTACCCAGCGGATTGGGGTACGCCCGGCGCGGATCGTATGACCGGTCTTGAATTGCCGTTCAAAGCGGTCCCCGCGGGTTCCGAGGGCGCTTTGATCGCCGAATTGCGCGCCTCGACCGAGCGCAAGTCGCCGTTGCTGATCACCTTCTGGCAGCCACATTGGGCGATGTCGGCATATGACGTACAGTTTGTCGAACTGCCTGCAGGCGAAGAGGCGTGCTTTAACGATCCGTCTTGGGGCCCGAACCCCAACGCAGTGAATGATTGCGATTTCTCGCCGTCACGTATCTTCAAGGCCGGTTGGAGCGGCATGGCAGACAAGTGGCCCGCTGCCTATGAAATCCTGACTAACTATCAGCTTTCGGTCGAAGACCAGCAGCCAATGATGGGGGCGATCGACGTAGATGGTGGCGCGGTCGAAGAAGTCGTCGCGGCTTGGATGGCCGAGAATGAAGACAAATGGCGCCCCGTCGTTGACGCGGCAACGCAGTGAGTCCGCTTAAGTGACTGAAGCGAATACGCCAGCCATCGCCTGCCAGAATCTCTGGCAGGTGTTTGGCCAAGGTGCCGACAAAGCTCTGACCGACGCGCTGTCTCGGTCAGGGAGTGACGCTGACAAAGCCGCCGCCGATTTGCGCGAACAGGGGTTTATCCCCGCTGTTCAGGATGCCAATTTCGAGGTCAAAGAAGGCGAGCTTTTTGTCATCATGGGTCTGTCCGGCTCGGGCAAATCGACGCTGATTCGTTGCATTTCGCAACTTCTGCCCGGTACGGGCGGCGAGATCCGTGTGGATGGCGAGAATGTCATCGGTGCATCGAAGAAAACCCTGACTGAACTAAGGCGAAAGAAGCTGGGCATGGTGTTCCAGCATTTTGGCCTGTTCCCTCATATGACTGTGGCTGAAAACGTGGCTTATCCGCTGCGTGTGCAAGGCGTCGGTAAAAAGGAACGTTTGGCACGTGCGCAGGAAGTAATCTCGCTAGTCGGCCTGGAAGGCCGCGAAGATAGCTTTCCCCGGCAGCTTTCGGGTGGTCAACGCCAACGCGTGGGGATCGCGCGCAGCCTTGCGGTGAATCCCGATATCTGGTTTCTGGACGAGCCGTTCTCGGCCCTTGATCCTTTGATCCGCCGCCAGCTGCAGGATGAATTCCTACGCATCCAGGCGACGTTGAAGAAATCCATCGTCTTTATCACTCACGACATTCAAGAGGCGCTGAAACTGGCCGACCGCATCGCCATCATGCGCGATGGCAAGATCGTTCAGATCGGCACGCCGACGGATATCGTGCTGCGTCCGGTAGACGACTACGTGCGCGAATTTTCTAAGGACGTGGCCAAAGGCCAGCATGCTAAGGTTGCTTCGGTCATGCGTGATGATGCTGAGCGTGGGCCGGATGATCCGGGCCTGACCACATCCATGACGCTCGACGCAGCGCTCGCACATTGCATGGAGCTGTATGAACCCGTGCCCGTCCGCGATGCAGACGGCAATATTGTCGGTACGGTTCATCCGTCCGATCTCGCCGCAGCCCTGCAGGTGGATGAAGCATGACCGCTGTGACGGATATCCCCGCGCGGCAGGCCCGCCTGACGGCTGGGGCGCAGGCCGCGCTGATTACCCTTGTCGTTGGCGCGGTTTGCCTTGCGCTGGAAGGCGTCGCCCCATGGCTGGTCACATGGCCCAAAGAATGGGAACTGCCTGCAACACAATGGGTTGGTGCGTTTCTCGACTGGTTTCTGAATGGCATTAAACCGGCGATGCGGCTGTTTTCGGACCTGATGACTTATCCGATGAATGCTGCAAACTACGTGCTTGGCAGCACGCCCTGGCCGATCTTGATTGGGGTCGTCACTGCGCTGGGTTGGTATCTGGGCGGTCTGCCGATGGCGGCGCTGGGGTTCTTTGGCCTCAGCTTCGTTCTGGCTTCAGGCTATTGGGCCGAGAGCATGAATACGCTGGCCCTTGTCGCCGTATCTGTCCCCGTGGCGCTGATTATGGGCGGGGCTATCGGTATTCTTGCCAATGAAGTGCCACGTGTGAAGGCCTTTGTTCAGGCAGTACTGGACATCATGCAAACGGTGCCGACCTTTGCCTATCTGACGCCGCTGCTGCTTCTGTTTGGCTTCGGTCCGGTGGTCGGCCTGATCGCTTCGGCCATCTACGCCGCGCCACCTATGGCTCGCAACGTTATGCTGGGGCTGGAACGGGTAGAGCCCGAAATCAAAGAAGCTGCGATCATGTCCGGCGGGACGCGCTGGCAGCAGCTCTTTCAGGTCGAAATTCCTGCTGCCACGACTCAGATCATGGTTGGTGTGAACCAATGCCTGATGGCCGCCCTGTCGATGGTGATCATCGCCGCCGTCATCGGTGGCTTCAACGACATCGGCTGGGAAGTTCTGTTAACCATGCGCAAGGCGCAGTTTGGTGAATCCCTCATGGCCGGTCTGGTCATCGTTGTCTTCGCAGTGATCATCGACAGGATGAGCGGCACTTTGGCGACCGAGCGCAAGCGATATGACAGCCGCGTTGTCTGGGCGATGCTGGGCTTTGCAGTGCTATTTACCGCTGCCTTCTGGTCCCGGTTGCCGAACCCGTCTGACCTTACAGTTCTGGACCCGATGGCCGAGGCGATTGACACCGGCCTGACCTCATTTACGCAGGCTAACGGGCCTTGGCTGGACGCACTCAAGAATAACTCTCTCTTCTATGTGTTGTTGCCCTTGCGGATCGGTCTGGACCAGGCTGTACTACCGTTCACCTGGGGGTTCCAGTGGACCCCGAGCATGAGCTGGGGTCTGTTCGCCGCTGGTGCGGCTATCGCTCTGCTGATGGCATGGCGCGGGCATCTGACCGGTGGACTGATCGTTCTTATCCTGATCGGAATGCTGGAAACCGGCATATCAAACCTGCCTTGGCCGTTTGTCCTGACGGGCGCGGCTGCGCTGGGTTGGGTCGCGGGTGGCTGGCGTCTTGCGGCGCTGTCGGTTGGGCTGCTGTGTACCATCCTCGTTTCAGGCCTGTGGGAGCGGGCACTCCTGTCGCTCTACCTCAGCGGTGCCGCAGTGTTTTCCTGCGCAGTGGTCGGAGGGATGATCGGTCTTGCCAGCGCAGTTTGGGGGCCGGTCTGGAAAGTGGTTCGCCCGATCTGTGATATGCTGCAGACGATCCCACTGTTTGTGTTCCTGATCCCAGTTCTGATGGTGTTTCAGATCGGTGAGTTCTCGGCCTTCCTAGCGATCTGCGCCTACGCCATCGTCCCGATGATCCGCTACACGCGACACGGGCTGGTCAACACACCCGAGGAAATGATGGAAGCCGCAATCTCCAGCGGCGCGACCGAGTGGCAGATCATGCGCGACGTCCGCGCGCCCTATGCCGCACCGACCATCCTACTGGGGCTGAACCAGACCATCCTCTATGCCTTCGCCATGCTGGTGATAGCGGCACTGATCGGGACAACCGGTCTGGGCCAGTCGATTTATCTGGCGCTGGGGCAGGCGGATGTGGGGCTTGGCATCTCGGCCGGTGCCGCCATGGCGATTTTAGCACTGATCGCTGATCGTATGGTGCAGGGTTTTGCCGAGGAACGCCGCAAGGCGCTGGGCCTGTAAGACAGGGCAGGGGCGGGTAACCGCCCCTTTGCCCTCACTTGATTTCGGACAAAGACCAGCGCGCTGTCACGGCCTAAACCGGGCGCAACACGTTCGGAGATTACGATGACTGGTTGGGGCCTCTTCCTCGCAGCACTTGCCACATTCCTTCTTAGCCACATGATTCCAGCACGCCCAGCAGTGCGCGGCTGGCTGATCGGTACGATGGGAAAGCGCGCATATTTCGCCAGCTATTCAATGATTTCGCTAGCAGTTTTGGCCTGGTTGATCATCGCCGCCGCAAATGCACCCTATGTCGAAGTGATCCCGCCGCTTCCAATCTTTCGCTGGGTGCCTTTGCTGGTCATGCCTATAGTCTGCTGGTTGGCCATTGCGGGCCTGTCGATCCGGAACCCGTTCTCATTCGGAGGGCTGGGGCACCGTCCGTTCGATCCCGAAAACCCTGGAATCCTGCACACGACGCGTCATCCGATACTTGCGGCGTTGATGCTATGGGCTTTGGCACATCTGTTGGCCAATGGAAGCCTGTCGCATGTCATCTTGTTCGGCTTGTTTGCTGGCTTTGCGGTGATGGGCATGGCGCTCATTGATCACCGCACCGCGCGCAATTTGGGGACGGAATGGGTACGCCTTTCCCACAATACCGCGCGCCTGTCACTTCGCGCACCCCGCCCTTGGCCCAGACTTTGGGTCTGGTTGACTGCTTTGGCTTCTTACGCGGTTCTCCTCCACTTGCACGCATCGGTGATCGGGCTTTCTCCGTTGCCTTAATGGATGAAGGTGGTCGGACAAGCCGACGCGTGCTATCTGAAACGTCATCGACTGAAATTTGAGGTCCAAAAAATGCATCTGGCCTATGTAACGACAACCGATCGCGGTGCGACTGACCGCCTGCTTAGCGAATTTGCGGATGGTCTTGTGCAGGCCGGAACAACGATTGCCGGGGTTGTGCAGACCAACACCGAATGTGCCGACGGATACAAATGCGATATGGATCTGAAAGTCATGCCGACCGGGGAAACCATTCGCATCTCACAATCCCTTGGCAAGAACGCTCGGGGTTGCCGTCTGGATCCGGCTGAATTGGAACGGGCCGTCGGCCTCGTGACGCGGTCGCTTGAGGATGGCCCTCAATTGCTGATCATCAACAAGTTCGGAAAGCACGAGGCGGACGGGCGGGGCTTTCGCCCAATTATCGCCGACGCACTAGAGCGTGAGATTCCCGTCTTGGTGGGCGTCAACCAGTTGAATATTGAAAAGTTTCAGGAATTCGCCGGCGGCATAGCCGAGGCGCTTGGCCCCGATGTCAGCAGCCTGACTGAGTGGTTTGACAAAATATCCCAAACCGACGTGCAACACGCCGCGGCATCTGGCGGCTGAAGCCCAGGCATCCATCTGCTGAGCCGCGCGCATTGTTTCACGCGCCCAACTGCCGCAAAAATGGTGGACTTGAGCCCACACATCGGGTCTAGCTTCGGTCAAAGTTGCAATCCGGCGGCCAGATATCCTGGGCGAGTGCCGACGAAATGGGCTTATCCATGATCGAAGATCAGTGCGCCTCAGATGAGCGATCTCTGGAAGCCGCTTGCGGAGTCGATGACCCGGCAGCGAAGCAATCCCGTCTCGATGGGTTGATGTCGACAGATCGCTTCTGGTTAAGCATAGTCACGGCTTACTTTCTGCTTCATGTCGTATTGCGAGTTGCAACCGGCGGCGCGCTTGGTCTGGATGAGGCTGAGATACTTCTTGATGCGCGCCGCCTGGAATGGGGCTACGGCCCGCAACTGCCACTTTATGCCTGGCTGCAATGGGGCATCTTTCAGATCACCGGTCCCGGCATATTAGGGCTGTCACTGCTGAAGAACGGGATGCTGCTGGCGACGGTTGTCGCGCTGTACCTGACCATACGAACCCGTCATGCGCCACTGTGGGCAGGGCTGTCGGTCCTGTCACTTCTGATGCTCTATCAGTTTAGTTGGGAGGCGCAACGCGCGCTGACGCATACCGTTCTGGCCAATCTCTGCTCGGTTCTGACCTTCGCGGTGATTTGGGGGCTAATTCGCAAACCGACGACTTGGGGATTCGTCTTGCTGGGCGTAGTCGTGGCAATGGGAAGTTTGTCAAAATACAACTATGCGATCGCGCTGCTGGCCATGTTGCTGGCGGCTTTCAGTGCATCTGAGACGCGCAAGCCTCTCTGGTCGCCTCGACTGCTGCTTTCGTTGGGTGTCGCCGCATTGCTTGTCACACCACCGATGCTATGGGTTCTGAACAATCCCGAACACGCATTTGCAAGCGCGCGCAAGTTGGACATGAGCAGCGATGGCCCAACCACATTGATCGCGCTGCAAGGCTTGGTTGAGCTGGCCTTGGCGTCGGCTGGGTTTGTATCGCTCTTGCTGATCGTACTGGGCGTCCTTTGGTCGATCTATCTCAGGCAAGGGGTGGCCGCCAAAGGCGATGATCTGTGGCGATTGATGACGCGTACACTGGTCTGGGCGTTGTTACTTATGGCGGCTGTAGTGCTTGTGAGCGGAAGCACCAACGTAAAGGATCGCTGGCTGCAACCGATTTTGATTTATGCCGGCCCCGTACTGTGTTTGTGGCTACTACCCAGAACAGGTCGTAAAGGCGTAAACCGATTTGCTCAGGTCAGCGCCGTTCTAGCGGTGTTTATCGGACTGGCGATGCTGCATCACAATCTGGCAGGGGATGCCAAACGTGCGGCCCCTTTCGCTACTTTGACCTCTGAGATAATCGCGCAAACAACGCCCGAAAGTGCAATTGTTGCTGACAATTGGATTTCCGGAAACATGGCCTATTTTGCGCCCAATCATCCTGTTTACAGCGATCGGGACCCGCGCGCGCCAAATGCTGCTCTTCGGGTTTGGGAATCGGCTCGAAATGTCCCGAAGGACGTCGACCCAGCACAGGTGAAAACCTTGGTTGCGCCATACCGCTTTGACAACAACGAAGAGATGACGCTGTCATTTGGACCTGTGACGCAATAGCGCGGGGACCATGGCAACTGACAGCGCGCGGTGCAATCAAACAGATATCGGCCTGAACGAATGGCCCAAATTTATCGGTGAGTAAGTGGTGGGCGACCCTGGAATCGAACCAGGCGTGCGTCTCCGCGAGGGAGTTACAGTCCCCTGCCACACCTTGCGGCCTGTCGCCCACTGTCAGGCGTTGCACCTGACGTGGAGGCGTGATTACTAGCGCGTCTAAAGGGCGTCAACAGGAAAATACCGCTTTGACGCAGGAAACCGAATTCCCGGCCCGGAGGCCCGTATTATGAAGAAACCAAAGTGGGTCGTTGAGAAGGAACAGGCGCGCAAAGCGGCTGCGGCAGAAACCGTCTGGCTGTTCGGTTTACACGCCGTACGCGACGCGCTGATGAACCCGAAACGGCAGAAGCTGCGCCTGATTGTGACGCGCAATGCCCGCGACAAACTGCTGGAAGCTATTGAATTTGCGGAGATTGTACCCGAGATGGTTGATCCGCGAAAATTCACCGCACCGATTGATCCGGGATCGGTTCATCAGGGCGCGGCACTTGAGGTCAAGCCGCTGGAATGGGGTGGGCTTGCCGACAATTGTATTGGGCAGGAAAACCCACGTGTGCTGCTGCTGGACCGGGTGACAGACCCACATAACGTCGGGGCGATTCTACGCTCGGCAGAAGTGCTGGGCGCCAGCGCCGTCATTGGCACCCGCCACCATTCAGCGCCCGAGACCGGCGCTTTGGCAAAAACTGCCAGCGGCGCGTTGGAACGACAACCCTATCTACGCGTGCGCAATTTGGCCGATACGATCATCGAGCTGCAGAACATGGGGTATTTAGTCCTGGGTCTGGATGGTGAGGCCGAACAGACGATAGAAGCCACGCTGGGTGACAAGCGTGATCGCCCGGTGGCGCTGGTGCTTGGGGCCGAGGGGCCTGGGTTGCGGCAGAAAACCAAAGAAACCGTCGATCAATTGGTAAAAATTGACGCGGCGGGGGGATTTGGTTCTCTAAACGTCTCAAATGCCGCGGCTATCGCACTATATGCATCCAAACCCAGATGACAGGAGGCCCCCATATCCACTCCACATAAAATTGCCACCTGCTGCTATTGCGGTACCCGTGCCGCATTGGTGCTTCGGGGAAAGCAACAGCACGAGCTGAGTTGCGCAAGCTGCGGCGCACCCCTGCATAATCTCAAAATGGTGCCAAAAGCCAAACTGGCAGATCGGCCGATCAAAAGTTACCAGCCGGCACAGAAGCACAAAAAATACAAAAAGAAGAAAAAGCGGGGCCTGTTCTCAAAGGTGTTGGACGAAGCCTGGGACGTGATCGAAGACGTTTTCGATTAACAACCGCACGCCCGTTCACATCGGCGTCATGGGGGTTTCAGATACGGTTTGAAATATGCATCTTGAAGCCCTCTAACCGCAATCCAGTGAATCACCTATGTTGTCTCGACGTTCCTTCTTGATCAGTCTCTCTTGTACCCCGTTTGCCTCTGTCGTCGGTGCGCAGGAAATGCCCATATTCTACGTGGACGATGGGATGGCGGTCTCAGGCTATGATGCGGTTTCTTATTTCAAGGCTGGAGCACCAGAGTTGGGTCAGCCCGACATAGCGCTGATGTGGAAGGGTGCGATCTGGCGGTTTGCGTCAGAGGAAAATCGCGATCGATTTGAACGCAATCCGCGCGCCTATGCCCCGCAGTTTGGTGGTTACTGCGCCTATGCGATGGCGAAAGGTCTGCTAAGCAGTACCGATCCCATGGCATGGCAGATTGTGGATGGGCGGTTATATCTGACCCACTCGGAAGCGATCGAACGTATCTGGGAACGCGATGTCACCAATTACATCCGCGAGGCCGAGGGGCATTGGCCTGCGGTTCTTTACCAATAAAGCCTATTGCTCTTGGCTTAAGATCGGCGCGCGGCTTATGTAACGAGCCGTTCTGACCATGATCGCCGAAGGAAATGCGCACGGTTTCATTCGGCGGCATTCCGCCTTTTGTGATGTGTCATCACAAAAATGCGCGCGACCTCTTTTTTTTAGAAAACTCATGCTTAAATGTCACAGTGACCGCGGAATGGAACTGCCGCGGGTCATTTCACTGTCCCTCGTTCCAACAACTGGCGCTCAGGAGTTTCCTGGGCGCTTTTTTCTTTGCATGCGCTTGCTTATGGTGTGCTCATGAATGACTACTCCGACGATGTTCTGACCCAAATCCTTAGGCGCACCAAAGTGGTTGCGGTGGTTGGGGTTTCTATGAACCCGGTGCGGCCCAGCTACTACGTCGCGCGTTATCTGTCGCTCAAGGGATATCGGGTGATACCGGTCAATCCGGGCCATGCAGGCAAGATGCTGTTTGGCCAAACGGTGCAGGCTTCGCTGTCCGATATTCCCGAGCCCGTCGATATGGTTGACATCTTTCGCCGTTCCGAGGCTGTGCCACCCATTGTCGACGAGGCGCTGGATGCGTTTCCCGACTTGCGCACCATCTGGATGCAGATCGGAGTTGAGCATGCCGAGGCCGCTGCCAAAGCGCAGGCCCGCGATATCGACGTAGTCATGAACCGCTGCCCCAAGATCGAATATCAGCGCCTGTTTGGCGAACTGCGTATGGGTGGGTTTGCGACTGGAGTGATTTCGTCCAAGCTGTGACAGCCCTGACGGTTGTGTCTACGCCCCGGCCTGAATTGAACAGAAATGGTGCATTTGTTGAGGGCGAGGTCCAATTGACCTATACCCATTCAGCAAACCAATAAGACAGGACCATGCGGAATGATTGCTTATGTGACTGTTGGTGTTGACGATATCACGCGTGCCGAGCGGTTTTATTCGGCGTTCCTGCCCGCCCTTGGTTATGCGTTGGAGCGGTATCACGGAGACTTGAGCTATGCGCTGCCAGTGCCGCCGGGGCAATCCCCGGTTCAGCCCGAGTTCTATGTAAAATCACCCTTTGATGGAGGCGCGGCTTCGGCTGGCAACGGGTCCATGGTGGCGTTTGAGGCGCGCACCCAACAGCAGGTTCGCGACCTTCACGCCGCTGCGCTTGCCGCAGGCGGGTCTGACGAAGGCCAGCCGGGCTTTCGCGCCTCGTATGGTCCGAATTTCTATGTCGGCTATCTGCGCGATCCTCAGGGCAACAAAATCGCGCTGTTTTCCAGCAATCCAAACGAGCCGGGGCGCGACGGGTAACGCTTTCGTCGGGTCGCTATGGCGCTTCGATCACTGCCCGCAGAAGCTCAGTCTCACGGGCTGGATGTTTGTTCCTGTCGCCGCTTTTCCAGAACCACTTCGCGTGGAACCCACTCGTAACGGGTGTCCTCAACCAGGGGCGACCAGAATAGCACTCCGCCATAGCGCCAGGGATCCAAGACAACGCCTTCGTACATGCTCTCTCCCTTGCGGCTGATAATGGCAGTGCTGTGGTCGATGCGGAACGGGTTATCCGCGTTGGCGATGGCGCGGTGCATTTCCAGAGTGCGGAACTGCTCCTGATCCAGTCGCCGCTCAATATCTTCAGCCCAGTGCCAGCACAGACCACGCGGACGCAGACCCTTGTTGACCTTGGCGTTGTGGATAAGCGGAGGGTCGGTGATCTCGTATTCCTGCGCCAGTTGCGCAGTATAGGCATAGGCGATGCGGGCGGCGCGGGTGGCCTCTTCCGGGTCGATATCGGGGCCGAGGCTTTGGATTTCAGCCGCCAGCCGCTGGACCTCATCTCCGGAAGACGGGGGAGGGGTGGCACAGGCGGCGAGGGTGGCAAGCGCTGCCGCGAACACCAAAGCTCTGATCATCTGCGCGTCCTTTGCCTCAATGCACCCGAAGCCGCAGTATAGCGGGCCGGGTCATCGCACGAAACCCGCTTAGTCTTTTGGTCGGGATGCCTTTTCCGTGATGCCGCTGGTGCCCTGTCGACGGGCCAGTTCGCCGAGCACATCATCCAGCGCAACATCGCGCGCAGCCAGCATCACTAGCAGGTGATAAAGCACATCAGCCGCCTCGGAGGTCAGTTTTTCCCTGTCCCCTTTGGCGGCTTCGATGATTGCCTCAATGGCTTCTTCGCCGAATTTCTCGGCACATTTCTCGGGGCCTTTGGCCAACAGCTTGGCGGTCCAGCTGCTGTCTGGATCTGCCCCTTTACGGGCCTCAATCGTAGCCGCCAGATCGTGCAAAATACTCATGTCAGCCTCATCGGTATGCCAGCGGCGGCCATATGCTCTTTGGCCTCGTGGATGGTGTATTCGCCGAAATGGAAGATCGAGGCGGCAAGCACCGCGCTGGCCCCACCTTTGGTCACACCTTCGACAAGATGGTCCAGATTGCCTACGCCCCCGCTGGCGATGACCGGCACTTCCACCGCGTCACTGATCGCTCGGGTCAGGGGCAGGTTGAACCCGGCCTTGGTGCCATCGCGATCCATCGAGGTTAGCAGGATTTCACCTGCGCCCTTTGAAACGACGGTTTTGGCAAATTCAACGGCGTCGATGCCTGTTGGTTTGCGTCCGCCATGGGTGAAAATCTCCCACTTGCCGGGGCTGACCGTCTTGGCGTCAATGGCGCAGACAATGCACTGGCTGCCGAACTGATCCGCTGCTTCGGCGATGACGTCCGGATTCGCGACGGCGGCCGAGTTAAAGCTGACCTTATCAGCCCCCGCCAGCAACAGGGCCCGCACGTCATCTTTGATGCGCACGCCACCACCTACAGTCAGAGGCACAAAGCACTGCTCTGCCGTGCGTTGGACCACATCGAACATCGTGCCGCGGTTCTCATGCGTCGCATGGATGTCCAGAAAGCAGATCTCATCCGCTCCGGCGGCGTCGTATGCCTTGGCCGATTCCACGGGGTCACCAGCATCGCGCAGGCCAAC
This sequence comes from Ruegeria sp. AF2, assembly GCF_056542025.1. NCBI lineage: Bacteria > Pseudomonadati > Pseudomonadota > Alphaproteobacteria > Rhodobacterales > Roseobacteraceae > Ruegeria > Ruegeria sp. AF2. The sequence continues at coordinate 160,873 of NZ_JBQFZC010000003.1, read as the reverse complement.
GAAATTCACACCTTTGACCACACGGCCATCGGCGACATCCAAACAGGGAATGATGCGGGTTTTCAGCATGGGCTTTCCTTTGCTCGGGGCACCTGTACCGGCAAAGCCCCGCCGATGCCAGACTTGTGATTGTGATCTGTCGCGAAGCCATGGAAATTAGGGGTGAAATTTATGAAAAGGATTACGCAGATGCGACAACTTCTTTTGGCTTCAATTCTCACATTCGGAGGCGCCCTGTCCGCCATGGCTGACGACATCATCAAAGTGGAAACCAACAAATCCGTGGCCGAGGCGCTGGACGCGCTGGAAGCCGCCGTGGGCAATGCGGGCGCTACCGTGTTTGCCCGCGTGGATCACGCGGCGGGGGCGGAAAAGGTCGGAACGCCTATCCCGGCCAATCAGGTGCTGATATTCGGCAACCCGGCTCTGGGCACTCCCGCCATGCAGATCGACCCGCGCGCGGGGCTGTTCTTGCCGCTGAAGGTGCAGGCCTACGAAGACGCAAATGGACAGGTCTGGCTGGCTTATGAAGACCCGAAAGAGACGATGGACGAGCTCGACGAGGTCGAGAAATCCCCTGTCATTGAAAAGATGCGCGGTGCTCTGGCGAAACTGACTGCCGCAGCTGCTCAATAACTCAGTTCAGGGCGCGAATGGCCTCTTTCAGGTCAATCGCGCCATCATATAGCGCGCGGCCAGAAATTGCGCCGTTCAGCGCGACACCGCAATCGCGCAAGGCGATCAGGTCGTCCAGCGAGCTGACACCGCCCGAGGCAATTACCGGAATCGAAACCGCCTGCGCGAGCGCCGCCGTGGCTTCGATATTCGGACCCTGCATCGCACCGTCGCGGTTGATGTCTGTATAGATGATCGCTGCCACGCCAGCGTCCTCGAAACTGTGCGCCAGATCGGTGACCTGTACGTCGGTCTCTTCGGCCCAGCCCTTGGTGGCAACCATGCCGTTTCGTGCATCTATTCCGACGGCTACCTTGCCCGGGAAGGCTTTGGCAGCTTCGCGCACCAGATCTGGGTTTTCGACTGCAACGGTGCCCAGAATCACCCGCGCCAGACCTTTCTCGATCCAGGTTTCGATCGTGGCCAAATCGCGGATGCCGCCGCCTAGCTGCGCGGGCACGTCACAGGCTTTCAGAATTGCCTCAACGGGTGCCGCATTAACAGGCTCCCCGGCAAAAGCACCGTTCAGATCAACCAGATGCAGCCACTCGCAACCAGCCTCGACAAAGGCGCGGGCCTGCGCAGCAGGGTCTTCGTTAAAGACCGTCGCCTTATCCATTTCACCACGCAGCAGGCGCACGGCGTTGCCGTCTTTCAGATCGATGGCGGGGTAGAGGATCATGTCGGGCGGCCCTATATCACTGTTACACGCGCGGGATATCGCACAGGCAGGGCAGGGGCGCAACGCGACGCTAAGTCATTCTTGCCCGGTGCCGAACGGCAGGTCAGACTGACCGGAAAGACAGGGAGATAACCATGAAGAAATATTCTCTTGCAGCGGTCTTCGCTGCGATGGCCACCACCGCCTTTGCAGCCGATCCGGTAGACGGGCTGTGGAAGACCGCTCCGGGTGACACGGGCGGCTATTTGCATGTGTCGATTTCGGAATGTGGCAGCGCCATCTGCGGCACTATCGACAGCGCATTTGATGCCCAAGGTAACCAACAGCTGGAGTACGAAAACCTTGGCAAGCAGATCATCTGGGACATGATCCCCGAGGGCAACGGCAGCTATGACGACGGCAAAATCTGGGCCCCGGATCGCGACAAAACCTATAGCTCGAAAATGACGCTGGACAGCCAGAACAAACTGACCGTTAAGGGATGTGCCGTTGGGGGTCTGGTCTGCCGGGGTCAGGTCTGGACACGGGTTCAGTAAATCTCAGGGCTTCCAGGTCAGGAAATTGCCGATCATCCGCAGGCCAACGTCTTGGCTTTTCTCAGGGTGAAACTGCATCCCAACCATAGTGTCGCGGCCAATCACGGCCGTGACCTCTTGCCCGTAGTCCACATAGGCCAGCCGTTGCGCCGGATCCATCACCCGGAAGTGGTAGGAGTGCACAAAATAGGCGTGATCGCCTGATTTTATCCCGTCAAAGACCGGATGGTCGCTTTCCAGAATCAGATCGTTCCAGCCCATATGTGGCACCTTGAGCGCGCTGTCCGAGGGCTCGATCTTCACAACATCACCTGCGACCCAGCCCAGACCGTCGGTCTCAGCATATTCATGGCCCTTGGTCGCCATCAGCTGCATTCCGACGCAGATGCCCAGAAACGGGCGGCCTTTCTGCTCAACGGCTTCTACCATAGCGTCATAGATGCCTTTGTGGCCGCGCAACTCGGCGGCGCATGCCGGGAAAGCGCCATCACCGGGCAGAACCAATCGATCAGCCCGCGCGACAACATCTGCATCCGATGTCACGACGACCTCGCCCGCATCCAGTTCGCGGGCCATCCGTTGAAACGCCTTCTCCGCCGAGTGCAGGTTACCGCTCTCGTAGTCAATGATGGCTGTCAGCATCTACAGCGCGCCCTTAGTCGAGGGAATCGCATCCGCCTTGCGTGGGTCGGTTTCGACCGCATCGCGCAAAGCACGGGCAACGGCCTTGAAGGCGGCCTCGGCAATGTGGTGGCTGTTGAAGCCATGCAACTGATCAATATGCAGGGTGATCCCGCCATGGGTGCTGAGCGCCTGAAAGAACTCGCGCACCAGCTCGGTGTCGAACGTGCCGATCTTTTGCGTCGGCAGGTCCACATTCCAGATTAGGAACGGACGAGCCGACAAGTCCAGCGCACAGCGTACTTGTGCGTCATCCATGGGCAGATGGCACTCGCCATAGCGGCGAATACCCTTCTTGTCCCCTAGCGCCTGCGTCAGCGCCTGACCCAGCGCGATTCCGGTATCCTCGACCGTGTGGTGGTCGTCGATGTGATAATCACCCTTGGCCCGGATCGTCATGTCGATCAGCGAATGGCGCGCCAACTGGTCCAGCATGTGATCAAAGAACCCGACACCGGTCTGGTTGTCATACTGGCCGGTGCCGTCCAGATTGACCTCGACCGAGATCTCGGTTTCGGCGGTCTGACGACTGATCTTAGCGCTGCGCATGGGCGAATTCCTTTTGCTACAGGGCGCTTATAGACGCGGATGAACGGCCTATCCAGACCGCTTTAAGCCTTCGCTGCAAACTGTTGCAGGGGATTGCACCTGGGCGCGGCCCGTGCCAGCCTGCGGGCAACACGAACCAACAAGGCCCGGCCCATGTCCACCTGCGTTTTCATCCAGATCCGTTGTAAACCCGGCACCACTTACAAAGTCGCCGAAGAGATCGCGCTGCGTGAAATCCATTCCGAATTGTATTCCACAAGCGGCGAATACGACCTGCTGCTGAAGCTCTACATCCCCGAAACCGAGGATGTGGGCCATTTCATCAACGAAAACCTGCTGGTGATTCCCAATATCGAACGCTCGCTGACCACGATGACGTTCAAGGCGTTCTAGCCCAGTTCAAACGTCGTGATGCCATATATCCGGTCAAGGTCGATGTCTGGCGCGTGACTGGAATACATGCGCCCCGTTTCAAATACCTTGGTCAGCCCCAACTGTTTGGCCAATTCCATGGCTTGTGCGTTTGGATTAGGCTTGTCGATGAATACCTCGGCCTTTGCCTGATCGGCGGGTAGCGTCGTCAGAAGGGAAACCAAAAGCGCCTGCGCGATTTGTGGATTGTTGGCAAACAGAGGCCCGACCTTGTACCCGCTCAGGCAGCGCCGCAACGTTGCATAGCCTTTGATCCGCCCATTTTCCTCAAACACCCGCGAAACGTGGCTGGGTGCCTCCAACCAGCCGCGCAAGAACGTGTCGCGCGCGGCGGGGAACAGGCCTCGGTCATACGACTTTAGATCATCGGTTAGTGCGTTGATTGGACGAACCCGAGTGTCCTCCACGCGACCCAGGGCATCCAGGATGCCGCCGACGGTGCCCGCGAATCGATAATTGTCATACGCCAGTTCAAAACCGAATTTCCGATAGTTGTCCTGCTGTTCGACCACACCATCCATGCCCATGTTACGATCCTGGCAATGTGCCTTGACCGCTTCGGCGACCTGCAATCCGTATCCCGAGCCGCGAAACTCGGGACGCACGATGTAGAAGCCAAGAAATGCGTAGGCATCATCGTAGTTCACGGCGGATGCGGACGCGATCATCTGGCCGTCCAGGAAACCGCCCTTGAATCCTTCGGGGTCCGAACTGCGAAAACAGACCGCGTCGTGCAGCCCGGGGTTCCAGCCTTCCTGTCCCGCCCAATCTACAGCGGTTTGAAGTTCGTCTGCTGTTAAGGCGCGAATGACGTAATCGGGCATATCCGCATCTCCGTCGTAATTTCATGTGCAGCAAAGATGCCGTAGCAATCGCGAAAGAACCAGCATGTTCGGAGAGTTTGGTATCTGGAGCGGGCGAGGCGATTCGAACGCCCGACCCTAACCTTGGCAAGGTTATGCTCTACCCCTGAGCTACGCCCGCATCAGATACTTATATGGTCCGTAGACCTCTCAATGGAGCGGGCGAGGCGATTCGAACGCCCGACCCTAACCTTGGCAAGGTTATGCTCTACCCCTGAGCTACGCCCGCGCCGTTGAGTGAGGAGGGATGTATAAATTCCCACACGAGGCTGCAAGCGGAAAAACACAAAAAACAGCAAAAAATCTTTCGACGGAAATTCGGGGCTGCGGTGTTCAAGAGATATAGCAATGAACGAAATAAGGGATTGGGCAGAGGAAATGAAAGATATTGCAGACATTAAAATGGCGGCATTGGCGGCGCTGATTGTTCTTACCACCGTGATCTACAGTCAGAGCGATGAAACACTGGCAGAGGCGCAGCCTAGCCTCCCGCATGCTCCTTTGATCGAGACGCAGGTTTTGACGGGCTAAACGTTCTCATACAGCCAGAACAAGATTCGCCATGGCCGCCAGCAATATGGCCGTAAAGGTCAGACCCATTCCGATCTGGCGCAGGATGATGATCTGTGGGGTCTTGCCAAAACCATAAGCGTGCAGAAGCCTGCCCGCCAAAAGTAACATCCCCAGCAGGTTCACAAGCCAGCCGCCAGCATCTTGCAGTTCGACCATGGCGATAAGCAGCAAAGCAAAGGGAGCGTATTCGGCGCAGTTCGCATGCGTTCGCATTGCCTTGATCATGGCCTTGTCGCCATGATCCCCGACCGATATTTTGCCCACCCGGCGTTGCCGAATGACATTCACGCTGAGTGCGACGTACAGAAATGCGATCAACGCGGCGTAGATCGGGGTGATGGTCAGCATGCGGCCTCCTGATGTTGAAAGGGCCGCCCGGTTCCCCGAACGGCCCTTATTAGCTTAGAAGGCTAAACCGGTTATTCCAGTTCGACCAGCAGATCCTTGGCGTCGATTTGACCTCCGGGCTGGACGTGAACGGCCTTGACCACCGCGTCGCGCTCGGCGTGGATACCTGTTTCCATCTTCATCGCTTCGATGGTCAGCAGCAGATCGCCTTCTTTGACTTCTTGACCTGTGACAGCGGCAACAGTTGCAACGACACCCGGCATTGGCGCGCCGATATGGTTGGGGTTACCAACTTCGGCCTTTGGCCGCTGAGCGGTTGATGCTTTCACCAAACGGTTCGGCACGCGGATCACGCGGGGCTGACCGTTGAGTTCGAAGAACACGCGAACCTCGCCATTCTCGTCCGTCTCGCCGATGGCCTGACAGCGAATCTCCAGCGTCTTGCCGGGATCGATCTCGGCGGTGATCTCCTCGCCCGGCTCCATGCCGTAAAAGAAGGTACGCGTGGGGAGGGTACGGACCGGGCCATAAGTGCGGTGACGGCCCATATAGTCGAGGAACACCTTGGGATACATCAGATATCCGTTCAGGTCCTCGTCATCGATCTCTTTGCCCTCAAGCTGTTTGGACAAATCAGCTCGCGTGGCCTCGAGATCGACCGCTTCGACATGCTTGCCGGGGCGTTCGGTGTTGGGGGCCTCGTCCTTCAGGACCTTCTGGATGATTGTATCGGGGAACCCGCCCGGAGGCTGACCCAGATTGCCGCGCATCATGTCCACCACCGAGTCGGGGAAGGCGACATCAGTGTTCGGGTCTTCGACCTGCGCACGGGTCATGTTCTGGCTGACCATCATCAGCGCCATGTCACCGACCACCTTGGACGACGGCGTCACCTTGACGATATCGCCGAACATCTGGTTCACGTCCGCATACATCTGAGCAACCTCGTGCCAGCGTTCTTCCAGTCCAAGCGAACGCGCCTGTGCCTTGAGGTTGGTAAACTGACCACCAGGCATTTCGTGCAGATATACCTCGGAGGCCGGGGCCTGCAGGCTGGACTCGAAGGCTGCGTAATGGGCACGCACCGCCTCGAAATAGTCGCTGATCTCGCGGATGGCCTTGATGTCCAGCCCGGTGTCTCGCTCTGTATGGCGCAACGCCTCGACCACGGTGCCGAGCGTTGCCTGAGAGGTGTTGCCGCTGAAACTGTCCATCGCGCAATCCACCGCGTCCACGCCGGCCTCGGAGGCGGCCAGAATGGTGGCGCTTGCAATGCCTGCGGTGTCGTGCGTGTGGAAATGGATCGGCAGACCGACCTCTTCCTTCAGCGCCCGGATTAGGATCTTGGCGGAGGCCGGTTTCAGAAGCCCCGCCATATCCTTCAGGCCCAGCACATGTGCGCCCGCGTCACGCAGCTCCTTGGCCATGCCGACATAGTATTTGAGGTCATACTTGGCGCGGTCCGGGTCCAGAATATCGCCGGTATAGCAAACGGTGCCTTCACAGATCTTGTTGTTTTCGATCACCGCGTCCATGGCGACGCGCATGTTCTCGACCCAGTTCAGCGAATCGAACACGCGGAACACGTCGACACCCTTGGCCGCCTGACGCACAAACTCCTGCACCACGTTATCGGGATAGTTGGTATAGCCAACCCCGTTCGCCCCGCGCAGCAGCATCTGGGTCATCAGGTTCGGCATCGCCTCACGCAGATCACGCAGGCGCTGCCAAGGGCATTCCTGCAGGAAGCGATAGGCGACATCGAAGGTAGCACCGCCCCAGCATTCGACGCTGAATAGCTGCGGCAAGTTCGCAGCATAGCTGGGTGCTACTTTGATCATATCGATCGAGCGCATCCGGGTTGCCAGCAGCGATTGGTGCCCGTCGCGCATGGTGGTGTCGGTGATCAGCAGCTGACGCTGCGCCTTCATCCAGTCAGCCACCGCCTGCGGGCCTTTTTGCTCCAGCAGGTTGCGGGTGCCCATCTGCGGTTCGGCCTTGGGCGCGGGGGGCCTGGCCTCTTTCAGGTCGGGGCGCGGCATCGGGCGATCCTTGGTTTCGGGATGCCCGTTCACAGTGATGTCGGCGATATAGTTCAGAACCTTGGTGCCCCGGTCGCGGCGCTTCTTGAACTGGAACAGGTCCGGTGTCTCATCGATGAACTTGGTGGTGTATTCATTCGACAGGAAAGTCGGGTGCTTTAGCAGGTTTTCGACAAATGCGATGTTGGTGGAAACACCGCGCACACGGAATTCCCGCAGCGCACGGTCCATCCGTGCAATCGCCTTTTCTGGCGTTGGGGCCCAAGCGGTCACCTTGGTCAGCAGAGAGTCATAATACCGCGTGATCACCCCGCCTGCATAAGCGGTGCCGCCATCCAGGCGAATGCCCATGCCGGTGGCCGAGCGATAGGCGGTGATGCGGCCATAGTCGGGGATGAAGTTGTTTAGTGGGTCCTCGGTGGTCACGCGGGTCTGCAGCGCGTGGCCGTTCAGGCGAATGTCGGACTGCGTGGCCTTGCCGGTGGCCTCGGTCAGGGTCTTGCCCTCGGCGATCAGGATCTGAGCCTGCACGATGTCGATGCCGGTGACTTCCTCGGTGACGGTGTGTTCCACCTGCACGCGCGGGTTCACTTCGATGAAGTAGAACTTGCTGGTGTTCATATCCATCAGGAACTCGACGGTGCCCGCGCATTCATAGTTCACATGGGCGCAGATACGGCGGCCCAGCTCGCAGATTTCGGCGCGCTGTTCTTCAGTCAGGTACGGGGCAGGCGCGCGTTCTACGACCTTCTGGTTGCGGCGCTGGACCGAACAATCGCGTTCATAGAGGTGGTATATCTCACCGTGCTTATCGCCGAGAATCTGTACCTCAACATGGCGGGCACGGGTGATCATCTTTTCCAGATAGCCCTCACCGTTGCCAAAGGCGGCCTCGGCTTCGCGGCGGCCTTCCAGCACTTTCTCTTCCAGCTCATCCTCGGACAGGATCGGGCGCATCCCGCGTCCGCCACCGCCCCAAGACGCTTTCAGCATCAGCGGATAGCCGATCTCGGCTGCCTCGGCCTTGATGGCTGCCATGTCGTCACCCAACACCTCGGTCGCCGGGATAACCGGAACGTCGGCGGCAATTGCCACTTTCCGAGCGCTGGCCTTGTCGCCAAGCGCGCGCATGGTCTCGGCCTTGGGTCCGATGAAGGTGATGCCGTTCTGAACGCAGGCATCCACGAAATCCGGGTTTTCGGACAGCAAACCGTAACCAGGGTGGATCGCATCTGCGCCGCTTTCTTTGGCCACCCGGATGATCTCGTCAATCGACAGATACGCCGCAACCGGTCCCAGATCTGCGCCAATGCGATAGGCCTCATCCGCCTTGAACCGGTGCAGGCCCAACTTGTCCTCCTCGGCGAAGACCGCGACGGTGCGCTTGCCCATCTCGTTGGCTGCCCGCATCACACGGATGGCAATCTCGCCGCGATTGGCAATCAGGATTTTCTTGAAGTCTGTCATTTCAGGTCCCGGTCTTAATGGCTGTGGCCTTGTGCATAGGCGGACAATACGGCCACGTACATATGTAGTTCTGGGTAGAACCGGCATGTTAACGCTCGCAAACGCCGCCCTTTTGCGCAAACTTATTGCACATGCTGCATTGCGGCATCAATCCCTCGTAGAAAAGAGCAGATTATGCCCGTTTCCCCGAATATCTTCGCTGCGCCCTTTGGAGGGATGATTCTATTTGATTTGAGCGAACAAGCCGTGAACAAACCCTTTCCCTCCGCGCCCATCCGACGTAGTTTAGAGCCATGAGCAGTTTTGACGAATTGGACGCCTTCGAAGGCGCATCGCTGTCGGCGCGGGCGATGCCTGCGACCTCGGCTGAGTACCTCAACGATCTCAACCCGGCGCAGCGCGAAGCGGTTGAGCGGCTGGATGGTCCGGTGCTGATGTTGGCTGGTGCGGGCACGGGCAAAACAAAAGCTCTGACCGCTCGGATCACCCATCTGCTCAGGACACATAGGGTGCGCGAGAATGAGATTCTGGCGGTGACCTTCACCAATAAGGCCGCGCGAGAGATGAAAGAGCGGGTAGGGCGGATGCTGGGCCGACCCGCTGAGGGGATGCCGTGGCTTGGCACCTTCCACGCAATTTGCGTCAAGCTGCTGCGTCGCCATGCGGAACTGGTCGATCTGAAATCGAACTTCACAATTTTGGACACTGACGATCAGAAACGGCTGCTGAAACAGCTGACTCAAGCCGCCAACATTGACGACAAGCGCTGGCCCGCTCGGATGCTGGCCGGGATCATCGATGACTGGAAAAACCGAGCGCTGACGCCCGACAAGGTGCCTGCTGCGGATGCGGGGGCCTATAATCACAAGGGCATCGAGCTTTATGCCCAATACCAGACCCGCCTACGCGAGCTGAATGCGGTGGATTTCGGCGACCTGTTGCTGCACATGGTCACGATTTTCCAAACCCACCCGGACGTGCTGGAGCAATACCAGCGCTGGTTCCGTTACATCCTTGTGGACGAGTATCAGGATACCAACGTCGCCCAATATCTCTGGCTTCGTCTGCTTGCAGGGGGCCACAAGAACATCTGTTGCGTCGGCGATGACGATCAGTCGATCTATGGCTGGCGCGGGGCCGAGGTGGGCAACATTCTGCGGTTCGAAAAGGACTTCCCTGGCGCCTTCGTGGTCCGGCTGGAACAGAACTACCGCTCGACCCCGCATATTCTGGCCGCTGCGTCCAACGTCATTCGTGGCAATGAAAGCCGCTTGGGCAAAGAGCTTTGGACCAACCGCGAAGAGGGTGAAAAGGTCCGACTGATCGGCCATTGGGATGGCGAGGAAGAAGCGCGTTGGATCGGGGAAGAGATCGACGCGATGCAGGGCGGTACACGCGGCGTGCGGCCGATGAACCTCGATGAGATGGCGATCCTCGTACGGGCCTCACACCAGATGCGGGCGTTTGAGGATCGGTTTTTAACCATCGGTCTGCCTTACAAGGTGATCGGCGGCCCTCGATTCTATGAGCGGATGGAGATTCGCGATGCCATGGCCTATTTCCGGCTGGTGGTCAGCCCCGAAGATGATCTGGCCTTCGAGCGGATCGTAAACACGCCCAAACGCGGCCTTGGCGACAAGGCGCAACAGACTATTCAGCTGACGGCGCGGAAGCATGGGGTGTCGCTGGTAGAAGGCGCTCGGATTGTCGTTGAAGAAAAACTGATCGGCGCGAGAGGTGTCAAAGCGCTGCGCGAACTGATCGACGGGTTGGCGCGGTGGAATGCGATGACACGTGGGCCTCGGATCGAGGTCGATGATGACACGGTCATAGATGATGGTGTGTCGCCGATCCGCTATGGTGCGCCTGAGCATACGCATATCGAATTGGCACAGATCGTTTTGGACGAATCGGGTTACACCGCGCATTGGCAGAATGAAAAGACCCCCGAGGCACCCGGGCGGCTTGAGAATCTTAAGGAACTGGTCAACCAGCTTGATAATTTCGAGAATCTGCAAGGGTTTTTAGAACATGTCAGTCTGGTGATGGACAATGAGCAGGACAGCGACGGGGCCAAGGTCTCGATCATGACCTTGCACGCGGCCAAGGGGCTGGAGTTTCCGGCGGTGTTTCTTCCGGGGTGGGAGGATGGGTTGTTCCCGTCTCAGCGCTCAATGGATGAATCTCCTCGCAGTGGTTTGGAAGAAGAGCGGCGGCTGGCTTATGTGGGCATCACGCGTGCCGAAGAGGTCTGCACGATTTCTTGGGCTGACAGTCGAGTGATTTACGGTCGAAGGGAAGACAGGTTTAAGTCCCGATTCATAGATGAACTAAAAGGGGGCTTCAGCGTTGAATCGGGTGAGCACTTTGAAGATGTCACGCCTCCAAGCCTTTATGGTGGATATACTTCTCAAAACATCGAAACCCGCGCGGCTGAGGCAAATGTCTATAATTCTCCCGGCTGGAAGCGGATGCAGGCGCGACAGGGGCAGTACGGGATGTCTCAGCCGAAAGAAAGCCGGAACACGGTGATTGATGCAACTGCGGTCGCCAGCTTCACGTTGGGTGAACGCGTGTTTCACCTGAAATTCGGTTATGGCGCAGTGATCGGCATCGAGGGCGATAAGGTTGAGGTCGATTTTGACAAGGCGGGGAAGAAGAAAGTGGTCTCGCGCTTTCTGACCAACAAGGATGACGTGCCGTTCTGAAGCTTACAACCCTTCGACCAGCACAAGATTCGCCGTCGCCGTTTTTTGCCTGATCTTGGCCAATTCGACATAGTCCGGATCGTCCTTCCACGCGTTTGCGGCAGCCATATCCGGAAACTCCATCAGGACGATCCCATCTTCTTCCCAACTGCCTTCGATCACTTCAACGGGTTTTGAGGATACGGTCAGAAGCCTTCCGCCATGCCGGTCAAAGATCGGCATGAATCCTTCGAGGTATTTCTGGTACCCATCCGGGTCATGAATGGAAATCTGGGCGATGAAATAAGCGGCCACGGGAGACTCCTGACAAATCGTTCACGACCCCAGCCTACATCTTGTGCGCAAAAAACGAAAAACGGCGGTTCCCAGGGAGGAGGAGGGGAACCGCCGTTCTTTTCTACATCAGGGCAGGGAGGAGGAAGCCCCGATGTATCCGAACCCGGGTTTGATCCCGGTATGAGGAAGACGCGGCGACGTCAGGGAGGAGGAAGACGTCGCCGCGCGCTTTCAACATCGAGGCAGGGAGGAGGAGAGCCCCGATGTATCAGGTTCCGGCGGTCAGGGCCGGTATTAGGTGCGGCAACGTCAGGGAGGAGGAGAGACGCTGCCGCTGAAATACAGGTCCGAAAGGGAGGAAGACGGACCTGATCTCGGTGTTCTTGTTGCGCTTACCGCGCGATCTGCTCTTCGGTGGCCTGTTGGGCCAGCCGGCGGATCATCGAGCGGTGCAAGCCAAGATCAGCCAATTCCCGATCTGACAGTCCCGACAATTCGTTGACTGTCTGACGGTACAGGCGATAACGAGCAACCCGGGTTTTTACGGTCTCAACCAGCGTTGAGATTCCATTTGCCGGTGTGCCTTTCAGAGCCGTTTGTGTGCTTGCGACTGCCATCTTCATGATCCGTTCATTCTTACTGTTGCCGGCATCGTCCGGCGTTTGCTTGAGACTGAAGATAGGCAAATGCTGCGATTGCACAATAGTTCGCGTCGTCAATGCTGCTATGCAGCAAATGCATGGATTGGCAGGATAATCCGGTACGCCCCAATAATCGCCTTTAAAATACTGGTTTTCACGTGTGGTTGACGTTTCGTGTGTCCAGACCCTGTGATGGTGACCGCTTATCTATTGAGCGGAATTGGTGTTTGTTTGGGCATGTTGTGTCAACTCAAGAGGGGCAAATCTTCTCACGGCAGGTCCGGCGTCTGGGGTGATGGTGCTATGGGAAAGCATGGGGCGACTATGGGAAAGGCCCTGTAAAGGGACCGCGATTCGTCCTCTTCGGCTGTCATTCATGAGTGTCTGCGCCAAATAATCCATAATTCTGAAAATTATTGGGAATTCATGGGAGGAATAATTTAGGCGTCAATTCTTACATATTTAGTGTTGGTGAGCATCAGGGGCACAATTTGTGGCATATTTGATCCAAGTTTCGATTGTATTAGTCTTGATCTGAAGCCTGCATCAGGCCTCCATATGCAAATTTCCTATTGATTTCCATGAATTCCCATGGCATCCCTTGTGTACCCGATGAGGGCGAGGACAGTTAAGGGGCGCCAAACGACCCCGAACCAAAAATACAAAAACAGGTTTCATACAGGCATCTCGCTTTCATCACTTAACAGATCCGGCGCGCGGGCGAGCAGACATCCCCCCAGGTGGCGCGCGCAGCTGGACATCCCGCAAAGCGGGTCAATGCGGCGGGTTGATCAGTGGCAGCAGATCAACCCGCCGTTTTACTTCCGGGGGGAACGTGAATTTTGAGGTGGGGCGCAAGCGAAAGGGACAGTCGTCTTGGCGCGCAGGTTTAGAGGCGAAAGCCAGCATAAGGTGGATACGAAGGGCAGGGTCTCGATCCCGGCCTCGTTTCGTCGTGTGCTTGAGGCCTCGGACCCCAGCTGGCAACCCGGTGACAATCCTGAACTCGTGATTGTCTATGGCGACCACCGCCGCAAATACCTTGAATGTTACACCATGGAAGCGATCGACGAGGTGGATGCCAAGATCGATGCGCTGCCACGTGGCTCGATGCAGCGTCGGATGCTTCAGCGGATGTTCCATGGCCAGTCCTTCCCGACCAATGTGGACGAAACGGGTCGTTTGGTGCTGCCCGCAAAGCTGCGCAACAAGATCGACCTTGAAAACGAGGCGTTCTTTATCGCCGCCGGTGATACCTTCCAGATCTGGAAGCCCGAGACATACGAGGCCGAAGAACTGGCCACCACCGAGGAATGGCTGGACGATCTGCCAGATGACTTCGATCCGATGCAGTATCTCGATGGCATCGGGGATGGGTGACGGCATGGCCGGCGCTCAGACCTCATCGAACAAACCTCATATCCCCGTTCTTCTGCGCCCGTTGTTGGCCGCCGTGGCGCCGGTATCCGGTGCCTGGCTGGACGGCACATTCGGCGCAGGCGGCTATACTCGCGCGTTGCTGGAGGCCGGGGCCGAGAAAGTCATTGGCGTCGATCGCGACCCGCTGGCCTTTGAAATGGCCGCAGACTGGGCTGGGGAATACGGTGACCGGCTGGTGATGCAGCAGGGCGTGTTCTCTCGCATGGATGATTATGCACAGGATCTGGACGGCGTGGTGCTGGATCTTGGTGTCTCATCCATGCAGTTGGATCAGGCTGAACGCGGTTTTTCCTTCATGAAAGACGGTCCGTTGGACATGCGGATGAGCCAAGATGGTGAAAGCGCAGCTGATCTGGTGAATACGGCAACCGAGACGCAATTGGCCGACATCCTGTTCCATTTCGGTGAGGAACGCGCCAGTCGTCGTATAGCAAAGGCCATCGTCAAGGCGCGGGCCGAAGAACCGATCACAACAACTCTGCGGCTGGTCGAGATTATCGAATCCTGCCTGCCGCGCCCCAAACCGGGCCAATCGCACCCGGCGACGCGCAGTTTTCAGGGGCTACGGATCGCGGTGAACGCAGAATACGAAGAACTGTTTCAGGGGCTTATGGCCGCCGAGCGCGCTTTGAAGCCGGGGGGGCAACTGGCCGTTGTGACTTTCCATTCCATAGAAGACCGGATGGTGAAGCGGTTCTTCCAATCGCGCGCGGGCAAAACCGGACGCGCCAACCGTTATGCGCCTGAGATGGAGCAGGAGAAGCCGCAATTCACACTCAAGACCCGCAAGGCCGTTGGGCCGGATGAGCAGGAACTTGAAGAAAACCCACGTGCACGCTCGGCAAAATTGCGTGTCGCGATAAGAACGGATGCCCCGGCAGGGGAAATTGAGGCCCGGGCCATCGGCATGCCGCAATTGGGGGGAAGGGCAAGATGAAGAGTATTCTGTATGTGTTGACTGCACTATCCGTGTTCGGGCTGGCGCTTTGGGCTTATCAAGAGAACTACCGCACGCAGCAGGTGCTGAAGGAAACGCAGTCGCTGCAAGGCCAGATTGGTATGGCGCAGGCGCGACTCGCCGTGCTGAATGCTGAATGGGCCTATCTAAACCGGCCTGATCGTTTGCGTGAGCTGGCGGACTTGAATTTCGAACGTCTCAGCTTGCTGCCTCTGCGGGCCGAGCAGTTTGGTCGCGCCGATCAGATTTCCTATGGTGAGGACCCGGATCTGCCCATCGTCGACCCGCTTGAAATACAGGACGTCACTGACATTCAGGCACTGATCGAGGTGCAGGTCCCATGACCCGTACACCACTTCGCCCTCTGGCCCGAATCCTCGACGCCCGTGCAAAGGGTGAAAACCCCAAGGCGATTGAGCGAGAGAACATCCGCAAACGCCACGAAGACATGAAAGACCGCGCCCGCGCGCGCGCCGAGGGCCGCCTGTTGGTGTTGGGTCTTTTCTTCTTTTGCGCCTTTTCGGTCGTAGGCTTTCGTATGGGCGTTCTGGCGACATCCGAGGCGCAAGAACCATTGGCAAGTGCGCCGGGGGCCTCCATCGCCATGCAGCGCGCCAATATCGTGGATCGCGAAGGCCGTATTCTGGCGACCAATCTGGACACCTATTCTGTCTATGCGCAGCCACCGCTGATGATTGACCCGATCGCCGCAGCCGAGCAACTGGTCGCTATTTTCCCTGATCTGGAAAAAGAGCGTTTGGTCAAAGACTTCACCGGTAAGCGAAAATTCCTGTGGATCAAGAAGCGCATCTCGCCCGAGCAGAAGCAGGCGGTGCATGACATCGGTGATCCCGGCATCCTGTTCGGCCCGCGCGAAATGCGGCTATATCCCAATGGCAGACTCGCGGCGCATATTCTGGGCGGCTCGGGCTTTGGCCGCGAAGGTGTCAGCGCAGCCGAGGTGATCGGCGTAGCTGGCGTCGAAAAACAGTTCGACGGCTATCTGCGCGACCCGGCCAACGGCAACAAGCCGCTGCAACTGTCGCTGGATCTGACCGTTCAAGCGGCGGTAGAACAGGTGCTTTATGGTGGCATGAAGATCATGAACGCCAAAGGAGCCTCGGCGGTTTTGATGAACGCCCATACGGGCGAGGTCGTCTCGGCCGCGTCGTTGCCGTCTTTTGACCCCAATGACCGTCCGCGCCCCCCGACCTCGGGCTTTGATCCCTCGGACAGCCCGCTGTTCAATCGCTATGTACAGGGTGTCTATGAGCTGGGTTCGGTGTTCAAGATCTTCACCGCCGCGCAGGCGGTGCAGCTGGGTCTGGTGAACTCCAACACCATCATTGACACTTCCGGCCCGATGAAAATCGGGCGCTTCCCGATTGGCGAGTTTAACGGCAAGAATTATGGTGAGATCAGTGTCTCGGATGTAATCAAGTACAGCTCGAACCGAGGCACCGGGCGGCTGGCCTTGCAAATCGGGGCCGACCGGCAACAGGATTTTCTGAACGCGCTAGGCATGTTCGACCCAACGCCATTCGAGATTGTCGAGGCCAAGGGCGGGCAACCGCTCAAGCCCAAGAAATGGGGTGAGTTGAGCACCGTGACGATTTCTTATGGCCACGGCCTTTCGACCAGCCCCATGCATCTGGCCGCTGGTTACGCAGCGATTGCCAATGGCGGGTACTATGTCAGCCCCACGATCCTGCGTCGCAATGGCCCGCAATACGGCCCTCGCGTGATGTCCGAAAACACCGCCAAGCAGGCGCAAAATATGCTACGCAAAGTGGTCACGGATGGCACCGCCAGCTTTGGTGATGTCAAAGGGTACGACGTGGCGGGAAAAACCGGTACTGCCGATAAACCCAAGCCGCGTGGCGGGTACTATGAGGACAAGGTGATTGCCACCTTCGCCACCATCTTCCCGGCTTATGATCCGAAATATGTGCTAATCGTCACGCTGGATGAACCGTCCATCGTGGCCTATGGCGAAAAGCGCCGCACGGCGGGTTGGACTGCCGTTCCCGTTGCTGCCGAACTGATTGGACGGGTGGCGCCGCTATTGGGTCTCAGACCCCGGCTTGAGCCTGAGGCGCGCGCTGCTATAACGCTGACCTCAAATTAGGCTGTCCAGCGAAAGGTGGGTCATGGGCAATCGGTCAAAGAAACTCAGCGAACTGGCCCTGACCGCACGGGGAGGGGCCAATCCCGAAATCACCGGTCTGGCTGTTGACAGCCGCGAGGTCAAAGACGGTTTCCTCTTTGCAGCCCTTCCCGGCACCCGAGTCCATGGTGGAGACTTCATCCAATACGCCTTGCGCATGGGGGCCGCCGCGATCCTGACGGACGCGAAAGGGGCCGAGATCGCCACCGACGAACTGGCCGCATCCGATGCTGCGCTGATCGTCACGGAAGACCCCCGTCAGGCACTGGCAGGGGCCGCCGCCCTATGGTTTGGCGCGCAACCGCAGACTATCGTGGCGGTCACCGGCACCAATGGAAAAACCTCGGTCGCCAGTTTCGTCCGCCAGATCTGGACCGAGCTTGAACTTGCCGCCGTCAACCTAGGCACCACCGGGGTCGAGGGCGCATGGACTGCGCCGCTGGCCCATACAACACCCGAGCCGGTCACTCTGCACCGCTGTCTCGCCGAAGCTGCCGAAAATGGCGTGACCCATGCGGCGATGGAGGCCTCCTCGCACGGGCTTGAACAGCGTCGCTTGGACGGGGTGCATCTGACCGCTGCCGGTTTCTCGAATTTCACGCAGGATCATCTGGACTATCACGACACGTTCGAGGCCTATTTCGCAGCCAAGGCGGGTCTGTTTGATCGTGTGCTGCCCGAAGACGGGGTCGCTGTGGTCAACCTTGGTGATCCCAAGGGTGCTGAGATGCGCAAGATCGCCGAGGCACGCGGCCAGAATATAATCACCGTGGGCCCTGAGGGTTCTGATCTTTGTCTGCTGAATCAACGCTTTGACGCGACCGGGCAGGATTTGCGCTTTTCATGGAAAGGCAAGGCCTATCAAGCCCGCCTGAATCTGATCGGCGGCTTTCAGGCCGAGAACGTTTTGCTGGCTTGCGGATTGGTCATCGCGGCGGGCGAGGACCCCGACCGCGTGTTCGATACCTTGCCGCACCTGATCACCGTGCGCGGGCGGATGCAGCTGGCTGCCACACGCGACAACGGCGCGGCGGTGTTTGTCGATTACGCTCATACGCCGGATGCCGTGGCCACTGCACTGAAGGCGATGCGCCCGCATGTCATGGGACGTCTGATCGCCATTGTTGGTGCAGGCGGTGACCGAGACGCCACTAAACGCCCATTGATGGGGCGGTCCGCTGCTGAAAACGCCGATGTGGTCTTTGTTACCGATGACAACCCACGCAGCGAAGACCCGGCCACCATCCGCGGTGCTGTCATGTTGGGCGCACCCGAAGCCACGGAAGTCGGGGACCGGGCCGAGGCCATCCTGCGCGGCATCGACGCGCTGCAACCGGGCGACGCTCTGCTGATTGCGGGCAAGGGACACGAAACCGGCCAGATCGTCGGAGATCAGGTCCTGCCCTTTGACGATGTGGAACAGGCCAGTATCAGCGTTGCCGCGCTGGACGGGAGGGTCGCATGACGCTCTGGACCGCAGCCGAGGCCGCAAAGGCCACCAACGGGCGCGCCACCACCGATTGGCAGGTGAACGGCGTCTCCATCGACACGCGCACCCTGCAGCCGGGTGACCTGTTCGTTGCGTTGAAGGCTGCCCGCGACGGCCATGATTTCGTCGCCCAAGCGCTTGAAAAAGGCGCAGGCGCAGCGCTTGTGTCGCATATTCCCGAAGGCGTGCCCGAAGATGCACCGCTGTTGATCGTCGACGATGTGCAGACGGGTCTAGAGGCGTTGGGGCAGGCGGCTCGCGCCCGGACAGGTGCGCGCGTGGTGGGGGTGACTGGCAGCGTGGGTAAGACCTCGACCAAGGAAATGCTGGCCAGCATTCTGGAGACGCAAGGCAAAACTCATGCCAGCGTCGCCAGCTACAATAACCATTGGGGCGTGCCTTTGACGCTGGCGCGAATGCCGCGCGACACCGAGTTCGCGGTGATCGAGATCGGCATGAATCATCCGGGCGAAATCGCTCCGCTGGCGCGTCAGGCGCAACCGCATGTGGGGCTGGTGACCACAGTAGCCGCCGTCCACCTCGAAGCCTTCGACTCGGTTGCGGGTATTGCATTTGAAAAAGCTGCGATCTTCGACGGGCTGGCCGAGGGCGGCACCGCTATCGTCAACGCCGATATCGAACACGCGGGCATCTTGCGCGACTGCGCCGCTGCGCATGGTGCAAGGATCGTCGAATTTGGCCACAAGGCGCGGGACTATGCCCTTACCAACGTGCTCCAAGGCCCTGACTCGGTGCGGGGACACGGTATTGTCGGCGGCGCAGACATCACATTCGATGTCCAATCCGCGGGAACTCACTTTGCTATGAATGCGCTGGGCGCTCTGGCGGCCTGTGTCGCGCTGGGGGTCGATCTGGATCAGGCGATTGCCGGTCTGCGCGGCTGGTCTCCGGTCAAAGGGCGCGGTGTGCGCGAGGTGATCGCGCTGCCAGATGGCGGGCAGATTGAACTGCTCGATGACAGCTACAACGCCAATCCAACCTCGATGGAGGCCGCTCTCGACGTGCTGTCTACGTCGGCGGGCAAACGCAAGATCGCGTTTCTGGGCGACATGAAAGAGCTTGGTGCGCAAGAGCAGGCGATGCACGCCGCCATGGCCGAGGTGCCTGCGATGGCGCATGTCGATCAGGTTCATTGCATCGGCCCGTTGATGCAAGCGCTGCATCAGGCTCTGCCCGAGGGCAAGCGCGGGTTGTGGACGGAAACCAGCGATGAGTTGGCCGCCCATCTGCCGGAATTGATCCGTAGCGGCGATGTAGTGATGGCCAAGGGCTCCCTCAGCATGGCTCTGGCGCAGATCGTTGACGGTCTGCGGCAAATGGGGCATGGCAGCGCGCCAGAGAGCCGCCGTATTGTAAGAAAGGTTTTGTAATGCTCTATTGGTTAACCGCCCTGTCGGACGGAGGGGATTTCTGGAACCTCTTCCGCTATATCACCTTCCGGGCAGGGGGCGCCTTTCTGACTGCGCTGATCTTTGGGTTTTTGTTCGGAAAACCCTTGATCAACGTATTGCGCAAACGGCAAGGCAAAGGTCAACCGATCCGCGATGACGGCCCCGAGGCGCATCTGTCCAAGGCTGGAACCCCTACCATGGGCGGGCTGCTGATCGTGGGTGCGCTGGTCACCTCGACCCTGATCTGGGCGCGCTGGGACAATCCATATGTCTGGATGGTACTGTTCGTGACGCTGGCCTATGCGGCCATCGGCTTTGCGGACGATTATGCCAAGGTCTCAAAGCAGAACACTAAGGGCGTTTCCGGTAAGATGCGGTTGGCGCTGGGAATCATCATTGCCGTGCTGGCGTCACTCTGGGCGACGCTGCACCATCCCACCGATTTGCAAAACCAGCTGGCTCTGCCGGTGTTCAAGGATACGCTGATCAATCTTGGCCTTTTCTATATCCCTTTTGCGGTGATCGTCATTGTGGGTGCGGCCAACGCGGTGAACCTGACAGATGGTCTGGACGGGCTGGCGATCATGCCCGCGATGATCGCGGCCTCGACCCTTGGTGTGATTGCCTATGCGGTTGGGCGGGTCGACTTCACCGAGTATCTTGATGTTCACTATGTGCCTGGCACCGGTGAAATCTTCATCTTCACTTCAGCGCTGTTTGGTGCGGGGCTGGGATTCCTGTGGTACAACGCCCCTCCGGCGGCGGTTTTCATGGGTGATACCGGATCACTGGCTCTGGGCGGTGCGCTGGGCGCGATCGCCGTGGCTACCAAACACGAGTTGGTATTGGCAGTCGTGGGCGGGCTGTTCGTGGTTGAAGCTTTAAGTGTGATCATCCAGGTCCTTTATTTCAAACGGACCGGAAAGCGCGTGTTCCTGATGGCACCGATCCATCACCATTATGAGAAAAAGGGCTGGGCTGAACCCACCATCGTGATCCGGTTCTGGATCATTTCACTGATCTTAGCGATGATCGGGCTGGCGACGCTGAAAGTCAGATGAGCCCACGTTGCATCGTGCTTTCTGGATGCTCCGGTGGTGGCAAATCAACACTGCTGGAGGAGATGGCCCGACGCGGATATTCAACAGTTTCCGAGCCGGGTCGTCGTGTCATTGCCGAGGAAAGACAAGGTGGTGGTCGCGCTCTGCCTTGGGTCAACTCCGAGGTATTCTGCCGCAGGATCATTGAACTTGCGATATCTGACTTCAGCAATGCCAAAGATGATCTTGTGCTATTTGATCGTTCGGCATTGGACGCGCTGATTTGGTTTGATCGAACCGGTACACCGTTGGAGACCAAAGTGCGTGAACAGATACTGCACTTGGGCTACGACTCATGCGTGTTTCTCTTTCCTCCTTGGCCTGAGATATTCGAACAGGATGATGACCGGCGGCACAACTTGGCCGCAGCTATTGCGGAATACGATGCTTTGTGCGACCGGTTACCAGACTATGGGTTCGTAATAGAAAACGTTCCAAAAGGGCCGGTCTCTTGGCGGGCGGACTGGCTGGAAGCGCGGCTCGGATAGAAGGTGTATGGCAATGATCCCGGTCAAAGGGTTTTCAGGGCAGAAAGTAGCGGTTCTGGGGCTAGGTCGGTCGGGTCTGACCACCGCACGAGCGCTGCGCGCTGGCAGGGCTGAGCCGATCTGCTGGGATGACAACCCCGCCGCGCGTGAAGCGGCAGAGGTCGAGGGATTCTCGTGTGTCGATCTGCGCCGCCACGGGGCGTTTGACGATATTGCCGCACTAATTGTCTCGCCCGGCATCCCTCATCTCTACCCCGCGCCGAACCCGGTTGTGGCCGCTGCGTTGGCAGCCGGAGTTCCGGTCGACAATGATATAGGTCTGTTCTTTCGCTCTTTCGCAGGCCCTGAATGGAACAACTACGACATCCCACCGCGCGTCATCGCGGTGACGGGATCGAATGGCAAATCAACCACCGCTGCGTTGATCCACCATATCCTGACCGAGTCCGGACGCGACTCGCAACTGGCGGGCAACATTGGGCGCGGCGTGCTGGACATCGACCCAGGTGGCGATGGATCTGTCGTGGTACTGGAGCTATCGAGCTACCAAACCGAACTGGCCCGCGCACTGACGCCGGATGTGGCGGTTTTCACCAATCTTTCACCTGATCACTTGGATCGACATGGTGGAATGGGTGGTTACTTTGCCGCCAAACGTCGCCTGTTCGCCGAAGGAGGCCCAGACCGCGCAGTGATCGGGATAGATGAGGCCGAGGGCGCGTTTCTGGCCGGGCAACTGGCCGAGGGACCGTCAGATGACCGGGTGATCCGCGTCTCGGTGGCGCGCAAGCTGACCGGGTCGGGTTGGCAGGTCTTTGCCCGCAAGGGTTTCCTGTCGGAATACCGCAAGGGCCGTCAGGCCGGATCGATCGACCTGCGTGAGATCAAGGGCCTGCCCGGCGCGCATAATCACCAGAACGCCTGCGCCGCCTATGCCGCCTGCCGTTCGCTGGGCCTTGCTCCGCGCGTGATCGAAGACGCGCTGCACAGCTTCCCGGGTCTGCCGCACCGCAGTCAGATCATCGCCGAGGCGGACGGCGTGACCTATGTGAATGACTCGAAAGCCACCAACGTAGATAGCGCCCTCAAAGCCTTGAGCGCGTTCAAGAAGATACGTTGGATCTGTGGCGGGCTTGAGAAAGAAGGCGGGCTTGAGGCGCTGAACGGGGCAGGGGACCACGTAATCAAGGCCTACGTCATCGGGCGTGAGGCGGCGAGCTTTGCAATGCAGTTGCAGGCCGATGCGCAAGTCTGCACCACTATGGAAGCGGCGGTTATGCAGGCCATGGCCGATGCGCAGCCCGGTGAAACCGTTCTATTGGCACCTGCTGCGGCCAGTTTCGACCAGTATGACAACTTCGAACAACGTGGCGATGACTTCGTGGTTCAGGTTAAAAAACGCCTCTGAAAGCAATGCGTTTGCAATAGATCGCCGGTTCGGCGAAGCTGTGGGCCTATCTGCTTGACGCACTGCCTGCATTGGTTTTTGCCTTCAGGAAATTCAACACGAGGTCATGAATATGCCAAACCGTAAACTTCTTCTGGTCGTTCCAGCGCTGCTGGCTGCTGCGGCTTGCACCAATACCGGGGCCAACTATCAGCCCGTGATCGATGGCCCGGTAGGCCCTAACTACAACTCGGACCTGTATCAGTGCCAGCAACTTGCAGCCTCGCAGGCCAGCGTTGACGGATCGACCGCAGGTAATGCCGCAATCGGCGCTGCAGGTGCTGCAGCCGTCACCGGCATCGTTCAGGACAGCAGCGACAACCTGGGTCGCGCCGCCGTTGCCGGTGCGTTGGTTGGTGCAGGCGCTGACGTGATCAACAAGAACCAGAACAAGGAAGTCATCGTGCGCAACTGTATGCGCGGACGGGGTTACAACGTCGTAGGCTAACGGCTTGCGATGGCACTTCCGGCGGCGTGGCCCGAGGACCACGCCCATTGGAAGTTGTAACCGCCAAGCCAGCCGGTGACATCCACCGCTTCACCAATGACATAGAGGCCGGGGACATCCCTGGCCTCCATGGTTTTGGACGACAGCCCGTCAGTGTCGATTCCGCCCAGAGTGACCTCGGCGGTGCGATAGCCCTCGGTGCCCGACGGCGTAAGCCGCCAGTTGGACAATGCGGCGATCAGTTCCGACAGCGCCGTGTCGGACTGATCCGCAAGATTGCCCTTCATCGGGATATGGTGTGCGAGGTATTCCACCAGACGCGTGGGCAGGTGGCGTGCCAATTCGGTGGTCAGCGCCTTGCGCCCAACAGCCTGCCGCTGATCGCGAAGCAGATCGTATAAAGGCAAATCGGGGATCAGGTTGACCCATATTGCCTCACCCTCGCGCCAGTACGAAGACAATTGCAGTACCGAAGGACCGCTCAACCCGCGATGGGTGAACAACAAAGCCTCGTCGAAACTGCTGCGCTCGTTTGATAGTCGAGCGGGCAGGGAGACGCCGGACAGATCCTTGAACCGACCGTCCGAGAAGGTGAACGGCACCAGCGCCGCCCGTGTCTCGGTTATCTGCAGCCCGAATTGCTGCGCGATGTCATAGGCCAACCCCGTTGCGTCCATTTTGGGGATCGATTTGCCACCCGTGGCCAGAACCAGATTGCGACAGGTCAGAGGGATGTGCTTGCCATCGCGTTCGACATCCAAAGCGAAACCGCTTTCGGTTTTGCGCAAGTTGCGCAGCGACGTCTGCACCCAGAGCTCGGCCTCGGCCTTGACCATTTCATTCAGCAGCATCTGGACGATCTGTTTCGAAGACCCGTCGCAGAACAATTGCCCAAGCGTTTTTTCATGCCATGCAATGCCATGGCGATCGACCAGCTCGATGAAGTCCCACTGTGTATATCGCGCCAGCGCTGATTTGCTGAAATGCGGATTCTGAGACAGGAAATTGCCCGGTCCCGCATACATATTGGTGAAATTGCATCGTCCACCACCCGAGATGCGGATCTTTTCTCCGGGAGCTTTTGCATGGTCGATCACCAGCGCCTGGCCACCGCAATGGGCTGCGCACATCATGCCGGCCGCGCCAGCACCGAGGATGATCGTCTCGAAATCCATATGCTGCGCATGGCGTGGATTGTGAGCGATGGCAAGAGCGCAAACCAAAAACGGTGTAGGTTTGGCCTTCAGAATTTCTCAGCGGCACTTGGGTTTGTGCCATATGGTATGTGGATTTTTAGTCGTAGTGCATTCTGACATGCTAGGCTCTGTGCTAATGCTTGCCGGTTAGATCCATTTAAAGGGATAAAAATATGCGCTTTCCAAACTTCATTACAGACTTTCCAAGACTAGACGTGCCATTTCCCGAAGACGTCGTGCAGACGGCAGTCATTCGATCTGATGCTGGTTTGGTCGCCTTCTTTACTTTTCTTAAAGAAATGGAACTCCCACTACATTCTCATGGTGCCCAATGGGGTACGGTGGTGGAAGGAGAAATTGAACTCACCATTGGCGGAGAGACGAAAGTTTATCTACCCGGCGACAGTTATTCGATACCAGCCGGAGTGGAGCATGGCGGGCGCATCAAGGCGGGTTCCCGAGTGATCGATGTGTTTGAAGAGCCTGACAGATACCCCATCAAAGACTGACGATTTACTTTTTAAACAATGACGTTGGGCGCGGTTGATATTCCGATGAACTTAAGCCGTGTCTCAACTGGCCTTCGATCAGAACAGGCAGCTTGCGCTGCTTGAATGCATGCGCGTTTGTCAACGTCGGCTCATTGTTCCGGAATTCCAGTTCTGCCTGTCATTCTGCTAGCCCAAATGTAAAAATCCCTGTAGACTCTCAATCAGATCCCGAAAACGGGACGTTAACGAGGCAGATAGTGGCGGTATCTCATGACTGAGATGGTGTATGGCGCGGTCCAGGACCAGCGCGGAGAACCGATTCTTCCGAAGTGGTGGCGAACGATTGATCGCTGGACGATGTCCTGCGTCCTGATCCTGTTTGTCATCGGGCTTTTGCTGGGGCTAGCCTCGTCGCCGCCACTAGCGGGGCGTAACGGGTTCGATCCTTTTCACTATGTAGAACGTCAGGCGATCTTTGGCGGGCTGGCGCTGGTCGCGATGCTGCTGACCTCAATGATGTCGCCGACACTGGTGCGGCGGCTGGCGATTCTGGGCTTTCTGGCCTCGTTCGTGGCGCTGGCCTTCCTGCCGGTCTTCGGTACAGACTTTGGCAAAGGCGCGGTGCGCTGGTATTCGCTGGGTTTTGCCTCGTTGCAGCCATCCGAGTTCCTCAAGCCCGGTTTTGTCGTGGTGGCCGCATGGCTGTTGGCCGCATCACAGGAAATCAACGGCCCGCCGGGGCGGTTGTGGTCCTTTGCACTGTGTATGTCCATCGTGGCAATGCTGGTGATGCAGCCCGATTTCGGGCAGGCCTGCCTTATCCTTTTTGGTTGGGGTGTGATGTATTTTGTCGCCGGAGCCCCGATGCTATTGCTGGTCGGAATGGCCGGAGCCGTGGTTCTGGGCGGAATGTTCGCCTATTCCAATTCCGAGCACTTTGCCCGTCGTATCGATGGTTTTCTTAATCAGGAACTCGATCCCACCACCCAGCTTGGGTATGCCACCAATGCCATCCGCGAAGGCGGTCTGTTTGGCGTCGGCGTGGGTGAGGGGCAGGTCAAGTGGTCTCTGCCTGATGCGCATACGGATTTCATCATCGCGGTCGCGGCCGAAGAATACGGGCTGATTCTGGTGCTGATTATCATCGCACTGTACTCGCTGATCGTTGTGCGTTCGCTGCTGCGGCTGATGCGCGAACGCGACATGTTCATCCGTCTGGCTGGCACTGGTCTGGCCTGCATGTTCGGCGTGCAGGCTATGATCAACATGGGCGTCGCCGTGCGTCTTCTGCCCGCCAAGGGCATGACGCTGCCGTTTGTCAGTTATGGCGGATCGTCCCTGATTGCTGGCGGCATCGCGGTTGGCATGTTGCTGGCCTTCACCCGAACCCGCCCGCAGGGCGAGCTGGGCGACATTCTGCGCGGACGAGGCTGATGGGCAAACCTTATCTACTAATCGCAGCAGGTGGCACCGGGGGCCACATGTTCCCCGCGCAGGCGTTGGCCGAGGCGATGCTGCAGAAAGGCTGGCGTGTGCGCCTGTCCACCGACCCGCGCGGAGCGCGCTATACCGGTGCGTTCCCTGCAGACGTCGAGATTGTCGAGGCATCCTCGGCCACCTTCGCCCGAGGCGGTTTGGCGGCCAAGATGTTGGTTGGACCCAAGATTGCTGCTGGAGTCACTAGCATGGCTGCGCAGATGATGCGTGACAAGCCGGATGTGGTGGTGGGCTTTGGCGGCTATCCGTCGATACCGGCGCTGGGCGCGGCCATCCTGCTGAAGCTGCCGCGTATGATCCATGAACAAAATGGCGTTCTGGGCCGGGTAAACCAACTGTTTGCCACGCGTGTGGCTCAAGTGGCCTGTGGTGTCTGGCCCACCGATCTGCCTGAAGGGTCCAAGGGCATACACACTGGTAACCCGGTTCGCGCCTCCGTTCTTGAACGCGCTGCTGCCCCCTATATCCCGCCTGGGGAGTACCCGATGTCCGTCCTGGTGATGGGCGGCTCTCAGGGCGCACGTATCCTCAGTGACGTGGTGCCGGGGGCCATCGCTGCGCTGCCTGAATATCTGCGCGGGTATATCCGCGTCTCGCATCAGGCCCGCGATGAGGATGGTGAACGGGTCAAGGCCTTTTACGCCGATCACGGCATACGCGCCGATGTACAGCCTTTCTTTGACGACGTACCTCGCCGTATGTCCGACGCGCAGCTGGTTGTCAGCCGGTCGGGTGCCTCCAGTATCGCCGACATTTCCGTGATTGGCCGCCCGTCGATTTTGATCCCGCTTGCCACGGCTGCCGGAGATCATCAAACAGCCAATGCGCGTGGATTGGTTCAGGCAGGCGGTGCGATCATGATCCCCGAAAACGCCCTTGACGTTCCCGCGCTGACAGAGCAGATGACCACGGTTCTCACCAACCCCGAAGCCGCACAGCAAATGGCCCATGCCGCGCTATCGGTCGGGGCACCGGACGCCACCGAGCGTCTGGTCGCCCTTGTCGAGCAACTGGCGCAGAAGGAGACCTCATGAATCCAGCAACCAAACTGCCGCAGGACGTTGGACCGATCCACTTCGTGGGCATCGGCGGGATCGGGATGTCGGGCATCGCCGAGGTGCTTTTGAACCTGGGCTACCGAGTGCAGGGGTCGGACCTGAAAACCTCGAAGATTACTGATCGGCTGGCCGCGCTTGGGGCCGAGATTTTCGAGGGCCAGCGCGCCGAAAACCTTAAGAATGCCGCCGTCGTTGTCGTCTCGACCGCGATCAAACCGGGCAATCCGGAATTGGATGAAGCACGCGCGCAGGGCCTGCCGGTGGTGCGCCGCGCCGACATGCTGGCCGAACTCATGCGGCTGCGCTCGAATATTGCCATTGCCGGAACCCACGGAAAAACGACTACGACCACAATGATGGCCGAATTGATGGTTGCCGGCGATTTCGACCCCACCGTCATCAATGGCGGCATCATCCACGCCTATGGCAGCAACGCCCGCATGGGGCAGGGCGAATGGATGGTGGTTGAAGCGGATGAGAGCGACGGCTCGTTCAATCGGCTGCCCGCAACCATTGCCATTGTCACCAATATAGACCCCGAGCATATGGAGCATTGGGGTGATTTCGACAAACTGCGCGACGGGTTTTTCGAATTCGTCTCGAACCTCCCTTTTTATGGCCTGGCCGTCTGCTGCACCGATCATGCTGAGGTTCAGGCTCTGGTCGGTCGCATCTCGGACCGTCGCGTGCGCACCTATGGTTTCAACGCTCAGGCCGATGTGCGTGCCGAGAACCTGACCTACAAAGGCGGCGTTGCCCATTTCGACATCCATTTGCGCTACGAAGACACGGTGATCGAAGGTTGCACCTTGCCAATGCCCGGCGACCACAATGTCTCTAATGCGCTGAGCGCCGTGGCCGTGGCCCGTCATCTGGGCATGAAGGCCAGTGAAATCCGCGATGCGCTGGCCAATTTCGGCGGCGTCAACCGCCGCTTTACCAAGGTCGGCGAAATTAACGGCGTCACCATCATCGACGATTACGGCCACCACCCGGTCGAAATCGCCGCCGTTCTCAAGGCCGCACGTCAGGCCACCGAGGGCCGCGTCATCGCCGTCCACCAGCCTCACCGCTATTCCCGCCTGTCCGACCTGTTCGACGATTTCTGCACCTGCTTCAACGACGCCGACGTGGTCGCTATTGCGGAGGTCTTTGCTGCAGGCGAAGATCCGATCGAAGGTGCCAGCCGTGACGATCTTGTGCAGGGCCTGATCCGCCACGGCCACCGCCACGCGCGCGCGATCTTGAACGAAGAAGACCTGGCCCGCCTTGTCCGTGAACAGGCCCGCCCGGGCGATATGGTTGTCTGCCTCGGCGCAGGTACGATCAGTACCTGGGCCAACGGTTTGCCTGACCGGTTAATCGCCAAAGCGAGCTAACCTCGTGGCGCTATCGCTCATACTCGCCTGCGTCTGGGTCTTCGCTTCCACCATTGTGGCGATGCTGCCGATGCACCTGCAATTCCCGCCGGGTGTTGTACTGTTTGCCAGCGCGCCTGCTCTGATTCTGTGGCTGAGTTTAGACTATGGCTGGTTCGTCGGAATCCTGGCTGCTGGCGGTTTTGTTTCGATGTACCGCAACCCGATCCGCTACTACTGGCGCAAGTGGACGGGTAAAGAGGTGTCGGAATGAACTGGTCGATTGCGCTTGCCGGTCTGTGGGGTGTTGTCGCCAACGTGTTGGCGATGTTGCCCAGCAAGGACAACCATTGGCGGCGCGCCTATTTCCTGATCGCCGTTGGCGTCCCTATCCTAGGCTATGTCACCTATGAAAATGGTCCATGGATCGGGCTGCTGGTTCTGGCGGCAGGTATGTCAGTTCTGCGTTGGCCGGTGATTTACCTCACCCGTTGGACAAAGACGAAAATGCAGGGCATGAAGGCGGCGAACAAGTAACTGGCCATTTTCAGGAGGCCCCCATGGTCGACATCGCCACTTTCGCCTATTTGCCGCTGATTACCCTGATCCTCGGGACGCTTGCGGGTTTTGTCGCCGCGCGCTGGATCGGCCTCAAGGCACTGCTGTGGCTGATCGGGCTGACCTCGGCCCTTGGTCTGGTATTGATCATAATGCTGGCCAGTGTCGGCACCGGGGAAGAGGAACAGGCGTTCGGCCCCTTCGTCTGGCTGACCGGTGCGGTCCTGCCCTTCCTGTTTGCGGTGATCATGGGTGGAGTAGGCGGGCGCAGCCTTGCATCCCGGGAAGGCGCATGAGCGGACTGCCCGACGTCCGTGGCCGCCTGTCCGCGGCGCGTTCTCTTTCCGAACTCACCTGGCTGCGCGTCGGCGGACCAGCGGATTATCTGTTTCAACCCGCCGATACCGAAGACCTTCAGTCGTTTCTGCGTGATCTGCCTGCGGATGTTCCCATCTTTCCTATGGGTGTCGGATCCAATCTGATCGTCCGTGATGGTGGTCTGCGGGCGGTGGTGATCCGATTGGGGCGCGGGTTCAATGGTATCTCGGTCGACGGCAATACCGTCAGCGCGGGTGCCGCCGCACTGGATGCGCATGTGGCGCGTAAAGCAGCGGATGGAGGTGTGGACCTGACTTTCCTGCGCACGATACCCGGGTCGATCGGCGGGGCCGTGCGCATGAACGCGGGCTGTTACGGCAGCTATACGGCGGATGTGCTGCAAAAGGCTACCGTAGTCACCCGCGCCGGAGAGATCGTGGACCTGACCCCGCAAGACTTCAGCTTCCGCTATCGCCAGTCCGACCTGCCCGAAGGCGCGGTGCTGATCTCGGCGACGTTTCAAGGCCCCTCAGGCGATCCGGCTGAGCTGCACGCTCGCATGGAGGCGCAGCTAAAAAAGCGCGACGAAACTCAACCCACCAAGGACCGCAGCGCCGGGTCGACCTTCCGTAATCCAGCCGGGTTCTCGTCGACTGGGCGCGCGGACGATGTGCATGACCTCAAGGCGTGGAAAGTGATCGATGACGCGGGTATGCGCGGGGCCACAAAAGGTGGCGCGCAGATGAGTCCCAAACACTCGAATTTCATGATCAATACAGGCGACGCCACCGCCGCAGACCTCGAAGGTCTGGGCGAAGAGGTGCGAAAAAAGGTTTACGAAACAAGCGGCATCACGCTAGAGTGGGAAATCATGCGGGTCGGCGATCCGCTGGAAGAATAAAGCCCCGACCGTCAGACCATAACAGGCAAATTAGGACGACGGATCAAAGGCATAAACGCAGTACGGACCACCACATAAGGTCCGGGGACATTGAGGCGCACATTGGGTATGTCGAGCAGGACAAACCCCAAAGTGGCGGTGTTGATGGGCGGCCCCTCGGCAGAACGCGAGGTGTCTCTCAGCTCTGGGCGCGAATGCGCAGCCGCTCTTGTGGGTGAAGGCTTTGAAGTGGTCGAACTGGACGCAGGTCCGGACCTTGTTGCTCGCCTTGCCGATATCCAACCCGATGTGGTGTTCAACGCCCTGCATGGACGCTGGGGCGAGGATGGCTGTGTGCAGGGGCTACTGGAATGGATGCGCATTCCTTACACGCATTCCGGTGTGCTGGCTTCGGCCCTTGCAATGGACAAGCAACGCAGCAAAGAGGTCTACGCCGCCGAAGGATTACCCATCGTACCCAGCCTGATCGTTCCCAAGGTCGAGGTGGTCGAGGTCCATGTGATGGAGCCGCCCTATGTGGCCAAGCCCAACAACGAAGGTTCCAGCGTCGGCATCTATATCGTGCATGAAAATGCCAACGGCCCGCCGCAACTGGACGAGGCGATGCCTGATCAGGTGATGGTCGAGAAATACGTCGCGGGCCGTGAACTGACCGTGACCGTGATGGGCGATCGCGCCCTGACGGTGACCGAGATCATGACCGATGGCGGTTGGTACGATTATGATGCCAAGTACAAGCCCGGCGGCTCGTGGCATGTGCTGCCCGCCGAGATCCCGCAGGATATCTTTGACCGCTGCATGGACTATGCGGTTAAGGCGCATAATGCGCTGGGGTGTCGCGGCGTGTCCCGCACCGATTACCGCTGGGATGACAGCAAGGGTGCCGACGGGTTGTTTCTGCTGGAAACCAACACCCAGCCTGGCATGACGCCGACTTCGCTGGTACCCGAACAGGCCGAGCATCTTGGCATCAGTTTCGGCCAGCTCTGCGCCTGGATGGTGGAGGACGCCTCATGCGACCGCTGACCGCCACCCGCGCGCCGGTGATTCACCGGACCAAACCGTTGGCGGGGCCGGATGCCGATTTCACCGCCGCGCCAAGGCCCGAGCCCAAAACCGAACCTAAGCTGCATTTGCGCGGGGCGCGTCTTTTTGGCCGCGCGCGCAACGTGGACCCCGCGCCCTCGCGCCTCAGCTACCGCTTTCAGCGCTGGATGCTCACCCCCGGCATCCGGCGCGGGCTAAAAATTGGCCTGCCGGTTCTGACCGTCGTTGGTTTGGTGGGTGGCTTCTTTGCCGCCGAAGAACGTCGTGAGGCGGTCAGCACCTATATCGCCGACATCAAGACCTCGATCCAGGAGCGCCCCGAATTCATGGTCAACCTGATGGCCATCGACGGGGCAGGAACCGCACTGTCTGAGGATATCCGCGAGATCGTGCCGCTCGATTTCCCGCTCAGTTCGTGGGATCTGGATGTGGAGTTGATCCGCGACACCATCACCGGGCTTGACCCGGTGAAATCGGCAACCGTACGCATTCGCCCTGGCGGGATTCTTCAGGTTGATGTGGTCGAACGCCAGCCGGTCATCGTCTGGCGCACCCGAGACGGGATCGAGCTATTGGATGAAACCGGAGCTCATGTCGACCGTGTTTCAGCACGCGCCGATCACGCAGCCCTGCCACTGATCGCAGGGAAGGGCGCGAACAAACATGTCCCCGAGGCGCTGCAAATCCTGACCACAGCCCGCAGCTTGGGCGAACGCGTGCGCGGTTTGGTGCGCGTTGGCGAACGGCGCTGGGATCTGGTGCTGGATCGAAACCAGCGCATCATGTTGCCGACCGAACGTCCGGCGCGCGCGCTGGAACGCGTGTTGGCGGTGAACGAGGTGCAGGACCTTCTGGAACGTGACGTGGCCGTGGTCGACATGCGACTGGGGCAGCGACCGACCATCCGAATGAACAAAACGGCCAGCGAAGACTGGTGGAACACAAAAGTAGATGTGAGTAGCGGGCAGTAACGACCATGATGACCGATCTTTATCAGTCCCAACGCGCCATGCGGCAGATGCGCCGGCAGGCGATGCAACGCGGCGTCGTCGCCATTCTGGATGTGGGCAGCTCCAAAATCGCCTGCCTTGTCCTGCGCTTCGACGGGACCGGGCGGTTGTCCGAGGATAACTCGATCGGCTCGATGGCCGGACAAACCGGTTTCCGGGTCATTGGCGCTGCGACCACCCGTTCGCGCGGGGTGCAGTTCGGCGAGGTTACCGCGATGCAGGAAACCGAGCGCGCCATCCGCACCGCGCTGCAGGCGGCGCAGAAGATGGCCGATATCCGCGTCGATCACGTGATTGCATCCTTCTCAGGGGCGAACCCGCGTTCCTACGGGCTGGATGCGCAGGTTGATCTGGAAGGCCAATTGGTTACCGAAGCCGAGGTCGGTCGTGTCCTGAACGCCTGCGACGTGCCCGATTACGGCGAAGGGCGCGAGGTACTGCATGCGCAACCGGTGAATTTCGCGCTCGACAACCGCTCGGGACTAATCGATCCGCGTGGGCAGTTGGGGCAGAGCCTTGCAGTGGATATGCACATGCTAACCGTCGATGCGGTGGCGATCCAGAACATCGTCCGCTGTATCAAGCGCTGCGATCTGGAGCTGGCGGGGATTGCGAACTCGGCCTATGTCTCGGGCATTTCCGCATTGGTCGAGGACGAACAGGAGTTGGGCGCGGCCTGTATCGATCTGGGCGGCGGCACCACCAGCATCTCGATCTTCATGAAGAAACACATGATCTATGCCGATTGCGTGCGCATGGGCGGGGATCACGTGACCAGCGACATTTCGATGGGCCTCGGCGTGCCCGCAGCGGTGGCCGAACGGATCAAGACCTTCAACGGCGGCGTTCACGCGACCGGAGCCGATGATCGCGACCTGATCGACATCGGTGGCGATACTGGCGATTGGGAGCATGACCGCCGTACCGTCAGCCGTGCCGAGTTGATCGGCATCATGCGCCCCCGCGTCGAGGAGATTCTCGAAGAGGTGCGTACTCGTCTGGACGCTGCCGGTTTCGACCACCTGCCAAGCCAGCAGATCGTTCTGACTGGTGGTGGCAGCCAGATCATGGGGCTAGACGGGCTTGCCAGCCGGATTCTGGGTCAGCGTGTTCGTTTGGGCCGCCCGCTGCGTGTTCATGGCCTGCCGCAATCCGCGACCGGGCCCGGTTTTTCTTCGGCAGTGGGGCTTAGCCTGTTTGCGGCGCATCCTCAGGACGAATGGTGGGATTTTGAGATCCCGGTCGACACCTATGCCGCGCGCCCGTTCAAGCGCGCCGTGCGCTGGTTCCGTGACAATTGGTAATGCCCTGCGTGGTGCAGCCGTTGGCGCGGCCCTTGGACCCGCTGCGGCCCCGGCTCAAACCCTGATTACGCCAGAGGCGTTTCTGAGCGCCGTCGTTGGCAAAACGATCACCTTCCATGAAATCCGAAGCGGTATGTTGGTCGGAACTGAGGAATTTCTCAGCCCGACTCTCTCGGTCTGGCGGATGGAGGGGCGGGGCTGTGTCTATGGCCAGATCACCACGCCAAATGGCCAGATCTGTTTTCTGTACGATGATGCGCCCGATGGCCTGCCAGTCTGCTGGTGGCCCTACCTGTACAATGACCGGTTGATGGTGCGGCTGGCGCGCTTCGTCGGCAGCGAAATGCAAGAGGTCCGTAGCATCTCTGAAGATGGCCTGAATTGCCCAAGTGCCCCGGTAGGCTAAAGAAATCAGTTGCGGCAACTGCCAAATTGCCGCAAAATAAGGCTCAAGGCCCGGCAGAGGCCCAGCGGCAGGACATTGAGCAGTTTTCCGCGACCAAACGAGTGACTAAAAGTTTTACACCCCCCTCAAGGTGGGCGGGGTCTTTCCGTGTGTAGTAGCGCATGAGTCCTTCGCCGCAACATGTCGCGGTAACAGCGAAATGCCGCTGTTTGCTGCCTTATTTCCTCCATATTTTGTGGATTCGTGCGATTTTTCTGGTGACGTTTCCGAAATGACACAGTAAAATCGACTGTGGATAGGTCAGAAAAACCGCATTTTGCGGCAACATAAAAAACAGGCGGACAGAGCATGACATTAAATCTTTCGATGCCCGGGCACGACGAACTCAAGCCTCGGATTACCGTATTTGGCGTTGGCGGCGCTGGGGGCAATGCTGTCGACAACATGATTGAAAAACAGTTGGACGGCGTAGAATTTGTCGTCGCCAACACAGACGCACAGGCGCTGCAGCAAAGCCGTTCGTCGGCGCGGGTGCAGCTGGGCGTCAAAGTCACCGAAGGGTTAGGTGCAGGTGCGCGTCCGACCGTGGGTGCTGCAGCAGCTGAAGAAAGCATCGAACAGATCGTCGATCACCTAGCGGGTGCGCATATGTGCTTTATCACCGCCGGCATGGGTGGCGGCACAGGCACCGGCGCAGCCCCGATCATCGCGCAGGCAGCGCGGGAGCTGGGTGTCCTGACCGTTGGCGTTGTCACCAAGCCCTTCCAGTTCGAAGGCGCCAAGCGTATGCGTCAGGCCGAAGACGGCGTTGATGCGCTGCAGAAAGTCGTTGACACGCTGATCATCATTCCGAACCAGAACCTGTTCCGTCTGGCCAACGAAAAGACCACGTTTACCGAGGCGTTCTCGATGGCCGACGATGTCCTGTATCAGGGCGTCAAAGGCGTAACCGACCTGATGGTGCGTCCGGGTCTGATCAACCTCGACTTCGCCGACGTTCGAGCCGTGATGGACGAGATGGGCAAGGCGATGATGGGCACAGGCGAAGCGACCGGTGAAGATCGCGCCATTCAGGCAGCCGAGAAGGCCATTGCCAACCCGCTGTTGGACGAAATCAGCCTCAAGGGTGCCAAGGGTGTGCTAATCAACATCACCGGTGCGCACGACCTGACCCTGTTCGAACTGGACGAGGCCGCCAACCGCATCCGCGAGGAAGTGGACCCCGAGGCCAATATCATTGTCGGTTCGACCCTGGACACCGAGATGGAAGGCGGCATGCGCGTTTCAGTCGTTGCCACCGGTATCGATGCCAGCGAGAAAAGCGAAGATGTACCGGTCGCCCGCCGTTCGATGTCGGCTCCGCTGACACGCTCGGTTTCGGCAGAAGACTCCACGCCTGAACAAATCGCGGCAGATGAGGCCCCGGCTGAGGACAACATTGCGCCCACGCTGTTCGAGTCCATCGAAGATGTCGAGTTCAATGAAGGCTGGCAAGACGAACAACCCGCTGCCGAGCAGGACGATGACGGGCTGCCTCCGCCCGCCTATCAGCCTCAGGTGGCGCAGTTCGAACCGCAACCCGAAGTCGAAGAGACAGTCGACTCCTACGACGCACCGCGTGCCCAGACCCCCGGCACACCGTCTGCGGAAGCGATGCAGCGGTTGCAGGCCGCAGTTCAGAAAGTACCTTCGAACCGGCTGCGTCCGACGCCTGAGGCACCTCGCGAACCGGCCCCTCAGCCGCAGCAAGCGACCGAGGATCGCCCGCGTTTTGGCTTCAACCGATTGATTGACCGGATGACCGGCCATGCGGCCGATACGCCCGCTCAACCGGTACGCCAACAGCCTGCGATGCGGTCGGTTGACGCAACGGCACCTGTTCAGGATGAAGCCGATCCTGATCAGGAGCGCATCGAAATTCCCGCCTTCCTAAGGCGTCAGGCCAACTGATCGCGGTAACAAAATCATCCCGAAGGGCCGCCATCGCGCGGCCCTTTTTTGTGGAAACACAAAGTGTTGAGCTGGTGTAAGCAGGGATTTGCCGATGTGTCACATTCATGTTTCATTCGGTTGCAAAAGGTGAGTTGAGCCTTAACGCCCCCTTCCTTAGTTGAGGGTGCAACACAGCCCCTGATAGGCTGGACACAACTCACCGAGGCTCACATTGCAACATACGCTCAAATCTTCAGTCACGTTTGTGGGCACTGGGCTGCATAGCGGCAAGCCTGCGACGATGGTTCTGAAGCCTGCAGCGGCAGGTCATGGAATCTGGTTCAAACGGA
The DNA here is from genome assembly GCF_056542025.1 of Ruegeria sp. AF2. Classification (NCBI taxonomy): domain Bacteria; kingdom Pseudomonadati; phylum Pseudomonadota; class Alphaproteobacteria; order Rhodobacterales; family Roseobacteraceae; genus Ruegeria; species Ruegeria sp. AF2. The sequence goes on along the minus strand of NZ_JBQFZC010000003.1, from coordinate 124,025 downwards.
CTGATATCGAGCTGGGCAATGCGTTGATCCCCGCTATCTATGATGTTGTTGAGCGGACGCCTCTTTGCACACGATTGGTTAACGATGCGAATGTGTCGGTATCGACTGTGGAACACATCATGGCGGCACTTGCCGGATGTGGTGTGCATAATGCACTGATTGAAATCGACGGTCCCGAAGTCCCGATCATGGATGGCTCGTCCGTGGCCTTTGTTCAGGGCATCATGGCCAAAGGCGTTCGTCGTCAGGCCAGTCCGGTACTGGCTTATGAGGTGCTTAAACCCATCTCAGTTGAACGCGAAGGCGCAAAGGCATCGATCGCGCCTGCGGAAGGTCTGGAGATCGAGTTCCACATTGATTTCGAAGATGACGCCATTGGCAGCCAGACAAAGGTTTTGGACATGCGCAATGGTTCGTTTGCGCGTGAACTCTGCGACAGTCGCACGTTTTGCCGCCGCACAGATGTTGAAGCGATGCGTGAAAACGGATTGGCCTTGGGCGGCACATTGGACAATGCGGTAGTCGTACAGGGCGACGAAGTCCTGACCCCGGGTGGCTTCCGTCACACGGATGAAGCGGTGCGCCACAAAATGCTGGACGCTCTGGGTGATCTCTATCTTGCAGGCGGTCCGATTCTGGGGCGCTTTGTCGGCGAGAAGTCGGGGCATTCGATGACCAACACATTGCTGCGCAAACTGTTCGAAACACCGGGCGCTGTGCGTCCGATCCTTTGTACCCCTGAACAAGCCGCGCGTCTGCCCGGCCAGGGCCTTGTGCGGAGCGAAATCCCGCAGGTTGCGTGATCTGATCAACTCTGACGACATTTGCGCCATGAGGGTGGATAAGGCGTTTTGCACTGGAATTTTATGTGCTAGACCAAGGCCCGATCGGGGGTAATTCCCGCTAAGTAGACGACAAGGATGGGCGGAATGGTTGGCAGCAAAGCGGCAGTCAGAATCGCAGGTGCGCTTCTTCTGGCAGCAACTTTGACGGCATGTGGCAATGCCGGAGGTCTGTTTGGTAACCGTGGGGCAGACCGCAGCCAAAACCTCGAAGGTTTCACGCCTGAACAGATTTACACCCGCGGTGAATACGAGCTGTCGCAGAATCGCTCGGACGACGCGGCTTGGTATTTCTCTGAAGTAGAGCGGCTTTATCCTTATTCCGATTGGGCGAAACGTGCGCTGATCATGCAGGCGTTCTCATTCCATTCGGACCAGAACTATGAAGAAAGCCGCGCCGCCGCGCAGCGCTATATCGATTTCTATCCCACTGACGAAGACGCCGCCTATGCCCAGTATCTTCTGGCGCTCAGCTACTATGATCAGATCGACGAAGTGGGTCGTGATCAGGGGCTGACCTTTCAGGCACTGCAGGCGCTGCGCACGGTGATCGAAGTCTACCCAGACAGTGAGTATGCCACATCTGCCGTACTGAAATTCGACCTTGCCTTCGACCATCTGGCTGGCAAAGAGATGGAGATCGGGCGCTATTATCTGCGTCAGGATCACTTCACTGCGGCGATCAATCGATTCCGCGTGGTGGTCGAGGATTTTCAGACCACATCTCATACCGCCGAGGCGCTCTATCGCCTGATCGAGGCGTATCTGGCGCTGGGACTGGTGGACGAGGCGCAGACCGCGGGTGCGATTCTGGGTTACAACTATCAGTCCTCAGAATGGTACGACGCGGGGTACACGTTGCTGACGTCGCGTGGTCTCGATCTAAAGAGCCGAGGTAACAATTGGCTCAGCACGATCTATCGCCAGACCGTCAAGGGTGAGTGGTTGTAACGGCCATGGCTAAAGGCTTGGGACGCTAAAGACCCGATGCTGCGCGCCCTTGATATCCGCGACATGCTGATCATCGACCGGCTGGAGCTGACGTTTCAGCCGGGCTTGAATGCTTTGACCGGTGAAACCGGCGCGGGCAAGTCGATCTTGCTGGATTCGCTGGGCTTTGTGCTGGGCTGGCGCGGGCGCGCCGAGCTGGTTCGTCAGGGGGCCGCGCAGGGCGAAGTTGTGGCCGAGTTTGAACTGCGTGACGATCACCCTGCCCATTCGATTCTGGCCGAGGCGGGTCTGCCCGGTGGCGAGGAGCTGATCCTGCGCCGCGTCAACACCGCCGAGGGACGTAAGACTGCATGGGTCAATGACCGCCGTTGTTCGGGCGAAGTGTTACGGGCGCTGTCGGATACTCTGATCGAACTGCACGGCCAACATGATGACCGAGGCCTGCTGAATCCACGCGGGCATCGCGCAATGCTGGATGCCTATGCCGGGGCAGGGGATCAGTTGGCCGCCGTGCGTGCCGCATGGGGCCAGATGTCCATCGCCCGCAAAGCTCTGGCGCAGACTGAGGCAGCGCTGGAGGCTATGCGTGCCGAAGAAGAGTTCCTGCGTCATTCCGTTGCCGAGTTGGATCAGCTTGACCCGCAGCCGGGCGAGGATGCAGATCTCGACGCCCGCCGCCGCATGATGCAAGGGGCCGAGCGGATTCGCGATGACGTGGCCCGTGCCTTTGCCTTGCTGGACGGCGACGGGGCCGAGGGCGCGATGGCCGATGCCGTGCGCTGGCTGGAAGGCGTGTCGGACAATGCGGGTGGCCAGTTGGAAGGCCCCATTGCAGCGCTGGGTCGCGCCCTGATCGAACTGGGCGAGGCGCAGGATGGGGTCAACGCCTGTCTGCAAGCGCTCGATTTCAACCCAGCGGAACTGGAACAGGCCGAGGAACGCCTCTTTGCCATTCGCGCGCTGGCACGGAAACACGATGTGGCCCCCGATGATCTGGGCACCTTCGCCGATACCTTGCGCGACCGCCTGAACCGGCTGGATGCAGGTGACGCCGACCTCAGCAACAAACGCGCTGCTGTGGACGCGGCACAAGCTGCGTATGACAACGCGGCCACCGCACTCGGCGAAACGCGCCATAAGGCCGCCAGTGCGTTGGACACCGCAGTAATGGCTGAACTAGCGCCCCTGAAAATGGAACGCGCCGTGTTCCGAACCGAGGTCACCGCGACCGACGCAGGCCCCGAAGGCATCGACGCGGTGGCCTTCACCGTCGCCACCAACCCGGGGGCGCCGTCAGGGCCGCTCAACAAAATCGCCTCGGGCGGCGAGCTCAGCCGCTTTCTGCTGGCGCTTAAGGTCTGCCTAACGGGCGAAGACAGTGCCCGCACGATGATCTTTGACGAGATTGACCGCGGTGTCGGCGGTGCCACGGCGGACGCGGTGGGCCGCCGTCTGGCCGCACTCGCGCAGGGCGGGCAGGTGCTGGTCGTCACCCACTCGCCGCAAGTGGCCGCACGGGCGGCGCATCACTGGCGGGTGCAGAAACAGGTCACCGGCGATCAGACCCTGTCCACCGTGATCCCGCTGGCCGACCCCGACCGCGTCGACGAAATCGCCCGGATGGTCGCAGGCGACACCATTACGGATGAGGCACGCGCCGCTGCCCGTGCCCTGTTGGATGCATGACGCGTATTCTGTGAGCATCTTGTCGTGAACCGACTTTTCTAAGGCGCGCGCGTGGCTTACTAAGGGTCAGGCGACCACCCCAACGAGGGCCAATGACCCAATCGACCCGCACCGTGCTGCGCAATCAGCTCAATCAAGCCCTCTCGGCGCTGCGGGATGCATGGCGGGTAATGCTTCATCGTGGCCCCAGCCAGATTCAGTTCTGGTTTATCGCTCTGGTCATCGGGATCGCTGCAGGCTTCATGGCGCTGGGATTCCGGATGGCGATCTCGTCGTTGCAGGCTTATCTCTACAACACCGAAGATATCCTATTCCTGCACAGCCATGCTGAGAAGCTGCATTGGCTCTGGATTTTCCTTACACCTGTGGTCGGCGGGTTGGTCGTCGGGATCATCCTGAACAGGTACACCGATGATGGCCGTGTGCGTTCGGTAGCTGATGTGATCGAGGGTGCGGCCATCACTGATGGACGGGTCGAAAAGAAGGCCGGTATCGCATCTTTTTTCGCTTCGCTGATCACGCTCAGCTCAGGCGGATCCACGGGGCGGGAAGGACCTGTTGTGCATATGGCCGGGGTCATCTCGACTTGGGTCAGCGACCGTATCCACGCCGACGGCATCACCGGGCGCGACCTATTGGGTTGCGCTGTGGCCGCTGCTGTTTCGGCCAGTTTCAACGCCCCTATCGCCGGGGCCTTGTTTGCGCTTGAGGTTGTGTTGCGCCACTTCGCCGTTCATGCCTTTGCGCCCATTGTCATCGCCTCGGTCGCGGGGACCGTGATCAACCGGCTGGCTTATGGTGACGTGACCGAATTCACGCTGGATACGCCCGGGTCGTTGCAATTCTATGTCGAGCTGCCCGCCTTCCTGATCCTAGGCCTGATTTGCGGGCTGGTCTCGCTGCTGTTGATGCGATCGATCTTCTTTGCCGAGGATATCGGCACGCATATCCAAAACCGCTTGTCTCTGCCGCGCTGGCTGCGCCCCGGTGTTTCGGGCGCGATGCTCGGCCTGTTGGCGGTCTGGTTTCCGCACATCATCGGCGTGGGATACGAAACCACGATCCGTGCCTTGACCGGGGACCTCGTGCTGACGACCGCGATCCTGTTCGCGGTCATCAAGACCGTCGCAGTGGCGATTACCATGGGCGGTCGCATGGGTGGTGGTGTGTTTTCCCCGTCATTGATGATCGGAGCGCTGACCGGGTTGGCCTTCGGCCTGATCGCCACCGGATTGCTGCCAGATGTGTCAGGCACCCATACGCTCTATGCCTTTGCCGGGATGGGCGCGGTGGCTGCCGCGGTGCTGGGCGCACCAATCTCGACCACGCTCATCGTGTTTGAATTGACCGGAGACTGGCAGATCGGCCTCGCCGTGATGGTTTCGGTCTCGATGTCCACTGCGCTGGCCTCGCGCCTTGTGGACCGGTCCTTCTTCCTGACCCAGCTGGAACGACGCAATGTGCACCTTGCCGCCGGGCCGCAGGCCTACTTGCTGGCAATGCTGCGCGCAGGCGCAGTAATGCGCCCGCTGGGGGACGCGCGTTCGATCTCCAAGGAAGACGCGCAGGCATTGATCGAACAAGGCCTATGCGTCAAGGCCAGCGCCACGCTTGAGGCCGCGATGCCATATTTCGACCGCGATGACATCCCTTGCATCCCGGTGGTGATCATCGACAAGGACGGCTGTGAAAACCCCGTTGGCGCGCTCTATCACATCGACGCGCTGAAAGCTTACAACCGCGCGCTGGCCGCCACAGCGGCCGAGGAACATTCTTGATCAGCGTCCGTAAACGCTGGCTGCGTCGCCCAGATAATTGTCCCAGGCAAACCAATACGAGATATGTCCCGCGACGCGCGGCAACTCTGCGCCATCCGGGCCAATCAGTGCCTCTTCGGTGACGCGCCACTTGTTGCCCGTTTCGTCCAGCAGCCCGCCATCGGTGGTCGCGCGGAACTGGCGCGACCCACGCTCGTAGGCGCGCACGCTGCGCTTGTCCGGGTCGCCCATCAGCATCAGTGCCCGCCCGCCAATCGCATCGTTGATCACCGGCTTGCCCTTGAACGCGTCCAACGGCCACGCCCGCGCCGCGCCGAACTGGCGCACGGCGAACACGTAGTCCTTCTGGCGATGCCTACTTTGATCGACCAAGGCCGGGAACATCAGATCGGGTGAGGCAAAGTAATCGCGATACACAACGCCCGAGCCATAGTTGCGCCGATGACCGGTGCTGAGCGACAGCACCTGCGTATCCGGATGCGACGCCTTCCAGCTGTCCCAGCGGGTGATCACCACAGGACGCTGCTTCAGCTCGATCCCACTGTTGACCAGCGGTCCGACCACGGGCTTACCTGTGTACTGGTTCCATAACGAATGCGTCTCACGGTCGAACATCAATTTGTTCGACCGATACAGGAACCCGGACGAGCCAAATACAAACGGCTTCCGCCGCCCCTCGACCTGCGTTTCAAACAAAATCCCCGATCCGCACAGCGTACAATAGGCCAGTGCTACCGGAACGCCTCCGATCACCTCGTTGAACATCTCGTGCCAGCCCATGATGCGCAGCGGATAAGCGCGTACATCGCCGTTGATCGAGACGCCAAAGACCAGATCGTCGTCTTTCATGTATTCCGCCCGCGCCGCCGGGATCAGCTTGGGATTGTCCAGCGAAGGGATACCGTCCTTGAGCACACCACCCCAACTGATCTCTTCCAGCCGAATCTTCATCTTGTCGCGTTGCAAATATTCGGGTTTCAGGAAAACATCGAAGTTCTGATCGATGCCCAAAAGAACTTCGCGTTTGAACGGTATCAAAGATGGATGAGGTACAATCTGAGCGTTCCGTTCTTGCCATAGCATCCATTCGAACCAGTCTGTGCCGTGGCGCGCGCCGCTCAACGCTTCCATGACTTTGGCAATGTCTCGCTCTCGCCGTCTGCCATAGCGCATCGCCGTCAAAAGAGCGGGCACAACGTCCGGGTTGCCGCGCTCGGTCAGGAACGCCATCCCGGCTTCGAAATCGGTCCGACTGCCATACAAAGTTGAACGTACGGCATCGTAAACAGGGTCATCCTGCGCCCAAAGAGCGCGAGGTGCTACAGCGCTTGCCCCCAACAGGCCGACAAAGCTGCGACGTGGAATCGACATGGCATCCTCCGATCGGGTTCATATTCGATCTTGCCTGCAAAGCAGATCACATACACGCAACACTCGCGTGAGTGGCTCGAAATACTGAAGCTGCACGCCGGGCATCTCGACATTGGTCCATCCTGAGCACAAGATGCTGCTGCGATTGATGTCATCGAACGTGACAGTGGCAATGAAAAAGGAAATACCCATGCAAGACCATGGTTATAAGGCGGGGCGACTAAACCTGCCTTTTGTCGGCATCTCAACCTTCGCCAAATCTCCATATGTTGAGAATTGGGATGAGATAGAGGCGGATATCGCCGTTCTCGGCGCGCCCTTCGATTTCGGGACCCAATGGCGACCGGGGGCGCGGTTTGGACCTCGGGCCGTGCGCGAAGCCTCGACCCTGTTCAGTTTCGGCCACGCTGGGGCTTATGATCACGAAGATGACGCAACCTATCTGGATGGCTCGGTGCGGATCGTTGATCTGGGGGACGCGGATATTATCCATACCAAGACCGACGAGAGCCATGCGAATATCGCCTTGGGGGTGGGCAAGATCCTGAAAGCAGGGGCCTTGCCGGTGACAATTGGCGGGGACCATTCGATCAACATCCCCTGTATCAATGCCTTCGCCGAGGATTGCACGCAGAACGGCCCGATCCATGTGGTGCAGATCGACGCGCATCTGGATTTTGTCGATGAACGCCACGGAGTGACCGCCGGACATGGCAACCCGATGCGGCGGGCGATTGAGAAAGACTATGTCTCAGGGATGACGCAGCTGGGCATCCGCAATGTCTCATCCACCGCGAAGGAAGGCTATGACGACGCCCGTGCGCGCGGGTCGGACATCCTGTCTGTGCGGCAGGTGCGCAAACTGGGGGCCGAGGCAGTGCTGGCGCGTATCCCGCAGGGGGCACGGTATTACGTAACGATAGATATCGACGCCTTCTGTCCTTCGATTGCCGCGGGCACCGGGACGCCCAGCCATGGCGGGTTTCTCTACTACGATGTACTGGAAATTCTACAGGGTCTGGCCAAACGCGGGGATGTTGTGGGCATCGATCTGGTCGAAGTCGCACCTGCTTACGACCCGACGGAAAGTACCCAAATTCTGGCGGCGCAGCTATTGCTGAACTTTCTGGGCGTCATCTTTCACGAACGCGCCCAGCGATAGAAGGTGGGGCATGTCGCCCCACCCGTTTTTTCATGCATCGATGATGTTGTGGCCGGGACCATAGGGGAAGCCGGTGATGTTCTCGGCCCCGTCTTCACCAACCACAAGGATATCGTGTTCACGATAGCCGCCCGCGCCGGGCTGGCCTTCGGGGATCCACAGCATCGGCTCGATCGAGACGACCATGCCGGGTTCCAGCACCGTGTCGATATCTTCGCGCAGCTCCAGACCGGCCTCGCGCCCGTAATAGTGGCTGAGGATGCCGAAGGAATGGCCATACCCGAACGAGCGGTATTGCAGCAGGCCCTCATCCGCGAAGAAGCGGTTGATCTCAGCCGTGATGCCCGAACAGGTCGCGCCGGGTTTGATCAGGCTCAGGCCCAGCTCATGCGCGGCAACGTTGGCCTTCCACAGGCGCAGGCTGTCTGCGTCGGGCTCGCCCAGGAACAGGGTGCGTTCCAGCGCGGTGTAATAGCCCGAGATCATCGGGAAGGTGTTCAGCGACAGGATATCGCCCTTTTGCAGCGCGCGTTTGGTGACAGGGTTATGGGCGCCATCGGTGTTAAGCTCCGACTGGAACCAGACCCATGTGTCGCGGTATTCGGCATCCGGGTATGCGCGGGCGATTTCCTCTTCCATCGCGTCGCGTCCAGCCATGGCGATCTCGATCTCGGTGGCGCCTTCACGGATCGCTGCGTGAATGGCGGCCCCACCCACGTCAGCGGTGCGCGCGCCGCCTTTGATCAGCTCGATCTCTTCTGCGGATTTCACCATGCGGGCAAACATCGTGTCAGGTGCGATATCGATCAGTTCCGGTCCGCCCAGCATGTCCAGCGCCGTGTTGCGCGCCGCCAATGTCATGTGGTCGCCTTCGATCCCGATCCGTTTGGCCCCGCCGATCAGGCTGGCCACTGCGCGCCAGTAATTGTTGCGCTTCCAGTCGGTGTAGATGACGTTGTCCTCAACCGAGCGCCGCCACGGTTGGCCCGCGTCGATGTTTGCCGAGACAGTGGTGCAAGCGTCCTGTGTTACCACGCAGCCGTAGGGGCGGCCGAAAGAGCAGTACAGAAAGCCGGAATAATAGGCGATGTTCTGCATCGAGGTCAGCAGTACGGCGGGGATGTCATGCTTGGCCATGATTGCGCGCAGGGCGCCAAGGCGGCGGTCGTATTCGCCCTTGCTGAACGGCAGGGGCGCCTTGTCGCCATTGTGGCAGGTGAAGAATTCGGGGCGTTTTGTTGTGTCTGTCATGACTTGGTCTCTCATCATTGCCGGGCGGCAAACCCGGCCACTTGTCCCGGCGTTCAGGACAGGCGGTCTCGGGGTCCGAGAGCCGATCATCCCAGTGCGTCCGCGACGCCATCGCGGCTGGGATGAACAGGTGAATCGTTAGATCAGACCTAGGCCTGCGTCAAGCGGGGGAAAGGCCTCGCAGGCGCTCGGACCGACGGCGCAGCAGCTCGACCGTGGTCAGCAGCGCAATCGAGATCACCACGAGGATCGTGGCCACCGCCAGAATGGTCGGGCTGATCTGTTCGCGCAGGCCGGTGAACATCTGCCATGGCAGTGTTTTTTGGCTAGCCGAGCCGACAAACAGTACCACGACCACCTCGTCGAATGAGGTGATGAAGGCAAACAAGCCGCCTGAGATCACACCCGGCAGGATCAAGGGCATCTGAATCTTGAAGAATGTCCGCACCGGACCCGCGCCCATATTCGCAGCCGCCCGCGTCAGCGAGCGGTCAAAGCCCACTAGCGTTGCGGTCACGGTGATGATGACGAATGGAATACCCAGAACGGCGTGAGCGAGGATCACTTTCACATAGCCCACAAAATTCTTGTTCATGCCCAGTGTTCCCTCCATGAAGCGGCCGATATCGCTGTAGAAGAAGAACATGCCTGTGGCTGAAATGATCAGCGGCACGATCATTGGCGAGATCAGGATGCCCATGATGGCGCGGCGGCCTGGAACGTGGCTCTGGCTGAGGCCAATGGCCGCCAGCGTGCCCAGCGAGACCGAGATGATCGTCGCAATTGGAGCAATGATGAGTGAGTTCTTGAAGCTGCGCTGCCATTCATTGTTGGTGAAGAAATCGCGGTAGTGCTTGAGCGAGTACCCTTCCGGGTCGAGCCGCAGCATTTCTGGCGTGAAGGTAAAGAAGTCCTGCGCGTTGAACGAAAGCGGCAAAACCACGAGGATCGGGGTGATCAGGAACACGAAGATCGCGCCGCAGATCACCCGGAACAAGTAGTGATAGAACACTTGTTTCGCGGTCAGATAAGGCAACAGTTTTTGGCGATATCGACCTTCGTACAGCCAAAAGATAAACCAGACGAAGAACCATCCACCCAACAGGCCCAGAACGCCGCCCATTGGGCCAGAGAACAGAAAACCGACGATGCCAAAGCCAAGGATATTGATCCATCGTGCCAGCTTTTCGTTCTTGAGTATCGTGATGTAGACCCAGGCCACAGCGGCGATCAAGGCTGCACCGCCAATGATGCCGAGGAAGACCGAGCCATTGCCCGCGCCGACAAAGATACCGGCGAAGGCGCCTGCCAGCGCAACGCTTGGTAAGACCATGGACAAAGGTTTGCGGGATATCGGAGTAAGTGCGGCCATGTCGATTATCCCAGCTTCACGTTATCAATGCCGACAATCTTGTCGTAGCACCAGTAGAGCAGCAGTACGACGCCCAGAAGGATCGTTCCCAATGCCGCGGCCAGCCCCCAGTTCAGTGAGGACGAGATGTGATAGGCAATCCGGTTCGAAATAAAGACACCTTTGGTGCCGCCAACGATTTCAGGCGTGATGTAGTAGCCGATCGCCAGAATGAACACGAGGATTGAGCCCGCGCCAATGCCAGGAATGGATTGCGGGAAGTAGATGCGCCAGAATGTCGTCCAGTTGGTCGCGCCCATGGATTTTGCAGCGCGGGTATACGAGGGCGGTATAGTCTGCATCACCGAATACATGGGCAGGATCATGAACGGCAGCAGGATATGCGTCATAGCTATGATCGTGCCGATCTGGTTGTTGATGATCACCAGCCTGGCGTCGTCGGCCACCAGTCCCAGCCAGACCAATGTTTCATTGATCACGCCCTGTTGCTGCAACATCACCTTCCACGCCGAGGTTCGCACCAACAATGACGTCCAAAAGGGCAACAACACGAGGATCATCAGCAGGTTCGACACCCGCATCGGAAGCGTCGCCAGCAAATAACTGACCGGATAGGCCAGCAGGATACAGGACGCGGTGATCACCAGCGACATGAACAAAGTGCGCCCGAACAGCTTGATCAGGATCTGCTTGTCCTCGGGCTGCGCCTGCGCGCCCTCGGGCGTGCGGCGCATGTCCACAGCGTTCAGGAAATAGCCATTGGTGACAGCGGGCGAATGCGTCTTGATAACCGCCCATGTCTGCGGTTCACCCCAGCCGTCGTGAATCTCGATGACCTGGTCTTTGAACGGCCCATCGGTTTCGGGGTCCAGCTTACCCATTTTCCGACCCGAGCGGCGGAACATCGAAGACATGCCTGTCTCTTCATAGTTCAGACGCGAACCCAGCCGGGTGTGTGTCTTGTTATCGACGGCCACGACCATGTCGCGGACAAAGGCGTCATAAACGGCCTCGTCGGGCAACTCGCCGCTGGTTTCATCCCAGCTTTGCAATGCTTCGACCGTCAAGGGCAGTGTCTCTTGTACGATGCTGTTTTCCACGGATCGGAACAGCATCGCCGCAATAGGCACGATGAACGAGAACATAACGAACAGCAGCAGTGGGGCGACCAGCATCAGGGCCCGCAGCTTTTGCCGTCGCAGAGACCGGGCCAGCGATTGCTTGAGTGGCGTGCCGTCCGCGGCCAGCATGGGACCAGTATTTTGGGTGGCGTCAGTCATCGTTACCCCTTGGGTATTTTTGGGGTCGGGGGCGATAGGCCGCCCCCGACAATCTCAGGAGATCAGACGCTTATTGCGCCAGCCAAGCCTGGAATTTGGCGTCGATATCGTCGCGGTAATCCGCCCAGAACTCGTAGTTGTACAGGAACGTGTTCTTGGCGTTTTCCGGATCGGTCGGCATGTGTGGTGCCATGTCGATGCCCAGATCGGCGTGCTGCCCCACCAGCGGTGCAGAGGAGGCACGAGCCGGGCCGTACGAGATGTACTTGGCCTGATCTGCCAGACGCTGCGTGTCAGTTGCGAACATGATGTAGTCCAGCGCGCGCTGTTGACGCTCTTCGCTCAGGCCAGCCGGAATGATCCAGCCATCAAGATCGAATACCTGAGCATCCCACAGCATCGCTACCGGCTGCTTTTGTTCTTCGATCACGCTGAACAGGCGACCGTTATAGGTCGAACCCATGACAACTTCACCATCAGCCAGCAATTGTGGCGTGTCGGCACCGGCAGACCACCAGACGACACTGTCCTTGATAGTGTCCAATTTGGCCAAGGCCTGGTCCTGACCTTCAGCAGTGGCCAGAACGTCGTAGACGTCGTCTTTTGCAACGCCGTCACACAGCAACGCCCATTCCATGTTGTTGATCGGGCGCTTTTCCAGCGAGCGCTTGCCGGGATAGGCTTCAAGATCGAATACTGCGCAGATGTCGGTTGGCGGAGTATCACCGACCAGATCTGTGCGATAACCGAAAGTGGTTGAATAGACGATCTGCGGGATAAAGCAGTCGCTGACCAGAAGGTCACCGAAATCTTCGGAGGCAGGCGTGCCATCGGGGGCAGGGGCCAGTTGAGTGTCGAAATCGATCTCAAGTGCCAGACCTTCGTCGCAGAGGCGGATCGCGTCCGCCGCAACCACATCAACCACGTCCCATGTGATGTTGCCCGCTTCGTTCATCGCGCGCAGTTTGGCGACGGCCTCGTTCGAGCTGTCATCATTCAGGATGGTAACGCCGGTCTTCTCCGAATAGGGCTCGTGATAAGCCTTGAGCTGCGATTTGGAATAGGCGCCGCCCCACGAGACGATGGTCATCTCTTCGGCGGAAACGCCGCCAGCCGCTGTCGCAATAGCAGCTGCTGTCAGCAGTGTTTTTGTAGTTTTCATGTGTTACTCCCAGTACTTCCCGTTTGTTGTTTGGTCAGCTGACGCACGGGTTTTCGCCAGCTGGTCCCTCGGTAAGCCACGTTTGTATCGCGCGGCTTGGTCTATGCGTCGAGCGCACGACAATCCTTTGCAAGCCAGCCGATCTCGATTTCCTGTCCGGGATTCAGACGGATGGCGTCGGGGGCATTCCGTGTTTTGACGATGAACTCGTCATTGCCCGCCACCGACATGCGGAAGCGGAACACGTCGCCCATATAGATGAATTCCTTGACCGTTGCTTTCAGCGTATGTGCATCGGCATGCAGTCGGTCTTTATTGAATTCTACGCGCTCGGGCCGGATCGAGACCTTGGTACGTTCGCCCGGATTGTGCACGTTGATCGGCACCGCATCGATTTCCGAGCCGTCATCCAATTGCACAAGGCAGGTATCTCCATCGATGGATTTAACAACACCTTCCAGGGTATTGTTTTCACCGATGAATTGCGCCACGAAACTGTTGTCGGGTTCTTCATACAGCTGATCCGGCGGGGCCAGTTGCTGAATGCGGCCATCGTCAAACACCGCAACACGGTCGGACATGGTCAATGCCTCGGTCTGGTCGTGGGTCACGTAGACGGTGGTAATGCCCAGTTCATGCGCCAGACGGGTGATTTCGAACTGCATATGCTCGCGTAGTTGTTTGTCCAACGCACCCAGCGGTTCGTCCATCAACACCAGTTCGGGCTCGAAAACCAGCGCACGTGCCAGTGCGATCCGTTGCTGCTGACCACCCGACAACTGCGCGGGGCGACGATTGCCGAAGGCACCCATCTGCACCATGTCCAGCGCGCGTTTGACTTTCTCCTCGCGCTCGGACTTGCCCAGCTTGCGGACTTCCAGCGGGAATGAAAGATTCTCGGCCACAGTCATATGCGGGAACAGAGCGTAGTTCTGGAACACCATCCCGATGCCACGTTTGTGCGGAGGGATATTATTGATGGGTTTTCCATCCAGAAGAATCTCGCCATGTGTGGCGGTTTCGAATCCGGCAAGCATCATCAGGCAGGTCGTCTTACCTGATCCGGACGGCCCGAGCATGGTCAGGAATTCGCCCTTTGGCATTGCCAGGTTGAGATCTTTGACGACGAGGTTCTCGCCATCATAAGACTTTTGAACGCGCTGAAATTCAACAAACGCGGCGTCGCTATTTGTGTCGGTCACAAGACCCCCTGTTGCGTCAAATGATTACCCGGTTGGTCCGGGCCTCATTGATCTTCTCGTGCATTGATGACGAGGCTAACAAATGGTCGCAAGCCCGTAAAGCAATTGGAGTCGCGTAAACGCCGCATTTGCCTAATTTTGCGACACGTTCAGTTGTTTCATATGCCAGGCCAAACTCTGGTTGCTTGACAGGACAGGCTTACCGATCTGCGCTTCGATCCTTGGGATAGCCGTCAGTGTCCGAAGGTTCGTACAACTTAGGAATACGGCGTCGACTGTTGAATCTCTTCCCAGTCGCACGGCGGCATCGACCACGGAATCGGTTGAGATCCGCACAACTTTGGCTTCTTCGGATTCGCCGAAAGTGCCAAACACATCCATCGAGATGCCTTGTTCTGCAAACGCGCGTCGCAACGGAGTGTTTACTTCTTCAATGTAAGGCGACAGCAGCGCAAATTTTGAGACGCCCAAATGTCTCGCGCAGGCAGAGGCTGCCCGCAACGGGTTGGTGACGGTCGATGTATTACAGGACTGCATGACCATCTGCTCAACCCGATCCGAGCCGATAACCGAACTGGCTGACGTACATCCATAGCCAACAACTCGATAGGGCCGCGCCTTTGGCAGCAAATCAGCCGCTGCAGGCAAGTCGGTCTCCATCTGCGCCAGCGTGTCGGTGTTAACCTCGGTCCCGCTGGGAATGCGGCTGACATAAAGCGGGCTTTTGTCATCGATAAAAAGGCTACGAAACTCAGGTTCGATTGTCTCGTCAGTCTGTAAAACGATCAGCCCCATTGGTACGGCCGAGGGATCGTCAGGATCCAGTGTGTACGGCAACGTGCTCATATCTCGGCGATCTCTGGTCCGGTGCGGGGGCTGAGGAATTCGGGCGCGCCTTCGGTTACCAGGATGTTTTCTTCGTGCACGAGAATTTTGCCATCGACCGCAATACCCGGTTCAAGCGTCAAAACCATTCCCGGTTGCAGTTCAGTATGATCATCGGGAATAAGCGAAGGCCATTCGGTCAACGACATTCCTAACCCGTGGCCCAGTCTCCCGGCATCGGTACCCGCGCTGCCATCGGTAAGTATTCTGTTCATCGTATGAAAAAGCTGAGAAGCCGGCACGCCGGGACGGGCTTGATCAAACGCTGCATCCGAAGCCTCGACCAGTCTGGCATGTGCATCGCGTACCGCCTTGGTCGCTGGGCCGACGGACCAATTGCGATCATAGTCGCAAAAATAGCCATCGTGGACGAGGCCGGTGTCGAGCATAAGCACATCGCCTATACGAAGCGGGGTCTGTGTCGCGGGTGAGATTACATCCGAGTACCCGCCTTGCTCGGCCCCTCCGGCCAGATAGGGCACCCAGTCGGCACCTTCTTCAAGGCAGAGTCTCTGAAAGTTTCGAAACACCTGATCCAACGGTGTCCCTGCTGAGGCAATCTCGGGCACTCGTGCAAAGGCGTGGGCACCAATCTGACAGGCAGTTCGAATCTTTGCGATCTCGGCGTCAGATTTCACCATCCGCAGCGCCCGCAGGATGCCATGGTCACCCGTAATTTGGCGCGCTCCAATTGCGGATTCGAGATGCCTTAGATCGGCCAGTGGCATCCTTACATGGGTCTCATGCCCGTCGGGGCAGCCGATTGAGGCGTTTTCAGGCGTCAACTCTCTCAGTGTATCGGCCAGCAGGGATACCCCATCATCTTCAAGGTCGGGTGCACTCCAGGTTCGAATGTCGTCGATCCATGTCTGCGCCATCAATGCAGCACCGATGGATGGGATTACTGCAACCGGCTTGCCAGAAATCGGAACGATCAGAAACCAAGGCCGCGTTGGGCTTTCCCAGAAACGGGTCAGATAACCTGTGAAATAGCGAAGCTGGGGCTCAGTCGTAAGCAACAGGGCCGATAGCCCGGTTTCTTGCATCCGATGCTGGGCGCGCGCAACGCGGGTCGCGAATTCCTCTGGTGCGAAACCTCTCATGCAGGTTGCTCGCTCAAGATGCAGAGCACTTTGGAATTCGGTCCAATACCCAGTTCACTACGGATCGCGTCGTTCAGAACGGCCGCAATGCCAGCACCGCCCGAAGCGCTGGTTTCCAACCCGGCCTTCGCCATAGCCGGAAGCTGTGCTTCGACAGTGTCATCCTCGATTGTCACAAACAGATCGGCATCTCGGGCCAAGCCGTTCAAGGCGATCAGCGAGGGCTCTTTGCAATCCAGTCGCCCCATGATGCTGTCGGGCCCGTCAGCAAACACACAATGCCCCGCTTCGATACTGGCCTGCAGCGCCGGGGCAGAGGTTGGCTCGACAACGATGATCTGCGGAGCATCTCCCCAAACGACCCGCGCATAGGCAGCGACGGCTCCGGCCATGCCGCCAACACCGGCTTGCAAAAGAACGTGCGTTGGTGCCTCAGTACATTGCTCGGCGGCTTCGACCGCCATTTGCAGATACCCTTCCATCAGCAAGTACGGTAGTTCAGTATACCCCTCCCAGGAACTGTCCGAGAGCAAAGTCCAGCAATTGTCCTGCGCCGCCTGACTGGCTGCTTCCATGCTGGCGGCGTAATCCGCACCCGCCCGGACCACTTGTGCGTTTTGAGCGCGCAGGCGATCTGCAAAGCTCTCTGGCACTGTTTCTGCGATGTAGACAACTGAATCAGCTCCGAAGGCGCGCGCGCCCGCGGCCATGCTCATCCCGTGATTGCCCGCGCTTGCCGTAACATAGGTGCGCCCTTTGAGCGTGTTACCATCTGGCGTTACCGAGATGTCATTTGCTTGGCAGGCGATCACATAAGCCGCACCCAGTGCTTTGAACGACCCCAGGCCCATGCGGCTCCGCTCATCTTTAACCCAAAGATTCGCAACGGGTGCCAGCGCCGATGCATCCGCAAGGGGCGTTTCGACAAAGTCAGGGCAGAAGAATCGATGCCGGCCCAACCCATCTGTCTCTACGGAGGGATAAGGGGCCTGATCCGAAAGCTTAGAACCACCTCGAAACGGGTTACTGACTAGTTTCATCGCTCGCTCCCTGATCTTGTGTTGCGCCGACGTGAACGAATTGGCCAAAGGCTGTCAAGCTCGGCCTTGATTCAGCAGGATTGTGTTGGTGTTCTGCATGCATCCCTGGATCTGATGAATGAGTATCTTTTCAATCGTTTTGGTTGGTTGTAAGTGTCTGCACACGACATCGGCGCGGTGAGACAAAACTTCGACGATGATGTGCGGGCGTGATGGAATGGTAGACATATCGGACTTAAAATCCGAAGGCCTTAGTGCCGTGTGGGTTCGAGTCCCACCGCCCGCACCAGTACCATCTCAGACAGGGAAACCCAGCTGGGTGATCAATTTCCAGATATCCCTGTTGGCATTCGAGAGCTGAGTGACAACATCCTCGATTTCTTTCATTGCTTTGTCGTCAACTGTGTCTTCACGACCAAGTTTGATGTCGGTCTTGCGATCAGCAATGCGCATCAGGATGGTCTTTGGATTTCCGCTTTCCTGATCGAAAGAATAGATGCAGTGATTGTACTTGTTTCGAATAGAGGACAGGCGCGACAACCGCTGGGTGTGTTCGAGAATCGGATCGCGGATTTCAGGGGGGCGACCCTCCATCTTGGCGAGACGTTCGACCAGATCGATACGGGCACGTGTGGTGTTAAGCGTCAGGAATAAGATGACCGCAACATCTTTGTTGGCCCCGGTCAGACCTGCGATCAGGTGGATCAGCAGGCTTTCCGTGTTCGTCCACATATAGTTGAGCCGACCCACCAACAGAATGAGCCGGTCGAACCGGGTTTCGAATGCCTCATCCAACGGGCGCGTTGCGCGCTTCGTTCGGCGCGACCTCAAAGTAGAAATGCGCAGCTTCAGTCCGGTTGCTCACATCGATCTTGCCTGAGACATTGTGCATATGCAGTTTGACGGTGTGTTCGGTGATGCCCAGATTCGACGCAATGGTCTTGTTGCTCTTGCCTTGCGATACCAGCCTCAGGACTTGCTTTTCGCGGCGCGTCAGCTTTGAGTATCGCAACAGTTTGTCAGGCGACCGGGTTCTGGTTGCAGGCTGTTTTTCGATAGGTGTGCCTGGCGCACTTTGTGTTGCGGTCATGCTGTCGGCCAGAAAGCAGGGCAGGTGTAGCTCTTCGTGCATCAGAAGGCGCAGTATTGCGCGCCAAACATCCGGCGCCACGTTCATTGGCAAATACCCGACACTGCCGAAACGGGTACGATCCCAGCGTTCGAACAGAACCCGGGCCGGACTTTTCTTGCGATAGGCGAAGGCTAGACATCCTGTCTCGGCGAGCCGGGAGTAATCAGCGGGCCGCGCCAACAGATCTTCGAGCATCATCTGATCCACGACAATGATGCGCTCGGAGGGAATAGGGTTCCCACTCTCGGAAAGCAGGTCGTCAAGGCTTTCATATCTTGACGCACGAACGCCGAATTCGCTTTGAACACTTCTCAGGGTTTGGTTCGAGTAGAACAATTCCTTGCCGATAAAAATGATCGACAGCTCTTCGGGATATTCAATCTGATCACGGGCGTCTTCTTGCAATGAAATATTCATTGATCTTCCCCCCACTAATACAAACGCCGCCCTCTGAAACTTTAAATCGGGCACAGAACTGGGTGGCGCGAAACATTAACTTTGAACTCAAATAGTACCTTATCATAGCTGAAAGTACGTGTTTCAGCAACCAAAGGCGGGTTCCGCAATACCGCCTACTAGAACCTTTGATCAGGTTTTTCGTATATAGTTTTAGCGTAACTTTATGAAATTTCAGGGTTAATAATCCTATATGTTTGCGCATGATTGTTTCTGAGGCAAATCTGGTGCGAAATACGCCAGATTTCGAAAAATATATATATTAAACAGCTAATTACGGAAAATAGCCCTTTCGGCCAGCTATGCACATCCCCTTATCGCTGCAACCATGCCCAAGCTTCAATTTGTGAAGTGATCTTAGACCTGACGTGCCTGCGGTCCGCGTATTTCTGCGAATTCTCCGTGGTCATGGAATCGGCTTAGCCGAGAAAGGGGGGCAAACCAAACAGAAGACCTTCACGGCCGCGCGAGTGTCCAGATTGACACGTTGCGCGCAAAGTCTGTTTCAAACCGCGCCTGTTACCGCTTTGTAGATGAATGGCGGTCTGGTGCTTCAGCAAAAGTGGAACTTATTATGGAACGCAGATTAGCTCCAATCACCGATGTCCAAGAAGTTATCGACGATCAGGATCCTGTTGTAGACGAACCGCAGCTGGAAGAAGAAGAGATGGCTGTTGAAGATTTGAACCAACAGCAACAGCAGCAGCAACAACAGCAGGGCGACGACAGCAACACCAACGGTGGTAACGACAGCAACACCAATGGTGGTAACGACAGCAACACCAATGGTGGTAACGACAGCAACACCAATGGTGGTAACGACAGCAACACCAATGGTGGTAACGACAGCAACTCACAGACCAATGGCGGTGACGACAGCAACACCAATACCGCGACCGTAGATATTGACTTCGGCGGCGGAGAGTGGATTCCGCGCGACGATGACAAAGTCGACGTTGATATTGAGGACGTTGAAGGTGATGTCGGCGACGTTATTACTGCCGGTGACGATGTAAACTACGATCCCGGCGACGACGTCAATATTGATATCTCGCAAGACGGGCCCGGAAATGATTTCGCGTCGATCAACCAGCAGTTTGCCAGCCTGGAAGACAATGACAGTTTGGGTACAGCAAGTGTCGAGAATTCAGGTGATTTCACACAAAGCGGTGACGCCAACGGCGGTGAAGCCTATGCTGAAGATGGTATCGACGTAAACAACGACGGTGGCTCCTCTGGCGATGGCGGCATGAGCTATGGTGGTGAAGCCTATGGCGACACCAATGGCAGCCATTCGCTGGCCTTTGGTGGTCATTCAGGAAATGCTGATAGCGCTGCGACAGGTGGAGATGGCGCATCTTCGGGTGATACCTATAACGCAAGCCTGGGTCTTGGTCATTCGAGTGCCAGCGCAGACGGTGACAGCACCGGCGGCGAAGGCGGCGCAGCAGACAGCGAGTCCAATGCCGACAACCACGGCGAAGCGAGTTCCGATAGTGACTCGACTGGTGGTAACGGTGGTAATGCCGGATCGATTGGCCTTGGTCTTGGTCTTGGTTTGTCCGGAGCGAACGCCGATGGCGATGCAGACGGTGGTGACAATACATCTGGGGCATTAGCTGCTGGCCTTGGTCTGGCAGGCACCGATGCTTCCAACGACGGTGCCGATGGTGGCGCTGGTGATGCCGATAACGATGGTTCGGCAGACAACTCTAGCGACGGAACCAACGAAGCCAACGAGTCTTCCTCTGGAGGCAATATTGGTTTGGGTTTGGCTGGCGCTGGCGCGATGGGCTGGAATGATGCCGATGGCGGTAGCGGTTCCGGCGGCGAAGGCTCCGGCGGCGAAGGCTCAGGGGGCGAAGGCTCAGGCGGTGAAGGCTCAGGCGGTGAAGGCTCAGGCGGTGAAGGCACTGGTGGCGAAGGCTCCGGTGGCAATGCCAATGGTGGCGACGGCACCGGCGGAGATTCCGGCTCGGTAGAAGAAGCCTTCCCATTCCCGGTACTCCTTGTGGAAGAGGAAGATCCTGACGGAGACGAAGAAGCTGCAGCAGCTGGTAACTCGAACGGTACCGGCGGAGACGGTGGTACTGGTGGTGCAGGTACCGGCGGTACGGGTACTGGCGGTACAGGTACTGGTGGTACGGGTACTGGAGGTACTGGTACTGGTGGCACAGGTACTGGCGGACCGGGTGCTGGCGGTACAGGAACCGGTGGTGCAGGCGGCGGCTACGTTGACACGGATGCGGATGCGCAAGGTGTTGGTGACCAAGATGCTGTCGGCCCTGTAATTACGCAGTCACCTGGTGATATCGATGGCTCTGCCGACAATGATCAGGACGTTGACGGTTCTGGTGGTAATGGTGGTACCAACACAAGTAATGGATCAGCAGACGCCAGCGGCGATGGAATGGCATCGGCCGAAGGTACTGGTGGCGCTGGCGGTACGGCCAACCCCGAGGCAAGCTCGGCCGGAAGCGGTGCTGGTTCAGCTGACGCAACCAACGAAGCCGGAAACGGCGGTGACTCTGAAGCATGGGCCGATTCAGCCAACGATGGTTATGCCGAAAGCCTTGCCGAAGCGATTGCCGGATACGGTGGAGATGCTTCGTCCGATAATGATGCGGACTCGATGGCTTCAGGTGATGCAACAGGTACTGCGATGTCAGGTGACGGCGGTGCCGGTGGTGCAGCGGCATCGACTGGCGGTACCAGCGGCGACGTCATGGGCTCGTCTACTGGTGGTGCAACCACAGGTGCAATGAACACCGGTGGTGAAGCATCCGGTGCATATTCGGGTGCCGGTGGTGCTGGCGGTAATGGCGGTACCTGGGGTTCGGATAATGGTGGCGATGGTATCGTCAACGGCGAGTCTTATGCATCCGCAGCAGCAGTCGTCGATACGAACGCGTTCAACCAATCGATCGTACAGGGTGCCAACGTGCTTGGTAACTCGGTCGATACGACCATGGTTGGCGGTTCGATGACCTCGACTTATTCGAGCGACGACACCGAGGTCTAAGACCAATTCGCGGGGGCCGCATTATCGGCCCCCGTTCAATGAAATCGCCGGGGCCGCGTAATGTGGCCTCGGCCCAGCAAATCCCGAACCGGAAATTTTAGTCGGCAAGGGGGTAAGGGATCATCGAAATGTCATTCGATAGTGTTACCGAAAAGATTGCACACTTTATTGGATCTTTTGATCTTACGATTGAAAAAGCCCGGTTGAGGGATCAGTACGAAGAGTTCACCGCCATGCGGCGCAAGGCGGAACTGGACGAACTGGAAGAACCCGCAAAGTTCCGGATCAAGGCAGATCTTGAATTGGACCCAGGCAAATATGGTCCGCTTTCCTATCGGTTTGACACCCCCCCCGCCACTCCTGAACTTCCACCCCCAACCGACGGCCCTGAATTTGAAACGGTCGTTATACTTGAACCACCACTCTCAGACGGTCCGCCGTTACCCGAAGCGACAACCGGCCTAGGTGCAACGTTTGTGATCGAGCAGCAGCTGGAGATTGTGACAGAGCTTATCGGGTCTGCCGTGACCTATACGTTCCAGACGATTTTCCTACGCGACAATGACGTTGTCGGCGAGGGAGATTTCCGCGATGTCGATCAGTTGATCGCATTGGCCGAGGCGGCTGCGCAGGTCGCAGCATCGATGCACGCGTTTGCCGTGCCCTCGTTCTCGATCTCGGACTACTTGTCGGTTGAATACGTCGAGTCTTTGGCCGAAGCGATGTTGGCCCCGATCAATGTCGAAGTTGAAGGCGCAGTTGTTTATCAGTTCCACGGCGAAGACGCGATGGGCGTGATCGTCAATGGTGAGTATGTGGACGAAGCCCCGGAATGGGAAGATCTTCTGCCTGCGCATCATAGACCGGACGAGGAAGAAGAAGACGAAACGCCCGATATGATGCCCGCCGAATGGGCTCAGGACGAGGAAGACGAATTTGCCGAAGGTCACACGGTGATCGCTGGCGGCAACCTTGCGATCAACGAGATGAACGCAACTGTGGCCTGGGTCGATGCGCCTTATATTGCGGTCGGTGGAAAAGCAATCGAACTGGCCATGGTGAGCCAGGTCGCCGTTGTATCTGACACAGACAAGGGCACGAATGGCGGCTCGGGCACCAATGTGGTGCACTCGTCGACGATCGAGGTCGAAGGCAACTCAGCCCCTTGGCTTAAGACAGGTTCAAGTGAAGACGATGCCCCGGCATATGTGCATGTTGATTGGATTACGACCGACCTGATCGTTGCTAATTTTGTCAAGCAGGACATCGACGCAACGGATATCGATCATATTGATACCGAGATTAACGCGACGACCACGCTGTACGCATTGGGCGACAACGAGTTGATTGATGTCACCAATATTCTTCAACTTGGCAGTTATTATGACCTGATCATGATCGAAGGTGACATGATATCGGTCGATGCGTTTGTCCAGACGCACGTATTATTGGATGACGATGTGGTGATGGGCGGATTGCCCGGACCCATCGATGGATCGGACGAGAACCTGGTTATGAACGAGGTTTCTCTCAAGAAAGAAGGCGAAGATACGTATCAGGCGATGCACGACTCCATGGCCGACGCCATGACCATGGGCGAGGACGACATGGCAGCGCTGGAAGAGGCGCTAATGAACGATCCGATGTTTGCTGGCATGGAGCAGATGCGGGTCCTCAAGATCGATGGATCGCTGGTTCAGGTCAACGTGGCCGAGCAATCGACGATGCTTGCCGATCAGGATGACGTATATCTGAATGGTCCCCACGCGGACGAGACCGAGGTTCTGGCAGGCAGCAATGCGATGCTGAACGCCGCCAATGTAACCAAGGCCGGCGTGGATTCGGTTGTTATGGCTCAGGATGGGGCATTTTCTGACCTGCTACTGCATCAGGCAAGCCTGCTTGACATGCCCACGAATGAGGACATCGCCGAGATGACCAACGAGGCAATCGCCGCCATCATGGAAGAGGCGGGTATGCCAGGTCACGACAATGGCATTGGGCCTAACGGTAACGATCTCACGCCAAGCGAAATGGCGAATTCCTCCGATGGCCTGCAGACCATGCTGGCCTAATATTTCCTGATTTACGAGTGACCGGAAGGTTAGTTTATGTCGATCGTTTTTTCGTCGCGCCGCACCCGTTTTGCAAGTCCATTGGACCGGCACGGAGGCGGAGGCCCATTGACCCTGGAACCCCGAAATCGGGTAGCAAAACCAAATGAAAGTAAACTTGCAAAAACAGCGTCCCGCCTGCGTTTGACAAGTGATATGCAACTGGCGGAACCCGAAAGCAAACCAGAGACCCCGGAAGCAAGTGACACCCCGGTTGCCGGGCCCGCGAAACGATCGCGGCAATCAGAAGCGCCTCAGGCGACGACACAACCGGATAATCCGGGGCAGACCCAGGCAGAGCAGTTGGATCAAACATCACAACCGCGCGCTGGTTCTCCCCTTCGGCGCGCGTCGTCGCGGCCCGCGCAAGATAAGGATCCTGCGGGTGGCGACACTGGGGTGGCCGATACCGAAGCCCCCGATTGTGAAACCGCCGACCAATCGACTGCACGCATGACCCCCTCTGCGCCGTCGGATGGTAAAGACCGCATGGGCACCACGATCGAGGCCAAGGCCAACCAACCCTTGCTGCGCCCGGGGACGGGTGGTGGCGATGGCAAGGGGCCACCCCAAACATTCCACAAACGCACGCCGCCTGAAGATTTCCAGAAGACGCTGCGTACCTCACTGCGCGCGATTTGGCGCAATCTGGCCTTCGTGCTGGTACTGACCTGCGCGACCAACGTCCTGATCCTAGCGATCCCGATCTACCTGTTTCAGATCAGTGACCGGGTTCTGACTAGTCGCTCGCTGGATACGTTGATCATGCTGACGGCAATCGTTGCCGGAGCAGTCATTTTTCAAGCCGCATTTGATGCCGTTCGTCGGTTCATGCTGATGCGTACAGCGGTCGAGGTCGCCGCCCGTCTTGGGGCCCCGGTTCTTAGCGCTGCGGCCCATGCCTCGCTGCACGGCAACGGACGCGAATATCAGACACTTGGGGATCTGCAACAGGTGCGGGGCTTTCTGGTCTCGGGCACTCTGATCTCATTTCTGGATGTACCATTTGCACCGCTGTTCATCCTGATGAT
This sequence comes from Ruegeria sp. AF2, assembly GCF_056542025.1. Taxonomy (NCBI): domain Bacteria; kingdom Pseudomonadati; phylum Pseudomonadota; class Alphaproteobacteria; order Rhodobacterales; family Roseobacteraceae; genus Ruegeria; species Ruegeria sp. AF2. Next base: position 99,185 of record NZ_JBQFZC010000003.1, on the reverse strand, counting down.
CTTTCTGGTGCATCCGCAACTTGGGATGATTGTGGTGACGACGGCCGTGATTCTGATGATCATCGCGCTGATCAACCAGAAAATGACCGCCAAGCCCTTTGCCAAGGCCAATCAGGCGCAATCAATGGCGAACCAGCATCTGGATTCAATGTCGCGCAACAGTCAGATCATCAACGCTTTGGCGATGATCCCCGAGGCAGTGCGCATCTGGGGGCGTGACACCGCACAATCGTTGACATGGCAGGTCAAGGCGCAGGATCGTAACGTGATCTTCGCGGCCATTTCACGTGCCGTCCGTCTTTTGACGCAGATCGGCATTCTGGGCTGGGGCGCATTTCTTGCGCTGCAGGGCGAAATTACCGGCGGTATGGTCATCGCCGCCTCGATCATCGCGGGGCGGGCTTTCGCGCCGATCGAAGGATCAATCGAGGGTTGGAATACCTTCCTGCTTACGCGCGGCGCTTTTGGGCGGATCAAGGCTCTGCTGTCGAACTCGGCCCTGCAATATGAAAAACTGCGCCTACCACGGCCTGAGGGGCGGTTGGATGTCGAACGCCTGCTGTATGTCCCAGGCGGCACCAAGCGGGTGGTTCTGAACGGGATTACCTTTGCGCTGAACCCAGGTGAAACTCTGGCGATCATCGGGAATTCAGGCGCAGGCAAAACGACACTTGGTAAAACGCTGGTGGGTTCGATCCTGCCGACCTCGGGCAGTGTGCGGCTGGACCTGATGGATATCCGCAACTGGGATCCCCGCCAGTTTGGCGAAAATATTGGCTATCTGCCGCAAGACGTACAGCTGTTCCCCGGCAGCATCAAAGACAATATTGGCCGGATGCGTGCCGATGCCACGGATGAGCAGATCCACGATGCCGCCGTTTTGGCCGACGTGCACAACATGATCGCTACACTGCCGCAGGGGTATGAGACGGTGGTTGCTGCGGACGGCTCACCTCTCTCAGGTGGCCAGAAGCAGCGTATTGCTTTGGCGCGTGCCTTCTTCGGCAACCCGCGTTTGGTTGTTCTGGATGAGCCGAACTCGAACCTCGACGTGGCAGGTGACAAGGCGCTTGCGCGCGCAATTCAGCAAGCAAAGGAAAGCAAGATCACCGTTGTGGTGATTACGCAAAAGCCGACTCTGTTGAATGTTGTCGACAAGATCATGCTGCTGACCGATGGGCGCGTGGCGCTGTTCGGGCAGCGCGAACAGGTGCTGGAACAGCTCAACGGGCCGCGCCAGCAACCGCCCGAAATACAGGGCAAGGGGGATTAAGCGATGAACGACGTGGCACGCACCGATGAAGGCGGTCTTTGGTACTCTGAGGTTCCGCGCTCGATCACCAAATTCATCGTGATTGGCTTTATCATGCTTATTGTCTGTTTTGGCGGCTTTGGCGTCTGGTCCTTCCGTGCACCTCTGGCCGCTGCAGTCATCGCGCAAGGCAGCTTTGTCGCGACCGGCCGCAACAAGATCGTGCAGCATTTGGAAGGCGGTATCATCGAGAACATTCTGGTCTCGGAAGGTGAATCTGTTCAAGCCGGACAGATCATGATGACTTTGGACCAGACTTCGGCCGAGGCGAGTGAACGCGAATTGTTCATCCGCAAACTTCGCCTTCAGGCTATGACCGAACGGCTATTGGCCGAGCACAGCGAACAGGAAACCCTCGTGTTTTCGCCCGGATTGATCGAAGCATCGGACGACGTTGAGGTCATGACGATCCTCGACAATCAGAAACTCAGCTTTGATGTATCGCGCAAGACACTGCTGAACGATATTGCTTTGCTGCAGCGCAACATGGAGGCGTTGAAAATTCGTGCGTCAGGATTTGAAGCACAATTGGTCAGCATGGAAAGGCGATCAGAGATTCTCGAGGAAGAATACGAGACCAAATATTCGTTGTTTGAAAAAGGATTAGTGCGCAAAGGTGATCTGAATACGATCCGCCGGGTGCAGGCCGAAGCCGAAGGTCAACTGGCGCGTCTGCGCGCTGAAACGGCCGAGGTAAACCAGATGCTGCTGAAGTATGAAGAGCAGATTCTGCGCACCCGCTCAGCCTACCGTGAGGCCGCGCTGGACGAGTTGGGCGTGATTGAAGCCGACCTTGAAAGTGTGCGTGAAAAAGCCCGCCAGGCCCGTAGCGTTCTGGCCCGTGCGGTTGTGCGTGCCCCGGTGACCGGCACAGTGGTGCGACTTCATCACCACACGCCGGGCGGGGTGATCGAAACTGGCGAACAGATTGCTGAGATTCTGCCCGCCGATGCACCGCTAATCATCGAGGCGCAGATCCCTCGTACCGAGATCGACAGCGTGGTCACCGGGCAGATCGCGACGGTGCGCCTAGTCGCGCTCAATCAACGGACAACCCCAGTGCTTGAGGGCGAGGTCTATTACGTCTCGGCTGACTCGCTTGTCGAGGATTCTGCCGGTATGCCGCAAGAGGTCTATCTGGCGCGCATTTCTCTGACCACGGAAGAGATGGGGCGCGTGCGGGGCTTCGTGCCGACACCCGGAATGCCCGCCGAGATCATGATCCAGACCGAGGAACGCACCTTTGCGGCCTATATCGCCAAGCCAGTGGTTGACAGTATGTCGCGTGCTTTCCGCGAACATTAAGCGTCTGAACGTCTACACCTTCAATTTTCTGCATGTTAGCCTTTCACGGATTCATTTCCTGGAGGGGTGCAAATGCCATTGACGGTCAAAGACATGATGCAAGCTGCGAACGCGGTGGTTGAACGTATCGATACCAGCCGGGCGAAAGAACTGATCGGGCAGGGTGCCTTGTTGTTGGATATTCGCGATGCGCCTGAACTGGAAAGGACAGGGCGCGCGGTCGGTGCGCATCATATCCCGCGCGGTATGCTGGAGTTTCGGGCCGACCCCGAGTTGCCTTCCCATGATGCAGAACTGCGCAGGGATCGGGTGATCATCCTGCATTGTGCGTCTGGCGGAAGGGCAGCGCTGGCTGGAAAACTGCTTAAGGAAATGGGATATTTACACGTCTACAATCTGGGTGGCTTTGCGGATTGGGTGAATGGCGGTGGTGAGGCGACCGGGCCCATGGATCGCGGGATGTAGCTACATATCTGACCCAAATCAAAGTCACACATATTCCGTTGCTGTAATGTAAAGGCCAGAAGCTTAAACACAGGATACTGGCCATGATACGCCTAGCAGCCACGCTTTATTCTTTGATCGCCACAGCCATCGCGGGTTCTGCCGTGATTGCGGTCCTAGCGGTTGGAATGGTGACCTGGATGGCCATCGTTTCCGCCGCAGCAGCAGGGGCGGTTGTTGCCGCGCCGGTGTCGTGGCTGGTGGCAAAACGCCTGTATCAAGGCGCTTGATTAAGCGTTCAAGAAGGTCCTGACTGCAGCTTCGAATTCGCGGGGTTTCTCGGCATGCAGCCAGTGCCCCGCACCGGGAATTTTGGCGAAGCGAGCTGCAGGAAACAGGGTGCGAATCTGCTCTCGGTATTCGGGCTGCACATAATCTGATGCTGCGCCGGACAGGAACAGAGCGGGGCCGTCCCAATGGGTCGAAATCTCGGGGAAGCCCATGATCTTTGGCATTTCGCTGGCCAGTACATCTAGGTTCAGCCGCCAGCGGCTTCCCTCAACATCCAAAGACTGCGTAAAAAAGCTCTGCAGCGCCTTTTCGACGCCCAGATCGGCCAGCTGTGCTTCGGCATCTGAACGACGCTGAACGCGGGACATATCGACCGCCCGCATTGCCTCGATGAATTGAATCTGGCTGTGGCTGTATGCCACTGGTGCGATGTCTGCGACGACCAGCTTGCGCACCAGATCGCCATATTCCAGCGCCAGCACCATCGAAGCTTTTCCACCCATGGAATGCCCGACGATATCGGCGATGCCGCCAACGCTGTCGATGACCTTTGCCAGATCATGCGCCAAATCTGGGTAGCCATGCTGAGCATCCCAAAAGCTGTAGGCGTGATTGCGCATATCGACGGCAATCACCTGTCTTTCGTCCGACAGTCGCCGCGCAATGACTCCCCAGTTGCGCGCCGAACCATAGAGGCCATGCGCTATCAGCAGGGGCGGATGATCAGTCGGGTCGCCATGGATGATCGTATTCAGCATGCTTCTGTGATACGCGTCACCGCGCGGAACAACCAGCCCCATTGTCGCCGGTGTGACGCGCGGCTACATTGTTCCGTCAGGAGGCGCCAATGACGCAGGAAATCGATATCCAGACCCGGATCGCAGAGACCATTCGGTTGCTGCGTAAAAAGCTTGGCGTGAAAGACAAGACCCTGATTGCCTCGGTCCGTCGCGCGAAGCGGCGTTTGCCGCGCAAGGTCTATAAACAGGCCTTGGTTCTGGCAGAGGCCGAGCAGATGGCCGAGCATCCCAAACTGCGGATGGTTTTGGATATGCCCCGGCTCGAAAAAGCGTCGGACGAGGTGCAAGGCCACCTGAACGCGATCAATCTGGCAGATCGACGTTGGGGATGGTTCCTGAGCTTTCTTGGCTCGCTTGCGTTGGGCCTGATCGTGTTGGCGGCGTTGGCTGTATTCGTACTACGATGGCGCGGGTATATCTGAACGCTGCTGGCCTCAAAGAAAAACGGCGCCGATCAGGGCGCCGTTTTCTGTTTTAAGTCCGTATCGGATCAGAGATTCGGATAAAGCGGGTAGCGCGCGCAAAGTTCGGCGACTTCGGCTTTGACTTTGGCTTCGACCGCACCGTTTCCGTCTTCGCCATTTGCGGCCAGACCGTCGACCACTTCGATGATCCAGTCTGCGATCTGGCGGAACTCGGCCTCACCAAAACCGCGGGTGGTTCCGGCGGGCGAGCCCAGACGGATACCGCTGGTGATCGTCGGCTTTTCGGGGTCGAACGGCACACCGTTCTTGTTGCAGGTGATATGTGCCCGCCCCAAAGCTTTCTCGGTTGCGTTGCCTTTAACGCCTTTGGGGCGCAGGTCGACAAGAACCACATGGGTATCGGTGCCGTGGGTCACAGTGTCCAGGCCACCCTTGATCAGCTGATCTGAAAGGGCCTGCGCATTCACAACGACCTGCTTGATATAGTCCTTGAACTCAGGACGCAGTGCCTCGCCAAAGGCAACGGCCTTGCCAGCAATCACATGCATCAGCGGGCCACCCTGAATGCCCGGGAAGATGGCCGAGTTTACCTTTTTGGCAATCGCTTCATCATTGGTCAGGATCATGCCGCCGCGCGGGCCGCGCAGGGTTTTATGCGTGGTGGTGGTGGCCACATGCGCATGCGGGAAGGGCGAAGGGTGCGCGCCTGCGGCAACCAGACCGGCGATATGGGCCATGTCCACATGCAGATAGGCGCCGACCATATCGGCGATTTCACGCATGCGGGCAAAATCGATGACGCGCGGGATGGCCGAGCCTCCGGCGATGATCAGCTTGGGGTTATGTTCCTTTGCCAGCACTTCGATCTGATCATAGTCGATCAGGTTGTCCTGCTTGCGCACGCCATAATGTACCGCGTTGAACCACTTGCCCGACTGGTTCGGCGCCGCACCATGGGTCAGGTGACCACCTGCATCCAGCGACATTCCTAGAATGGTGTCACCGGGCTTGATCAGCGCCTGAAATACACCTTGGTTCGCCTGCGATCCCGAATTCGGTTGGACGTTGGCAAACTCACACCCAAACAACTGCTTGGCACGGTCGATAGCCAGGTTCTCGGCAATGTCGACGAACTGACAACCGCCATAGTACCGGCGGCCCGGATAACCTTCGGCATATTTGTTGGTCATGACCGAGCCCTGCGCCTCCATCACGGCGGCAGAGACGATGTTCTCCGAGGCGATCAGTTCGATCTCGTCGCGCTGGCGGCCCAATTCAGATGTGATCGAGCCGAACAGCTCGGGGTCACGATCCGCGAGGGACTGGGTGAAAAATCCGTTGTCACGAAGATTGGCGTTCATGTGCGCTCCGCATGGCTGGGGTGTATCTGGCGGATTTCCTATCGGAAACGACGTGTGTCAGAAAGGTTGTAAAGCGACGAAATGGCCCTCTATGGCGTCAACTCTGGCCTATTGCGGAAAGGTATGTTTGTTTCGGAACCAAATGTGCAGCACTGGAAACTATAAAACATGACAAAGAGAATCGCCTTTCTGGCCAGCGATGCCAAGGTTGCGCAGACCGCCCGGGATGCGCTTGTCGCGCGCTACGGAAATGCAGCGCCGAGAGACGCAGATGTTGTGGTGGCGCTGGGTGGTGATGGCTTCATGCTTCAGACGTTGCAGGGCGTCCAGCACCTGGATAAGCCGGTTTACGGAATGAATCGCGGTACCATCGGGTTTCTGATGAACGAATATGCCGAAGTTGATCTGATGGCCCGGCTAGCAGAGGCAGAGGAAGAAGTCATCAATCCACTGGCGATGACTGCAATGGACCAGGCGGGCCAAAAGCACCAAGCACTTGCAATCAACGAGATTTCGCTGCTTCGCGCGGGGCCGCAGGCAGCGCGGCTGCGGATCAGCGTCGATGGGCGGGTACGTATGGCCGAACTCGTGTGTGATGGTGCATTGCTTGCCACGCCGGCGGGTTCAACCGCATATAACTATTCCGCTCACGGACCCATTGTACCCATTGGCGCGGACGTTCTGGCATTGACGCCAATCGCCGCGTTTCGCCCCCGGCGGTGGCGTGGCGCCTTGCTGCCGAAAGTTGCGAAAGTCAGATTCGATGTGATCGAGGCTGACAAACGCCCGGTTATCGTTGCGGCCGATTCCATATCGTTTCCGGATATCGATTGGGTCGAGATCAGGTCTGAGATTGCGATCCAGCATCGTATTCTATTTGACCCTGGCCACGGCCTGGAAGAACGGTTGATCTCTGAACAATTTACTTAAATCTCAGCGTGTTGATCATTTTTCCACCGCTTGTGTGAACCAGTTCACATGCAACGCGATAAGGGTTTGTTAACTTCAAGTTGCCCGGAGAACACGCCGAGGTGGAAGTGAGTGGCCATCTAAAGGTGTTTTCGAATGGTTGCGCAGTTTTCGCGCTGGCGAGGGTGGGTGGTGCTACGCTCGTCATCTTAATCCGGGCATATTTTAGTATGCGGACCCCGGGACAAAATCCCGGGGTCTATTTCATTTGTGAGGCCTGAGTGACGATGTCTCAGGTTTGCGCGCTCATTCGATCCCACAGAATCGGAGCCATCTGCCCCACACGCGCTTCGATCGCGACCGCTGCATCCACCGCCATATCCTCACGCCAGCGTCGAGCAGCAATCTGAACATTGATCGGTTGCGGCCCATTCGGCAATTCGGCCAAGCGTGCGGGAACGCTGGCGGCGGGCAGCCCGAGGAAATTCATCGCATAAGAATAGACCGCGCATCCTAACACCTCATGAACGCCTTCGGCACCTTCGGTATCGCGATCAGGTTTAAAGAACGGCTGCGGCAGGAATGGAGACAGGACCAAAGGATATTTCTGCATGAATAGCGACCATTGGCGCGCATAATGGCTGCGTTGCGCCAACGCCTGAATCAGTTCGTCGCCTACGATCGGAGGAAACTCCTGAAAATAGACCTCGAAAATATCACGGATGGTTTGAGACCCGACTGCCTCGATATCGTTTTTCATCAACGTCAGCACTTCACCCATCAGCGCGCGATAGCCGATGCGCCCGCATTCGAACACATCCGGCGGATCAATGTCTTCAACTATATATCCGGCATCTACCAGCGCCTCCCGAGCGGTACTTAGCGCTTTGTCCACTTCGGGGTGCAAAGCGTATTCGAACGTATTTTTGGTGAACGCAACTTTGATTGGGACGTCCGGCCCCGCGCCGCGCCAAGGCATTGGCACATGGAAGGGGTCGCGGGCGTCCGGGGCGATCAGGCTGGGCATCGAAAGGTGCAGGTCCTTTGCGCTTCTTGTGATCAAGCCCTGTACCGACATCGATTGTGCCAGCATCCCGCGTTCCACCTTCTGGCTGGGGTTCCAGGCCGGTACGCGGCCCAGCCCCGGTTTCACTGTAACCGCACCATTGGCTGCAGCAGGGAACCGCAAGCTACCTCCGATATCGTTGCCATGAGCCAGTGCGCCGATTCCCGCCATGACCGCAGCCCCCGCGCCCCCGGACGACCCACCGGGCGAGATGTGGCGGCCCCAAGGATTGTGAGTGCGCCCATGAAGTGGATTATCCGTGTCAGCGCGGAACGAGAATTCGGGCGTATTGGTCCGCCCGATGACAATGGCCCCCGCCTTATGCAAGTTTGAAACCACCGGTGCGTCATCAGGGGCAATGACATCCTTCAAGGCAACCACACCATTTGTGGTGGCATGGTTCTTCTGGTCGACATTCACTTTTATGGTCACGGGGACCCCATGCAGCGGCCCAACCGAGGCACCATTGCGGCGCGCCTGATCAAGCGCAGATGCACGCTCTAACGCTTCTGTGCCCAGATCGTCCACGACAGCATTCAGCGAGGGATTTACCTGATACATCCGCTCCAATGCATCACTGATCACCTCTTCTGCGCTCAACTCGCCAGCTTGGGTCAGCGCAGCCAATTCTGTTGCATCAAAACGCCAGATATCGCCCTGTGTCATGCTCGTCCTCCTCACCTCAAACTGAGGTGAGGAGGACCCAATGACAAGCCCCGCAATCGCAAAACGGATCCAACCTTCATCTGGCCAAGAATATCTCGGAGCGCGAGGCAGAGCCTCGCACACGCGCGACAGCGCAAATCGGTTGCGCCGTAAGGCGCTCCGCTTGATCGTACCGTGAAATTACTGCGCGTAGCCGATAGTTTGCAGGGCCACCGTGATCTCGTCCAGAATTGCTGGGTCATCGATTGTGGCAGGCATTTTATACGCCTTGCCATCCGCGATCGACACCATCGTACCACGCAGGATCTTGCCCGAGCGTGTCTTGGGCAGACGATCCACCACTACGGCTTTCTTGAACGCAGCGACTGGGCCGATTTTGTCACGAACCATCTGGACCACATCGGTTACCACCTCCGCGTGATTCCGATCGGATCCGGCATTCAGGCACAGGAAACCGACAGGCATCTGGCCTTTCAGTTGATCAGATACCCCAATCACAGCGCATTCTGCCACATCGGGGTGAGCGGCCAACACCTCTTCCATCCCGCCCGTCGAAAGTCGGTGCCCGGCGACGTTGATCACGTCATCGGTACGGGCCATGATATAGAGATACCCATCTTCGTCGATCATGCCCGCATCACCGGTTTCGTAATAGCCGGGAAAATGCTCAAGATAGGATTTTCTGAAGCGCGCCTCGGCATTCCACAGGTTTGGCAATGTGCCTGGCGGAAGCGGGAGTTTGACTGCGATCGCGCCCAACTCGCCCGGTTTCATAGGATGGCCGCCCTCGTCCAGAATCTGAACGTCATAGCCCGGCATAGGTTTGGCAGGTGATCCCAGCTTGACCGGAAGCTCTTCGATTCCAAGCGGGTTGCCAGCGATGGTCCAGCCAGTTTCGGTTTGCCACCAATGATCGATGACCGGAACTTTCAGCGCATCCTGCGCCCAGATGATCGTATCTGGATCAGCCCTCTCTCCTGCAAGATACAGAGCCTTAAGGCAGGATAGATCGTAATTCGCCATCAATTCTGCGCTTGGGTCTTCGCGTTTTACGGCACGAATGGCGGTTGGGGCGGTGAAGAAGCTTTTGACCTTGTGTTCGGATATCACGCGCCAGAAAGTTCCGGCGTCAGGTGTTCCGACGGGCTTGCCCTCAAAAACAATCGTCGTGTTGCCGTGGATCAGCGGGGCATAACAGATATAGGAATGGCCAACGACCCAGCCGACATCCGAAGCCGCCCAGAACACATCTCCAGGATCGACATTGTAGATGTTTTTCATCGTCCAGTTCAGTGCGACCAGATGGCCGGCAGTCGGGCGCACGACGCCTTTGGGCGCACCAGTGGTGCCGGATGTATAGAGGATATAGGCTGGATCATTGCCGCTGACTGGTACACATTCTGCGGGCTCCGTACCGTATTGGAAACCGTGCCAGTTGACGTCGCGCCCCTCGATTAGTTGTGCGACTTCCTGCTCGCGCTGGAATATTACGCAAAACTCAGGTTTGTGGGTGGCCAGATCGATCGCGCCATCCAGCAGAGGTTTGTAGTGCACAACGCGTCCCGGCTCCATCCCGCACGAGGCGGCGATGATCGCCTTGGGTTTCGCATCGTCGATACGTACGGCCAGTTCGTTGCTGGCAAAGCCGCCGAATACCACTGAATGCACTGCTCCTAGCCGGGCGCAAGCCAGCATTGCCTCCAGCGCTTCGGGGATCATAGGCATGTAGATGATGACGCGGTCACCTTTCTCGATACCTTTTGCACGGAGCGCGCCGGCCAGATTAGCAACCCGATTGCGTAACTCGACGTATGAGATTTCGCGTTTGGTATGAGTAATGGGGCTGTCATAGATGATCGCGGTTTGCTCACCACGACCATTTTCCACGTGGCGATCAACGGCGTTCCAGCAGGTATTTACCTTGGCATCGCTGAACCATTCGTAAAGAGGCGCATTGTCGTCAAACAGAGCTTTGCTGGGCGCTTGAACCCAATCGATCCCCTTGGCTGCATCCATCCAGAATGCTTCGGGGTCGTTCTTCCAGCTCTCGTAGACGTCCTGATATGCCATGATGGCCTCCTCCCAAATTCCTTGAGCTATGTGTTAGGCATCGTGGATGTTTCGAGCAAGCGATGCGCATAACGGCGCGTCAGTTTATCGCAAAATCTTTGCAGAACCTTGCAGTTTGGCTTGCAAATTTTTGCAAATCCTCTGATCTGAGCAGATTTCTGAGTGTCACACGCAAAGATTTGCAAATCTGCAAATTTATTGCTGCAAATGTTCTGGCGCTAACAGAATCAAACCGGGCACCTAATCTGGTGCCCGGTCATGTATACGTAATGATATAGGCGCTGGGCTTATCCGTAGTGCGCGACTGGCGTACCTGCGATGGCCGCCATGTTCAGCAGTCCCCTGGCCGTAATCGAGGGCGTTACGATATGCGCCTTGTTTCCCATTCCCATGAGGATTGGACCTACCTCAAGCCCGTCCGCTTTCATCTTCAGGATATTGCGCACACCGCTTGCCGCATCCGCATGGGCGAAGATCAGGACATTTGCAGAGCCTTCCAAACGCGAGTTCGGGAAGATACGTGCACGCAATTCAGGATCCAAAGCCAGATCAAGGTTCATCTCGCCTTCATAGCTGAATTCGCGTGGCTCGGAATCGAGAATCTCAAGCGCAGCCCGCAGCCGCTTGCCTGATCCCTCGGCCTGATTGCCGAATTGCGATTGCGAACAAAATGCGATCTTGGGTTCCAACCCGAACCGCCGCACGTGACGAGCAGCTCCAATGGTGGATTCGGCAAGTTCTTCTGGTGTCGGCAATTGTCTTACATGCGTGTCTGCAATGAACAGAGGGCCATCTTCCAGAATCATCAGCGAAAGCGCGCCATGGGGGCGCAAATCGCCATCATCCAGAACCTGTTCGACATAGTTAAGATGCCAGCGATACTCACCAAAAGTGCCACAGATCATGCTGTCCGCCTCACCGCGATGCACCATGATTGCTGCAATGGCGGTGTTGTTGGTGCGCATGATGGCTTTGGCCAGATCCGGAGTGACCCCCCGACGCTGCATTATTTGATGGTACGAATTCCAATAATCGTAGTAACGGGGATCGTCCTGAGGGTTCACGATTTGAAAATCCTGCCCCGGTCGTACTGTCAGGCCTAGCCTTTCGCAACGTGCGCTGATCACGTCCGGTCGCCCGATCAGGATCGGGGTTTCCGTGGTTTCTTCCAATATCGCTTGCGCAGCCCTTAAAACACGTTCGTCTTCGCCTTCTGCGAAGACAATTCTACGCGATGCGACGGCTGCGGCTTCGAACACTGGCCGCATCAGCAGCGCAGATTTGAACACGGTCTGGTTCAGGCGCTCTTTGTAGGCCTCGAGGTCATCAATGGGTCGTTTTGCGACCCCGCTCTTCATAGCAGCCTGTGCAACCGATGACGAAACGACCCCCACTAGGCGCGGGTCAAAGGGTTTTGGGATCAGGTAATCTGGACCAAAAGTCAGCTGCTCACCCTTATAGGCCGCCGCGGCTTCGGCGCTGGTCGTCGCGCGGGCCATGTCGGCGATGCCGTCGACGCAGGCGATCTGCATCTCGTCGTTGATTTCAGTCGCGCCTACGTCCAGGGCACCTCGGAAGATAAACGGGAAGCACAACACGTTGTTCACTTGGTTCGGAAAGTCGCTGCGACCGGTCGCAATGATCGCGTCAGGAGCAACTTCGCGCGCCGCCTGTGGCAGGATTTCCGGAGTTGGGTTGGCCAGCGCAAAGATGATCGGGGTCTTGGCCATCTTCTCGACCATCTCAGGCTTGAGCACATTTGGTCCGCTCAAACCCAGAAACAGATCGGCACCTCCGATCACATCATCCAGAGTGCGCAGATCGGTTTTCTGTGCAAACTGGTCTTTGTGCGGGTTCATATCCTCGGCGCGGCCTTCATAGACCAGCCCGTGAATGTCGCACAGCCAGATATTCTCACGTTTAACGCCGAGCTTAACCAACATGCTGAGGCAGGCGATCCCGGCAGCACCGCCGCCGGTCGAAACTACTTTGATATCCTCGAAGCTCTTTCCTGCCACATACAGGGCGTTTTTAGCTGCGGCACCAACAACGATTGCCGTGCCGTGCTGATCGTCATGAAACACCGGGATGTTCATCCGTTCCCGGCACAATTTTTCGACAATAAAACAATCCGGTGCCTTGATATCTTCAAGGTTGATCGCGCCAAATGTGGGCTCCAGAGCACAGACGATATCTGCCAGCTTTTCTGGGTCAGGCTGATCCACCTCGATATCAAAGCAATCGATGCCTGCGAACTTTTTGAACAGGACGGCCTTGCCTTCCATCACCGGTTTCGAGGCCAATGCGCCTATATTCCCAAGGCCTAGAACTGCGGTGCCGTTTGACACAACCGCAACAAGATTGCCGCGGGCCGTGTATTTCTCAGCATTGGCGGCGTTGTCCTTTATCTCAAGACTGGCTTCGGCGACGCCTGGCGAATATGCCCGTGCAAGGTCCCGACCATTTGCCATTGGTTTGGTTGCCTTGATCTCAAGCTTTCCGGGCTTTGGATGCGCATGATAGTCAAGCGCGGCCTGTCTCAGGTTCGGTGTGTCAGACATCGGTAATACAACTCCGTTCCAATATTCGTTTGATGGTTAAACTATTTCTCAGCGCTTGGCTATGTCGCCTCGGACCGCAGTCAGAGACAGGCCTCACGGATACGTTAACGAAACGTTGGTTGAGAGTTGCCGCATCGTTTTTATGTACAGCCAATTCCGGGGAACCTTACGGACACCAGAAGCGGCGGACCTTATCATGCGTCATGAAGACAAAGCTTGTGCTAGTGCGCAATTTGCCAACCCTTCAATCAGGATTGGTGCCAATCGGAATGTCTTCTTTGTTGTGCTTGTTTCGGCGGTTTCATTTCTTTTTGTGGTTATGATTTGGCCCGAAGCGGCTGCGGCTTTCAACCAAGAAGGTGGGTTGATTGAGACGATATCGGCCACTGCGTTACTGGTTTCCGGGCTGGTCGCGTTGACGCGTTTCCGAGGCATCTCGCGGCTGTATATCGGATTGGTCTGCCTGCTGTTGGCCGAGCGCGAATTGGAGGCAGAGGTGTACACAGAAGGCAGCGCGCCTTTCGTGGTGCTAAACTGGATTGATTTATTGCTTGATGTGACTGCAGTAAGGATCGCTTTGGCTGCGATCGTCATTGGTGGATTGCTCTGGCATGGGATACCGAACGGAATTAAGGCACTTAAGATCCGCGCGCCTTTTTTGATGATTTTTTTCCTGGCCGGAAGTGTTGCGGTGCTGGCTCAGCTTCTTGAGGAAATCAGCGGATTGTTCGACGAATACCTTTCGGTTGCGATGGCTACACGTTTGTTCGTGATGGAAGAAACGCTGGAGATGTACTTTTCGATTGGCATTTTGGCTGCTGTTCTGATCGGATGGCCAAAACCAAATTCCGAAGAGAAACAGAATGACCAGCAATACCGGCGACTCCCTCACGCGCGCTGAAATCCGACTGCCGACGCAGGAACTGCGCAACGATATCCCGTTTTATACCAAGGTACTGGGGATGCGGATGGATATGATCTATCCGGCAGATGACCCTCGGGTTGCCGTGTTCTCTGGTCACGGTCTGCGCTTGCGGGTCGAGAAAGATGCAGCTGAAGCGGCGGGAACGTTGCGCATTCTGACAAACGATCCAGATGGTTTTGCCGAGGGGCAGCGCAGCCTTGTCGCGCCGAACGGCACCCGGATCGAGATTGACGAGTTGAACCCGCCGCTTGTCATGCCGAACACGGTGCACTCATTTGTAGTCCGTAGGCTCAAGGATCAGGCGCCGTGGATCATAGGGCGGGCAGGGATGCACTATCGCGATCTCGTGCCGGACCGGCTGGGCGGATCGATTATCGCCAGCCATATACGTATCCCAGATGGCGGTCCTGTGCCTGATATGGTGCATTTCCACAAAGTCGGATTTCAGCTGATATTCTGCATCCACGGCTGGGTCGATGTGGTCTACGAGGATCAGGGCGACAAGATGCGCCTGACGGCAGGCGATTGCTTTATTCAGCCGCCTGAAATCCGCCACCGCGTGCTGGAAGCGTCAGACAACGTTCAGGTGATCGAGATTGGTGTCCCAGCCGAGCATGTCACGGAGATTGATCATGAGATGGAACTGCCCACCCCGCATTTCCGTCCGGATCGGGAATGGGATGGGCAGCGGTTCGTTTACAATCAGGCGAACGGGGCAGAATGGGTGCCATTCCGTTTGCCCGGTTACATCTGTCGTGACACGACGATTGCCGAGAATACCAAAGGCGTGGCGGGCGTTCAGGTCGTGCGCCGGGGCGAGGGTAACCCTCAATGGGCCAGCCACGACACCGACATACACTTTACCTTCGTGATAACCGGCGAGGTGACACTTGAGGGTGAAGGGCGCGAGCCCTATCAGTTGGAACAGGGCGATGCCTTCGTCATCCCGCCGGGAATGCGAACGCGGCTGTCGGAGCCCTCGCAGGATGTGGAACTGCTTGAGGTGACTTTGCCGGGGACCTTCAACACGACGTTGGGTTAGGGCCATGAAGAAGTGGATAATGGCGTCAAGGGGGCTTCAATTCCCCCGTCGCTTTCCAGTAGGGTATGATATTCTGACCAGATGATCAAAAATTGGGATTCGCCATGTCTTTGAAAGATGCAGCTTTGGCCGTTCGGGAAAATGCCCACGCGCCTTATTCGAATTTCAAGGTCGGGGCGGCGATCCGGTCCAGTTCAGGTGTGATCTATTTTGGCTGCAATGTCGAAAATATTGCTTACCCCGAAGGTACGTGCGCCGAGGCCGGGGCAATCGCGGCAATGGTCGCCGCTGGTGAAAAAGAACTGACCGAGGTCTACGTGGTCGCCAGCAGCCCGCAGCCGGTGCCCCCATGTGGTGGATGCCGTCAGAAACTGGCCGAATTCGGCAATGGGGATGTGGTCGTTACGATGGCGACGGTTGATGGTCTGGAAACCAAAACCACGATTGCCGATCTATTGCCCGGTGCGTTCGACGCGTCGCATATGGAGGATGTCTGACTTCATGGAAGCGCGCTCGATCATCGCCAAACTTCGCCGTCAGGAAGTACCAACTGGCGACGAACTAATGTGGTTCGCGCAAGGCCTGGCCGATGGTGGCGTCAGTGACGCGCAGGCCGGGGCCTTTGCGATGGCTGTCTGTATGGGCGGTCTGGGGGCCAATGGGCGGGCTGATCTGACTGTTGCCATGCGCGACAGCGGCGAGGTGCTGACGTGGGATTTGGACGGGCCGGTGGTCGATAAACATTCGACCGGTGGCATTGGCGATTGCGTCAGCCTGCTGCTTGCCCCGGCTTTGGCGGAATGCGGGGCGTATGTGCCGATGATCTCGGGGCGTGGTCTGGGCCATACCGGGGGCACTCTGGACAAGCTCGAGGCCATACCGGGAGTCACCACTCAGATCGGTCAGGCGCGACTGACGCAAGTGCTGAAAGACACAGGGGCAGCCATCGTGGGGGCAACGGGCCAGATCGCCCCTGCGGACAAGCGGCTGTATGCGGTGCGCGATGTGACGGCGACGGTGG
This sequence comes from Ruegeria sp. AF2, assembly GCF_056542025.1. Taxonomy (NCBI): domain Bacteria; kingdom Pseudomonadati; phylum Pseudomonadota; class Alphaproteobacteria; order Rhodobacterales; family Roseobacteraceae; genus Ruegeria; species Ruegeria sp. AF2. The sequence goes on along the minus strand of NZ_JBQFZC010000003.1, from coordinate 82,987 downwards.
AGAGCCTTGACCTGATTACGGCATCAATACTGTCCAAGAAGCTGGCGGCGAGCCCGGATGCGTTGGTTCTGGACGTTAAGGTGGGCAGCGGCGCGTTCATGAAGACGCTGGATGAGGCACGCAATTTGGCACAGGCCTTGACCGAAACGGCTAATGCCGCTGGTTGCCGTACATCCGCAGTGATCACCGACATGAGTCAGCCCCTTGCGTCCGCGCTGGGCAATGCGCTGGAAGTGGCCGAGGTGATGAAAGCTTTGACCAGCGGGCAGGGATCGCCTTTGGCGGAAATCTCGGCCGAGTTGGGGGGCGTTCTCATGGCGGATGCCGGTATGTGCGCTACGGCAGAGGAAGGAAACGCCAGTATAGCCCAAGTGATCCGCGATGGTCGTGCAGCCGAACGGTTCGGACGCATGATGGCTGCCGTGGGTGGACCGGTGCATTTCGTTGACACATGGGATCGGTTTTTGCCGGAGGCCAATGTGATCCGGGAAGTTCACGCTCCGCATGGCGGATATGTCTCGTCCATTGATGGCGAGGCGCTGGGCCTCGCAGTCGTGGCCCTAGGCGGTGGGCGCCAGATCGAGAGCGATGAGATTGATCCGGCAGTTGGCCTGTCGGGCATTCTGAGGGTCGGGGATAAGGTGACCAAAGGCGCTCCGTTGGCGGTTGTTCATGCGGGGCGCGAAGATGCAGCGCAACGGGCTGCCGCGGTGGTGCTAGATGCCATCACGCTGAGTGACGAACCGGTAGCACAACCGCCGCAAATCCATGAAAGGATCTGCGCATGAGCCGCGCTTTCCTTGTGGTGATGGACTCGGTGGGTATCGGCGGCGCGCCGGATGCCGATCAGTTTTACAACGGCACCAAACCCGATACAGGCGCGAATACATTGGCCCACATAGCACAAGCTTGTGCCGAGGGGCGTGCGGAAGAAGGGCGGAGAGGACCGTTGCAACTGCCCAACCTGGATGCCATGGGGCTTGGGGCGGCGACCCGTCTGGCCTCGGGCGCACCGACGCCGGGCCTTGAGGCCGCGCCGACGGGCTTGTGGGGTTGCGCACGTGAATATTCTCCGGGAAAGGATACGCCCTCAGGGCATTGGGAACTGGCGGGTTTACCTGTGCCATGGGACTGGCGTTATTTCCCGGATCGCCAGCCAGCGTTTCCCGAAACGCTAAGCAAGGCTGCCGCCGAGGCAGCGGGGACCGACGGAATATTAGGCGACTGCCATGCCTCGGGGACGACGATTATCTCGGAACTGGGGGCCGAGCATATACGTACCGGCTGGCCGATCTGCTACACGTCTGCCGATAGCGTATTCCAGATTGCCGCGCATGAAGACAGCTTTGGGCTCGACCGACTGCTGGATATGTGCCGCTCACTGGCGCCTCGATTGCACGAGTTGAAAGTGGGCCGCGTTATCGCCCGACCGTTTGTCGGAACGCCCGAAAAGGGGTTCACCCGGACAACCAACCGCAAGGATTTTGCCATCGTTCCGCCAGAACCCGTTCTGACGAATTGGGCACAGGATGCCGGTCGCCGTGTGCATGCGGTGGGCAAGATTGGCGATATATTTTCAATGCAGGGGATCGACACGCTGCGAAAGGGTTCGGACGAAGAGTTGATGCGTCACCTTTCGGACCTCGTTGATGAGGCGGAAGAGGGCAGCCTGACCTTTGCAAACTTTGTCGAGTTCGACAGTCTGTATGGCCATCGGCGCGATATCAGCGGCTATGCCCGTGCGCTGGAATGGTTCGATCGTGAAATTGGCGCGATCCTACAAAAACTGCGCCCCGGTGATCTGTTGCTATTGACCGCAGACCACGGCAACGACCCCAGTTGGAGCGGCACTGACCACACCCGCGAACAAGTGCCTGTGCTGATCGCCGGACAGGGGGCGGGTGAGATTGGTGCAGTGAACTTTGCCGATATCGCCGCCAGTATCGCGCACCACCTGAACATACCGGCGCAAGGGCCGGGAAGGACTTTTCTATGACAGTCGCTGACCTGCCTAAGATCGAATTACATTTGCACCATGAAGGCGCCGCTCCGCCTAGCTTCATACGCCAACTGGCCCATGAGAAACGAGTGGACCTGAGCGGGATATTCAAACCCGACGGCTCTTATGATTTCCGCGACTTTGCCCATTTCCTTAGCGTTTATGAGGCTGCGTGCGAGGTGCTGAAAACGCCTGAAGATTTCCGCCGCCTGACACTGGCCATTCTGGAAGAGAGCGCCGCGAATGGTGTGGTGTATTCCGAAACGTTCCTTAGCCCGGATTTCTGCGGCGGTGGCGATTTGCATGCATGGAAGGATTACCTGACTGCGATTCAGGACGCCGCAGACGAGGCCGAGCGCAAATTCGGGATCACCCTGCGTGGTGTCATCACTTGCGTGCGCCATTTTGGACCCGAGCAAGCCAAGGCCAGCGCCCATTGTGCGGCTGAAACTGCAGGTGACTGGATTACCGGATTTGGTATGGGCGGCAACGAATCCGTCGGAATGCAGGGCGATTTCAAATGGGCCTTTGATTGCGCGCGCGAGGCTGGGTTGCGATTGACGACCCATGCCGGTGAATTTGGCGGTCCAGAGAGTGTTCGGGATGCCGTCCGTGATCTGGGGGTCGAGCGCGTAGGCCATGGCGTCCGCGCCATCGAAGACCCGGATCTTGTGTACGAGTTAGTTGACCGGGGCATAACGCTTGAGGTCTGCCCGGGTTCAAACGTGGTACTGGGCCTGTTTCCTGATTTTGCCGCCCATCCCATCGCGAAATTGCGTGATGCAGGCGTCAACGTCACGGTATCCACTGACGATCCGCCGTTTTTTCATACCACGATGCGGCGCGAATATGAGATGCTGAATGCAGCGTTCGGCTGGCAAGCCGAAGATTTTGCTGCCCTGAATGAAACAGCCCTGAACGCGGCCTTTTGCGATGAAGAGACCCGCGCGCGGGTCAAGAAAAGACTGGAGACATCATGAGCGATCACCTGACCGTCGTCGACCACCCATTGGTGCAGCACAAATTGACGCTCATGCGGGACAAAGGCACCTCAACCGCTGTGTTCCGGCAGTTGCTGCGCGAGATCACGCTTTTGCTGGCTTATGAGGTCACCCGCGAGATGCCGCTGACCACCCGCCATATCGAAACCCCGATGGAAGAAATGGACGCTCCCATTCTGGCGGGCAAAAAATTGGCGCTGGTATCGATCCTGCGGGCTGGAAACGGGATGTTGGACGGCGTGCTGGAGCTGATCCCCTCTGCCCGAGTGGGGTTCGTGGGGCTTTATCGGGATGAAGAGACGCTGAAGCCGGTCCAATACTATTTCAAAGCTCCCGAGGGTTTGACGGACCGTTTGGTCATTGCTGTTGATCCGATGCTGGCAACCGGCAACAGCTCGGCTGCGGCCATTGATTTGCTGAAAGAGCAGGGGGCGAAAGATATCCGCTTTCTGTGCCTGTTGGCTGCCCCCGAGGGCGTCGCGCGCATGAAAGAGGCGCACCCAGATGTCAAAATCGTCACGGCCGCGCTGGATCGTGAGCTGAACTCAAAGGGTTACATTATGCCTGGACTAGGTGACGCTGGCGACCGGATGTTCGGGACCAAATAGGTGCTATTGCCCGCAGATATTCTGTAGCCGGACCCAATCGCGGTCGGGCAGTACCTGTTCCAAAGTATGACCCGCCATCGGATCGGCTTCTATCAATCCAAGAACGGACTCGCCTGTGATATCAAGCGCATAGGCGTATGGGGTCGAGGGCAGGGCGGTCTGTGCAAAAACCGCGAGCAGCACGTCATCGCTTAGCTGCGGCTGTGGACCGGATAGAACCTGCTCAGTGTAGGTGTCCACGATCTCTGGCGTCAATTCGCCGGTGGTCAGCAACCGAAATGCGGCACTCGGGCCTGTACGGTCCAACAGATCGTCCAGCGGTTCCTGCTGAGTTGCCCGCGCGCGCGCGGCTATGATGTATCCGGCGGCAACGGCTGGGTCTTCGTGATCTTCGACCAGTGCCCGGTTTAGCAGTACGGTTCCACCCGGCAGGCTCAGGCTGTCAGGCAGACCTGCTGGTAGGATCACAATTTGGCGGACACCGGTGCGGCGCGCCAGCTGATCCAGCGACGCTTGCGCATCAGGCGAAGAGCAAGCCTTGCCTGATACCCTTTCGATCCGCTGCAGGATTGCATCGCCGATTTCTTGTTGCTTGACCTCTGGCACTACCGAAACAACATGGCGCTGCAATGCACTGGGTAGCCAGAACAAAAGCACCGCCAAAACCGCCAGCACAACCCCTGCAACGCTGAGCCAACGCAGCCGTCCGGGATGTGGTCTGGCACGGTCGATGGCGCGCTGCAGCCGGTCAATTGCTTCGATCATTGTGGTTTCAGATTCTGCAAGCTCCAGTGTTTCGCCGGGATCGCCGTCGGGATTGAATATCGCGGGATAGGTTCCGGGGTTTTGTCGCTCTAGCGCCGCCAGCGACCAATGGGTCAGCGCGCTGTCATTGAAGTCAGAAATCGTCAGAGTGGCTTCACCAATCGATACGACTACTTCGCGCCGTTGCTCATCGGGCGAGGGACGCCACAGACCGGTGGCTTCGATCCGCTGGTACTGTTTGAGTGCGGTCATCGGGTAATGCTGCTCGAATATTATTTTGCGCCAAGCTTAGCATGGCGAAAACCAGCGGCGCAAACCTGTTGCTCAGTGTTTGTGAAATGTGCTGAGTGTGCCGGGTAAGTTTCGAACAGAACGGGCTGATTAAGGGCAGAGGCGCGGATGCAGTCACAACAACAAACCCATTCAATCATGGCGTCGTTGCTGATGGTTGCGGCCATGTCCATTATCGGCGTGATCGACAATTTCGTGATCCGCGTGGCCGAGAGCGTGGGGCTTTGGCAGTTTCACCTAAGTCGCGCCTTACTGATGCTGCCGCTGATCGCGGTGTTGTCGATATTGGGTTTGGGCACCTTGAGGCCCCGGCGGATTGGTGTCGTCGCGGTGCGCAGCGTGTTGATCACGCTGGCGATGCTCTTCTATTTCAGCGCGCTGGCATTGATGCCCATCGCTCAGGCGCTTGCCGGGTTATTCACATCGCCGATATTCGTGCTGTTGATTTCGGCCCTTTTGTTGAAACAGCGCATAGGTCCCTGGCGGATCGTGGCTGTTTTATTGGGGTTTTCGGGAATTCTGTGCGTATTGCAACCGGACCCGACATCGTTTGATGTAAAGACGCTGCTGCCAGTCGCTGGTGGCTTCTTTTACGCACTCAGCGCTGTTGTAACGCGCACCCACTGTTCCGATGAAAGCACTGTTGCGCTGCTGGCGGCGATGGTAGTCACACTGGGGCTTGCGGGGGCGATCGGACTGATCTGGCTTGCCCTGTTTCCGGTTGGCGTGCCAGTCGGGCCGGATGGCTTCGCGATGCGCGGTTGGGTTTGGCCGATGCAAGACGCGTTGCCTTGGGTTGTGGTTCAGGCCGTGGGCTCAACAATTGCCGTTTTTATGCTGATCAAAGCCTATCAACTGGGTGAGCCATCATATGTCGCAGTCTTTGAATACTCGGTCATGATATTTGGCCCGCTCTTTGCCTGGGTGGCGTTTGGGCAGTCCGTCGGGCAGATGCAAATCATCGGCATTGGCATGATCGCCTCTGCCGGAGTGCTGCTTGGGTGGCGGGAGCGGCGGTTATCCTCGCTACAGCATGCGGCGCAGTAAGAACGGAATAGAATCGGCTTGTATCCGTCATAGTATCGTTTCGAGATGCATATCAAAGCCCGTTCGGAATACTGATTTGTTTATTCAAAACCAGTAAATTGCGGCGAAACTGACCTAATTTGGCCTCAAATGTGGCAAAACTAAGCCCAATTGAGGCACAACTCTAAGACCTTCTGAGTTGTTTGAAGGTGCCAACAGGGGGACGGCACGTGTTAGAGTTAGTGAGTGTTTCGGGGTATTCGAAACGTGAAGTTAAAGGCCGACAGGCCTTTGTGGGACAGGCCGCATCAGCGCGTCGTGGGGGATTGCTGCACGGAACCAAAGTGTCCACAACAGGGGGCTGGAAACGGGTCGAAAGACTAGTTGCAGGCGATCTGGTGCGGACACGGGACCATGGGTTCAAAGAACTGAGGCGCGTTTGCGTCGACCGGATCGTGGTGCCGGGAGACGAACGCAGGCCCGAGCATCTGCCGATCCTTGTGCCATCCCGAGCAGCTTATAATGGGCGCCCAGTCTGGCTGATGCCGGAACAGGGTATGGCATTGGATCAAGGCAAGCTTGGTGTTGGAATCGAGGGGGTCTCGATCATTCCAGCTCGAACGCTCAGCGGGGTGGGGCGTATTGAGTCCAGCACGCCTGCGCAGTCCTTCGATGTCACGTCATTATTCTTTGACGAGGATGAGCTGGTTTTTATCGAGGGCGGATTTCAGGCTTATTGCCCGTCCGGACGCATGAATACCGGGTCAAGTCGAAACCCTGAGGCCTATGAAGTCGCGGATGCTGAACACGCCGATCTTCTGATCGAGGCCGTGACCGGCAAAGGGAACCTTTCGGCTTTGACCAACCCGTTGGCCGCGTTACCTGCACCCATTCCGCAAGAACCGATTTTCCCGATTCGGCCTGCGTTGGGCGTACGTCGACCCGGGCGACCGGGGCGGCCCAATATGCCTGCGCTGTTCTTGCGGCCTGAATGGCAGCTGCAATAGTACGTGTATAAGAATAAAGCAGGCGCATGGGTTCATGCGCCTGCTTTGTCTGTTCAGGCGGCCTGTGCTTCGGGGTTGAAGCGGCCATAGAAGCTCTGACCTTTTTCCGCCATCTCACGCAGCAGCGGCGGGCAGGTAAAGCGCTCACCATAGGCTTCGGTAAGTTGATCGCAGCGTTCGGCGGCGTAGGGCGTACCAATGATGTCCAACCAGCTGAGCGGGCCACCGGACCACGGCGCAAAGCCCCAGCCAAGTATCGCACCCACGTCGCCCTCGCGGATATCTTCCAGAACACCTTCTTCCAGCGCACGGACGGCTTCCAGAACCTGCGCGAACATCAGACGTTCCTGCACTTCGATCAGGTCGGGCTGGTTTGCGGCATGTGGGTATTTGTCCTGCAGGCCCTTCCAATACTCGACGCGTTTGCCCTTGTCGTCATAGTCGAAGAATCCTGCATTGGCCTTGCGACCCAGACGACCTTGTTCTTCCATCCAAAAGATCAGATCATCGCCCGGATTTTCCGGGTAAGCGTTGCCCATAGCTGCCTTAGTAGCGCGGGCGATCTTGGCCCCCAGGTCAATCGAGGTTTCGTCGTTCAGCTGAATGGGTCCTACGGGGAAGCCCAACTGACGCGCCGCATTGTCGATCAGAACAGGGCTGACGCCTTCGGTGATCATCCGCAGACCTTCGTTGATGTAAGGAATAATGCAGCGGTTGGCGTAGAAGAAGCGCGCGTCATTGACCACGATCGGTGTCTTGCGGATTTGGCGCACATAGTCCAGCGCCTTGGCGACAGCACGATCACCGGTTTCCTTGCCTTTGATGATTTCGACCAGGAACATCTTCTCGACCGGTGAGAAGAAGTGGATGCCAATGAATTGCTCGGGCCGTACGCTTGCCCTGGCCAGATCTGTGATCGGTAGGGTCGAGGTGTTCGACGCAAAGATGCAATCCTCGGGAATGATCGCCTCGACCTTCTTGGTCATTTCAGCCTTGACGCCGGGGTCTTCGAACACCGCTTCGATGATCAGGTCGCAGCCTTTCAGGTGCTCCAGATCGGGCGTGGCGGTGATACGGGCCAACAGGGCTTCTTTCTTCTCAGCCGTCGCTTTGCCGCGTTTGATCCCCTTATCCATATAGTTTGCGCTATATGCCTTGCCCTTGTCGGCGGCCTCCTGATCGCGGTCGATCAACACAACCTCCATCCCGGCCTGTGCCGAGACTAACGCGATACCGGCACCCATCATACCTGCACCCAGAACGCCGACTTTCTTGACCCGCTGATCGGGTACATCCTTGGGTCGCACTGCGCCTTTCTCCAGCGCCTCCTTGTTCAGAAACAGCGACCGGATCATCGCCGACGAGGACGGGTTCATGAGCACATTGGTGAACCAGCGCGCCTCAATCTTCAAGGCGGTGTCGAAGTCAACCAGCGCGCCTTCATAGATCGAACTCAGTAGAGCCTTGGCTGCCGGGAAGGCACCTTGGGTCTTGCCGTTCACCATGGCGCTTGCGCCCACGAAGGTCATGAAACCGGCGGGGTGGTAGGGAGCGCCGCCGGGCATCTTGTAGCCCTTGGCATCCCACGGCTTTACCAGATCGGCTTCCTTGGCGTTCAGTACCCATTCCTTGGCTGCCGCAACCGGATCATCCGCCACCGCGTCGATCAATTGCGCGCCTTTGGCCTTCTTCGGGTCCATCATCTTGCCTTCAAGCAGCACCGGAGCTGCAGCCATCGCGCCGACCATACGGCTGTAACGCATGGTGCCGCCGCCGCCGGGGAAGATCCCCAGAAGAATCTCGGGCAGGCCGATCTTGGCCTTGGCGTTCGAGGTCATCACGCGGTGATGACAGGCCAGTGCGATCTCGGTACCAATCCCGGCACAGGTACCGTTGATGGCACAGGCGACCGGCTTGCCGCCTTTTTTGGACTTGGGGTCCATGCCTGCCAGTTCCAGCCGACGCAGGATGTTGTGGCCACTCATGACGAAATCGAACAGTGCCTGCGCGGGTTCGTCGCCGGCCTCCTGTCGGATCGTGGCGAGCGTGCTCAAGTCCATGCCGCCTGCAAACGACCCTTCTTTGCCACTGGTGATAACGATGCCCTTGATCTCATCATCCGCCAGCGCCTGATCGATCAGATCACCGACCAGAGTGAAGGCCTCGCGCGACAGGACGTTCATGGATTTGCCGGGAACGTCCCAGGTGATGAAGGCGACGCCATCGGCGTCTTTGCTGAGGGTGAAATCAGTCATTGTCATCTCCAATCTGGTCAGCCGTCAGCGGGCTGCCATCCTTGCGAGTGAAAGAGAATCCGTTCTCATCATCTTTCACCATCATGTCTATATCGCTGTAATAGCCGGTCTCGGTCGGGGTCCGGGTGCCCACCACCAGAAAGGTTGCGGGCGTGTCGGTTTTGTTCACAAGGTGATGGCCATTGGCCTCACCTGCAGGCCAAGCGGCGCAGTCACCGGGCAGCATCTCATGCTCGCCATCATCATCGATCAGCATGCATTTGCCGCTGAGCATGATGGCAAACTCGTCCTGCTCCATGTGGTAATGGCGCAGCGAGGATAGCCCCGAGGGCTCCAAACGTACGATGTTGACCCCGTATTGGGTCAGCCCGCCTGCATCTCCGACGCGCTGGACAAAACGACCCGCGGTGGCCTCGGCTAACTTGCCGGGATAAGATGAACCGCCTTTGAACGGTATCTGAGAAAGATCCAGTTTGGGCATCAGACGCGCTCGATAATTGTTGCCGCACCCATACCGGATGCGATGCAGAGTGTGGCCAGACCGGTTTCCTTGTCCTGACGCTCCAGCTCGTCCAGCAGCGTGCCGATAATCATCGCGCCGGTTGCACCCAGCGGGTGACCCATCGCGATCGAGCCGCCGTTGACGTTAACCAGCGCCGGATCAACATCAAACGCCTGCTGGAACCGAAGCACGACCGAGGCGAAGGCTTCGTTGACTTCGAAAAGGTCCAGATCACCGATTTTCATTCCGTTGTCGGCCAGAATTTTCTCAGTCACCGGAACCGGACCGGTCAGCATTATGGTCGGATCAGTGCCGATCTTGGCAGTTGCCTTGATGCGCGCGCGCGGCTTAAGGCCATATTTCTCGCCGAACTCCTTATTGCCGATCAGCACAGCGGCCGCACCGTCCACGATGCCCGAGCTGTTGCCCGCGTGGTGTATGTGGTTGATCCGCTCAAGATGCGGGTATTTGATCATCGCCACCTTGTCGAAGCCCGGCATCTGCTCACCCATCATTGCGAAAGACGGGTTCAGCGCGCCAAGCGACTGCATGTCTGTGCCGGGACGCATGTACTCGTCGCGGTCCAGAATGGTCAGACCGTTCTGATCTTTGATGGTGATCACCGACTTTTCAAACCGATTGTCTTCCCAAGCCGCTGCTGCGCGTTTTTGGGATTCAACGGCCAGAGCATCGGCATCATCGCGGCTGAACCCATATTCAGTTGCGATTATGTCAGCCGAGATACCTTGCGGCACAAAATAGGTTTCCATCGCCAACGACGGGTCAACGGCAATCGCCGCACCATCGCTGCCCATGGCCACCCGGCCCATCATCTCGACACCGCCTGCAATATAGGCTTCACCCGCGCCGCCTTTGACCTGGTTTGCCGCCAAGTTCACAGCTTCCATGCCCGAGGCGCAGAAACGGTTGATCGCCAGACCGGGGATCGATTCATCTAGATCCGAAGCCAGAACTGCCGAGCGCGCCAGACAGCCGCCTTGCTCCATCACCTGCGTGACGTTGCCCCAGATCACGTCTTCAACGGCGTGACCTTCCAGATTATTGCGCTCTTTCATTGCGTTCAGGGTCAGGGCGGACAGGCGCACCGAGGTTACCTCGTGCAGGCTGCCATCCTTGCGGCCCTTGCCGCGCGGAGTGCGCAGGGCGTCATAGATATAGGCTTCGGTCATGGGGTCTTCTCCTTAAGCTCGATCCGACGGGTTGCCGGGCATCAGGTCGTAGGGGTGTTTCCAACCGGGCTGTTCGCTAAGGCGCGTCAGCCAGGCATCGATGTTGGGCCAGTCGGCGCGATCAAAGCCAAATGGTTCGGGATAATAGAGGTAGCCGCAGCAGCTGATATCAGCATTGGTCACGCCGTCACCAACGATCCAGTCGCGGCCTTCAAGATGGGCGTTCAGTGTCTGATAAGCAGCCTTAAGGCGACCCTGATTGAACGCGATCACATCCGGGTTGCGGTGCTTTTCGGGCAGGAAGTTGATCAGGAAACGGGTCAGCCCGGCCATTGAGCTAAGCTTGTGATTGTCCCACAGAACCCATCGGAAAATCTCGTAGTTCTCATCACGATCCTTGCCGCCGAATTTGCCCGACTTCTCGGTGACATAGGCCTGGATTGCCCCAGACTGACTGGTGCGAAAATCGCCATCGACCAGTACGGGTGCTTCGCCCATTTCGTTCACTTCGGCCCGGAATTCAGGGGTGCGCGTTGCGCCGTTGAAAAAGTCGACAAAGACCGCCTCCCACTCCAGACCTGACATCTCAAGCGCCAGAGCGGCTTTGTAGCTGTTTCCGCTTTCACCGAAGCAATGCAGTTTGATGGTCATTTGGGCGCCCCTCCCAAGGCGTATTGCGCGTTCAGCGCTTTCTTGCGTCCAGCTCGGAGTTGAAGATGCGCAATCTGTGCGTCAGGTTCTCGTGATCAATCACGCTATTGAAATTCTCGAACAGGAACGACAAAGCCTCACCTTCGTCCAATCCCGCCTCTCGCGCGAATCCGCGGAGTTTGCGATAGCCATCCTCGGTCATGGCGACGGGAAAGCGGCGGGTCAGGCGAAAGCGTTTTGGCATCTTGTCTCCTCCAAGGGTGGGTTCGGGCTACGACGCCCGAGCCCACACTGAGATCAGAAGTTCGCTGCGTCCAGCGCCATTACCGTGTCCGCTCCGGTTTGGATGCGCGCCAAATGCATGGCTGTCGCGGGCAGGCGACGGGCCATGTAGAAGCGACCGGTATTGATCTTGGTCTCGTAGAACTCTTTGTCCGAGGCGCCACCATCCAGCGCTTCGCGAGCGGCTTTCGCCATCTGAGCCCACATCAGGCCCAGGCAAACATGACCAAACATGTGCATGAAGTCATACGAACCGGACAGCGCGTTGTTAGGGTTCTTCATGCCTTCCTGCATGAAATACATGCCAGCGGCCTGCAGGTCCTTGGACGCGGCCTTCAGCGGTTCGATGAACGCTTTGTCATAAGCTTCATCCTTGCCGGCATTTTCCTTGCAGAAGGTTTTAACCATCTCAAAGAACGCCATGACATGCTTGCCGCCATCCTGCGCCAGCTTCCGGCCAACAAGATCCAACGCCTGAACGCCGTTTGCCCCTTCGTAGATCATCGCGATACGGGCGTCGCGGGTGTATTGCGACATGCCCCATTCTTCGATGTAGCCATGACCGCCATAGACCTGCTGCGCCTGAACGGTCATGTCGTAGCCTTCATCCGTCAGGAAGCCCTTGATGACCGGCGTCAGCAGCGAGATCAGCCCGTCCGCATCCTTGTCACCCGAGCGGTGCGCCTTGTCGATCATGGTCGCGCCCCACAGGATGAACGCACGTGCTCCCTCGGTGAAGCTTTTCTGATCCATCAGGTTGCGGCGGATGTCCGGGTGCACGATCAGCGGATCGGCCGGGCCATCCGGGTTCTTCACACCTGTTACGTCGCGGCCCTGCAGGCGGTCTTTGGCGTATTCGACGGCGTTTTGATACGCTGCCTCGGCCTGGGACAGGCCTTGCATGCCCACACCCAGACGCGCTTCGTTCATCATCGTGAACATAGCGCGCATGCCTTTGTGCTCGTCGCCCAGCAGCCAGCCGGTGGCCTCGTCATAGTTCATGACGCAGGTCGAATTGCCGTGGATGCCCATCTTTTCCTCGATCTTGCCGACCGAAACACCATTCCGCTCGCCCGGAGTACCGTCTTCGTTCACGATAAACTTCGGGACAATAAACAGCGACACACCTTTGATGCCCTCGGGTCCGCCTGGAATTTTGGCCAGCACCAGGTGAATGATGTTGTCGGCCATGTCGTGATCGCCCGCAGAGATAAAGATTTTCTGACCGGAAATCTTGTAGCTGCCATCGTCCTGCGGCTCGGCTTTGGTACGCATAAGCCCCAGATCGGTGCCGCAATGCGGTTCGGTCAGGTTCATGGTGCCGGTCCATTCGCAGCTGACCATATTGGGCAGGTACGTGTTCTTCTGCTCGTCGGTTCCGTGCGCCAGAATGGCTGAGGCTGCGCCGTGGGTCAGGCCCTGATACATCACAAACGCCTGGTTCGCGCCCGAGAACATTTCGCCTACCGCAGTACCCATCACATAAGGCATGTTCTGGCCGCCATACTCTTCCGGCATGTCGAGGCCAGTCCAGCCGCCTTCTTTCATCTGCTCGAAGGCATCTTTGAAACCTGTTGGGGTGTACACAATCCCGTTTTCCAACCGGCACCCTTCGATGTCCCCAACCACGTTCAGCGGGTGCAACACATTGGTGGCAACTTTGCCCGCTTCTTCCAGAACCGCGCCGGTAAACTCGGCCTCCAGTTCATCATAGCCGGGGATATCCGACTGCGAGACTTTCAGAACATCGTGCAGGATGAACTGCGTATCTTTGGTTGGCGCGTTATAGACGGGCATGTGAAGCTCCCTTAATTCATATGTCCGAAAGGCCGGGCTTATTCGGCGGCCTTCTTTTCCTGTTTCATCGAGGCGATAACCTTTTCGCCCCAGCGCAACTGCTCTTTTAGTTCGTCAATGGCCTGCGTCAGCTCTTCGCGGCGCGATTCCATGTCAGCAAGGCGCTCGCACGCGATTTCATAAGTGCGGGACATCTGGGTCAGCTGCTGGTCACCCACGTGGTACAGGTCCAGAAGCTGGCGGATCTCTTCGAGGCTGAAGCCAAAGCGCTTGCCGCGCAGGATCAGTTTCAGGCGTGCACGATCCCGTTTGGTGAACAAGCGCTTTTGGCCCTCGCGGATCGGAAACAAAAGCTCTTTGGCCTCGTAGAACCGCAATGTGCGGGGCGTGACATCATAGGTCTCGCACATTTCGCGGATGGTCAGCAGATCTTCGGTCATGGTTCAAACTCTCATCACTGGCGTCATGCAATCTGAGTTGCGCAGTCGATGAGCGTTTTACAACACACAAGTGACGTTTACGTAATGCGGACGCTGCGTCACAAAATAGTTGACGTAACATCCAGTCGCGTAAGCAGGGGTTTCGGCAATTTTCTTGCCGTAGGGGAAGGGGCTATTTCAGCAGGCCGACGGTCTGATCGCGCAATTGCTGAAGCGCATCCATTGCTTCATCCAACTGCGCGCGCTGCTGGCGCAGCTCTTCCATTTGACGATCGGCCATCTCGATAAAGGTCGCCATCTGCGCCTGATTGCCCTGATCTTCGTAGATCAGCAGCCACTGACGAATCTCTTCCAAAGGAAATCCAAACTTTCGACCACGCATGATCAGTTTCATCCGGGCGCATTCACGAGGCCCGTAAAACCGCGACCTGCCTTCACGGTCAGGCTGCAGCAATTCGATGTATTCGTAATAGCGCAGGGTGCGTGGGGTCACGTCGAACTCGGCGCACATTTCTTTGAATGACAAACGGGTGTCGGACATTCCGGGTCTCCTTGGCAGCAACCTAGGGCGTCGTTGCGGCAAGCGCAACAGGTGGGCTTGCCCTTGGTGTAAACGCAGGCCCATAAAGGGGCAGGTACAAGGACAGGACCCAACCCCATGGTCGATAAGACAGTTTTAGCGCGGCAATTCATCGAGGCGATTCCGCACGCCAAGGCCTTGGGGCTTGATCTGACCCACATCGGAGAGGGCGAGGCTGAAATCTCGATGCCCTATAACGAGCAACTGATCGGCGACCCTCGGACTGGCGTGATCCATGGCGGGGCTGTGTCGGCCATGCTGGATACCTGTTGCGGTGCCGCAGTGATGAGCCACCCCTCAGCCCCGGGAGGAACCGCCACCATCGATCTGCGTATTGATTACATGCGGGCCGCAACGCCGGGTCAAAGTATCCGGACCCGCGCGACCTGCTATCACATCACGCGCAACGTGGCTTTTGTGCGGGCGACGGCGACGGATGATGACAGCGACCGTCCCGTTGCCACCGCTTCAGGTGCCTTCACCGTGGAGGGTCGCTGAAATGGCAAGACCTCGCCCCGAACCCATGCAGGTGGTCAAGCAACGGCGTGATGCCGCTCTGACCGCGCTGGTCGAAGGTGTGCCGTATGTACAGTTCCTCAATATAACATTCGACCGGCGGGGGGACGAACTGACAGGCGTTCTGAATTTCGATGAGAAGTTGATCGGTAATCCTTTTCTGCCCGCTATCCACGGTGGGGTGACAGCGGCGTTTCTGGAAGTCACTGCCGTAATCACGCTGAGTTGGGAACATATGTTTCCCAGGATTGAAAGCGGTGAGATCGATGCGGAAGACATCTTGACTGACGTGAATATCCGCTTTCCCAAAACCATCGACTTCACGGTCGACTACCTGCGGTCGGGCCTGCCGCGAGACGCCTATGCGCGCGCTTTCATCAACCGCTCGGGTCGACGTTATGCCTCTGTCCGGGTCGAAGCCTGGCAAGACAATCACACCAAACTCTTTGCGCAAGGTACGGGGCACTTCCTGATGCCGCAATCTCCGACATCGAAAGACTAAGGATGGAGGACGCCTCAGCGCCCATTACCCATCGGCGCGTTTTGAAAATCGCGTTGCCGATCGTGCTGTCGAACGCGACCGTACCGATCCTCGGGGCAGTGGATACCGGCGTTGTCGGTCAGATGGGGCAGGCCGCCCCCATCGGGGCTGTGGGCATGGGTGCGGTGATCCTGTCTGCGATCTACTGGATTTTCGGCTTTCTGCGGATGGGCACCACCGGGCTGGCGGCACAGGCGCGCGGTGCAGGTGACACTGCAGAAACCGGAGCGTTGCTCATGCGAGGCTTGCTGCTGGGCGGAACAGCAGGATTGGTCTTCATTGCCGCGCAGGTTTGGGTATTCCTTGGAGCTTTTGCACTGTCGCCCGCCAGCGCCGAAGTCGAGTCTCTGACGCGCGCCTATCTGGAGATTCGCATCTGGGGCGCTCCAGCCACGATTGCCCTTTATGCGGTGACAGGCTGGCTGATCGCAGTCGAACGCACGCGAGGTGTATTCATCCTGCAGATATGGATGAATGGGCTGAATATAGCGCTGGATCTATGGTTTGTGCTTGGCCTGGGCTGGGGTGTCGAGGGCGTTGCCATCGCGACACTGATTGCCGAGTGGACGGGTCTTGCCCTGGGTTTGTGGCTTTGTGGTGATGCGTTTGGCGGCAAGCAATGGCGGGATTGGCCGCGTATTTTTGATGCCGCACGGCTGCGCCGGATGATGCAGGTGAATGGCGATATCATGGTGCGCTCGGTTCTGTTGACCGGAGCATTCACCACGTTTTTGTTTGTCGGTTCCGATCTGGGCGACGTGAATTTGGCGGCCAATCAGGTGTTATTGCAGTTTCTCGAAATCACCGCGTTCGCTTTGGACGGCTTTGCTTTCTCGGCAGAAGCTCTTGTTGGAGGAGCCGTCGGTGCTCGCGACCGCCGGAAGGTCCGGCGCGCGTCGGTCATGGCTTCGCAATGGGGCGTTGGCGGGGCCATCGGGCTTGGGCTGGTGTTTTACCTGGCAGGGCCCGCGCTGATCGATCTGATGTCGACATCGCCTGAAGTTCGTATGACGGCACGCGAGTATCTGCTCTGGGCTGCTCTGGCACCGATCATCGGAGTGGCAAGCTGGATGTTCGACGGTATCTATATCGGCGCCACCTGGACCCGCGATATGCGCAACGCGATGATCCAGTCAGTCGCGCTGTACGTGGTTGCGTTGTTCGTGCTGGTGCCAACGATGGGCAATCATGGGCTTTGGGCCGCGCTGATGGTGTTGAACATCGCACGGGGCCTTACGCTTGGTTGGCGCTATCCACGACTTGAGGCACAGATCGCCTAAAGCAAGTCCAGCAGGTTCTCGGGCGGGCGTCCGATAGCGGCTTTGTCGCCCGCGATGGCCAGCGGACGTTCGATCAGGATCGGGTGTTCGGCCATGGCCTGAACAAGCTCCTCATCGGGCGAGGTCTTGGCCAGACCAAGCTCTTTGAACGTTTTCTCTCCGGTGCGCATCATGCTGATCGCCGGGATATTCAGCTTGGCCAGAACCGTCCGGATTTCATCGGCCGAGGGCGCGTCTTCGAGGTATTTGCGCACCTCAGGATCTGCGCCGTTTTCCTGCAGCAACGCCAACCCCGCGCGGGATTTGGAACAGCGCGGATTGTGCCAATATTCGATCATAGCCAGTCCTCTCGTTTGCTGCCCACCGCTTGCGCGACCGAATCGAAGCCGTCGCGCTCCAGCAGCGTGTCCAACCCCTGTGCAATGTCAGCGGCCAGGGAAATCCCGCCATAGACCATCGCCGTGTAGAACTGCACTGCGGACGCTCCGGCACAGATCTTGGCATAGGCCTGTTCTGCCGTGCTGATGCCGCCAACCCCGATCAGCGGGATATCTGCGCCGGTCAACTGACTAAGCTGCGCCAGCACCCGCGTCGATTTCTCGAATAACGGCGCGCCGGACAGGCCTCCGGCCTGATCCTTGTGCGCACTGCGCAGGCCATCGCGAGACAGTGTGGTGTTGGTGGCGATCACCGCGTCCACACCGGTTTCACGGGCGACATCGGCGATGTCCTGCAATTCGGCCTCGGTCAGGTCCGGGGCAATTTTCAGGAAGATCGGGATTGGGCGGGGCAGGGCGTTTCGGGTTTCGATCACACCGCTCAGCAACGCAGTTAGCGCCGCTTTGCCCTGCAGATCCCGCAGCTTTTCGGTATTGGGCGAGGATACGTTGACGGTGGCAAAGTCCAAGTGCGCAGCGCAATGGGCAAGCACTTTTGCGAAGTCTCCGGGCCGATCATCACTGTCTTTGTTGGCCCCAAGGTTCAAACCGATCACCGCGTCCTTTGGACGCTGCGCCAGACGCGCGGCCATGACCTCCATTCCCTCGTTGTTGAAGCCAAAGCGGTTGATGGCGGCGCGATCTTCGGTCAGGCGGAACAAGCGCGGTTTAGGATTGCCGGGTTGCGGACGGGGTGTCACCGCCCCGACTTCGATAAACCCGAACCCGGCGCGTGAAAGCGGCAACAGTGCTTCGCCATTTTTGTCAAACCCTGCGGCCAGTCCGACGGGGTTGGGCAAATCCAGACCCGCGACTCGGGTCTTCAGTCGGTCCGATGTGACCGGCCCAGGCGTCGGTGCAAGCCCCGAGGTCAGGGCCTTGATCGAAAGCCCATGCGCGGTTTCCGGGTCAAGACGGTGCAGCGCAGCGAGCCCAAGTTTTTCGGTCAGTTTCATCCGAAGGAATCTCCACCCTCTGTCGGCGCGCAGCGGATCAGGCGCGAGGTTTCAACGGCGGCCTGCCGGTGTATCACCGCGGCGCGATAGGCAGGGTCGGTCACCATCTCAAGAAATGCGTGGGCGGTGGGGTAGCGGGCGATGAACACAGCATCCCAAGCCTCATTTTGTGGACCGATCAGCATAGTCTGAAATGCGCCGCGCCAAAGGATCGACGCTCCTATGCGGGCGACGATAGGCGCGGTTTCAGACCCGTATTTGCCATAGGCCTGTGCGCCGGTCAGATGTGCGCCGGCCAGTGCGTGATCGGACGGATACTGAGCTGTTTCGCGAAACTTCACCAGATTGAGCATCTCGATAGGATGGTCTCGATCGAGGGCCTTAAACGCCTCGAACTGTTCGCGTTCGGGATCGATGAAGCGTGTCATTCCATCCCCTCCGGGAACCGGTGGGTTTGACCATCAAAGGGCAGATCGCGCGACCAGACCACATCCGACATTCGAATCTGGCGGTAGAGATGGGGGAACAATGCGCCGCCACGGGAAACCTCCCATTTCAGATCGTCACCCATCGCCTGGCTGTTACAGGCCAAGAGGGTCAGGCCCTCGACCCCGGCAAAATGCTTGGCAGCGGTTTCAGCGGCCTGTTCTGCGGTTGAGAAATGAACGAACCCGTCCGAGATATCAATCGGCGCTCCATCCGAGGCCCCTTGCGCCTGCAGGATCGCCCATTCGTCGGCGCGGAAAATCTTGTAAATCAGCATGAAGCCCTGATGCCCCGCGCGACGGGTAGAATCAAGCCGGATTTCCCCCTTTGACTCTTCGCCGCGCAACGCGCACCATCGCGCAAAACAATCACAGGGAGTTTCAAGATGTTCACGCGTTTTCTGGCTTCGGCTGCGGTACTGGGGCTCAGCGCCGGTATGGCGGCTGCCGAATACAAGCTTACGATTCTGCACACGAACGACATTCACAGCCGCATCGAGTCGATCAACAAATACGACTCGACCTGCGACGCGGAAGGTGAGGCCGAGGGCAAGTGCTTTGGCGGCGTCGCGCGCCTGAAGACCATGGTGGATTCAAAGCGTGGCGAACTGGCAGATGAAAATGTCCTGCTGCTGGACGCTGGTGATCCGTTCCAGGGTTCGTTGTTCTACACCACCTACAAGGGTGCAGCCGAAGCCGAGTTCATGGAGGCGATCGGCTACGACGTTATGGCGGTTGGCAACCACGAATTCGACGACGGCCCTGCGGGCTTGGCCGCATTTGTTGACACAGTCAGTTTCCCGGTGATTTCGGGCAATCTGGACCTGTCATCTTCGGCGGAACTGAAAGGCAAAGTGGATAACCACGTCGTATTGGATGTTGGCGGCCAGAAAGTTGGCATCATCTCTGCTCTGGCCACGG
Organism: Ruegeria sp. AF2; assembly: GCF_056542025.1. NCBI lineage: Bacteria > Pseudomonadati > Pseudomonadota > Alphaproteobacteria > Rhodobacterales > Roseobacteraceae > Ruegeria > Ruegeria sp. AF2. Next base: position 63,457 of record NZ_JBQFZC010000003.1, on the reverse strand, counting down.
ATACCGTGGAAACTTCGAGCCCCGGCAAAGATGTCGTCTTTCAGGATGAGATCGAAAGCCTTCAGGCCGATGTGGCTGCCCTGCAGGACGAGGGCGTGAACATCATCATCGCACTGACCCATGTGGGTCTGCCCAAAGATATCGAGATCGCCGAGAAAGTGCCGGGTCTGGATCTGGTGGTCGGCGGTCACTCGCACACCTTGCTGTCGAACACGGATGAGGACGCCGCAGGCGCATATCCGACGATGGTTGGCGACGTTCCGGTCGTTCAGGCTTATGCCTATTCGAAATACCTGGGTGAGATCACGCTGACCTTCGACGATGACGGCAACCTGATTTCGGCAGAGGGTGAGCCGATCCTGCTGGACGCCTCGGTCACGCCGGACGCGGATATCGCGGCGCGCGTTGCCGAAATGGGTGCCCCGATAGAAGAGATGAAACAGCGTGTTGTGGCCAATTCTGGTGCAACTATCGAAGGCTCTCGTGATGTTTGCCGTGTGCAGGAATGCGAAATGGGCAATCTAGTCGCGGATGCCATGCTTGCCCGAGTGGCGGATCAGGGTGCTCAGATCGCGATCGCCAACGCGGGTGGGTTGCGTGCCTCGATCGATGAGGGCGAAGTGACCATGGGTGAGGTGCTGACGGTTCTGCCGTTCCAGAACACGCTCTCGACCTTCGAGATCAGCGGTCAGGGTGTCATTGACGCGCTTGAAAATGGCGTGAGCCAGGTTGAAGAGGTCAAAGGCCGCTTCCCTCAGGTGGCAGGAATGACATTTACCTGGGATCCATCGGTTGCCCCGAATGAGGGCCGGATTGTTGAGGTCATGGTCGCCAAGGATGGCGGTTTCGAAGCTATTGATCCAGCTGCGACATATCTGGTGGTGACAAACAACTATGTCCGCAATGGCGGCGATGGTTACTCTGTGTTCTCAGGTGATGACAAGAACGCCTATGATTTCGGGCCTGATCTGGCGGATGTTACGGCGGAATATCTAGCCGAGAACGCCCCGTATCAGCCTTATCTGGACGGGCGCATCAAACAGAAGTGATGTGACCGGAGAAGCAAAAAAAGGCCGTCTCTCGGGGCGGCCTTTTTTTTGGTCAATCGAACCTGTATTCGGGCCACAACGCCTGATCCAGCCCATCCAACATCGGCTGAATTTGATCCGCAACCTCTTGCCAGCCACCAATTGACCCGGTTGAGATTTTCTTGCGCACCTGATCGGTGCTGGCGGTGCGGACTTTCATGGTATTTTTCTCAGGGGTCATCATCCGCTCATCCCAGTCGATACCGCAGAAGGCGGCGACTTGCTGGATACAGGTTTTGGGGTCGACTACCAGGTCCTCATATCGAACCGTCAGAATACGATCACCGAACAGCTTTTCCCAATGAGAAAGATAGCACCGGTACAGGTTGGCCGAGTGGGCAATCGATTCAAGATTGGATGCATAGCGCATACCTGGTGAGTGAAAACGCCTGATCCATTTTGATAGCCCCACATCCCTTGGATCGCGCAACATGTTGATCACGCGGGCATTCGGGAACGCTGACAATATGAAGCCGAGCCTTTGATAGTTGTGTGGCATCTTGTCAACGAATGCGGTCGAGCTTTCGGGTAAGGGTGGCATCAGCCTGCGAAACTCTGCTGCACATTCAGCAGCTGCGTCTGCGTCAAATGGTTTGCCGCTCTCTCTGACCTTCTGGGATAATTCACCTGCAATCGTCAGCTCTCCACAGCCGGCGATATCCGGTGCCGAACTAAGCATCATTTCCATCAGTGTTGTGCCTGATCGTGGCTGTCCGACCACGAATATCGGCTTGGGCCCATCGCTTACGCCTGCAGTCGCAGGGGGTACATTCAGGGGAAAAAACGCGCTGATTTCTTTGAACCGTTTCTCTTCTTGCGTACTGTCATAGGGATTCACGTTGTGTTGAATGGCATTGGCCCGCGCAAGGTGGGGGAGCGCCGAAAACAGCCCATCACGTTTGGAGATCAAGTGCGCCTTTGCGAATTCAAGCACCGAGTTGGCGTGATCACTTTCTGAAATTGCGGTGTCGACAGCACGCGCAAGGCTCTCGGCATGGTCATTGTCCACCATTAGAGACATTTGGTAGAGTGCCGCCGCGCAAAACTTGTTTCTCTCGAGTACAGCGCGCAAAATGGTTTTTGAGCCCTCTTTGTCGCCCGTTTGATACAAGTCTACGGCTTTCGACAATGCGATTTTTTCATTTTCAGGTGCGATCCCATAAGCGCGGGCAATGTCCTGAGAGCTGTGATCGGAGAACCCGACCTCTCCGTAGGCGCGGGCCCGCAACCAAAGCAAATCTGCATTGTCAGGGTCTTTTTCCAGTTTTTTCGTCGTATGGTCGATGATCAGGCGCCAATTCTGTCCCTTGAGTTGTATTTCATCAATGACGCGGACCAGTTCTTTGTTATTCGGGAAGCGTTCAAGTTTCTGCTCGGCATAGGATAGCGCGCGCGAAATTTGACCTGTCTGCATCAACGCGTTGGCGAGGTTTTCGACAAATTGAGCATCGTCCGGTTTCATTCGCGATGCTTCAGCAAAGTGTGGAATGGATTGCTTGTACCGCTTCATCTCGGTCAGGACAAAGCCTGCGATTGCTTGGTAATCGGCATCCTTGGGGTGTTTCTTGATGCCAAGCTGCGCTTTTTTCAAGGCCTGCGGCAACTTCCCTGTCTCCAGATCGGCCAATGCTTTGCTCTTGAGGGAATTTGCGGTCTGCTGTGCCATTTGTGCGCACGTCCCATGCCATTAAGAAACCAGTATCGATGGTTCATTACCCAAGCGAAGATGGTTTGCAATGGCTGTTCAGTATTATGGTCTGGTACCTTCAACGGCGGCTTGGGTTTTCTTCCGGCACCATGCGGGATAGACCGTTGATATGGTTTTGAAAGTCTCCAGCCTGCAGCAATTCTACAACCACACGTTTGATACGATTATCGACGTGCGTAGCCCGGCTGAGTTCGCCGAAGACCATATGCCGGGCGCTATCAATCTGCCGGTTCTGAACAATGAAGAACGGGCACGGGTCGGTACTATCTACGTCCAGCAAAGCCCGTTTCTGGCCCGCAAGCTGGGTGCTGCGCTGGTGTTTCGCAACGCGGCAGGCCATATCGAGGATCACCTGAGCCATCATGAGGGCGACTGGAAACCGCTGGTCTATTGCTGGCGTGGCGGGCAGCGATCAGGATCATTCACCTGGATGTTGCAACAAATCGGCTGGCGCGCCGAGGTGGTTGAAGGCGGCTATCGCAGCTATCGCCGACTGGTAAAGCAGTTCCTCTATGATGAAGTGTTGCCATATCGATTGGTCGCGCTGGATGGTTATACCGGGACGGCCAAGACAGACCTGTTGGGCCATCTAAAGGCGCAAGGCGCGCAAGTGCTGGACCTTGAAGGGCTGGCCAATCACCGAGGCTCATTGTTGGGCGAAATGCCGGGTGGGCAACCCAGTCAGAAAGCCTTCGAATCCGCGCTCGCCGCTTCCTTGGGCGAGCTGGATGCAGCGCGTCTTGTGGTTGTTGAAGCAGAATCATCCAAGATCGGAAACCTGATCCTCCCGCCCAGCCTGTGGTCGGCCTTGTGTTCTGCACCTCGCATCCAGATCACAGCACCGATTGCTGCGCGCACCGCGTATCTGGTGTCTGCCTACGATGACATCCTGTCGGATAGCGAACGGCTACGTGATCGATTGTCTCCACTGCGCATTCATCGCGGTCATGAGGTTGTGGATGGTTGGCTGGAATTGATCAATGCCGGCGACAAGCGTGGACTGACACAGGCATTGATGGAACAGCATTACGACCCGGCCTATGCCAAATCGCGTAAGGCGCAGCGTGCCGAAGTGATCGCGCAGATTGAGCCACCGTCACTTGATGATACCGGGCTGTCGGCGACGGTGGCTCGGATCAAGAAGGTGCTGGATCAGCTTTGAACACGCAGGCCCGGTGCCGCGTCGATGTGACCAATCAAGGCGGCAGGGTAACCGGCGGCGCGTAGTTCCGAGCATACTTGCTCGGCTTCGTTGGCATCGACGGCCGCCAAGAGACCTCCCGCAGTCTGAGGATCGAATAACAAATCCGCCTTGCCGCCGGTCGGAAGGCCTGGGGCGATGGCACGGTTGTCGGTGTAGATTGTAGATCGAATGCCCTGATCACTGAGCTCTGCCGCACCTTCCAGAGCTGGAATCGCGTCCAAAGACAGGGTTGCCCCGCAGCCAGACGCTTCGCATACCCCTTGCAGGTGACCCGCCAGACCAAAACCGGTGACATCCGTCATCGCATGGGCATTTTTCAGGATGCGGGACGCCTCACCCTGCGGCTGTATCATTTGCGCGAAAGCCGCCGCGACCCAAGCGCCTTCCGCCTTGCCCGCCATTTCGGCCGCCATCAAAATACCGCTGCCCAACAGCTTTGTCAGGATCAAAGCGTCATTAGGTTTTGCGCCACCCAGCGTGATCGGTTCAACATCACAGAGCCCGGTCAGAGTGAACCCGATGGTCATTTCGTCGCCCATTGAGCTATGGCCGCCGACGATCTCAGCCCCGGCTTGGTGCATGACGTCGCTGGCAATATGCATGATCTCAGCCATTGTGCGCTGCTGCAACTCAGCTGACATGCGCGGCAGGATGATCGTTGCTGTCGCAGCCTGCGGACGAGCGCCCATTGCCCAGATATCACCAAGCGCGTGGACAGCGGCGATGCGCGTCATCACGGCGGGATCGTTGGTGAAGCTGCGTAAGTGATCCGATGTCATAACCTGTCGCGTGCCACCGGTTAGCAGCACCGCCGCATCGTCACCGGGCAGGGGTGTAATGTCGGGCCTGTCGAGCTGCGGCAACTCCTGCAGTGCGGCCTGCAAAGCGCCTCGACCCACCTTTGCACCACACCCGCCGCACATTGGTTTTTCTCCCAACGCCTCTTGCAGCCCTGCTGCGTGATGACGGGGCAATGCGGTGGTGGGCATTTGGGGCAGTTCACGGAACCGGTTCATGAACTTCTGATCGATATGGTTTTTCCATTGCCACATGAGCGGCCCGCTGAATGATGTTCCCAAGCGCTCGGCCAGTGCGGATTTTCCACCCAGAGAGATGAGTTTCAGGTAATCCTTCTGCGGCACGTAACGCCGCATACTCCCAGACCCTAGCGCGGCGCGCAAATTGTCATACAGTATTGGTGCCTCGCGCACTGCGTAGACCCCTGCCTTGGGGCGCGGGTTCTCGGACAGATGGGCACAATCCCCGGCGGCGAAAATCGCCGGATCACTGGATTGCAGGGACGCGTTAACCTTGATGAAACCGTCATGCAGCGCGAGGCCGGTATTGGATATCCACTCATAGGGCCGCGCGCCTGCAGCACCGGTGATGAAATCGGCTGGTATCTGGCGACCGTCCGTTAGCTCGATTTCGCCCGCAGAAATCTTCTGGATTGATGTGTTTTCCAGAACTTCGATCCCCAGTTGCGCCATCGCCTGCCGGATGGTGGCGGATGCCTTCGGGACAGTCGCTGTCAGGGCTGTTGCGCTGTCGATCAAAGTAACCTGCGCTTCACGTCCTTTGGAACGCAGTGCATGGGCCATCGCCATGACTAGCTCTACTCCCGCAACGCCACCGCCGATTACCGCGACTGAGGTGCGGCCCGTCCCTGAAAGATAGCTTTGCCATTGCGCGGCGAAGAGGCCGAGCGGCTTGGCCGGAACGGCATGCTCGGCGAATCCCGGCAATGCTGGCATGTCTGAGGTGATCCCGACATTGACCGAGGCCACATCAAACGCCACCGGCGGGCGTCCGGGCACATGGATTTGGCGTGTGTCCGGGTCGATACCTTCAACTGCGCCCAGTATCACCCGCGCACCGGCAAAGCGGGCCAGACGCACCAAATCAATATCAAGCTCCCACCGCTGATAGTGACCAGCGACAAATCCTGGCAACATGCCCGAATAGGGTGCGGTGGGACCGGGGTTTATCACCGTAACCCGCGCGCCGGACAGCGGTTTCATACCCCATTTGCGCAGCAGTAGCGCGTGCGTGTGTCCTCCGCCTATCAGAACCAGATCGCGGGTTAGGGGCAGCAGAGGTTTGTGCATAGGTCTCAGTTCGTACTGTGGTCCGGGACGTCCTCGACCTGTTCGACCGCGTGGGTGGCCCAAAGCTCATCCTCGCCTGCGTCAGGTAGATCACTGGGTTTTTCATGGCGATGAATGTGCCATTTGGCAATGAACAGGGCCGTGATCGGGGCCGTCAGGAACAGAAAGAGCGTGATCAACAACTCGTGCATCGACAGTTTGCCCTCAAGCAAAACCGAATGCGCGATCGAGGCCAGTAGGACGCCGCCCACGCCCAGCGTAGTTGCCTTGGTGGGTGCGTGCAGGCGGGACATGGGGTCTTTCAGCTTGATCATGCCGAATGATCCGACAAAGCCGAAAATGCCCGATACGATCAGGAAGAATGCGATGAGCAGTTCGAAGATAAAGGTCATGCCACGCTCATTCGATGATATTGCCACGCAGCATAAAGCGCGCATAAGCCACGGTTGAGACAAAGCCGAGCATGGCGATGATCATGGCGGATTCAAAGAAGATTTCGGTCTCGATACTCAAGCCGTAAAGGATAAGCAGAGCGATGGTGTTGATCACCATTGTATCTAGGGCCAGAACACGGGTACCGACACCGTCGGCTGTAATGATACGCCACAAGCACATCATGATCGCAGCGCCGAAGCAGGCAAAAGCAAAGTAGATCGCATAGGTGATCATTCGAAAATCTCCTTCAGGCGGCGCTCATAGCGTTGTTTGATCTGGTCGCGCACCTCTTCGGGGTTCGGTGCATCCAGACAATGAACCAGCAGGTAGTGCCCCTGTGCGGACAAATCGCAACTGACGGTGCCAGGGGTCATGGTGATGGTTCCGGCCAGAACTGTGATGGCCTCGGGCGTGCGCAGTTCCAGCGGGACGCTGACAAAGCTTGGCTGGCGGTCTGCGTCGCGTTTGAACAGGATGATCCGGGCCACCGCGATATTGGCCATCACGATATCCCATAAGACAACCAACATGTATTCCGCCACCATCGGCCAATTGCGCAGTTTCGGGCGATCCGGCCAATAGGGCTGAGTGATAAACGGAATGATGATGCCCAGTAGCAGGCCAAAGACCACCGAGTTCAAAGACCCGGTGTTTGCCAGAAACACCCACACCAGTGTAAGTAGTGCGGTCAGATGGGGATGCGGAAATATACGGTGCAGAAGCTTCATCATTCTTCCCCTCCCAGCACGGCCGAAATGTAATCTTCCGGCGCGAACAGTTGCACGGCCGTGTTGCTGGCATATTGCAGCGCCGGACCTGCAAACAGTGTCAGCAGCACAAGTCCCAGAAGCGCCCCGAACACCGAAGTAAAGGCGAGGCCCGGATAGGGCTCGGGCGCGGTTGGTAGGCCGGCTTCTTCGGTTGGCTCAGGCGTCACATTATGTTGGGCGTCGTGACTTTTCCAGAAGATCAGCGTTCCCGCGCGGGCCAGACCCACGATTGTGACGAACGACCCGATCAAGATCACGGCCCAGACCGCATTTGCATCGGGCGCGCCACGTGAGGCGTCCAGTACCAGCAGCTTGCCCACAAAGCCCGATAGTGGCGGCATGCCAGCCATCGCGATGGCGCCGACAAAGAACAGGGCTGAGATCAGACCGGATTGCGGCATCGGCCTCGAAGGGGCTATGGCTCCGCCACGGCGCTCCATTACCATGTCCGCGACAAGGAACAGCAGGGCCGTCGCCAGAGTCGAATGGAAGATATAGTAGAGCGCTGCCGCCGTCGCGGCCTCGCTAAACAACGAGATCGCAATCAGCAATGTGCCCATCGATGCGATGGCGCAAAAGGCCACCATTCGCGCGATATGTTGCGAGCCCAGAATGCCAATAGCGCCAACGGCCAATGTCAGCAGTGCTGCAGGTTGTAGCCAACTACCGACTAGCCCTTCGGTTGCGGCTACATCGGGCCCAAAGACCAGCGTATAGACCCGCAGGATCGAATAAGCACCGACTTTGGTCATGATCGCGAACAGCGCCGCAACGGGCAGCGGTGCATTTGCGTAGCTTGCAGGAAGCCAGAAATGCAGTGGCAACACTGCAGCCTTGATACAGAAAACCAGTAATAGCAAGACTGCTCCAACCCGCAGCAAGGCGGTGTCTTCGGGTGGGATATCGGCCACGCGAACGGCCAGATCAGCCATGTTGAGCGTGCCGGTCACAGCATAGATCGTGCCCAAGGCAAACAGGAACAAGGTCGAGCCGAGCAGGTTATAGGCGACGTACTGAACACCGGCCTTCAACCGCACTGCGCCACCTGCATGCGTCATGAGGCCGTAAGAGGCAATCAGCAGGACCTCGAAAAACACAAAGAGGTTGAAGGCGTCGCCGGTCAGAAAAGCACCGCAGACACCCATTAGCTGAAAATGGAGTAGAGCATGGAAGTGTTTGCCTCTCTCATCCCAGCCAGAGCCGATGGCATAAAGGACAACCGGCAGGGCCAGCAGGGCCGTCAACAACACCATCATGGCCGAAAGTTTGTCCAACACCATTACGATGCCGAACGGTGCGGGCCAGTTGCCGAGCTCATACACCTGAACCTCGCCACCCGATGCCTGGGCGGTAATGGTCAAGGCGATACCCAGCAATCCCACGACGCCGGCGACCGAGAAGATGCGTTGAAGGTCCAAATGATATCGCAACACCATAATGATAAACGGGGCCAGGATCGCGGGCAGGACGATCGGCGCGACGATCCAATGGTTCATGCGTCTTCTCCCGGCGCGTCCACGCTATCGCTTGCGCTCATATCGATATGGTCATCCTTCGAGGACAGATAGGCAGACAGCGAGATCATCACGATCACCGCCGTCATCCCGAATGAGATCACGATGGCCGTCAGCACCAGCGCCTGCGGCAGCGGGTCGGTATAGGGGACATCTTCATATTTGTTCAGAACGGCAGGTGCGTTCAGCGCCAGCCGCCCGGTGGCGAATAGGAACACGTTCACCGCATAGGTGATCAGGGACAGGCCCAGAATGACTGGGAATGTACGACGGCGCAGGATCAGAAATATCCCGGCGGCGGTCATGACGCCGACTGCAGAGGCTACGAGCGCTTCCATCAGGCCTGCTCCTTCTCGTTATCTTCATCCTGAGGGCTATCCCGCAGCGGGTTGATATCCATCGGGAATTCTTGTGCCATTCCCGGCTGCCACGCGAAGCGCGACAGGCTGTCGAGCGCCAGCATCACAGCGCCCAGTACCGCAAGGAAGACGCCGGTATCGAACAGAATCGCGGTGGCCCATTCGAATTCTTCCAGCGGGGGCCAGTGGATATAACCGAAATCGCTGGTCAGGAACGGGCGTTCATTGAACCATGCACCCAGACCAGTGGCAGCGGCGATCAGAACGCCCCAACCGATGGTGCCGTGATAGTAGAACCGCTGCCGTTCAATCGCCCAGGTATAGCCGCTGGCCATATATTGCATCAGGAAGGCGATCGCGACGATGAGGCCTGCGATGAAGCCGCCGCCGGGCTGGTTGTGGCCTCGGAAGAAGATATAGGCCCCGACCATCAATGCGATGGGCATCATCACGCGGGTGACGACCACCATCATCAATGGGTGAGAGTCACCCGACTGCGGCCAATGTGGTTTACGGTTCAGCAGGTAACTGCGCACATTGGTGCTCAGCACTGCTTCGGTCAGGGCGTAGATGATCAGGGCTGCGATGCCCAGCACGATGATCTCGCCAAAGGTATCAAAACCCCGGAAGTCGACGAGGATCACGTTCACGACGTTGGTGCCACCGCCACCTTTGTACGAATTGGCCAGATGGAATTCCGAGATCGTTGGGAAAGCAAAATCCCGCATCATCAGCGCATAGATCAAAGCGCCTGAGCCGATCCCGGCAACCACCGAAATTGCCGCATCACGCCAACGCCGTGCCGCGCTGCTGTCCCAGGGTGTGTCGGTCGGCAGAAAGTTCAGCGACAACAACAGCAGGATCATCGTCACCACTTCGACCGAAATCTGTGTCAGCGCCAGATCGGGGGCAGAAAGGTAGTTGAATGCCATCGAAACGATCAGGCCAACCACCCCGATCAACACCAGTGACAGCAGACGGTTGCGGTGGAACCACATGATCGCCAGCGTCGCACCCACCAGACAGATCCAGCCGATGATCGGGATGACCTGAGCCTCAAGCGGTACGCGTGTTTCAACGCCAATGGTGCCGGTGGTGTAGGCGTAGTAGCCAAGCCCAACGACAAAAGCCACGAAGATGATCGCATACCGGCTGAGCACACCATTATGCAGCTCGTCCGTAATCCAGCGGCTGAGACGGGTCAGCGCGTCGATGATTGCCTCGAAGATCACCTTTGCCTCGGGCCGGGGCAGGGCGTTCCATATCTGGTCGCCGCGTTTGTGCAACGACAGCAGGAACAGGCCTCCCAGCGTCGCGACCACCGACATGTAAAGCGCAGGTGTAAAGCCGTGCCACAGTTTCAGCGAGTAATAAGGCAGCTTCTCGCCCCCGATCACCGCGCTGGAGACAACCGCGACAAGCGGGCCAACAATGGCTGCGGAATAAAGACCGATCAGGACGACCAGCACCACAAGGAACGCCGGCGCCAACCAAAGACCGACAGGCGGGTCATGCGGATGCGCGGGGTAATCGTCCCGCTCGGGCCCAAGGAAGACATGGCTGACAAAGCGAAAGGAGTAGGCCGCTGAAAATAGCGCAGCCAGAAGCGCCAAGCCGGGTACCAAGTAAGGCGAGTTAAGCCAAGTCGTGTGGACTGTCTCTTCCAGCATCATCTCTTTCGAGAGGAAACCATTCAGCGGTGGCAGACCGGCCATCGACAGGGCAGCGATGGTGCCGATAGTAAACGTGATCGGCATCAGATGCCGCAAACCACCCAGCCGTTTGACATCGCGTGTGCCGGTCTCGTGGTCCACGATCCCGGCGGTCATGAACAAGGCCGCCTTGAACGTCGCGTGGTTGATGATGTGGAAGACGGCTGCAACAGCGGCGATCGTCGTGCCAAAGCCCAGTAGCATCGTCACGAGACCCAGATGGGACACCGTCGAAAACGCCAACAGCGCCTTTAGATCATCCTTGAACAGCGCAATCACGGCACCCAGCAGCATGGTGATCAAACCGGTAGTGGCGACGATGTAGAACCACGCATCCGTACCCGCCAGAACCGGCCACATCCGGGCCATCAGGAACAGGCCTGCCTTCACCATTGTGGCCGAGTGCAGATAGGCCGACACTGGCGTCGGAGCCGCCATCGCGTGCGGCAGCCAGAAATGGAACGGGAATTGCGCCGATTTGGTGAAACAGCCAAGCAAGATCAGGATCAGCGCAGGAAGGTAGTACGGCGAGGACTGGATCAGCTCTTTGTTCTGCAGAATGACACTCAGGTCATAAGATCCCACGATATTGCCGAGGATAAGCATCCCTGCGATCATCGCCAGCCCGCCCGAACCGGTCACGGCCAAAGCCATACGCGCGCCTTGACGACCCTCGGGCAGGTGCTTCCAATAACCAATCAGCAAGAATGAACTGAGCGACGTAAGTTCCCAGAATATTAGCAGAAGCAGGATATTGTCAGACAGAACAATTCCCACCATCGCGCCCTGAAACAGCAGCAGGTAGGTATAGAACTGCCCCATCGGATCCTCGCGCGACAAGTAGAATCGTGCGTAGAGGATGATCAGAAGACCGATGCCCAGGATCAGCAGGGCGAACAAAAAACCCAGGCCGTCCAGCATGAAGTTCGCGTTTAGTCCAAGCCCGGGTATCCAGTCGAACCGCGCGGTCACAACATCACCGCGCATGACGCTGGGAATGTGGATCAGCAATCCCATCAACGCGAGGAAGGTGGTCAACCCAGCCGCTGATGCTGCTGCGTTTCGTCCTGCCCGGATCAGGAGGGCCGGAAAGACAGCTCCGAGGAAGGGAAGGGCCGCGATAAGGAATAGGGACAAGTGCGATACTCCGGTCTGTGCGGTCAATATGACTGAATTACTAGGGATAATTTATTGACTGTCCGGAAATTGCAAGGTTCCGAAAGGTCCTAAAGCGCACATATTGGACGTGATCTACCTGTGTAACTATGACGCGAACTTGATCTGAGGGTTGGATTTCCTGAAAGCGTCGCGAATTGCCATATGATAATACCGATCTGACAATGCAGGAGAGTGCCGCATGGCAGAAGGGAAACGCCGAACCCGCAGATGGGTCCTATTGGGCGGAGGGGCCGCCATTGCAGCGGGTTTCGCAATCCGCGAATACCGGCTGATCCCGCAGGCCTATGCTGGTGGTCAGATAGCGGCGGCCACCGCCCATCAACAGGCTCTCGACGGCGCGATCCATCTTATCGATATCCGAACCCCACGCGAATGGCGGGCGACCGGGGTCGCCGAAGCGGCCCATCCGCTCGACATGCGCCGTGAGGATTTCGTGCAGGCCTTGGACCACCTGCTCGGCGGGGACCGATCTGCACCTGTCGCACTGATCTGTGCACGCGGGGTGCGCTCGGCACGATTAAGCAATCGACTGACTGAGGCTGGATTTACCAATATCATCGACGTGCCCGAGGGCATGCTGGGTTCGGCGGCCGGGCCCGGTTGGGTGCGGGCTGGGTTGCCTGTCAACGATTATGAAGAGGAAACGGGATGAGTGTCAGACACTGGTTGGCCGCGTGCTTTGTTTTTGCCGGGCAACCCGGCCTTGCGGCTTGTGGCGATACCGAGGGGATGTGCGAAACCGCATCAGGCGGATATCACATCGAACTGCCGAAAGCGGAGAACCCTCCGCTGGTTGTGTTCCTGCACGGCTATGGCGGCAGCGCCACCGGTACGCTCAAGAACCGATCCATGGTCGAGCCACTGCTGGCGCGCGGCTACGCGGTGATGGCACCGGAAGGGTCCGAGAGAAACGGCCGAAAAAGCTGGAACTTCTTTCCCGGTTGGGAAGGTCGGGATGAACCCGCGTTTCTTCGTGAAGTAGTGCAGGACGCTGCCGACCGGTTTGATATCGACCCGGATCGCGTGGTGCTGGGCGGCTTCTCGGCTGGCGCGTTCATGGTTTATTACCTCGCCTGCGCTGCGCCGGATTCATTTTCTGCTTATGTCCCGGTTTCAGGCGGGTTCTGGCGGCCACATCCCGAAAGCTGTGATGGTCCGGTACGCATGTTCCACACCCATGGTTGGACGGACAATGTGGTGCCGCTGGAGGGCCGCCTTTTGGGCGGAGGCCGTTTCCACCAGGGCGATATCTTTGCCGGATTGGAAATCTGGCGGGTCGCCAATGAGTGTGCCGATACCAAGCCCAGCGGGTTTTCTACCACGGGCCAGTTTATGCGTCGCAACTGGATGGGATGTGCCGAAGGTAGCGCCTTGGAATTTGCTCTGTTCCCGGGCGGCCATACGGTGCCAAACGGCTGGGCTGATATGATGGTAGACTGGTACGAAGGCTTACCCGGCGGGTGATCATTCCGCCGGTGTGATCACGCCCTTGCCTTCGATCAATCGCTTCAACTCATCGCGATAGCGCCGGGCCGAGCGTGTAATTGCAGGCTCACTGACATCTTCGCGCATACCAACCATACGGCGCGCGGTGCCTGCCGATACGCCGCTGAGCGCAGACAGTGGGATCGCCAGTGCCAGGCTGATCGCAATCGGGGCCAGCCAGACCGAGACCAGACCGGCGAGGATGCCAACGCTAAGCGCGACGCCGATGATAGTCTCAAGGCTGTGGCACAGGATCAGCGTGCGCAGCCCGTAGCTGCCACCATCGCGCGCTTGCGGGGACCAGCCCTTTTGAATGCCCAACGCGGTGCGGAACACTGCAATCATCTGCTGCACCATAAGTATAGGGGCATAGAGGATCGACAGGATGACTTCGGACAGAAATGAAGTGAAGAATTTTCGCGTTCCGCCGAAATCGGAATAGCGCACACCGCTGAGGGGCAGGGCAGCGACGCCCAAAACCTTGGGCGCCAATAGCATCGCATACATCACCAGAATGATCAGCACATGGCGTGTTTCGGACATTTCTGGCCATTGCGGGAACAGCGGATTGTCCGGGCTGAAGTAATGCAGGACCGAGGCGTCCTTGCCCTGACCGATCAAGGCCCACATCACCAAAAGTGCAAACCATAGCGGCGACATCAGATATCCGACCGCGCCGTGGAACATATGGAACCGCGAGACTGCGCGGAAGCCGGTCGAACCCAGCAGTTTCAGGTGCTGCAGGTTGCCCTGACACCAGCGGCGATCGCGCATTGCGTGGTCAATGAGGGTGGGGGGCGTTTCCTCATATGATCCGCGTATGCGCGGCAGAAAGCGCACGGCCCATCCTGCGCGGCGCAGCAATCCGGCCTCGACGAAATCGTGGCTCATGATCAGCTTGTCTTGTCCGTTTAGCGACCGCAACTTGGGTAGACCTGCGCTAGAAGCAAATGCACAGGTGCGAATGATGGCGTTGTGGCCCCAATAATTGCCTTCTTGCCCGCACCAGCGCGCGAGGCCTTCGGCAAAGGCGATACCATAGACGCCGTTGGCAAACTGCTGCATCCGGGCGAAGACCGATTGCGCGCCAATCAGCTGCGGATAACTTTGGATCAGGCCCGCGCCGGGATCGCGCGCCAGCGCATCTGTCAGGCGCGAGATCGCGCGACCCGTCATCAGGCTGTCGGCATCCAGCACCAACATCGCATCCCAGTTCGCGCCCCAGCGGCTGACCCAATCGGCAATATTACCGACCTTGCGATCCGTATTCTGGGGGCGGCGGCGGTAATAGAGTTCAAGCCCCGGTGCCAGCGTGGTCCGCAACGCCTCAACGCTGGCCTGTTCCTGCGCGGCGATCTCGGGGTCGCGCGTGTCGGATAAAATGAACATGGCATAGTGGTGCTGACCACCGCGTTTCTGCAGGTCTTCCAGCATCGTACGGGCGTTCCCCAGCACGTTCCACGGCACTTCGTTATAGACAGGCGTCAACAGCGCCACGCGCAATGGTTGCGAGCGTCCTTCACGCTTTGGCTGCTCTTGCCGGGACAGCGAGACCATGCCCAGCAGTACGGTGCAGACCGTGAAGGAAATCCAGAAGAAATTGAACGAGATTAGCGTCAGCAGGATACCTTCGACCAGATTAATCCCTTCGGCGCTGAACCAGTCGGACATGACCCAGAGCAGACCCAAAGCCGCCGCCATGGCAGGTGAGAAGACCAGCGCGCGCCAGAACCCGACGGAGGGAATTCGACCCCCGGCAGGTACCTGCGCATCGCGGAATCCCTGCGCAAAGTTCTGCGCTGGCATCGCCAGAGGGGCCTCGGGCGGCATGATATGAAGATCGCGGTTCATATGGTCCAACGGTAAAGCCAGACTTCAGAGGCTGGTTGTTTGTCTTTCAGCAACTGCGCGCGCAGTTCCACGTGGTTGCGTTCGCCTGGTTCGAATGAGAACGCCAGCCGCAACCCGCCCGTGTCTGGGTTACGCTGCAGAACGCCTTCTGAAGTTTCGGCATGGGGCGAGTCGACAAACACCGTGATGGCCTCGGGATCGTCAAGCAGCTCACTGGCTTCGAAATCAATCACAGCTAAACGGCCCTCGCCGAATGTGTTGTCGCCCATCGCGGTGTTGATCACGCGGGCCATAGGGGTGTGCTGAGGTTCCTCGCCCCAGATCAGGCGATAGGACAGATCAATCTGGCTGCCTGCGGCGTAGGGTTCCATCGGGCGCCAATAGGCGACGATGTTGTCATAAATCTCCTGATCCGCCGGGATTTCAACAAGCGTGACGGTGCCTTTACCCCAGTCTTCGCTGGGTTCGACCCACAAGCTTGGGCGTTTGTGATAATTGGCTTCAAGATCCGCATAGTCCGAGAACTTGCGCTTGCGTTGCATCAGACCAAAGCCGCGGGGGTTTGTGTCGACAAAAGACGAGATCTGCAGGCGAGTCGGGTTCGCAAGCGGGCGCCACAGAACCTCTCCTGCGCCGTTGCGGATCATCAACCCGTCACTGTCGTGCACTGCGGGGCGAAAATCATCGAAACGGCTGTGATTGGTCTGATCGAACAGGAACATAGATGTGCCGGGCGCGATGCCGACATGGGGCAGTTCGGTACGTGGGAACAGGGTGGCTTCAATATCCATCACGCAATCTGAACCGGCGGTAACGTGGAAGCGGTAGGCCCCTGTAACGCTGGGGCTGTCCATGAGCGCATGAACGATCATGTTACGTTGATCCGGTTCTGGACGCTCCAACCAGAAACGAATGAATTCGGGGAATTCCTCGCCATCCGGATCGCCGGTCTTCAAGGCGAGCCCTCTGGCCGAAAGGCCATAGACTTCGTGCAAACCGATGGCGCGGAAATAGCTGGCCCCTTGCCAAACGCAGAACTCGTCTGTCTCGCCAGGACGGTGCATCTCAGTACGCAGGCGTAGACCTGAAAAGCCCAGCGTGTCGTCAATGGGCAGCTCAGGTACGTCTTCAGACTTATCGAACATGGCCAGATCAAAGGCGACCGGCTTGGTCATACCTTCCTCGACGGTCGACACTTTCACTGTGCGTGGAAAATACAGGCCCGGCGTGAAAAAATCGACGTTGAAGGGCGTCTCGGTCTCGTACCACAGCGCGCGATCCAGCCGGAACCGGATTGAACGGTATTGCTGATACGTTAGGTCCTGCCACTCCTGCGGAACCATCTCACGCTCGGCATAATCACGGCTGGCCAGATCGCGGGCCATTGCGATGACGTCGTCTCGGCTGAACGGGGTCTCTCCACCTGTGGCATATGCCGCTGGGGCGAAGGCCAGAGCCGTTGATGAGGCGAGAAAAGCGCGACGTGTAAAGTTCATTTCTTTGATTTCCAAGGTTGTGACTTGAACCAGGCGGCCAGATAAGCCACGCCGATGATCATGGCAAAGCCAATCATGTTGGCGATGAACACACTGGCAACATCCCGCCCACTCAGGTCCAGTCCGACGCCGATAAGTCGTGCTGCTGCCATAGAAAATACGAACACCGCGAGCGATTGCTGACCCACTTTGGTGATGATGGTCAGCAGGAACTGCCAGACCTTTGCGGCTGCCCCATGACCGGTCGCTATCAGGCGACGGCCATGCTCACCGGCGATAACCCAACCCAGATAGGCAAGCGACAGAAAATGCAGATATCGGAATAGACCAAAGTCGGTCTTGTCGCGAAATTCTTTGGTCACTGGCCAGACCTTGCGAATCTCATCAGCCAGATCAGGGGCTGCTGCATTGATCCAAGTGAATACCTTCCACGAGCCGAACGGCATCGAGAAGATCAAAAACAATGCTGCCGCCCAGATCAGAGTTTTCGACACCGGCGGCGCTGGAATCCAACCTCGCATGAACGCAAAGCCGGTGAAGAACAGCAATTGCCACCCGAATGGGTTGAAGAACCACTGGCGCTCTGACCAGGGCTCGGCCGGCAGGTCAAGGTAGTCGAATTGTGCAACGAGCCAAATCGTGACCGAGGCCATGGCGACCGCCCAGAATCCGATACGATATAGCCCCATAAACAGGGGCATCATCGCCAGTACCACCAGATACATCGGTAGAATATCGAAGTAGTTCGGCACATAGGTCAGGGTGAACAGTCCGACGATCTGTGACGCCGGATCGTTGAAGAAATGCTGTAGATTGAGAGAGGAGATATAGTTTTTCTCGAACAGCCCACTCTGGTTCAGGGCCGCCATTGTCATCGCGACAAAGAAGAACAGGCAGATATGCGCCCAGTAGACCTGCCAGATGCGAAAGCTCACGCGTGCGGTGCCCATCCACCAGCCTTTGCGCATGAACGCCCCCCCAAAAGCAATTGCTGAAGCCATGCCTGAACAGAATACGAAGATCTCGGTTGCGTCCGAAAAGCCAAAACGGGCAGGTATCCATTTGGCCCACGGATCGTTCGGAATATGGGCAATCAGGATGATGAACATCGCGATGCCGCGATAGAAATCCAACCGCGGATCGCGCGTAGCGGCGGGGGCGGCGACCTGAGACGCCACCGGAGCAAAATCAGAAGCGGGCGATGCGGTCGCCATACGGTTTCTGTCCTTCTTGGTCTTTTATTGTTGTTATTCGGCTGGGACGCTTTGTGCGTCGCCGCTGTCGCGTGCGGCCTCGATCAATTCTCGGCGGGCGAGGGCGTAATTGTCCTCTCCCCCGGCACGTTTGGCGCGGCGGTCGTCCAGGATGCGCTCGACAGCATCCAGGCGGCCAGCGCGCAGGCCGGAATCAATGGTGATACGCTCGAATACATCACGTTGGGCGTGGCTGCCACCCGCCAGTTGCATCCCACCCCGGGCATTTGAAAGAAAATCAAAGGCTTGGCCGTAAAGGCCTTCTCCAAAGGCCTCAAGCCCCTTGGCGGCGGCAATGCCCGGGTCGGACATGCGGATCGGCGTGTCACCCTGATTGCGCTGGGCGTCATTTTGAATACGCTGCAGCATATTTGCTGTAGCCTCCGAACGATTGTCCCCGGTCAATGCCAGCAAGTAGTGAAGATCGGCGAAGATCAAGCATCCGTCTTCGGTTCGTGCTGCGCTGAGATCGGCCAGTTCTTCCCAGCGGTTGCCAACATCAACGCCCTCAAGCTCTAGCCGGGACAGCAGCGAGGTTGCATTCGAGATATCGCGATAGTCGTCGGTTTTGTCCTGGCGGATGTGATGATCGTAAAGCGCCATAACTTGATCGACTTGCCCCAAATCCAGATGCATCAGCGCCTTGTGCCACCAGACATGATAGCGAAAATTGTTGCAATGCGCCCAAGCGTCCTCACGTCCCGCGAGCCAGTCCAGTCCCAGCTGCGCGTTGCCCGTCATCTCGTGCACGTGCGCTACAGCGTGCAATCCCCAGGCGTCGTCCGATACCATCCATAGGGCCTGACGACCGGCGATTTCGGCTTTCTCGTAGGCGCCGGTTTCCTCCAGCGCGAACGAGTGGCATCCCAGCAAGTATCCACGTCCGGCGTGGTCGGGTTCATACGCTGGCATCACCCGTTCGATCGACCGACGCATCCCCGCCGCATCGCCCAGAACGAAACGCGTCGCATGACTGAGCTTCATGGCCAGAGTATCCGTTGGGTGCGCTCGCAGAATCTCTTCAAATTTCTGAACGGCCTGTGATGGAAGGTCGGCCATATACAAACCAAGCGCCTCGACATATCGCCTTTCCCGGGCTGAAACTGTCTGACGCTCCATCGCTGCATTCGCGGCACTCAGCGCTTCGGCAGCGACCGCGATCATCTCACGCCGGCCCAGCAGAACCATGAACAACCCTTTGACCGCATGGCCCAGCGCAAAGTCCGGCTCAAGCTCCAGCACCTTGCCCAGATGTTGCGGTGTTACAGCGGCATGCGCCATGAACCCAAGGAGAACACCATCCCATGCCTCGACGCTTGCGGGCTGGTTCAGGGTGTTCATCTGTCCAAAGACGTCTTGTTTCATACTCGGGTCCAATCTGATTGCGACGTTCTACACTGTTCGATGTAACAGAGTGTGCAGCCGGGTCGTAACAGTATCGACCCTGCTCTCGAATTGGTGAAATCCCGTGTGTGAGAAACGCGAAAAAAACCGCCGATTCAAGGGCATGTTTCAGCAACTTGCCGCCTAAACGGGCAGAGTGTTTCAATCTTCGAAGGGGTTTTCCGCGTTCAGAACAGCCTGTGTGTCAGCCCCACAGACCGGTGGTGCGCTGCGATATGTTACAGGCGTGCGTGACAGGTTCAGGGGATTCCCGATCAGTTGCACCTCGCCAGGCTCAGCTTGCATCGAGATCTGCATCTGGCGGGCAGCGACCTGATCCGAGGCAAAAACCTGATCGAGCGTCCGCACCGGGCCAACAGGGACTTTCAGGTCTTCAAGCCCCGCGATGATGCTGCCTGTATCCAGCGCCTGAACTGCCGGGCGCAGGATCGCATTCAACGCATCCCTATTTTCAAGACGGGCCGGGTTGGTGGCAAATCGGGGATCGTTGGCAAGCTCTGGCTTTTCGATGAAGCTGCAAAATCTTTTGAACTGACTGTCATTTCCAACGGCCAGAATCACGTGCCCATCCGCCGTCTGATAGACCTCGTAAGGCACAATATTGGGATGCCCGTTGCCGCGCCGCTGAGGCACTTCGCCCGAGGTCAGATAATTCACGCCTTCATTGATCAGCCAAGAGATCTGTGCATCCACCAGCGCCAGATCGATCTGCTGACCCTCGCCAGTCATGTCGCGATGACGCAGCGCAGCCAGAATACCAACGCAGGCATACATACCACACATCACGTCAGCAATTCCGACGCCTACTTTCATCGGCGCGCCGTCGGCGTCTCCGGTCAGAGACATGATCCCGCCATATCCTTGCGCCATAAGATCATATCCGGGCTTCGATGAGTTTGGGCCTGTCTGCCCGTAGCCTGAGATCGAACAGTAGACGAGGTCAGGAAACTCATTGGACAAGGTTGCGTAGTCGAGCCCGTATTTCGCCAGTCCACCGGGCTTGAAATTCTCGATCAGAATATCAGCGTGCGAGGCTAGGCGTCGGACTTCTGCCTGTCCTTCGGGTGTTGCGATATCCAAGGCGACCGATTTCTTGTTGCGGTTGGAGGACATGAAATATGCGCTCAGGTCTGAGCGGTTGCCATCCGCATCCTCGGCGTAAGGAGGGCCCCATTGCCGCGTATCATCACCACCGGTCGCCGGGTTTTCGACTTTGATGACGGTAGCGCCAAGGTCGCCCAACAACTGCGTACAAGTGGGTCCTGCCAGAATGCGAGACAGGTCCAGTACCTTGACGCCTTTCAGCGGTCCTTCAGATGCGGCCATCATATCCTCCACGGTCAATTTCCGCAGCAATGACAGTGAACTTGTCTGCTTTCAACGCCTGATCCAATGCAGCCCGCAAATCGTCGCGGCTACGAACTGTGTGACCATAACCGCCGAATGCGCGGCCTAAAGCCGCAAAGTCATGGCGGTCAAAGTCCACTCCGCGATTGCCCATCTGGCGCTGGCGTTGTTTCAGTTCGATAAGCGCAAGGCTGGCATCGACAAAGACCAGAAAGATTGGGTTGCCACCCAATTCGGCGGCAGTCGACAGCTCTCCAGCAACCATCAGAAAGCCGGCATCGCCAGAAAAGCTGATCACGGGGCGATCCGGTTCGGCCATTTTCAGACCGATCGCCATCGGAACGGCACACCCCATGGTGCAGAGCGCCGAGGACTGGATCAACCCTCGTGCCTCCGAACACTCCCACATCTGACTGAGCAGAATGCGATGCGCGCCGCTGTCGGCCGTGGCGAGGGTCTCGGGTGGCAGAACGGCACGAGTTTCTGCGATGATCGCCGCCGGTCCCCAGTCTTCATCTGTCGGAAAAGCATTCGCCAGCGCAGCCTTGACCTGTTCAGGCTCACCATTCGGCCAGGTCTTGCCGGCAGGGTTGCCCTTGGCAATGGCCTCAAGCGTTGCGCCGGTGTCGGCGACCAGATTTAGCCCAGCCTGATGCATGTAATGATCGTTCACCACGGCTGATATGTCGATTACGCGCTTGGTTTCTGGGTCCCAGATCTCGCGCCAGCCGGGGCGCATCTCGATAGGGTCATATCCCAAACACAGTACCAAATCAGCCTGTTCCACCAGCGGGACTAGATGCTTATCGGCCAGCGGAGACAAACCCGCCCCGCCCAGGCAGAGTGGATGATCCTCGGGCACCACCCCCTTGGCCTTGTAGGTGGTGACAAAGGGAATGTTGAATTGCTCTAAAAATGCTCGCACCACACAGCGCGAGTCGTCGTAAAGAACATCAAGACCGATGATCGCCAAAGGTCGCTCAGCCTCGGCCACCCATCGGCGGGCCTTTTCCAGACATTCCGCGCCAGGCGCGACAGGAGCAACTTTTGCCAGTCGACGACGTTTAACCCCTGATACGCGCGTATCGGCCACCGAGATAGGCACATCGATGTGTACCGGGCCGGGGCGCGCTTGGTTGGCAAGCGATACCGCCTTGTCGGCGATGATATCGGCCCCGTCGGCCGTCAGCATAAAGCTGCCTTTGGTGATCGAGCGATAGACTTGCGCGTGATCCATCACTTGATGGGTGTAGGTCAACGCCTCATCCGCGTCGACGCATCCGGTCAGCACGATCATCGGCACCCGATCCTGCAGGGCGTTGGCGACCACATTGATCCCGTTCATCGCTCCGGGCCCGAGTGTGGCCACGAGGATTGCAGGTGCACCATCGCGATGGTGGACCGCTTCGGCCATGAAACCTGCTGAGTTTTCGTGTTTTGCAAGGTGGAAAGCAATGCCCGCGCTTTCCAGCGCATCCACCAATGTCAGAACCTCGCCGCCGGGCATACCGAACGCATGGCGGCATCCGGCCTCGAAAAGGCGTTGTGCCAACAAATCCGCAGCGCGGGGAGACAGGTCCTGCATTAATCAAGCTCCGACAAAGTTATCTGTCAGCAGATTGCGGAGGACGCGTCCGGACGCAAGCAGGTTCACGTCAGTGTGACTATTTGACGGCGTTTTCCGCTACGGCCTGAAACTTTGCGTCCAATTCTATGGCAATCTCGCGCAGAGCGTCTCCGCCCTCGTCTGCGTAAGGGGCAAAGACGAAGCTTGGTGTCTTGTAAGAAAGGGTTGCAGTGCCGTCCTCGTTCTCGGTTACGTAGAAGCGGATGGGCGCTTCGATCATCGCGTTGGTCGAGGTTTCAAGAACACGAACCGCGTAATCGTTGTTGAATGCGCCAATCACCCGGTTGCCCGGAATGGTGATACCGCGCGAGGCCGCCGCTTTGGTCGGCCCGGCCTGTGTCACAACGATCAGGCCGTTTTCCTTTACCGCGGCCTTTGTGTCATCCACGAGGGTCTCATAGCTTTTTCCGCTGGAGTAAACCGCCCATCCAGTAAGAGGTTCGATGCCGTTGGCCCAAGCAGGCATCGCCAGCAGGCAGATCGCAGCCCAAAGCGCCCTCATGTTCTTTCCCTTCCTGTTGACTAGGGAATTGATGACAGAAAAGCGCTGAAACGGGGCTCACAATCCTGTGCGCGCGTCAGGCCGCACGTTTCTTCAGCAGATAGATATCCATGATCCAGCCGTGATCAGAACGGGCCTGCGCGCGGGTATCCAGAATGTCTTGCGCCACATCCGCCAATGGGCCTTTGATCAGAATCTCTTCTTTCATGCCCACATATGCCCCCCACCAGATGTCATAATCGGTCATCTTCAGGCTCTGGAACGAGCATTCGCCATCCAGCATTACGGCCACTTTCGACGCCGTTTCAGGCCATCCATCATCGCGGATGCGACGGCCTGTGGTCACGACATAGGGCGCACCCAGATCATTGATCGGGATCGCATGGGCTGCAGTCAACGCCTGTAACGCTGTGATTCCCGGCATAACCTGGACTCGCGGTTGCGGGTCCAGCCGCGCTGCAATTCTTAGCGAACTGTCATACAGCGACGGATCACCCCAGATCAGCAACGCCACCTTCTGCGCGTCCGGGTAGGCTGAAATCGCCTCGTGCCAGCGCAGGGCAATTGCGTCGTGCCATTCGTCGACGCCTTGGAGATAGCCGTCATCGGCCCGGCGTTTGGGAACGTCGAAATAGGCGATCCGTGCAGGTTTGTCGGTTACCTGCGTGATGATGTCTTCGCGCAAACCGGCCAGATCGGCTTTGTTCTCTCCTTTTCGCGGAATCAGGATCAGGTCCGCTGATCTGATCGCCTTCGCCCCCTGAAAGGTCAGGTGGTCGGGATTACCCGTGCCGATTCCGATCAGGATCAGTTCAAACATCTTCGAACTCTGCCAGCGGGCCATACAGGATCAGGGCCGGGGCGGTTCCAACCTCGGATCGCAGCTTGTCGGACAGGTCTCCGATTGTGGAGCGCTCCAAGGATTGCTCAGGAGTTGAAACAGATTCGGCCATCAATGCAGGCGTGTCCAAAGGCAAGCCATGCGCGCTCAGGGCTTCGACCAGCAAGGGAAAAGTGCGCTTGCCCATAAATACGACCGTTGTCGCGGTAGCGTCAGCCAGGGCGGGAAGGTTCAGATCGGTCGGCAATTTGCCACTTACGTCATGCCCGGTGACGAATTGAACACGACGTGCAGTCAGGCGTCGGGTCAGAGGAATACCAGCTGCAGCTGCCGCCGCGACAGCAGAGGGGATGCCGGGAATGATCTCATATTTGATGCCGGCTGCCTGCAACGCGACCAGTTCTTCCTCCAGTCGACCGAACAATCCTCCATCACCGGATTTCAGGCGTACCACCTGCTGACCGGTCTGCGCATACTCCACCAACAATCGGCTGACGTGATCCTGCTTTGGCGAAGGGCGACCGGCGCGTTTGCCAACACCAACCAGATCAGCATCGTCACGCGCATGGGTCAGGATCGGGCCGCTGCTGAGATCATCAAACAGCACCGCATCGGCCTTCTGCATCCGGTCTACGGCCTTGAGCGTTAGTAGCTCCGGATCACCCGGACCGGAGCCAATGAAAGAGACAAAACCGGTCATGCCGAGGCCTCTGCAATAAGATGGAA
This sequence comes from Ruegeria sp. AF2, assembly GCF_056542025.1. Taxonomy (NCBI): domain Bacteria; kingdom Pseudomonadati; phylum Pseudomonadota; class Alphaproteobacteria; order Rhodobacterales; family Roseobacteraceae; genus Ruegeria; species Ruegeria sp. AF2. The sequence continues at coordinate 38,848 of NZ_JBQFZC010000003.1, read as the reverse complement.
AAATGTGCCGGTGACATTGCCACGTCGCGATCCTGTCTGAGGGCCTTCGGCCCCCTCGGCATCGAAGACTCGCGCAAGAGGAGCGTCAGGTTGTTCGATGATCGAGGAATAGTGGAACTCATGTCCGCGCAAGGCGGTACCCTTGGCAAAGCCAGGCATCGACGCCAAAAGTTCAGCCCTACGATAGCCAAGGTTGAATTTGCGCTTTTGGTATGAGGTTTGCAGACCCAACAACCCCGCCATCTGATGTGGCGCGCCTTCCTTGTCGACCAGAACTTCCCCCAATGCCATATAGCCCCCGCATTCACCATGCACGGGCCGCGTTTCCGCGTGTTTGCGCAGCCCCGTCAAGAAAGTATCTGCTGCCGCCAATGTTCCTGCGTGCAGCTCGGGATAGCCCCCCGGTAGCCAGACCAGTTCAGCGTCTGCAGCTGGCGCTTCGTTTGCCAGTGGCGAAAAGGGCAGTATTTCTGCACCGGCGCTGCGCCACCCTTCCAGCAGATGCGGGTAGGTAAATGAAAACGCTGCATCACGGGCCAGTGCGATCCGCTGCGCGGGGGGGCGCGGCAGCGCGGCTGACGATGGCCCAGCAGGGCCTGAGGAGGCCGCCCGTTTGATCGCATCCAGATCGACATGTTCACGCAGGAATGCGGCATATCCGGCGATTGCCGTTTCCAGATCCGGATGCTCAACCGCCTGGATCAGGCCTAGATGTCTTTCGGGCAGGGTCAGGTCACCTCGGCGCGGAAGAACGCCCAGAACCGGCAATCCAGCCCGTTCCATGCCCAGCCGCGTCAGCCGCTCATGTCTTGGGCTGGCACAGCGGTTCAGGATCACCCCGGCAAAAGGTAGATCGGGGTTATACATCTGAAAGCCAAGCGCAGTCGCCGCCGCCGATTGCGCCTGTCCTCCGACATCCAGGACCAGAACGACCGGCCATCCCATGCGTAGCGCCGTTTCAGCGCTCGACCCATGCCCCAGCTCTCCGGGTTTGGCGACGCCATCAAACAAACCCATTGAGCCTTCGGCCACCACAATATCCGCGCCCGTGGCCTGCTTGGAGATCGCGCTTAGCAGCGGCTCCCCCATCGCCCAGCTATCCAGATTGAACGAGGCTCGGCCCGCTGCAGCCCGGTGAAAAGCCGGGTCGATATAGTCCGGTCCGCTTTTGAACGGTTGCACGGTCAAGCCGTCCTCGGCCAAAGCCCGGAGCAATCCCAGCATGACAGTGGTCTTGCCTGTACCCGACGACGGAGCGGAAATCAGTATTCCCGGTGGGTTAGTCATCACCATGGCTCCAGCTCGACCACGGACTGTCGGCGCTTTGAGGGCGATAGCGGCGGTCATATGTCTTGGAATACAGACAGCTTTCGTCAAACCCTTCACCTGCAAGCGCTGGACCAACCATGATCAGTGCGGTGCGCGAGATGCTGTTGTCCAGCGCCTCCTTCAACGTGGCAAGCGTTGCGCGGATGATCTTCTCATCCGGCCAACTAGCGCGGTAGACCACGGCGACCGGGCAGTCTGCCCCATAGGCAGGTGTCAGGTCGGCGATGACGTTATCCAGATTTCCGATCGAAAGGTGGATAGCCAAAGTCGCACCTGTTTTAGCGAAGTTTTTCAGTGTCTCGCCTTCCGGCATCGAAGACGCACGCCCGGGCGTGCGGGTCAAGACCACTGATTGCGCCAGACCGGGCAGTGTCAGCTCGGTCCCGAGTGCTGCAGCCGCAGCCGCAAACGAGGGTACACCGGGCGTGACGCTGACCGGGACACCCATCTCTTTCAGACGTCTGATTTGCTCACCCATCGCCGACCAGACCGAGAGGTCCCCGGAATGCAGCCGCGCCACGTCCTGTCCAGCGTTATGCGCTGCTTCGATTTCGGCCATGATCTGATCCAGATCCATGGGTGCGGTGTTTACGATCTTCGCGCCTTCGGGGCAGTGGCCTAGAATCTCCTCGGGTACCAATGAACCCGCATAGAGGCACACCGGGCAGGAGGCGATGATATCGCGCCCGCGCAGGGTCAGCAGGTCGGCGGCGCCCGGTCCGGCGCCGATGAAATGAACGGTCATGTCTGTCCTCCGATGGCGACGGCGCAGGTTGCAAGCCGGTCGTCCGAGATTTGTCTGGGTGAAATCAGCCGCGCGCCATGTCCGGCGGCGGCAAGAGCGGATGCTTCGGCCACGCTGCCGGTGCCATATGTGGCGCGACTGCGGGTTGAGCAAGTAAGTGTGCGTTGTTCGGCAAGATCATTTGCCGGAATGAAATGTACCGGCAGCTCAGTTGCTTCTGCAAGCGCGGCAAGTGCGGTGTGTCCGTCCTTGTCCGCAACAGTCGCAAGGGCATCGACAGTTTTTCCTGTCGAGGCAAGCTCGAAAGCGGCACGAAGACTGGCCAGCGTAGCAGAGGATGAGAAACCTAACCCCGCGACGATCATAACGTGAGGCTCCACTGCACCACGGGATATGCAGATTTCCATCCTCGCCGCGGACCAAGCGCAGCTGCCTGCGCAAGTTCGATACGCAGCAGGTCTCCGCCCAGCTTGTCGTGCCATTCAGCTAGCAGCGCTTCGCTTTCGAGTGTCACCGCATTGGCGATCAGCCGCGTGCCGGCCTGAAGATTAGCGTGTAGCCAGTTCAGCAGATCCGCACTCAGACCGCCACCGATGAACACCACATCGGGTCGGTCAAGATCAGCCAACGACTCTGGTGCAGAACCGTGCACAACGCACAACCGATCCTGCCCTAACGTATTGGCATTGCGGCGAATGCGTTCGGCCCGATCAGCACGCGGCTCGATAGTCGTTGCAGTTAGCGTCGGATCGCACATCAGCCATTCGATGCTGATCGAACCAGTGCCGCCGCCAATATCCCACAGGTGCTCACCCCGCTGAGGGGCAAGCGCCGACAGGGTTAGCGCGCGAATGGGGCGCTTGGTGATCTGGCCGTCGGTTTCAAAGATGTCATCGGGTTTTCCCGAGGCTTTGGGAAAAGCACGCCCAGTACCCGCGACATCAAGACCGACACAAACCGGATGTTCGAAGGTTCCAAGCAACGCCTCGGTCAGCGACACGCTGCGCGCGCGTTCACGGGGGCCACCGAGCGCTTCCATGACGTGCAGAGTGCAATCGGCAAAATCGGTTTCGCCCAGATAGGTCGCAAGCTCGGTTACGGCTTTGCCGTCGCGCAGCAAGAGAATCGCGCGCAGGCCGGGTGCCAAGTGAGGGCGAAGGCGCGTCAGAGGCGCGGCATGTAGCCCGAAGGTCAACGTGTTTTCAAGCGGCCAACCAAGCCGCGCAGCAGCAAGCGAAAAAGTCGACTGGCCGGGTAGGGCAATCCATTCGTTCTCGTCGAAATTACGCGCGATCACGGAACCGGCTCCGAACCAGAACGGATCACCCGAGGCCAAAACAACGGTCTGCCGACCTCGCAATCCGGTCAGAATCGGAAGACCATCGGCAAATGGGGCTGGCCATTCAATCCGTTCCGCCGCGCTGTCTGGGATCAACGACAGATGACGCGGCGGACCCATAACGACGTCGGCGCGGTCCAGCACTTGACGGCTTGCGGGGGACAGGCCATCCAGTCCATCTTCGCCCAAACCCAGAACGGTCAACCACGGAGTTTCAGACATGCCCAACCTCCTGATTCTTGGTGGCACGACCGAGGCGAATGCTCTGGCAAAATCGGTTGCCGATCAAGGCATTCCCGCTACATATTCCTACGCTGGACGTGTCGATAACCCGCGCTCGCAACCCGTGCCGATGCGCGTGGGCGGGTTTGGTGGTGCAGCGGGACTGGCGCGGTACATTCACGAGCACGGCGTCAGCCATGTTGTCGATGCGACTCATCCCTTTGCCGCGCAGATGAGCCGAAATGCGGTGGATGCCTGTGCGAGGGCTGCAACGCCCTTGGCCGCTCTGACCCGGCCTGCCTGGGTCGCGCAAGACGGAGATAACTGGCAGCACGTACCGGATATTGAAGCTGCGGTTGAAGCTTTGGCTGGTCCAGCCCGCCGCGTCTTCCTGGCAGTTGGCCGCATGCATCTTCATGACTTCGCAGCCCAACCTCAGCATCACTATCTTTTGCGGCTTGTAGACGATCCGGACGCATTGCCGCTTCCGAAAAGCGATGTGATCGTTTCGCGGGGCCCGTTTTCTGTTGAAGAGGACCGGGCCTTGATGGAACGTCACCATACGCAATTGATTGTGTCCAAGAATGCGGGTGGCACCGGCGCGCGGGCCAAACTGGATGCCGCAAGGGCGCTGGGCTTGCCGGTTCTGATGATAGACCGTCCGACCTTGCCGAAGCGGACCGAGTTGGCAAATGTCACGCAGGTCTTGGACTGGCTGGCGCATACTTAATCCTTGGCCAGCGTGAATCTCGGGGTGTAGACGATCGGGGCGCTGTTGCGCTCGACTATGCGGGTCAGGGACGAGCCGACGATGACGACGGTCTGCATGTCCGCCATATCTGCCGTGGCTTCTTCCAGAGTTGAAATCCGCAAAGCCTCATTCTCGCGGGATACAGCGCGTGCAAACAGGATCAGGCGTTCCGGCTCACATTCTTCCCGCAGGATTTCCAGCGTTTTTTCAAACCCTTCCGGTCGAGACTTCGAGCGAGGGTTATAGAACGCCATGGCGAAATCGCCCTGCGCGGCAAGTCGGAGGCGCTTTTCGATCAGTGGCCATGGCTTCAGGTTGTCGCTCAGGTTGATGGCGCAGAAATCATGCCCTAACGGTGCCCCAGCGCGGGCCGAAGCCGCCAGCATCGCAGTGATCCCCGGCAGCACGTCGATCTGTATGTCACGCCAGTCTTTCGGCCCGTTTTCAAGCGCTTCAAACACCGCAGCGGCCATTGCAAACACGCCGGGATCCCCTGACGAGACTACAACGACGCGCTTACCGTCGGCAGCCATTTGCAAAGCGTGCTGAGAGCGGTCGATCTCGACCCGGTTATCGCTGGCGTGCAGGGTCAACCCCTCTCGCTCGGCCACCCGAGCAACATAAGGGATGTAGCCAACCACGTCCGTCGCTTCTGCCAGAGCGGCAGTGACTTCGGGAGTGACCAGTGCTTCGTTTCCAGGCCCAAGGCCAGCGATCTTGACCCAACCGCTCATGGTCGGCGTCCCTGTCCATGAACCAGTATGATTGAGAAATAGGGCGTGATTCCTTCGCAATTATCAGACAGTTTGCAGACCCGTTGGTTCGGCATCTGAGCGTATTCGACGATCCACGCGCGGTCATACAGCCCGGCCTGTTTCAGCGCGCGTTTTACCTTGTCGAAGTTCCGCCCGATCTTCATGACAACCAGCGCGTCGGTCTGGGTCATGCGTTCAGTCAGCGTATCCTCGGGCAAGGTTCCAACAAGAACCGTGAGGACATCGTCGCCCCAAGTTATCGGGTCACCGGTTGCGGTCCAAGCGCCGGACATGCCGGTTATGGCAGGTACGACTTCGACTTCAGATATATCTCGTAGTCGATTGTAAAGGTGCATAAATGATCCATAGAAGAACGGATCGCCTTCGCACAGAACCACTACATCCTCACCATTTTCGGTAAGCGACTTCAGATGTGCGGCACAGTCTTCGTAAAACACCGAAAGGAGTTCATTATACCTTGGATCCGTCACCGGGATTTCGGTTGTTACCGGGTACTCCATTGGAAACTCGATGGCGTCGCCGGGGATCATTCCATTGACGATCTTGCGGGCCTGACCTGTGCGGCCAGGTTTGCGAAAAAACGCCACATGGCGGGCATTGCGCAGCAGGCGGTCCGCACGGACACTCATCAGGTCCGGATCGCCGGGGCCAAGGCCTACGCCGTATATCTTTCCCCCGCTCATTCGGTGCGGCTCGCGATGGCGTTGATTGCGGCTACGGTGATCGCACTGCCTCCCAAACGGCCTTTGACGATGCAGGAGGGTACGGGCTGCGCTTCCCACAAGGCATCCTTGGACTCGACCGCTCCCACGAAGCCCACCGGGCAGCCGATAATGGCAGCGGGGCGTGGGCAGTCGGGATCTTCCAACATGTTCAGCAGGTGGAAAAGCGCGGTAGGGGCGTTACCGATCGCGACCAGTGCTCCTTCCAGATGCGGACGCCACAGCTCTAGCGCGGCGGCAGAGCGCGTGTTGCTCATTTCGGCAGCCAGAGGGCGAACACGCTCGTCATGCAGGGTGCAGATCACTTCGTTGTCAGCGGGCAGGCGAAAGCGGGTGACGCCTTCGCTGACCATGCGGGCATCACACAGGATCGGCGCGCCATTTTCCAGCGCGGAACGCGCCGCCGAGACAAAACCGTCCGAGAAATGGACGAACTCTTCCAGCCCGACCATCCCTGCGGCGTGGATCATCCGAACGGCGACCTGTTCTTCATCGGCATCGAACCGGGCCAGATCAGCCTCGGATCGGATGGTGGCAAAGCTCTGCTTGTAGATCGCCGCGCCGTCGGTTTCGTATTCATAGGGCATCAGGTGAAGTCCATGGTCATGAGTGTTTCTTCGGTCAGGCCGCGTTGGCAGGGCTCATCCCCCGCACGGCCTTGTTTGACAAGGTCAAATCGTCCGGAATTGCCAACCAAAGTGACATCGGCCGGACCCATTCGGGCGCATCCCTTGGCGCAGCCCGATACATGCAGGCTGCCTGCAACGCGCGCGGCCAGGGCGCGCGCCACACCGCGGGTTTCGACCTGCGCCTGCGGGCAGTATGGCGCGCCGGGGCAGGCGTCGGTTGTTCTCAGCGGGTCGGTGCCATCTGTGACAAAGTCAAGGGCGGGTATCGCCGCCCCGCCTTCCAACAGGAACAGCCGCCATGGTGTGACCCGCAGGGCAGTGGGGTTGCTGTTTTCAATCAGTGAATGGAGTTGCCGCGCCGGTAGTTGCCCAAAGGCAGCGCCATAGAGTGTCCCCTGCGCGCAGGCTCCCGGTTGAAGAGGCACACCAATGGGGCCGGGCGCGCTGCCTTGCCACTCGTTGGGCAAACCATATGTGGCAACGGTCCGCGCCATGCGGCGGGTCTCGGTTGTGTGGGTTTGCGCAAACCACTTCGCCAACGCGATCACTTGGTCGATTGCTTGGGCTTCGCTCACCGCACGCCCGGTTTCGGCCCCGTCCGCGCGCAGGATCAGGCTGCCCGAACCGAGTTCAAGCCGGATATCCGCCGAGTCATCGGCCAATAAACGCTCGGAACCTGTGTCGATGGCAAAGCCGAACTTGGCAGGTAAATCCGGAAGCTCGGCCAGACGCTGGATCAATTCCTGTGTCAGCCGAGCGGTCAGATCACCGGCTTCATAGAGTGGCGAGACCAGAATGTTGCGGCGAATTTCGATTCCGGGTTCGGCGTCCAGCAGGTTCAGCGAGGAAAGCGCGGCCAACAAGGATTGATGGTCGGTTTCCTTTACTCCACGCAGCTGAAGGTTGGCGCGGTTGGTAAGGTCGATCGTGCCATTGCCGAACCGTTCCGCCAATTCGCACAGCCCTATCGCCTGTTGGGCATCCAGGCGCGCCAGCCGAGGGCGCACACGCACGACCAGCCCATCACCGGACATCATCGGGCGATGGGCACCGGGGCACCAGCCCTGCACGATGGGCGCACTCATCCCAACCCCTCCAGGTCGGCGCGGATCGAGTTCCGGCGGGTATGCCATAGCCCTGCCTCCAGCAGTGCCCGGAACCGATCCTGCATGGCCTGATGTGCTTGCGGGTTTGCCTGTTGCAGGAAGGCGTCGACCTCTTCATTGCCCAGCGTGGCGTCGTGGTACAGATCGAACAGATGCGGTGCGACTGTGCCGGACAGATGCGCGAAAGATGCCATATGATCCAGCGTCGCCGCGATTTCAGCGGCGCCCCGGAACCCGTGCCGCTGCATTCCGGCAATCCAGCCCGGGTTGGCGGCGCGGGCATAGACGACGCGGCTGATTTCCTCGGGTAGGGTGCGGGCGCGCGGGTTGTCCGGGTTGGTATTGTCCAGATGATAAAGCTGCGCAGTACCACCAGTGATTTTCTTGGCGGCAGCAAATCCGGCCTCGTGCGTTGCATAATCATTGGCCAGCAACAAGTCCGTCTCGGTCAGGTCCTGTAGGTGCACAAAACTGTCGGCGTTGGCGACGCGTTGCGAGATACCGTCCTTATCTTGCGCTATATGCTCGCCTTCCAAAGCGAAGGAACTGGCATCAAGCCAAGCCTCACCCGCTTGCACGCGTGCCTCATCCGTATAGGTTTCGGACAGATGAGTCATGTTCAGACCATAGCTGCCGGGGGCTGGCCCATAGACCCGCGCCGCAGGCTCCTGACCGGCGTAAGGATTCCAGTCGGGTGCTTCATCTCGTTTGGTCAATGCGCGGACAGCCTGACCGTACAGCGCTGAAAGCGTCGGGAACACGTCCCGGAACAGGCCAGAGACGCGCAGTGTTACGTCCAGACGCGGGCGGCTGAGATCGGTGATCGGCAAAACTTCGATGCCCGAGACCCGCTCAGACCCTTTATCCCAAACCGGCTTCACTCCCAGCAGGTATAGCGCCATGGCGAATTCCTCGCCCGCTGTGCGCATAGTGGCCGAACCCCAAAGATCGACGATCAAGCCCTTGGGGTAGTCGCCTTCTTCCTGCAGATGCCGCCGAACCAGCTCTTCGGCGAGCTTGACGCCTTGTGTGTAGGCCGCGCGCGTGGGAACCGAGCGTGGGTCGGTCGTATATAGATTCCGCCCGGTCGGCAAAACATCCGTACGCCCGCGATAGGGGGATCCGGACGGCCCGGCCTCGATTCGTTTGCCCGCTAAAGCGTCAATCAGGGCAGAGCGTTCAGCTTGGGCTGAGGGGGCAGCGTCGAAATTGCCCGTCTCATCGGGGACGCGCCCAAAGATATGCAGCCCATCACCGAATTGGCTTTCCTTGATGTCGCAGACAAATCGGTCAATGCGCGTGATCGCCTCGGCGGTACAGGTGGCCTGATCGAGGCCAAGATCGCTTTCCAGCCCGATCGCCTGCGCCTCGTCCCGGATATCTTCCTGCAGGCGATCGCGGCGTTTGGGGTCTAGCCCGTCCGCGTTCGAGAACTCGTCCAACAGCGATTCCAGCCGCACCATGCGATCTGGTGTGCCGCTTTCCTTCATCGGGGGTGGGATATGGCCCAACGTAACCGCCCCGATCCGACGCTTGGCCTGCGCGGCCTCGCCGGGGTCGTTGACTATGAAGGGGTAGATCACCGGCAGATCGCCGATTAACGCCTCGGGCCAACATTCGTTGCACAAGGCGACTGATTTTCCCGGCAACCATTCCAGCGTGCCATGCGCGCCGATATGGATCAGCGCATCCGCGCCCAATCCTTTGCGCAGCCACAAGTAAAAGGCGACGTAGGCGTGGCGCGGTGTGCGCGACAGATGGTGATAGTCGTCATCGCGCAGTTCGGGTGTGCCGCGCTCGGGCTGCAGCGCGATCAGAGCCTTTCCGCGACGCAGCGCAGTGAAGTGGAATGCGCCGTTTGTGAAAGCAGGGTCGTCTTCGGGAGTGCCCCAAACCTTATTGAGATCGGCGCGGAGTGTTTCCGGTAGCGCCGCCAGCGCCGCCTGATAATCCTCTAGCGGCCATGAAATCCGGGCATCAAGAAGAGTTTCAGCAATTGGCTCGGCAGGCGCGGTGTCATACCCGTCGCCTTGCAGGTCGAGCAACATTGCCTCGGCCGAGGCCAGCGCATCCAGACCCACTGCATGTGCCATCTGCCAGTCTTTGCCGGGATAGGTCGATAGTACCAGCGCCGGAACCTGCTCCGCTCTGGGTTTGTCGTGAAGGTTCAGCCAGCCGGAGATGCGGTTGATGATGGCTTCGATCCGTTCGGGTTCAGCCCGATGAGCGAAGCGAGAATATTCGAGATGCGGGTCGCGTTTGCCCGGCTCTTTGAAGGATACGATGCCCGCGTTGATCCGCCCGTCCACTTCCGGAAGGACCACATGCATGGCAAGATCAGCTGGTGAAAGGCCACGTTCCGCTTCGGCCCACGCTTTGCGGCGTGAGGTGGCCAGCGCCACCTGAAAGACCGGCACCTCTGCCACATCGAGAGGTGAGGTGCCTGATGCGCCCTTGCCTGAGAATGAGGTGGCGTTGACGATCGCCGAAGGCTTCAGCGCCACAATAGTCTCGCGCAGCCAATCGGCGGCATTTGGTGCTTTGAGCGACGGGGCAAACAGGCCGACGGCCTCAAAACCTCGCGCGCGCAAGCTGCGGATCAGCGCTGCGATTGGGGCTGTGTCCGCCGAGGTCAGATAAGCACGATAGAAGGTTACGATGATACGTTTCGCATCACCGGGCAGAGCGTTTTCTGCAGGGATCACACCGCGATCCGGGCACCAGGCGCCGCATTCGGGGATGGTCTTCGCGCCCATGACCGGACCTGCATACAACCCCGCAGCCAGTGCCATCTGCGCCAGAGCGGCCTGCGCCGCGACCTCACCGCCGGTGTCGCACAGATGCGCCAGCCGCCGCAGGGTCGAGACAGGCAGGGTAGAGTAATCATCCAGCCGCGTATCCTCGCGACCGTCTGCGGGCAGCACGGCCAGTGCAATCCCTTTGGCCTGCGCCAGCGCCAGAACCTGCTGCAAGCCGTAGGCCCAATAGGGCACTCCACCGATCAGACGGATCAGGATGCCCTTTGCGCCCTCCAGTGTCTGCTCGACATATGTGTCGACTGAGAGGGGATGCTTCAGCGCCGTCAGATTGGCCAGCCGCATCGTTGGCATGCGTCCTTCAGGCCCACCTCCACGATGCCATCCCGCCGCGAAAGCGCCAAGGTCACTGTCGGAAAAGGACAGCACCACCAAATCCGCCGGGCTCTGACCCAGATCGGTCGGGGTCTCGGTTTCTTCGAGCCCATGGCTTTCGCGGAAGACGACGTGCATAGGTCTTACTCGGCAGCCTCGGTTACACCCACGAGGATATCGCGGATCTCGGCCACTTTGATATCGTCATGCTCGGCAATGACCACAAGGCGCGAGCGACGGTCTTCGCCGGGCTCCCACGGGCGGTCATATTGGTGACGCACGCGCGCACCGACGGCCTGAACCAGTAGGCGCATGGGCTTGCCCTGAACGGCGGCATAGCCTTTGACGCGCAGGATATTCAACTCGTTGGCCAATCGTTCAATCTTGGCGACCAGATCAATCGGATCGGTTTGCTCGGGCAGTTCAACGATGATGCTTTCGAAATCGTCATGCTCGTGATCGTGATGGCCGTCGTGATGGCTGGGACGCGCGTCCATGTCATCCTCGGCCGCGGCTTCTAGACCCAGCACGACGCGGACGTCCACGGCACCCTCGGCCACTTCGACTACGGGCAGGGGGCGGGGCGCTTCGGCGGCGATGATCTCTTTCGTTTTCGCAACGCCTTCCGGGCCAGCCAGATCGGGCTTGGTCAGCAGAATGATGTCGGCGCAGGAAATCTGATCCTCGAACACCTCGGACAAGGGAGTTTCATGATCAATCGAGTCATCTGCCATGCGTTGCGCATCCACCGCCTCGACATTCGGAGCGAACCGACCAGCGGCCACGGCCTCGGCATCGGCCAGAGCAATCACGCCATCGACGGTGATTTTCGAGCGGATATCGGGCCAGTCGAACGCCTTCAGCAGCGGTTTTGGCAGGGCAAGACCGGAGGTTTCGATCAGGATGTGATCGGGGCGCGGCTCTAGTGCCATCAGGGCTTCAATGGTCGGGATGAAATCATCGGCCACGGTGCAGCAGATGCAACCATTGGCCAGTTCCATGATGTTTTCCGCCGGGCAATCAGGAATGGCGCAGGACTTCAGGATATCGCCATCGACGCCGACATCGCCGAATTCGTTGACGACCACCGCCAGACGCTTGCCCTGCGGGTTCTGCATCAGATGGCGCACCAGTGTGGTTTTGCCCGAGCCCAAAAAGCCGGTGATCACAGTGACGGGGAGTTTCTCGAGATTGCTCATTTCAGGGCTCCAATCGGGGGAATGCGGGCCGCACAGTTTTTGCGGAAATGTTCGGGACGTTCGCGCCATTTGACCAAACCGTCCTCGGTGGCGAGGTATTTGGCTGCGCCTTCGACGATGGTTTCGACATGGTCGATCTCGTTCAGATGCTCATACACGAAAGTCCAGCGATCCGGTCCTCCGCGTAGCACGATCGAGCAGCCTTCATCGCAATTCGACAGGCATTCCACAGCTTTCAAGGTAATGCCTTCGGGCAGGCCCGCCTGTTCAAGCGCCTTGTGCAGCAACGTGCCGGGGCGCTGGGCGTCATCCTCGACAGGCAGCCCGCGACGGCAGGTAGTGCAAACCAGCAGTTCGACCGGTGCGGTCTCGGTCATGTCTCTCATCCCCCCAAATCCTCTTCGTGGGGGACGGGGTTTCATGCGGGCCGATCACAGCCCCACACCGGAACACCCCGTCCGGTTTCATCTTCGGGCGTTGGCAGGTCTCCCGGCTTGCGGATGTCAGAGGAGGCCTCTGTCGGATGTCCCGCCTTCCCGGCCATACTGCCAGTGGCTTTGGGCACCCTCTCCGGTCACGGTCGCGGGGGCGGCTGCGTTTGACGGCAAAAACCGCTGACGCATTCCCTTTTCATCTGCTCTCGCAGACACCAACGAAAGGGACATGCGGCAGGGCAGGGTTGCTTGTCAAGCGAGTCGCGCCGATCCGTGAAAAAGCGGATAAAAAGCGACCTGTCGGGGTCGCTGGGCGGCATGATACTTCTGCAACGACGTGCTGGCATGGCAGCAAGATGCGAACAGGAGGATACCGCGCATGAAAGTAGGGTTTATCGGGCTGGGGAATGTAGGGGGCAAGCTATCTGGATCGCTGCTACGAAACGGTATCGATCTGACGGTTCATGACCTGAACCCGGATCTGGTGACCGAATTCGTCGCCAAGGGTGCCAAAGCCGCCAAAAGCCCGGCGCAACTGATGCGCGATTGCGATGCTGTTATAACCTGTTTGCCTTCTCCTGCGGCCTCGGATGCGGTGATGCAGGAAATGTTGCCAGAGGTCGGCCCTGGCAAAATCTGGATGGAAATGTCGACCACCGACGAAGCCGAAGTCAAACGCCTTGGCGCAATGGTCATCGAACGAGGCGGCGCAGCGGTGGATTGCCCGGTTTCGGGCGGATGTCACCGGGCAGCGACGGGTAATATCTCGATCTTCGCAGGCTGTGATCGTGAGACTTTTGAACGTATCCTGCCATTCCTGACCACCATGGGGCGGCGCATTTTGCACACGGGCGATCTGGGCTCGGCCTCTGTTCTGAAGGTGTTGACCAATTATCTGGCGACCGCCAACCTGATCACCTGCGCCGAGGCATTGGTGACAGCCAAGGCCGCCGGCATGGACCTTGGAACCACCTATGAGGCGATCAAGATATCGTCAGGCACATCCTTCGTGCACGAGACCGAAAGTCAGGTCATCCTGAACGGCTCGCGCGATATTTCCTTCACCATGGACCTGGTGAAAAAAGATATCGGTCTGTTTCAGGAGGTCGCCGACCGTGCCGGAGTTCCCCTTGAGATAAACCCATTGATGATCAAGATTTTCGAAGATGGCATCGCGCGATATGGTGAGCGTGAACTGTCCCCGAACATCATCAGGCGGCTAGAGGACGCGACCGGACTGGAGATCCAGGCGCCAGGGTTTCCAACCGAGATGCTGGACGACGAGCCAGAAGAACCGGGTTACGAGGTGATCCCGCAGAGTCGGTAGATCGATTAATCGGCAAGCATTGCGGCTGTCTGGCGACCTGGTTGGACAAAATTCTGGTGCTATTCTAAATAGGTCGACAGGAGTCCGACACCGGCACAGGCAAGAGAACAACTTATGACGAATGAGACCTTTCTCATCGTAACAACGATGAAAAACGAAGGGCCTTTCATGATCGATTGGGTGGCCTACAACCACGCAATCGGCTTTGATGACATTCTGATTTATACCAATGATTGCGCTGATGGTACCGATGCCATGGGCGAACGGTTGCAAGCGCTTGGCTGGGCTCACCACCAACGAAACAGGCTGGGTCCGCGCGCTGCGCCGCAGGTTCGTGCATTTTCGCTTGCGCGGAATCACCCAAGCTATCTGTCATCGGATTGGATTCTCAGTTTGGATGTGGACGAGTATATCAATATCCGTTTGCCCAATAGTGATATAAGAAGCCTCGTTGAGGCCAGCGGCGTGGCGGACGCGATCTCGATCTGCTGGCGCATGTTCGGAAACGCGGGTCAGAACGATTTCGTTGATCGACCCGTACCTGAGACTTTCTTTCTGGCCGCCACCGAAGACGGCTATCCGCATCATCGGACCAAAGGGTTCAAAACGCTGTTCCGCAACAATGGGAAATTCAGCCGTTTTCGCGCCCATCGTCCCAGGATCAATCCAGAAGATGCACCGAACCCTGACGCGCCATACGAAGGGGTGTTGTGGCGGGATTCGGGCGGGAACCTCTACCCAGCAGACCAAGTGAAATGGAAAGCATGGCGTGGTTTCAGCCATGAATTCGCGCGCATTCATCATTATGCTGTGCGCAGCACTGATAGCTTTTTAGTCAAGCGCGACCGTGGGCGCACCAATCATGTGGGGCAGGATCAAGGGCTCAAATACTGGCTCATGATGAACCACAATGATGTTGAGGATCGCTCAATTCTGGAACACATGCCGGCTATGCACGACATCAAAACTGAGATGATGGCAGATCCGCAATTGGCAGATCTTCATCATAAAGCATGTGAGTGGCACAGGTCGAAAGCCGAAGAATTGAGAGCCAGACCGGACTGGGTTGATCTGGTTGAAGCGTTGCAAAATTCCTCAACCGGAGAAGACGTCTATGGGTGAAGCTGTATCTGCTGAGGATCGCCGCAAGAAGCAAGCTGAGCAGCGCGAACGGAAGGATTCCCTGCGGCGCGAAATGCTCAAGACCATGCCGCATGGACGGTTGAGCGTTGAAATTGGCGTTTGGAAGGGCGAATTTTCGCGGATTCTGCTGGAAGAGCTGCAACCCTCGAAATTGTGCCTCATCGATCCCTGGCAAGTACAGCAAGACCCGGATGGCGGTGCTTCGCTTGCCGGAGCGCGCACGCAAAAGGATATGGATCGGATCTACGATGCAGTAACGGGTAAATACAGCACCGAGATCGCCAAGGGGCAAATTTCGATCATTCGCGACTATTCGCGACCGGCGCTAAGCCTGTTTGAAGATCAGAGCATCGGGTTTGCCTATTTGGACGGCGACCATTCCTACGAGGGCGTAAAAACGGATCTGGATGCTTTGCTGCCCAAGATGATCGAAGGCGGCGTAATCATGCTTGACGATTATCACAGGCGCGGTTGGTGGAAAGATGACGTGATGCGTGCGTTCCACGAATTCCTCGGGGCAAATTCTGCGGGGCTGCGGCTCAAGGCCATCATGGGGGCGCAGGTGGCCGTCGAGAAACTTTGAGCCGAGATCATTTTTCTGATTATAGATTCGTGCGACGTAACCCAGGCTGGCTAGTGTCTTCCAGCGTCAACAGTGTTAAGCAACAAGTTCAGCGATGACGGATAGGGTTGTTGTCTAAGTCCGATCATCTTTGAATAGCGGCACTTTCCCAGGCAGACAGGAACTTTCTGCGCTTCAGCGTATCGAGGAACGTCAACAACGCAGGGTCCAGCGCTATCGCTGCGCTTTCGGTCGTGGAGTCCTGCGTGTCCAGAAGTGGCAGTGCTGCCATTGATTCCGGATTCAGCGTGGTCAGGTGCCGGACAAAGGTCTCCGCTTCCTCCGGCAAGCGGCTTTTGCCAGTTACCATGGCGGTTCGCATCATCGTCGTCTGAAAATCCGAAGGCAGAATGATCTGAAGGGCATCCTTTCCTTCTGTTCGTACCGCCGCATAACTGCCAAGCACGTTGTAGGCCACCGCGATCGTACCATCCGCCAGGTCGTTAATCATGTCGCCCGAACAACAATACAGCCGCACGTCCAGGCCGCCCAAAACCTCCATCAAGCGCCAATAGGTTTCCGAGGCGCGGGCGTCCTGCGTGGCGAACAAATAGCCCAATCCCGACTGGCGCACGTCATAAGTGCCGACTTTGCCCCGAAAATCATCCGGGCGGGCGCGCAGCGCTTCGATCAGTTCCTGCCGTGTTTGCGGTATTGGTTGTCCTTCGAACGCGGTGCGATTGACAACGATGGTTGCGGGTTCCGAAGTGAAGGCGAACAGGCTTTGATGCCATTGCGCCCAAGGGGGGTGCGGAAGATCGTTAAGCGCCAGCGCATATCCGTCATTCGCGAGCTTCAGTTGCAGGTCCATCGCGCTGGAAACGACAACGTCGAACGCTTCTGGCGTGGCTCGGACGCGTCGGTCGATATCGGCCGTGCCGGTCACCAGATATTCGACCGATATCGCTGGATTCTGGGCGACGAAATCCTCGATCAGCGGCGCAAACAGGGCGGTATCGGTGCTGGAAATGACCCGCAGTCGGGGGCCGTCGGCACTTTCGTTGAATATTTGTCGGTCTTCCCAATCCTGAGCCCCTGCGCCGCTGGCGAACAGGCATAGGATCAGAGTGACAAGATAACGCATGCGCCGCCCTCCGCTTTGTTTGACAGTACCAGCGTGCCACCATGGGCGACCGCGACGTCCTGGGCAATGGTTAGCCCGAGGCCCGATCCGATGGTTCCTGCCGCGTTCTGACCACGTTCGAAACGTCTTGTGAGCGTTTCGATTTCATCGGGCGGAAAGCCTGGCCCCTGGTCGCTGACCGTGATCCGGGCTGTGGGTGATCCTGCGACATCGATGACTACGGTACTGTCCGCTGGCGCATATTTAAGCGCATTGTCTACCATGTTCCGCACCGCATTTTGGATGAGGATGGGGTCGCCCGAATACATGACCTGCGGATCGCCGCTCAAAGCAAGCGAAAGGTCCTTCATTTCGGCTATGGGCGTCAAGCGCTGGACAAGCTCTCGGATCAGAGTCACCAGATCGATATCCTCGCGCTCCAGATGGTCGGCGCGGAATGTGATCATGGCGTGATCCAGTAGTTGCCCCGCGGCCCGAGAGCTTTCGTCGATGGCGCGCATCATTGATCTTAACGCCTCGCGGTTGTCTTCTCTCTCGACCCGTTGCAGCGTCGCCTCGGCATAAGACCTCACCGTTGCCAGCGGGGTGCGGACCCTATGGGCGGCCTCGGCGATAAAGTCCTCGGATTGGCTGAGTGACTGGTCCAGGCGTCCCATCAGCGAATTCAGCGATGACACCAAAGGCGCCATTTCACGCGGTACTGGTTTTTTGAATGGGCTGAGATCTTGCGGTCCCCGACGGGTGACGGATGTCGTTAATCTGTCGAGCTGGCCGATGGTGGCCGAACTCACCCAGAAGGACAATACAGCCGCAAGCACAAAGAACCCCAATCCCAAAAGGCCGGCATTGCGTGAGATTTGATCCAGCGTCTCCGACAGCGCATCTTGGGTCTGTCCCAAGGCCACTTCGATTTCTGTCTGATTTCCCAGCCCGACCAGTGTGCGGCTGGCACTGACCTGACGAACGTTTTCACCACGCACCTCACCGAAGCGAAAGGTCCATTTTCCATCAGCGGGTCCTTGAGTTGGGGTCAGGTCTTCGTAGCCGGACAGGAACTCGCCATCCTGAAAGATCGCATAAAACACTCGGTCGTCCGACGGCGTGCTCAGCATTGAAAAGGCGGCATAGGGGATATCGACTTCAAGCTCGCCTCCACGCAGCGCCGCGGCATCGAGGATCGAGGTGACTGAGGCACCCAGAATGTTGTCCTGACCTTGCTGGGCAACCTGAACTGCATAGTCGCGGACAGCAAAGAACAGCACGAGGGCCAGAATCGCGGCACCGCCGATTAGCGTTAGCGCAAGACGGTTTCGGAGTGATCCGGAAACGTTTGGATTAGTTGCCATGATCCAGCCTGTAACCCAAACCGCGCAACGTTGTGATCCTGAGCTCCGATTTTTCCAGATGCTTGCGCAGTCGGCCGACATAGACCTCGATGGCATTGTCCGAAACACTGTCGTCGTAGGAGAACAACCGGTCCGCCAGCTTCTGCTTAGAAAACACCTGACCCGGGGCGTTGATCAGCAGTTCCAACAAGCGCAGTTCGCGGTTGCGAAGCGAGACGATATCGTCGCCCACCGTCAAATGACCTGCAACCGGATCAAAGACGACGCCGCCAATTTCAATCGTCGTTTTGGTCTTGCCGGATTTGCGTCTCAGCACTGCGCGGCAGCGCGCCTCAAGTTCGGCATGGTCGAAGGGTTTGGTGACATAATCGTCCGCCCCAAGATCGAGTGAGCCGATTCGATCCGACACTTGACTGCGGGCGGTCAGAACGATGACAGGTGTGTCCAGATGGCTGGCGCGATGCCGTTTGAGGAAATCCCGCCCGTCCCCGTCGGGAAGCATGATGTCCAGCAGGATCAGGTCATACTCATCGATTTCAACAAAGGCCACAGCATCTTCTATTTTCTCTGCGTGATCAACCACATGCCCGTCCAGCCGCATGCGCGAGCTTATGGCATTGGCGAGGTCCAGATTGTCTTCGACCAAGAGGAATTTCATCGGGATCCAATAGTAATTTCACCCATGACAGGTTGATGTCAGGTTGATGTGTTTAGGTTTCGAATAATCTGAGCCGCACTGCGGCCGGTTGTCAAACGGGAGGAATTCATGACGACAATCAAACTGGGCCGTCGCGCCCTGATCGCGGCTGTGACCGCTATTGGTCTGGCTGGACCGACTTTCGCTGAAGAGGTCGTAGATAGCATCCACTTTCTGATTCCCGGTGGCGCAGGAGGCGGCTGGGACGGCACGGCCCGTGGCACCGGTGAGGCGCTGACGAATGCGGGTCTCGTGGGAACTGCATCCTACGAAAACATGTCGGGCGGCGGCGGTGGTAAAGCCATCGGATATCTGATCGAAAACGCCGACAGCAACCACGGCACGCTCATGGTCAACTCGACCCCGATCGTGATCCGCTCTCTGACCGGAGTGTTCCCGCACAATTTCCGCGACCTGACACTGGTCTCGGGCACGATCGGTGATTACGCGGCGATTGTTGTGGGCAAAGACAGCCCCATCAATTCAATGGCGGACCTGCTAGCCGCGTATGACGCCGATCCAAGTACAACGGCCATCGGCGGCGGTTCTGTGCCGGGTGGGATGGACCATCTGGTCGCGGCGATGGTTATGGAAGCGGCAGGCAAGGACGCTTTGGGCGTGAAGTACATCCCCTATGATGCAGGTGGCAAAGCGATGGCCGCGCTTCTGTCCGGTGAGATCGCCGCGCTATCGACCGGTTTCTCGGAGGCTGTCGATCTGGCGAATGCAGGTGAGGTGAAGATCATTGGCGTCACCGCAGAAGAGCGCGTGGATGCAGCCCCTGATGCGCAGACAATGAAAGAGCAGGGCATCGACACAACTTTCGTGAACTGGCGTGGGTTCTTTGCTGCTCCTGGTCTGCCAGAGGACAAGCTGGTCGCTTATCAAGAAGCCATCGCCAAGATGTATGACACACCTGAATGGGAAGAGGTCCGCGCCCGTAACGGTTGGGTGAACATCCACAACTCGGGTGCTGATTTCCAATCGTTCCTGGAACAGCAGGAAAAGCAGATCGGCGATCTGATGAAAAAGTTGGGTTTCCTGTAAGGATACCTCGGGCAGAGCGGGCAACCGCTCTGCCTCAACCAACAATAAATCAAAGGAGGGGGAAACATGGCGCTGGATCGCTGGATCGCGCTCGTTTTGCTGGGCATATGCCTGACATATGGCTACACCGCCTGGTTCACGATGGATGGCAGTCTGCCCCCCTTCATGCAGCGCAACCCTATTTGGCCGAGCACCTTTCCCAAGGTGCTGTCGATTTTGGGGATAATTGCCACAACGATTATTCTGTTGGGCTTTGAAAAGGCTGAGCCCAAAGAGGCTGATATCGATTATCGGAGGCTGGGCGAATATCACCTGGGCCAGGCGCTGCTGTTACTGGCTTTGATGGTTGCCTATGCGCTGTGCCTGCGTCCGGTTGGATTTCTGATCTCGACATCCGGGTTCCTGATCCTCGGTTCTTTCATTCTGGGCGAACGCAAATGGCACGTCATGCTGCCGGTTGCCGTAATCGCTACAGGTTCAGTCTGGTACCTCGTGCAAGAGGTTCTTGGCATCTACATGCGACCCTTGCCGGGCGTTTTCGGAGGCTGACATGCTTGAAGGATTGTTGATCGGCCTACAAACGGCATTCTCCATCCAAAACTTGTTGATGGTCATAGCGGGCTGTCTGATTGGTACATTCATCGGCATGCTGCCCGGTCTTGGGCCGATGTCGATCATCGCCATTATGATTCCGGTCGCCATTTCGATGGGCGATCCGTCCGCCGCATTGATCCTGCTTGCCGGTGTCTATTACGGCGCGATCTTTGGTGGCTCGACATCTTCCATTCTTCTGAACGCGCCGGGGGTCGCGGGAACCGTGGCCTCAAGCTTCGACGGCTATCCGATGGCTCGTCAGGGCAAAGCCGGGAAGGCGCTCACAGTTGCCGCTATCGCCAGTTTCGCCGGGGGTACGATAGGCGCGCTACTGCTGATGGTCTTTGCGCCTGCATTATCCTCGGTCGCACTGCTGTTCCACTCGGCTGAGTACTTTGCCTTGATGGTAGTGGGTCTATCCGCCATCGCCGCCTTTGCGGGAACCGGGCAGGTGGCCAAGGCAATTGTCATGACCATTCTCGGGCTGATCATGGCCACTGTCGGCGAGGGCGCGCTGTTCAACTTGCCGCGTTTCACGATGGGGATCATGGATCTGCAGTCCGGCTTTGGTTTCATCACGCTTGCAATGGCGATGTTTGCCCTGCCCGAAGCGCTGTTTTTGGTTCTCAAACCCAAGGACCTGCAAGGCGACGAAGGCGAAATCAAGGACCTGCGCATCACAGGATCCGAGGCAAAGGCCATCGCTCCGGTGGTTGGTCGCCAATCTGTGCAGGGTTTCTTTATCGGTGTGCTTCCGGGGGCAGGGGCAACGATTGCCAGTTTCCTTGGCTATGCGGTTGAACGCAATATTGCCCCGAAAGAAGAGCAGGAGGAGTTCGGCAAAGGCTCGATCAAAGGTCTGGCAGCACCCGAGACAGCTAACAATGCTGCCTGTACCGGTTCCTTTGTTCCGTTGCTGACGCTCGGCATTCCAGGTTCCGGAACTACGGCCATTTTGTTGGGCGCCCTGATCGCGCTGAATGTGACACCGGGTCCGCGCCTGATGATCGACGAGCCACAGGTATTCTGGGCTGTCATCATGTCGATGTTCATTGGCAATCTGGTGCTGCTGATCCTGAACCTGCCGTTGATCCCCTATATCGCCAAGGTGCTTGCAGTACCGCGCAACTATCTGATCCCGTTCATTTTGTTCTTCACCCTCATGGGGGCCTATATCGGGCAGAACAATGCCACGGAACTGCTGATATTGGTCGGCTTCGGCGTCTGCGCCACGGCACTGAAATTTGCCGATTACCCTCTGGCACCACTGCTGATCGGTTTCATCCTTGGTGGCATGATGGAGGATAACTTCGCCCGTTCCATGCAGCTGTATGACGGCATCGCCTTTATCTGGGAACGTCCGATGACGCTGGGCCTGTTGGTGATTGCCCTCCTTCTGGTGCTGTTGCCCAGTTACCGCGCACGTCGCGCCAAGGCGCGAGCGGCAGGCGTGGCCGATGGCGACTGAGCCACTTTCAGGCATCCGGGTTCTTGACCTGACTAATGTCCTGGCCGGGCCGTATTGTTGCTACCAACTGGCCCTGATGGGGGCCGAAGTGATCAAGGTCGAACGCCCCGGCAGCGGAGATCTGGCCCGTGTGCTGGGGGCGGATCCTGATCGGAACAAGGCCGGCATGGGCATCAGCTTTCTGGCGCAGAATGCAGACAAGAAATCCGTGACTTTGGATATGAAGGCTGATCGGGGAAAGGCTCTGCTCAAGCGGCTGGTCAAGACTGCCGATGTGCTGGTCGAGAACTTCCGGCCCGGCGTGATGGACCGGCTTGGGCTGGGGTATCAGGTTCTGCGCGCCGAGAACCCCAGACTGATTTATTGTGCCATCAGCGGGTTTGGTCAGGATGGACCACGCCGGGATGACCCGGCCTATGACCAGATCGTGCAGGGGATCAGCGGTGTCATGTCAATCACAGGTGCGTCGGATACCGCGCCTTACCGGGTCGGCTATCCTCTGGCAGATACCGTCGGCGGGATGACGGCGGCCTTTGCCATAAGCGCGGCCTTGAATGCCAACCCGCGCGGGGCATTCCTTGATGTCGCAATGAACGAGGCGGTGGTTTCGACCATGGGGTGGGTGGTGTCCAACTATCTGGTCGGTGGCGTGACTCCTGCGCCGCATGGGAACGAAAACACAACCTCGGCCCCGTCCGGAACTTTTGCCACATCCGACAACCCTATTAATATCGCCGCCAATCGCGACGAACAATGGCATGCGCTCGCCCAACATCTGGGCCGCGCCGACCTTTTGACGCATCCGGACTACCTAACCCGCGAGGATCGCAAGACCAACCGGCATGAATTGCGTCAAGAGCTGGAACGCACGCTTTCTACCCGTCCATCCAGTGATTGGGTCCAAGAGTTGAATGCGTTGGGTGTACCGGCCGGGCCGGTTATGACGGTTCCGCAGGCTTTGTCCGACGATCAACTCTCAGGTCGCGGGCTGATTGGAACTCTGTCGGCGCACGGAGAGAGGTTACGCCTTGCGGGCAGCCCAGTGGTCATTGATGGCGCACGCCGCATGCCACGATCCGCGCCACCGGATCTTGGGGCCGACAACCTCTCGATTTGGGCCGAGCTTGGACTGTCGGACGCAGAGATCGAAACGTTGCGACATGAGAGGGTGATATGAGCGATGTTGCCGATTGGTGGCGCACCGCCATCATCGATATGGAGCCCGGGCGCATTGAACTGCGTGGCCAGCCGATTCAAGACCTGATCGGCAATCTGGGTTTCGCTGAAATGATCTGGTTTATGGTGCAGGGTGACAGACCGACACCTGCGCAGGCTCGATTGTTCGAGGCCGCTTTGGTCGCCGCCGTGGATCACGGCCCGCAAGCCCCTTCGATCGCGGCTGCGCGAATGGCGGTGACCTGCGGGCTGTCTCTTAACAACGCGATGGCGAGTGCTGTTAATATGCTGGGTGACATCCATGGTGGTGCCGGCGAGCAGGCGATGGAGCTTTATCACTTTGTAGACGCCCATGCCGAAGGCCCAGAACAGGCATTGGACGACTGGATCGCCGAGCGCGGGAAGATACTGCCGGGTTTCGGGCATCGGTTCCATACACCGACGGACCCGCGCGCACCCCGGCTGATGGCCCTGGTTGCTGATGCAGTCGAACAGGACGCCTGCGAGGGTCGGTTCATGAAAGTCGGGCAAGCCGTGGAAACCGACCTGATGCGCCGGAAAGGCAAGCCGGTGCCGATGAATATCGATGGTGTCACGGCAGTGATCTATGCAGAGCTAGGCTTTGCCCCTCCATTGGCACGGGGTTTGTTTTGCCTTTCGCGGTCGGTCGGTATTCTGGCCCATGCCTGGGAGCAGACCCAGCAAGGCGGACGTAACAAAGGTCCTACGCCGCCCCACTATCGCTGGACATATCTACGCAATGGAAGTTGAGTTATGCCGCCTGTCGTTCCTCATGGCTTCGGATGCCTTTTATCCAGATTCTGAAACACAGCGACATAGTTTGTCGCCAGCGCCTTCGCTTTTCAGCCAACACCGTCTAGAACTGCGTAGTACAGGAGCTGGATAATTTGGGAGAAGTGACGTCGCAGCTGACACAGGTAGGACTGGCGTAGCGTGTTGTCGTTTTCCAGGAAAATGCGCACAAGGCGGACAACGTAATCGCCCTAAGTCAATGATCTAGAGTGAATTGGAGGCGAGTACCGGAATCGAACCGGTGTACACGGATTTGCAATCCGCTGCGTCACCACTCCGCCAACTCGCCTTTTTAAGCAATATCAATAACTTGCCGTGGTGTGAGGGGCGTTCTATCAGCTTTCAGGATGAACGTCCATAGCCTTGAGGGCGATTATTTCTGTCTTGTTTGGAAATTTGACAATACCCCAATGGTACGTTTTTGCCGCGCCCGGAAATGCAATCTGGCCCGTTGCTGCAGGCAGGCGGATGTGGCAAAAGCCAGATAACAGTCTGATAAGGAATGAGCGATCACATGACAGATTTCGCAGCCCGGCGCCTTACGATGGTTGATACTCAGGTCAGGCCCTCGGATGTGACCAAGTTCCCTATCATTGATGCGATGCTGAGCGTTGCGCGCGAAAATTTCGTGCCGGATGCGCAACGTGAGGCAGCCTATGTTGGTGATCTGGTCGAGTTGGGTGATGGACGTTGTCTGCTTGAGCCCAGGACGCTGGCTAAGATGTTGGACGCAGTCAACATTTCCAATGATGAAGTGGTGCTGGATATCGCGCCGGGGCTGGGTTACTCAACCGCAATCGCCGCGCGAATGGCAGAGTTGGTTGTGGCCGTGGAATCCGACCCGGCATTGGCGGCTGAAGCTCAGACGCTTCTGATGGAAGCTGACGTAGACAACGCTATTGTTCATGAAGGACCGCTTGAACAAGGCGCGGTTGAGCATGGACCCTACGATGTGATCATGATTCAGGGTGGGGTCGAGCAGCTTTCAGACACTTTGCTGGATCAACTCAAGGATGGGGGCCGGATCATTTGCCTGTTCATGGAGGGTGATCTTGGCACGGTTCGTATGGGTCTCAAGTCCTCAGGCCGTGTCTCGTGGCGATTTGCGTTCAATGCTAGCGCACCGATTTTGCCCGCATTTTGCGCTGAGTGTGCATTTTCGCTATAGTTGGCAATAGAAGTATTTTGATGCCTTGATTACTTGAAAACACCGGCGCAAACTGCGCTGGTGGTTGCGTAATTTCGATTTGAGAGGACTTAGTTATGCGCGGGACGACGACAGGAAAGCTGGTCAAAGGCCTGACTTTGGCTGCTGGTGTTGCATTAAGTGTGATGCCCGGAAGGTCGGTTTGGGCAGATAATCTGACCGATGCATTCATCGGCGCGTATAACACCAGCGGCCTGCTTGAGCAGAACCGTGCCTTGTTACGCGCAGCGGATGAAGATGTCGCCATTGCGCTCTCAGCGCTGCGTCCGATCATCAACTGGACCGTGCGGGTGAGCCGGGATTACACGCGCACCAACACGAGCAGCTTGATCACGACGCGCGAGCCTTCGAGCTTTTTTTCCGGTCTCACGCTGAGCCAGTTGATCTATGACGGTGGCGCTTCCATCCTTGGCAAGCAATCGGCGCAGGAAACTGTGCTATCCACCCGTCAGTCTCTTATTGATATTGAACAACAAATCCTGATCAGAGCCGCGAACGCCTATCTGGGTGTTCTGCTGCAGGAAGAGACGGTCGCGATCCGCCAGAACAACGTGGAAGTGTCGGCGGAAGAACTGCGCGCATCGCAGGATCGCTTTGAAGTAGGTGAGGTTACACGTACAGACGTTGCCCTGTCCGAGGCACAATTGGCCAGCTCTCAGGCTGATTTGGCGGTCGCACGTGGTAACCTGAGCATTGCTCAGGCTGAATACGTAAACGCCGTTGGCAAGACACCTGGGCGGACGGCTGGCCAGCCAAGGCTGCCCAACCTGCCGCGTTCAGAGGCGGATGCGGTGAATTTGGCTCAGCGTAACCACCCTGCGATTCTTTCCGCACAGCATCAGGTGCGTGCGCTGGACCTGATCGTGCAGCAGCAGCGTGCAAATCTGGGTCCGAATGTCAGCCTGAATGCGGATGCGGGCATTACCGAGAGCTACGACAATGACGATTACATCAACGATGCGACGATCTCACTGAACTTCAATCAGCCGATCTATTCCGGTGGCGGTCTGGCGGCAGCGGTGCGTCGTGCGATGGCAACTCGTGATGCGTCGCGTGCCAACCTTCTGAACGTTCAGAAAGACATCACACAAGGTGTTGCCGATCGCTATGCTGCGTTTCAGGCGGCAACTGCAAGCCTGCGGGCGTCAACAGAACGGGTTCGTGCTTCGCAGGTGGCGTTTGACGGTATTCGTGAAGAAGCAACGTTGGGTGCACGGACGACCTTGGACGTCCTGAATGCCCAGCAGGATTTGCTGGACGCGCAATTGGCCGAGGTAGCATCCCGGACCGAGCGGTCGCGGGCTGCATATGAACTGCTGCAAGCCCAGGGGCTGTTGACGGCAGAGCGTTTGGGTCTTGCAGTGCAGATCTATGATCCGACCCTGTATTACAACCTCGTGAAAAAGGCGCCGTCGCAGGTCAGTAAGCAAAGCCGCGATCTGGATCGAGTGCTCAAGGCATTGCGCCGCGACTAAAGGGCATCGCTACCTGTTGTGGCGCTGGCTCAGATTGGCTACAATCGGGCCTAGGTTAGAGCGGTAGAAAATAATGTCAGATCGTGTTGTAAGCGCCAATATTCAGGACGTTCTTTCGTCGGTTAAGCGAATGGTCGACGAGGACGCGCATGACGAATCAGAATTCATATTTGTTCCGACGGCCCCGGCTGCCAAGCCGGGCCGGTTGGTTTTAACGGATGCGCTGCGCGTCAGCAATGAACCGCTGATCGCCAAGAAGGCCGCGCCCTTGAAACTGATGCCCCAGCATAGCGCGGGTGACAGTACCCCAAAGCAGGCCGCAAATGCGCCAAGCAACCCTGCCGAACCGATGCGGCTGCAACCCAGCGATATTGTGCGCGCTGGTGATGTCGACGCCAAGGCAGACGCACCAAAGCGCGACCTAGCGGGAAGCCTCAGCGCCAAGATTGAAGCTTTGGAAGCTGCTATCGCGCGCACCGAGGATCAGTGGGAGCCCGATGGCGAGAGCGATGACGACTACTCTGGCACCAAGACGCAGGCTGTTGAATGGCCGGCAGACAGAGCTTTTGCGCAGTCTCAGGCGGCTGAACCAAAATCCGAAGCCACATTTATTCGCGACCCGGAGGTGGTGGAAGATATGGCACAGAAGCCGACCGATGTGACAATCGGAGAAGAGGAATTGCGCGAACTCGTCGCCCAGATCGTCCGGGAAGAGCTGCAGGGCGCGCTGGGCGAACGGATCACGAAAAACCTGCGCAAGATGGTTCGGCGTGAGATCACGCGGGCGATCGCCGCAGCGGATGTTGACTGAGGTCTAACTGGTGCGTGGCGTCTGCGCCATCGCGAGAAGCAGATCCAGATCCATATGCTGTTCCAGATGGTCGGCAAGGTCGTCCAGCACTTGTTCGACGCCGTCTTCGTAAGCTGTTTCCGATGTCACGCCAAGTTCTGCCAGATAGCTGGCGCGAAACGTGTCCGAGGTGAAAATCCCATGCAGATAGCTGCCGCGTATGCGCCCATTGGCGCTGGCGGCACCTTCCGGGCGACCTTCGATCTGCAGCCAGGCCCGAGCGCAATCCGGGCCATCAGTACGGCCCATGTGGATCTCATATCCGCTGACGGGTTCATGACCGGGCAGGGCGGTTGCTGAGCGCAGGATAACCTGCTTTTCTCCGGCCATTGTCGTGCTGACATCCAGCAATCCCAGCCCTTCGACCCGACCGGGGCGTCCATCGACGCCATCGGGGTCCGAGATGGTTTTGCCCAGCATCTGATAACCCCCGCACAGGCCCAGAACATGACCCCCGCGGCGGACATGGGCATAAAGGTCGATATCCCAACCCTGCGCCCGGAAATAGGCCAGATCGCCGATTGTAGACTTACTGCCCGGCAACAGCACCAGATCGGCATCTCCGGGCAGGGGGCGGCCTGCTGGGATGATCTCGACCGTAACGCCTGGTTCGGCGGAAAGCGGGTCGAGATCGTCGAAATTGGCCATCCGCTCAAGCTGAGGCACAGCGATCTTGCATGCCCCCCCGGTATGAGAGCGGATGTCCATCATGTCTTCTGCCGGCAGCTTCCATGCATCATGGAACCAGGGCACCACGCCCAGGCAGGGCCAGCCGGTCCGGGATGCGATATCGTCGCGCCCTTCATCGAACAGGGAGACATCGCCTTTGAAGCGGTTGATGGCAAAACCCCGGATCATCGCAAGGTCCCCGGCCTCCAAGACGGCTTGCGTCCCCACGATCTGAGCGATCACGCCACCCCGATGAATGTCGCCCACCAGAACCACCGGAACCTGTGCGGCACAGGCAAATCCCATATTGGCGATGTCACCCTTGCGCAGATTAGTTTCTGCCGGACTGCCCGCGCCTTCGATCAACACCAGATCAGCGTCGCAGCAAAGCCTTTCAAAGCTTTCCAGAGCCGCCCCCAGCAGTTTAGACTTGTCCTTGCGATAATCGCCCGCCTTCATTGTACCTGCGCGCTGGCCCTGAAGAATGATCTGCGCGCCGGTATCAGTTTCGGGTTTGAGCAGGATTGGGTTCATATCCGTATGCGTCGGTCGTTTGGCCGCCCGCGCCTGCAGGGCTTGCGCGCGCCCGATTTCGCCGCCGTTTTCCGTAACAGCGGCGTTGTTCGACATGTTCTGCGGCTTGAACGGAGCCACGCGCAACCCGCGTCGCGTATAGGCGCGGGCCAACCCGGCCACCAAAACCGATTTGCCGACATTGCTGCCGGTGCCTTGAATCATGATGGACCGCGCCATGGCCTGTCTCCTATGCTCGGGCGCAGATGACCTGATTTAAGGCCAAAGGAAAAGCCCCATATGAATACGCCTGCGCATCTTTTGATCGGTGCTGCTGTTTTTGCGCGCCCGGCCCGGGGCGCGACGCTATGGGCAGCTCTGTTTGGGTCCTTGTTG
The DNA here is from genome assembly GCF_056542025.1 of Ruegeria sp. AF2. NCBI lineage: Bacteria > Pseudomonadati > Pseudomonadota > Alphaproteobacteria > Rhodobacterales > Roseobacteraceae > Ruegeria > Ruegeria sp. AF2. The sequence continues at coordinate 10,038 of NZ_JBQFZC010000003.1, read as the reverse complement.
CCGGATTTGTCGCTATACCTGATGGCCGGCGTTTCGCTGCACATCCTGAACATCCCGGCACAGGTGGTGTTTGATCAGCTTTACTTTTCACCCGCGTGGCAAACCGTATTCGCCATCGATAACTCGTTCATTTTGTGGGGAATGGCACTTGCACTCGGGCTGTGGCGCGGCTGGCACCTGCTAACCATTGGCGCATCCGCAGGGATACTTCATTTGGTGATGGATTTCTTATTGCACGCAGGCGATGGCCGACCGCAGTTCTGGCCGATCAGTTCATGGGTCTTTCACAGTCCGATCAGCTATTGGGACAGCACACATCATGCGGCTTGGATCGCGCCGATCTCAGTGACGATTTGCATTGCCGCCTATGTGGTGCTTTGGCAGCGCGGCCTGTCGGTTTCGGCAAAACTGTTCTTTGCGCTGTTACTGGCGGCCGAGCTTTGGGTGGCGCGGCAATGGATCATGTATTTTTGATCTGACCAATCAGCCCAAAGAAAAACGCGCCCCGATGTCAGGGCGCGTTTTTTCAATCGGATGCGGGGAACAATCAGGCAGCTTCGGCCTGCTGAGCCGCATTCCGGCGTTCGCTTTCTTCGCGGGACAGGGCGACAGACGTCCGTACGCCGCGACCAACAAATTCCATCAGCCCGCCTACAACCCGCTCATTGGGGTCGATGCCGGCGCACGATAGTACTTCGCGCCCATCGCGCGAACGTGCCCAACGGGCAATTTGTTCCGGTCCGTTGCCATACTTCTTGTCGTCGGCGATGGCATCATCCAGAGCAGCCAGTACAACGGCTGCGAAAAGTTTGCGTGCACGATTGCCTTGTTCGTTGTTAAAGGCAGTGCCGTCAACGAAATCTCTCATCTCGTCTTTCCTGTTTTTCTTGCTCTTGCAATTTTCGGCGTGACGGTCCTTATGACCTATTACATGCGATTCGGATACACCTAAAATGCATAGTTGCGTTGCGTCATTTGCATGGCTCGCTGCAGGTGCAGCACTAGGTTTCGTTGTCTTGTCAGGTGTGGTCACGCCAGATATAGGGACGAGAACTGACGCATCAACCGTTTGTGAAGGATTTAAGTCATGCCCAAGATAAATGGGAACGAAATTCGCCCCGGCAATGTGCTTGAGCATAATGACGGACTGTGGGCGGCGGTCAAAGTGGATCACGTAAAGCCCGGCAAAGGCGGAGCTTTTGCCCAGGTCGAGCTGCGCAACCTGCGCAATGGCTCAAAGCTGAACGAACGCTTCCGTTCGGCCGACAAAGTCGAACGCGTGCGCCTTGAGCAGAAGGATCAGCAGTTCCTGTACGAATCCGATGGCATGCTGGTGTTCATGGATTCCGAGACCTACGAGCAGATCGAACTACCTTCGGAACTGCTGGGTGAGCGCCGCCCGTTTCTGCAGGACGGCATGACTATCGTTGTGGAGTTTTACGAAAGCGAGGCGCTGAACGCCACGCTGCCCCAAAAAGTGACCTGCAAGATCGTCGAGACCGAGCCAGTTGTGAAGGGTCAGACTGCGGCGAACTCGTTTAAGCCAGCGGTTCTGGACAATGGCGTCAAGGTCATGGTGCCGCCTTTTATCGGGCAGGATGAGATGATCGTAGTGAATACCGAGACCATGGAGTATTCCGAACGCGCGTAAGCGGACGATAGTTCGGTGCAAAAGGGTCGCTCTGCGGCCCTTTTTTAGGTCCGAATGCGATAGCGCTCGGGATGATCTCCAAATAGCTCCAGCATCAGTTCGTACTTGATTCGATTGGCGCTGACCTGTCGGTAGAATGCGATCAAGAAAGCGGTCGGGCCTTGAATGCGTCCGAGACCGCTTATCGCGGCCACGACGGTGCCGACATCGGTTTTACCCTGCAACACCAGCCAGCCGCCCAGCATCAGAATCCCAACAGTCCCTGCGCCATTGATGACACTCAGCAGGAACTTGGCCGAGAGTTTCCAGATGAACATCTTGCGGCGGGTCTCGAATATCTCGTCGAACTGTTTCTCAATCGCTCGCGATGCCGCCTCGATATCCTCGTGCGTCAAGCGGTCGGTCGCGCTGCGCAGGATTCGAACACGCTCGGCCACGAAGATGTTCACTTTTCGCTGAGAGGCCAGAACGATAATGATCTGCGGAACGATCATGGAAAGTGCGATCAAGCCCAGCCCCGGTTGGGTGGAAGAGATGTAGCCGATTACGCTGATCAATGTGCCGATTTGCACCACGGGGTCAGAAAATGCACCGCCTGCGAACTTACCCAGCTCTTCCGCCTCAGCGGATACGGCCGTTGTCATCGTGCCCGAACGAAGGTCTTGCCCCTCTTCGCTGAGATCGATTGATCGGGCAAGCAACCGTCCCCGGATCAGTCGGATGATGTCCTCGCCCAGCGTTCCAGAGCGATACCCGAGCACCCATTTCAACGTGAGGCTCAACAGGATGACGCCCATCATCCCAGCGCCCAGCAACAGCAGGCGATCCACTTCGATGCTATCAGATGTCAGGTGATTGACGATGTCGCGCTGGAACTCAAGCGGAGCAGCCGCCAGCGCAGCCACCGCCAATGACAGCAGAATAAGGATGATTTGCCGTCCGGCGCTGACACGCCATATCGCGGTATAGAGGCGAAACATGCACGTATCCCGTTAGGCCAATTGCAGTCAGTGATACCGCGCGGCCCGGCCGCGTCAAATACGCAAACAGTTTCAAAAGAATGGGCGTGCCGGTTCAGCAACAAAATCAACCTGGCAGTTTTAGCGTCGCGCCACCTGCCTGCATCTCGTCCCCCGCGCGATCCAGCCGAAGGTATGCGATCGCCTTTCCGCCAGACTGTGTAAACAACACCCCGGCGGGTTTACCACTGGAGTGAATCTCGGTCCCGACCGGAGCGGTGCCCGCGATCTCGACAACGCGCAGACCTTTGCGCAACTCAGTCTTGTGCTTCATGCGCGCGGTGACCTCTTGTCCGACATAGCAGCCCTTCTTGAAGTCCAAGCCATTCAGCGCCTCGAACCCGGACTCAAGAATATAGCTGTCTGGCGTCAGTTCGATGCTGGTTTCGGGGATACAGTGACTGACGCGGATCGCATCCCAGTCCGTACCGTCATCACTTTCCAGAGCGGTAGAATAAGCGCGCCATCCCAGATCAGGATGCCGCGGGTCGGGTAGGGCGCCCTCGGGCGCGGGGCCGGTGCCGCGTTGTACGTTCAGGTCGGTCTGGTCGATGGTCACATCTGCACGCAGCTTGTACATAGTCAGTCGTTTGGCAAGCCCGTCGGCCAGCACATCGGCCACATCCAGCAGCACCGACTCACCGTCTCGTTTGAGAAAGAAGTCAGCCAGGTACTTGCCCTGTGGGGTCAGAAGGGCGGCGTAGACCAGCCCGTCGTCCAGCCGCTGCACGTCATTTGTGATCAGCCCCTGCAGAAAGCTATCAGTATCCTTGCCGGTCAGGCGCAGAATGCGGCGATTGGACATGGGTTGATCCTCGTCAATTCGTCTGGCTTCGTGATATAGGAAATCGCGCCGCCATGACCAGAGGGTTTCAGACGTGTCCGCCCCGATCAGCATCGTGATTCCGACCCTGAATTCGGGGCATTCCCTGCCGGGAACGCTGCAGGCTTTGATGGAAGGGCTTCATTCAGGCCTGATCCGAGAGTTAATCGTGACCGATGGCGGCTCAGAGGACCCAACACTTGAGATGGCGGATGAAGCCGGAGCCAAGATCGTAACAGGCCCGGCGTCAAGGGGAGGGCAGTTGCAAAGGGGGTGTGCCAAAGCATCTGGCGACTGGCTGCTAATCCTGCATGCCGACACCGAGTTGCAGTCAGGCTGGAGCGCCATCGTGGCAGAGCATCTGCGTTCGCACAGACCAGCAGCCTTCCGATTGCGGTTTCGCGTCAGTGGGATTGGTGCCCGCTGGGTTGCCGGTTGGGCCAACCTGCGTAGCAGAGTGTTTGGTTTGCCCTACGGCGATCAGGGGCTGTTGGTGCGTCGCAGGGAATATGACTCTGTCGGAGGATTCCCAGATCAGCCACTGATGGAGGATGTCGCCTTGATCCGCGCTTTGCCGCGCCCGGTGCTGTTGAAAGCAGACGCGGTTACGAGTGCGGAACGCTATATCCGTCAGGGTTGGTTTCGGCGGGGCGCGCGGAACCTTTGGACTCTGGCGCGGTACTTTCTGGGGGCTGATCCGCATCTGCTGGCGCAGTCGTATCGGCGTTGAAGGCTGTGCGTAGCTCAACGATGGATTTGCCCAGACGGAACGGTGCAGCAAAACTTACCAGACATAGGGCAATGATCTGCAGTACCAAAATATGCGCATTCGCCTGCAGATATTCCCATTCATCCTTGAGCTTGCCGACCTGTTCGATCAGATCGTCATAGCTTTGGGCCAGGATCAGATAATCACCAGCAATCGCAGGCACCTTGCGCCGCATGTTGTCAATTGCGGTTTGTGTATCATCGTCCAGAGATGTGAAGACGAGAAATTGATCGATGCTGAAGGCATCCGCTTTCGCGGCCATCTCGCGGGCCTCATCCATGTCATCACTCGACGTGCGGCCGAATAGAAAATGCAGGCCTTGAAGCGGGGCTACTTCGTTCGTGACCGCGATAAACAACGGTAAATCGGCATTGCTTGCGGTTGAGGCGGACAGAAACTCTACCTTTTCGCACAAAACAGCTGTATCCGGGTCGTAAGCGGGGTCACAGAACCTCAGCCGAAACCGCGCGGCATCACGGTCGAATGCAAGCGTGGCGGCATAAGCAACGTCGATCTGCCGGTCCAGCCGCGAACTGTCCGAGGTGTAAAGCCCGGCCAACACGGCGACCAGTGCACCGATCCCACCCAATACGACCCAGACCAGATCCGCCAGTTTCCACGCCCGATGCCCTGCAGGTTTGCGGAACAGAAATCCCGTGCCAAACAGGCCGATCATAAAGGCCAGTATCAGCAGAGGTAATTGGTTTTCAGCGATGAATGTCATACGCCGGAGTGTACGGTCTGCGCAGCATCTGACAACAGGGCTCACGCGCAGTTGTACCTTATGAAACGTCGCTACCTGACGTCAGGACCCCGAGCTTTGGCCGAACTTGCGAAACAGCTTCGTCCGGTCAAAGGCCTGCTCTAACTCGTCCGTGCGCTGCTTGACACTGTCCCAGAGACGTTCCTGCATTTCGGCAATGGCGCATTCCAATAGCACCATCAGCGAAGTCATGGAATCCCAGGCCGAAGGCACTGCGATCCTTACCGCAAAGGTGTGTTTGGCCAGCCGGTGGATGGGGGATCGCCATTGATCCGTCAGCAGGACAACCTCGGCCCCGCGTTCATGGCAAAGCTGTCCGATCAGCAAAGTGGTGTTCTCATAGCGCCGCACATCCAAGGCCACCAGCACGTCGCCTTCGCGCACTTCGAGCAGATCGTGAGTCCACGACGCTGCGTCTGACAGCAGCTTCACATCAGGACGGATCATCTGCAGGTGGAGGTAGAGATATTGCGCCAGGGTCCCGGTTATGCGTCCGCCGGTGATGAAAACACGCCGTTTGGGATCGCAAAGCATACGGCAGAAACTGTCAAACTCATCCGGGTCGACCTCATCAATCGAACGCCGCTGGTTCTCAAGCGCTTGGCGGGAGTAGCGGTTGAGAATGTGTTCTTCAGGCAAGTCATTCTGCCAGACATCCCGTTTGGCGACGGGCCCCGAGATCATCTCTTTCACTTCGCTGCGTATCGCGGACTGAAACTGCGGATAGCCATCAAAGCCGGTTTTCTGAAGCATCCGCGCAACCGTGGCGGTGGAAACCGAGGCGATACTGGCCAACTCGGTAATGCTGCCAAGCCCTGCCATGGGGTAATCATCCAGCAGCACGTTGACCAACTGCCGCTCGGTCGGTGTCATCATTTCGCGATGCGCAAGGAGCCTTTCTGTCACTCGCACGGAATACTCCTTTCCCTTTCTACCCATGTTTATGTGGAAAATTTGACAATGCAATCTGACTTGGAGAATTTTATACAGGAAATTTATTGACAGGTTAAGAACCTCTGTGGAATTTTTTCCAAATGGAATCACGTAGCGCCACTCTCACCTCTGCTCAGCCTGATTTCGGTCCCGTCGTTCACATCGACGACGCGCCGGAAGAGCCTTCGGTTGTGGTGGTGTGCGAACACGCCTCGGATCGTATCCCGGACGGACTGGGGGACATGGGGCTAAGTGCCGAGGCACTGCGCAGCCATATCGCGTGGGACCCGGGCGCGCTGCCGGTTGCACAGGCACTGGCCCAGCAGTTGAACGGCGTGCTGGTGCATGGCGGGGTGTCGAGGCTGGTTTATGACTGCAACCGCCCTCCCGAAGCCCCCGATGCTATGCCGGAATGCAGTGAAGACACACCGATCCCGGCGAACCTTGAACTGAGCGCCAATGCGCGTCAGCAGCGGATCGAAGGCGTATATGTACCGTTTTGCCAAGGGCTAGAGGATGTTCTGATCCGTCATCACCGCACGCTAAAACTCATGGTGACGGTTCATAGTTTCACGCCGATATACCGCGGAACACCGCGCGATGTTGAGCTTGGTTTGCTGCATGGCCAGGACGCCCGCTTTGCCAAGGCGATGTTGGCCAGCGCCGCGCACGAGCTGCCCCTGGTTACTCGATTGAACGAACCCTATTCGGCGGCAGACGGGGTGGCGCACACTTTGGATCTTCACGCAGCGCCCAACGGATTGTTGAACGTCATGATCGAGATCCGGAATGATCTGATTCAGACAGCCGAGCAGCAGCGGGTCATGGCCGATTGTCTGGCCCCGTGGATCAATCGTACCATTGCTCCGTTCTGTAGCGGGGTGGGCGAATGATCAAGGCAATGTCAGCATATGTGCGTGTAGTCGATGCGGTGAACTACCGGATCGGGCGGGTCATGATGTGGGGCCTGTTCGTGATGATGGGCATCCTGCTGTGGTCCTCGATCTCGAAGACCTTCTTTCTGCCTTCGCTCTGGACGCTAGAAATGGCGCAGTTTGCGATGGTGACTTATTACATCATGGGGGGGCCATATTCGATCCAACTGGGCTCGAACGTGCGAATGGATCTGTTTTATCATAATTGGAGCCATCGCCGGAAAGCCTGGTTCGATGCCTTCACGGTACTGCTGCTGATCCTTTATCTGGGTGTACTGTTCTACGGTGGGCTTGGATCCACGGCGTACAGCCTGGGCTATTGGGGTGATGAGCCTGTCGCCTATTTCACAGGCCTTCTGACCGGCAGCGAAGAAGTCGGACGGCTAGAACGATCCTCCACTGCGTGGCGGCCATACATCTGGCCGGTCAAGGCGATCATGGTCTTCGGCTTCTTCCTGATGCTGCTGCAGGCGATATCAGAATTTTTCAAAGACATTGCGCGGATCAACGGGCAAGAGATCGGAGCAGCGCGGGCATGAGCCAGGAATTTATCGCAATCTTCATGTTCGCTTCGATGATGCTGATGCTGTTCACCGGGCAGCGCGTCTTTGGTGCAATTGGTGCCGTCGCAGCCATTGCGGCACTGGCGCTCTGGGGGACAGGCGGGCAGGACATTCCGTTTTCGGCGGCGATGAAGCTGATGAAATGGTACCCGCTGCTGACCCTGCCGATGTTCATCTTCATGGGCTATGTCCTGAGCGAAAGTCGTCTGGCCGATGACCTCTATCGCATGTTCCACGTCTGGATGGGGCCGGTGAACGGTGGGCTTGCCATCGGCACCATCGGTCTGATGGTGCTGGTCTCGGCCATGAACGGGCTCAGCGTGGCAGGTATGGCCATCGGGGCGACGATTGCGCTGCCTGAACTGCTGCGGCGCGGATACGACAAGACCATGGTGACGGGGGTCATTCAGGCCGGGTCGAGCTTGGGCATTCTTGTGCCGCCCTCGGTAGTTCTGGTGCTTTATGCCATGATCGCGCGGCAACCCGTCGGTCAACTTTGGCTGGCAGGCATTGTGCCGGGGCTGCTGATGGCGTCTTTGTTCATCCTCTACATCTGGATTCGTTGCCGGCTTCAGCCGCATCTGGGACCAGCGATGGAAGACGCGCACGAGGTCCCAAGGTCCGAGAAACTCCGTCTGCTCTGGGCCGGGGCACTGCCATTGATGATTTTCGCTGCGATGATGCTGCCGTTCGTGAATGGTTGGACCTCATTGGTAGAAAGTTCGGCCATCGGAGCGTTGGCGGCGCTTGTGGCGTCAGTCCTCAAACGTCGGATGACGTGGAAGATTTTCGAGGATTGTACCAAGCAAACATTGGCCATCTCGTGCATGTTCATGTGGATCATCCTTGCGGCGCTGGGCTTCGGCGCGGTGTTTGACGGGCTGGGCGCGGTCAAGGCCATCGAGAACCTGTTCACCGAGCAGTTGGGGCTGTCACCGTGGCTGATCCTGATCCTGATGCAGCTCAGCTTCATCATCATGGGCACGTTCCTGGACGATACCGCAATGCTCGTCATCGTGGCGCCGCTCTATGTGCCGCTCGTGGGGGCGCTTGGTTTCGATCTGATCTGGTACGGTGTACTTTACACCATCACCACCCAGATCGCGTATATGACGCCGCCTTTCGGCTACAACCTGTTCCTGATGCGCGCAATGGCTCCACCAGAAATCAGCCTGCGGGACATTTACCGCTCAATCGTGCCCTTTGTCGGGGTGATGATCCTGGCGCTCGCAATAATCATGATATTCCCCGAGATCGCCTTGTGGCTGCCCGGGTATGTTTACGGAAATTAACCAGAAGGCCCGACACACGGGCACCCAAACTTAAACGGAGAGGAAATTGACATGACGACAAGACGTAAGTTTCTGAAAACTGCGGGGGTAGGGGTTGCGGCGGCACCTTTGGCAACGCCTGCACTGGCGCAAAGCACGATCACATGGCGGATGCAGACATATGCCGGTCCTGCACTGGCCGAGCATGTGATCGACCCGGCTATCAAGATGTTCAACCAGATCGCCGGTGACCGTATGCAGATCGAGCTGTTCTACGCCGATCAACTGGTCCCGACCGGAGAGCTGTTCCGCGCTATGCAGAAGGGAACCATCGACGCGGTTCAATCGGATGATGACTCGATGGCCTCGCCCACCGAAGTCACTGTTTTCGGCGGCTACTTCCCGTTCGCTTCGCGCTATTCGCTGGACGTGCCGGTGCTGTTCAACCAGTGGGGCCTGAACGAGATCTGGGATGAAGAGTATTCGAAGGTTGGCGTTAAACACATCAGCGCCGGCGCGTGGGACCCGTGTCACTTTGCGACCAAGGATCCGATCAATTCGCTGGAGGATATGAAGGGCAAACGCATCTTCACCTTCCCGACAGCAGGCCGGTTCCTCAGCCAGTTTGGCGTTGTTCCCGTCACGCTGCCGTGGGAAGACATCGAAGTTGCAGTTCAAACCGGCGAGTTGGACGGTATTGCCTGGTCGGGCATCACCGAAGACTACACCGTGGGTTGGGCGGATGTGACTAACTACTTCCTAACCAACAACATTTCGGGGGCCTGGGCCGGCCACTTCTTTGCCAATATGGATCGCTGGAACGAGCTACCGGAAGATCTGCAAACTCTGTTCAAGGTCTGCTGTGACCAGTCGCACTACTACCGCCAGTGGTGGTATTGGGGCGGCGAAGCCAACCTGCGGGTTAACGGTACCAAGATGCAATTGACGACCATCCCGGATGAAGAGTGGGCGACGGTTGAAGAAGCTGCTGTTAAGTTCTGGGACGAAATTGCTGCGGAATCCGAGACCAAGGCAAAGGTCGTGGATATCTTCAAGCGCTACAACGCCGAAATGCTCAAGGCCGGGCGGCCCTATCGTTACGGATAAAATACTTGACCGGCCCGTTCTTTCGCGGGCCGGTCGTTACAGGGACAAAGAATTTTCGTCGAAAATTCTCGCATATCACAGAGGTATTGCATGCTGACATTTGAGCATTTGAAGGCTGAGGTTTCGTCTGGCGAGATTGATACGGTATTGGTTTGTCTGGTTGACATGCAGGGCCGTTTGATGGGGAAGCGGTTTCATGCGGGT